>CANJCO010000028.1 GCA_947473045.1 Myxococcales bacterium | reverse complement strand
GACGCCGTCCAGGGCGCCAGAACCACCGCGCACGATTTTTCCGACCGAGGCGAGTCGACCGATTCCGGCGCGGACGTCGGCGAGTTGCTGAGCCGTTGAGACAGGTCCCATGTTCACGCCGTCGTCAGCAGGATTGCCGACCTTGACGCCCGCGAGGCGCTCGTCGAGCAGCGCTACGACGAGGCCCACGAGCTCCCGCGGCACGTAGACGCGGCGGATCGCGGTGCATTTCTGTCCCGTTTTCTGCGTGATGTCGCGCGCGACGTCGCCGATGAACAGGTTGAGCGTCTCGGAGCCTTCGGAGGCATCCGGGCCGAGCACCGCGGCGTTGAGGCTGTCGGCTTCGACGTTCACGCGCACGTTGTTCGCGACGACGCTTCGCCCGCCGCGAAGCAGAGCGCCGGTTTGGCTCGAGCCCGTAAACGCCAGCACGTCCTGGCCGGTGAGTCGGTCGAGCAGATCGCCCGCGCTGCCCGCAAGCAGCGACAGCGCGCCGTCCGGGAGCGCGCCAGCGTCGACGAGGAGCTGGGTCGTGCGCCACGCGACGAGCGCGGTGCTCGTGGCTGGCTTCGTGACGACAGGCATCCCTGCGAGCCACGCGCATGCAGCCTTTTCAGCCAGGCCCCAGGCCGGGAAATTGAACGCGTTCACGTGCACGGCCACGCCGCAACGCGGGACGAACGCGTGCGCCCCGTGCAGCCTGGGAGAGCGCCCGAGCTGGATCGACTCGCCGTCTTCGAGCACGTTCACCGCGCCGAGCTGAACGCCGAGATCACCGTAAAATGCGAGCGTTCCGATGGCGCCGTCGATGTCGAACTTCGCGTCGCCTCGGGTGTTGCCGCCGTTTTCGATCGCGAGCTTGATCAGCTCGTCGCGGTGGGCATGCACGACCTTCGAGGCGACCCTTAGGGCTTCTCCGCGCTGTGCAAACGTCAGCGCGCGAAGGGCAGGGCCGCCGACCTCGCGGGCGTACGCGAGGGCGCTGCCCATGTCGATTCCCGCAGTGCTCGTGCGGGCGATGATTGCTTCCGTCGCGGGGTTGACGAGGTCACTCGTCTTGCCCTCGCCGGCGGTCCACTTGCCTGCAACGTAGCTCGATAGGTCGATCATCTGCTGCTCCCTTTGCCCGTCGTGTCGTGCTTGCTCGCGCGTCGCGCGATTTGCGCGACCTCTTCTACAGCGTCTTCGAGCGACATGCTCGTCGTGTCGATCGCGGCCTCTGCCATGGCGTACAGGGGACGGCGTTCCCGAAGCAGCGTTTTCAGCTCGGTCATCGCCTCGGGACGCCCACGCATCGGTCGACCATCACCCTGTGCGACGACGCGGTTCCAATGGTCGTCGGCAGAGGCCTTGAGCCACACCGTGAGCGCTCGCCCCCGCAGCATCGACCAGGTCGTGGCGTGCGTGACGAGCGAGCCGCCGGTGGAAATCACCGCGGGCCGCTCGTGGGCCAGCAGCCGCGCGAGGGCGTCCCTCTCCGCACGGTGGAACCATGACTCGCCGTGCACTTCGAAGATCGTCGCGAGGCTCATCCCGGCCTCGCGGGCCACGAGCGCGTCGAGCTCAACGAATCCAACGCCGAGCTCGGCCGCGACCCTCGCGCCGATCGTGCTCTTGCCGGCGCCGCGCAGCCCCACGAGCGCCACGTGGCGTCCGATCGCCGGAGGCGCGCTCGATGCGTCTGCGAGCAACGCGGAGGGCGAGGTGCCCAGCGCGTCGGCGACGTCGAGGAGGCGGGCGACTGAAATGTTTCCGCTGCCGCCCTCGAGCTGTACGAGAAATCGCTCGCTCACCTGCGCCCGTTCGCCGAGGGCCTTCAAGGTGAATCCGAGCTCCGTCCGCCGGGCGCGCACCGCAGCGCCCAGCCCGAGCAGGAGCGCGTCTCTGCGACCGGAGTCGCATGCAGTATAGTGCGTTACGCTCAACTTGATGAAGTATACTACTTGATTGACGCGCCCGCCTCGCGTACTTTTTTCAAACCGATGGCCGACCACAACCACGCCCCGACCGAGCCCGTTCGTTTCGAGACCAGCCCAGAGCGCTACAAGCACTGGGAGCTGTCGCTGCCCGAGGAGTACGGCGGCGCCGTCGCGCGACTGGTGATGAACGTCAAAGAAGATCAGGGCATGCGCCCGGGCTATCCGCTCAAGCTCAACTCGTACGATCTTGGAGTCGACCTCGAACTCGCCGACGCGCTGCAGCGCATCCGCTTCGAGCATCCCGACGTCAAGGCGCTCGTTTTCGCCTCAGAAAAGGATCGCATCTTCTGCTCCGGCGCGAACATCTACATGCTCGGGTCGAGCACCCACGGCTTCAAGGTGAACTTCTGCAAGTTCACCAACGAGACGCGCCTTTACCTCGAAGAGATGAGCGCGTTTTCGGGTATTTCGAGCCTCGCGGCCCTCAACGGCACCGCGTCGGGTGGCGGATACGAGCTCGCGATCGCGTGCGATGAGATCGTCCTCCAGGACGACGGCGGCAGCGCCGTCAGCCTCCCCGAGTGCCCGTTGCTCGGCGTGCTTCCAGGCACCGGCGGCCTCACGCGCCTCGTCGACAAGCGCATGATCCGTCGCGATCTCGCCGACGCGTTTTCGACGCTCGCCGAGGGAGTGCGGGGCAAGCGCGCGGTTGAATGGGCGCTGGTGGACGAGGCCCCGAGCAAACCGAAATTCCATGAGTGCGTCAAACGGCGCGCCGAGGCGATGGTCGCTCGGAGCACGCGAAAGAGCTTCGCGCCGATGAAGTTCGGCCCGCTGTCGGTCACGCGTACCGAAAATGGTGCAGAATACAAGTATGTCTCGGTCGAGCTCGATCTCGCCGCACGCACGGCCAAGCTCACCGTTCGAACGCCGCGCGAACCCGAGCCCTCGACCCCCGCGGAGCTCGCGTCCGCCGGCGACGCTGCCTGGTGCGTGCGAGCCTTTCGAGAGCTCGACGACGCGCTCCTCGACTTGCGCTTCAACCATCCGCTTATCGGCACGTTGGCGCTCCACACCGAGGGCGATCCGCAGGCGGTGCTCGCGGTTGACGCGATGCTCGCGGCGCACTCGGACGACGGCCTCGTCCACGAGGTTCGCCTGCTCATCAAGCGCGTACTCAAGCGCCTCGACATGACCGCCAAGAGCTTGTTCGCGGTCATCGACGGGGACTCTGCGTTCGCCGGAACGCTGCTCGAAATCGCGCTCGCTGCCGATCGCACCTACATGAAGGACGAAGCGGGCGTGAGCGTGCAAGTGTCGGCGATGAACGGGGGCGCGTATCCGATGCCCAACGGCCTTTCGCGGCTGCAGTCACGGTTTCTGCGCGAGCCCGAGCGCGTCGGCAGGACGCTTGGGCACGTTGGTCCGATCGACACGCCGGCGGCGAACAAACTCGGACTCGTCACGTTTGCCCCCGACGATATCGACTGGGACGACGAGATTCGAGTCGCGTTCGAAGAGCGCGCGAGTCTGTCGCCCGACGCGATGACCGGCATGGAAGCCAACTTGCGCTTCGGCGGTCCGGAAACGATGGAAACGAAGATCTTTGGGCGGCTGACCGCCTGGCAAAACTGGATTTTCCAGAGGCCCAATGCCGTCGGTGAGCGTGGCGCGCTCACGCTCTACGGTAAGCCCGAGCGGGCCGAGTTCGACTGGCGCCGCACCTGAAGGAGCACCGAAAATGTCGCAAGTAAACGACGACAAGATCCCGAACAACGTTCACCTCGCGGACGACAAGCGACTGCAGCGCGCGCTGGAGGCGTGGCAGCCGAACTACATCAACTGGTGGAAGGAAATGGGGCCTGTCGGCTTCCAGGACGACCAGGTCTTTCTGCGCACCGCGATCAGCGTCGAGAGCGATGGCTGGGCGAACTTCGACTACGTGAAAATGCCTGACTACCGGTGGGGCATTTTTCTCGCCGATCCGGTGAAAGACCGGACGATCGCGTGCGGCGACGACTTCGGTAAGCCCGTTTGGCAGCAGGTGCCGGGGGAGCACAGGAACACCCTGCGCCGCCTCATCGTCACCCAGGGCGACACAGAGCCCGCCAGCGTCGAGCAGCAGCGGCTGCTCGGGCAGACCTGCCCATCTGTGTATGATCTCCGCAATCTGTTTCAGGTCAACGTCGAGGAGGGCAGGCACCTGTGGGCGATGGTCTACCTGCTGCACTCGCACTTCGGTCGGGACGGCCGCGAGGAAGCCGAGTCGCTGCTCGAGCGCCGCTCCGGAGACGCCGACAAGCCCAGGCTCCTCGGCGCTTTCAACGAGCCGTGCTCTGACTGGCTGTCGTTTTTCATGTTCACCTTCTTCACCGACCGTGACGGCAAGTATCAGCTGCTCGCGCTCGCGGAGAGCGCCTTCGATCCGCTCTCGCGCACCACGCGGTTCATGCTCACCGAAGAAGCGCACCACATGTTCGTCGGAGAGACGGGCGTGCTGCGCGTCGTCGAGCGTACGGCGAGCCAAATGGCAGCGCATAAGGTCGAGTCTCCCGACCAGGTTCGCGCGCTGGGTCTCATCGATCTGCCGACCATGCAGCGGTACCTGAACCTTTGGTTTTCGCTGTCGCTCGACTTGTTCGGCGGCGAGGTTTCGTCGAACGCCGCTTCGTACTTCGCTTCGGGCATCAAAGGCCGCGCAAAAGAGGCCAGCCATGAAGACCACATCGCGCTGAGCAGCAGCTACGCGATGCAACGGTTTCAAGATGGCCGCCTCACGACCGATGAAGTGCCGCTGCGAAACGCGATGAATGAAGTGCTCCGCGACGAGTACGTCGAAGACTGCCAGCGCGGCGTCGACAAGTGGAATCGCGCCATCGCGGCGCATGGCGTGGCCTTTGAGCTTACGCTGCCGAGTCGTCGTTTTCACCGCCACGTCGGCATTCACTCCGGCATGTCGTTCGATCGGGCGGGTAACCTCATCACGTCCGAAGAATTTGCTGCCAGCCGCTCTGACTGGCTGCCCACCGAAGCCGACAAGACCTACGTCAAGAGCTTGATGACGAAGCCGGTCTACGATCCGAAGCAGATGGCCAACTGGATCGCGCCGCCGAAGCAGGGCATCAAGGGCAGGCCCATCGAGTTCGAGTACGTTCGTCACGAAGTGTGACGCGCGGCGCCCGCCCCCAGCCGAAAGCGAGGACTTCTCCAATGCGCGCGATTCGATTCCACCGCACGGGAGGACCTGACGTTCTGGCCCTCGAAGAGGTCGACGAGCCGGCCGTTCGACCAGGATGCGTCGTCATTTCGGTTCGGGCGATCGGCGTGAACTATGCCGATCTCCATTTCCGAAAAGGTGACTATTTCATCAAGCCCCGCCTTCCGGACACCCCGGGAATGGAGGCTGCTGGCGAGATCCTCGAAGTAGGGGCCGGGGTAACCGGATTGCGCGTTGGGCAGCGCGTTATGGCATTTGGCGCGGCCGCCTACGCGGAGAAGATGCTTGCCCGCGCGTCGCATGTGTATGCGTTGCCCGACGCAATCGGTTTCGAAGACGCGGCCGCGCTGCCCGTGCAAGGGCTGACTGCGATGCATGTATTATCCATGCATGGTCGGCTCGCGCCTGGCGAGGGCGTGCTCGTTCATGCGGCGGCTGGCGGCGTCGGCGCGCTCGCCGTGCAGATCGCGAGGCTGCGCGGCGCGAAGGTCGTAATCGGCACCGCGTCGACGCCGCAAAAGCAGGCCCTCGCGTTGCAACTCGGCGCCGATGCGTGTTTCGCGGCCGCAGCGGACTTTCCGCAACGGGTGAAGGAGGCGACGTCCGGCGCAGGGGTCGACGTCGTCCTCGAAATGTTGGGCGGCGCGGAGACCTACAAACGCAACCTCGCCTGCCTCGCGCCGTTCGGTCGCATGGTTGTGTACGGCGCCGCGGGCGGCGACCTGCGCGGCACGTTTGAGCCGGTCGGTCTCATGGGCAAAAACCTGACCGTGACGGGCTATTATCTCACGTCGGTTTTGGAAGATCGCGGGCGCTGCGAGCCCGAGCTCATGCAACTCGCAGACTGGGTGGCGACCGGGGCCGTAAAAATCGTGCGCGGCGCTCCGTACCGGCTCGCCGAGGCTGCGACGGCCCACGAGGCGCTGGCGTCCCGGGGCTCCACGGGCAAGCTGGTCCTCGTTCCGTAGCGAATCGGACGCGCAGGGACTCAGACGGGGCTGCCCGCGGTCGCCGAGTAGCGAGTGATCTCGCTGCACGTCTGCGCGTCGGCATCGACGAACTCAAGGCCCAGGGCGCACGGCGCCTGAGGGTGCTCGGGGTTCGCGCGCGACCACTGTGCGCGCACGCGCGTGGTCACCATCGTGCCCGACACAGGAAGCGCCCAGCGAATTTCGCCCGTCGCGCCGAGGCGGATCGCGTGGGGAGCGAGCACCAGCAGCCCGCCCTCCGACAGGTCTTCGCTTCGCGCGTCGAAGGTCTCTCCGTCGAGCGTCACGTGAACCGGCGTGATGTACGCGGCGCGGGAGAATTTTCGGCGCTTCGCGGCGTCTTCGGAGGGCACGCTCTCGGCTATCGTCTGATCGAGGTCGCCATAGGCGGTGTCGAGCGCGTCGCAGAACTGCCGCGCGTGCAGGTAGCGGTCTTGCGGCTCACGGGCGAGGGCTCGGTGCACGACGTCGGAAATCGACTCGGGAACGCCGCTGCGCACGAGCGACAGCCTGCGGGCCTCCGTGGTCGCCACTGCCTGAAGGACCTGCGGATAATTCCCCGGAAACGGCACCGTTCCGGTGAGGCACTCGTAGAGCGTGACGCCGAGCGCATAGACGTCGCCCGCAGGGAGGTTCGGCGCGGTGCCCATGAGTCGCTCCAGCGACATGTACTCGGGCGTGCCGACGATTCCGTCCTCGGGTCTGCTTTCACTGTTTCCGCCGATGGGGTTGTCGATGGTGGCGAGACCGTAATCGATGACCTTGACTGCCGTGTGCTTGCGGCTCGGATCGTCCTGCAACGGAACGCGCACGAGCAGCACGTTGCCGGGTTTGATGTCCCGATGAACGACGCCGGCCTCGTGAGATACCGCGATCGCGTCGGCCATGCGGCGCACGAGCCTGACGCCGGCGGTTACGCCCAGCGTGCTGCGCGTCGCGAGCACGCCTTCGAGGCTCCTGCCGCCCTCGAGCAGCTCCATCACGAGGTAAGGGCGCCCCTCGGCGCGCCCCGCGTCGATCGCCTCGACGACGCACGGATGCCGAACCCGTCCGAGCGCAGTGGCCTCGACGAGCAGCCGCTCCGCGGCGTAGGCATTGCCTGCATACTCCGGCAGCAGCGTTTTGACGGCGACCCGTCGCTCGGTAAAGCGGTGGTGGGCCTCATGAACGACGCAAATGCCGCCGCGCCCGAGCTCTCGCCGCAGGGCATACCGGCCGTCGAGCAGCTCAGCCTGATCGTCGCTCACAGGCGGTCCGGGGGAGCGGGCAGGGGCGGGCGTTTCGTCATGGCTTCGAACAGCGGGAGTGGGTCAACGCAGCCGCGCGACCTCAAGCTCAAGGATACGCCGGACGATGGCGATAGCGCACGCGTACGTGCTGTCTACACCGAAATACGACAGGCTCTTCGACAGCAGCTCCTTGCGCCGCGAGTAGGGCGTATCAGATGCATAGTGCAACAATCCGAACTCGAACGGCGTGCGCCCTGCGAGGCTCACGATCTCGTTGCTGCGGACGCGTGTGGGGCTCACCAGCTCGTAGGCGGCGGACAGAAACGGGCCGGCCTCCATCTCGAGCACGGTGTAGCCGTCGCGGTAGAACGCGCCCATGTAGCGCGTGTTTTGAAGAAACGCGCTGCGCACGGTGAGCGCAGACTGGTTGTCAAAAACGCTGCCGTGTTCGAGGTACTTCGAGACGTCGCGCGCCTTGATCGCGTTATCGAACAAGAACGTATTTCGGGTGTGCTCGTCGAATACGACGCTCGACAGCGAGACGTCGCCGACGCGTCCATTGAGCGTCGCGGCCTTGCCCATGATGTAGACCCCCCGCAGCTCGCCGACCCCTTGTCCGAGCCGCGAGAGCAGGTGGTAGGCCGACATGCCGAGGGGATAATCGATGTTGATGATGCGCGCGTCGCTGCCGACGAGGCGCTCGACGCCCGGCACGCGCAAGCGCGGATCGATGCGCGCGGGGTCGAGCTTCGACAGCTCGATGAGCTGCGCGTCGACGTCGACGTGGCCCGGCTCGGTCACGTGCTCGAGGCCGATCGCGGCTTCAAAGGCGCGCACCTGCGCGACGCGCGCTCCGGTCGCGTCGTCGTGAATGAAGCCGCGCAGCAGGTAGTACAGAAAGCCGGAAACGCGGCTCGCGTTGCCGGACGCGAGCGCGGCGCGGAGCTCGTCGCGCAGCCCTTCGGGGTTGACGCGCTCGGCATACTCGACGATGGCCGCCTGATTGGACAGCGCGTAGCCACCCCAGAGGTTCGCGATGGCGTGCGTGTTCGACGACACAAAGTAGACAGGAGGCCGCCTGGGGCGCTCGGCGCGCAGGTACTTGGGCTCTACCCCGCTCCACCAGCGCTGCGCGGCGCGCTGGTATTGCGAGTACGACGCCGACAGCATGACGATCGACAGGTCGCACTCGCGGGCGCGCATCGCCGCGAGCGCAGCCATGAAGCGATCGCGGCCGAGCGCAGCGACGAGCGTCGCGACTTGATCGGGGTCGAGTTGCAGCGCAGCAGCGACGTCTTCGCTGCCGCTGAGCTCGTGGCTCGCGAGCCTGCGGTGAATCTTGTTCCACTCGATTTGGTACGCTGTGACGATCGGCACGAGATCGTCGATGTCGCTCGCGCTCGCGATGAACACAGCGAGCGCGTCGCGCCCGTCGAAGCGCGTCGGCCGCCGGCGCCCCCGCGCGCGCACCGGCGCCCAGTCGCGCACCGTCAGTCCCGCGGCTTCGAACAGCTCATGCGACTGACCCAGATAAAGTCGCGTGACGCCGATCATTTCCGCGGGCAGTCGCGCGGCGGCGTACGCGAACGCGGCCACGTCGATTTCTGGCGAGAGCGCGCCCGCATGCAGCGAAGACGCGCTGTAGGCGTGAGCCTCCTCGAAGGCGCGCACCCGCACTGCGCCAGTCGATCGCAGCAGCGAAGTGTAGGTTCGAACGTAGAGGTCGATTTCGTCGGCGGGGGCTACGGGCGGGAGGCGCTCCATTTTTCGATGCTATCAGCTCTCGCCGAGCGCTTCTTCGACGAGCGCTTTGGCTTCGGCGAGGCGCCGAAGATCTTCTTCGCTGCGCGGCAGGGCACGCTTTCCGGCGGACGCGAACTCGGGCTCGGGGCGCCGCGCAAAAAGTCGCGCGAAGAAGCTTCGCTCGTGCGCGATCGCGACGATTCCGTCGGTCAGCGTTTCGGGCGCGTCGCGCAGCGCCGCAACGAGGGCGGGGTTCTTGTCGACGAGATCGACCGACTCGGCGAAGGCCTCCCGCTGCGACGGGCCCAGATGCGAACGCGCCTTCGACGGCTTGATCTCGTGCACCGCGCAGAAGAGCGCGAGGACGAACGTTGCTTCGTCGAGCGAGAGCGCCGTGTTTCTGCGTACGCTTACGCCGCCGCACGATTTTCCGTAGATATGCGCAGCGGACGCAACGAGCACGCCGAAGCCGGACGCCGCCGCTGCAATTTCGGAGTCTGTAGCGATGTCTTCGACGTCATCGACAGCCGACTCCGCGAGGAGCATCGCACCGAGCGAGCGCGCCACGGTCGACGTTAGAACGACCGGATCGCTCACGTCGGCCACCGACAGCGCCAGTCGATAGCCGCCGCTCACTGCGTCGACGCGCGAGGTCGCCTTGGCGCCCGCCGCGGACGTGGGCCCGCACGACGTTGGCCCACAAGAACCGCATCCGCCGCCGCCGCTGGCCTCGGCTTCGTCGGGCTCGAAGAAGCCGAGCTCGACGCGCACCGAGTCAGCAATCGGCGTGTAGGTCATCATTCTCCGGAGCAGGCGCGCCACGCTGTCTGCGTCGCGCTCGAACTGGTCGGGAAAATGCTCGCCGGTCGGTGTCACCAGCACAGCGCCTTCGAACGCATCGCCGGCTGCAAGCCGGAGGGTTGCGTACCGGGAAATCAGCCACTTGAGTGTGTCGTCGCCGGGCAGAGCCATGACGTGAGACAATAGCGCAGCATGACGATCACGCTCGCGACATTCAACTTGCTCGACTGGTTCGATCTCGACGCCGCCGCGATCGCCCGCCGGGTCGCCGCTGTCGCTCCGCAGGTGCGCGCGCTCGCCGCAGACGTCATCGGTTTCCAGGAGGTCGCTTCGGACGCCGCGTTTCAGCGGCTCGCCGACGCGTCTGGGTTCGCCGGCGCGACGATCGTGCACGGCACGCGTGACGCGCGCGGCATCGGCTGTTCGCTCGCCTCGCGGCTGCCGGTCTTGCGCCGCGAGATTCTCACCTGCGAAGCGCTGCAGTTTCCGGCCTTCTCGCAGGGCGATCCCGAGCCGTTTGGCGCGCGCATTCCGCTGCGGCGCGGCGTTGTCTCTGTGCTCGTCGACGGGGGCCCGATCGGCAAAGTGCAGCTGTTTGTGGCGCACCTCAAGTCGATGCGGGCGCTTCCAATGAAAGACGCTCGCGGGGCGATCGTCGAGCCCGCCTCCCAGGGCGATTGGGCCGATGCCGAAGTGCGTACGTTGGTCTGGCGCGCCGCCGAGGCGCTGTTCGTGCGTCGTGCGGTCGACGTGGCGATCGCGCGCGCCGAGGCCGATCACGTCGTCGTCATGGGCGATCTCAACGACGTTGCCGGATCGCTGCCGCTGCGCGCGCTGACGGGAAAGGGGGAGGGGGCGCTCGCGTCCGTCGGAGAGACGGTTCCCCTGGCGAGGCGTACGAGCATTTTTCACCACGGCAAGCCGTCGGCCATCGATCACATTCTTGTCTCGAGCGCGCTGATGTCGCGGCTTTTGGAGGCGCGATTCGTGTGCGAAGATCTCGTCGACATGTCGGAGCTGCCGCGTGATGCACCGATGCCTGCGGGCTCCGATCACGCACCGCTGTTCGCGCGCTTCGGCGGAGCCGTTCTGGTCTAAGCTGAAGCTTAACCGATCATGAATGACACGACCGAAGCGTCAGACGTCGACGCGATCATGCATCAAGCGGTAGTGGCCCGCGAGCTTGGCGACATCGACGGCGCGCTGGGGCTCTACAAGCGCGCGCTGATGCTCACCGTCGACGACGACGTTCTCGACCGTGCCGGTATTTACGTGGCGCTCGGCGACCTGAAGCGAGCGCAGGGCAAGCTGCGCGAAGCCGACAGCAACTTCGAAAAAGCGCTGGCGTTGATGCCGGCATACGCGGCTGCGATTCGCGCGATCGTCGAGATGGCTGAGGCCGGGGCCGACTGGAAGCGAGCGGTCACGTACCGCGGCCGGCTCGCCGAAGCGACCTCCGACCCAACCGCAAAAGCCGCTGAATACAAGGCGATCGCTGCCATTTTGGGCGACAGAAACAACGACGTGCGCGGCGCGGTGGAGGCGCTCGAGAAGGCCCGCGACAGCGCACCGGCCGACCGCGCGTTGCTCGAGAAGCTCGTCGGCAGCTACGAAAAATTGCAGCGCTGGCCCAAGGTCGTCGAGACGCTCGACGCGATGTGGTCGTTTTGCGAGACGAGCGCGGAGCGCGGAGCCATACGCTTCACGCAGGCCGATATTGTGCTCTCGCGCCTGCGCGAAGAGCCGCGCGGACTGGCCATGCTCGACGCCGCCCTCGAGGATGACCCTTCGCAGGAAAAGGCGCTCGCTGCGCTCGTCGCGATTCGCTCGCGCGGCTCGGAATGGGCTGAAATCGAGGCGCTTTATGCACGCTTGATTAACCTGCACGTCGCGCGCGGCGACGCGGACCGCGCCTTCGAGATATGCAAGCGCCTCGGGTTGCTTCGCCGCGACAAGCTCGCAGACGGCCCCGGCGCGGTCGACGCGCTCCAGGGCGCGGTGAAGCTGAGGCCCGGAGATGCAGAGGTGCGCGGCGCCCTCGCTGAGCTGCTCGTCGCGCGCGGCGACATCGGCCTCGCGATTTCCGAATACGAGCAGGCGGCTGCGCTTACTCCGACGCGTCCGCACGCGTTTCGCAGGCTCTTCGAGCTGCACGGAAGGGCGGCAGACGCCGACCGATCGTACCTCGCGGCGCTCGCGCTCGAGGTGCTCGACGCCGCGGAAATGGACCACGACCTGATCATCAATCAGTTTAAGCCCGAAGGGCGAATGCAGCCCGCGGCGGCGCTCACAGCGACCGATTGGGACACCACGCTCCGCGCGTCCGGATACGACCTCGACGTCGCGGCGATCTTGCGCGCCATCGGACCCGCCGCGATCAAGGCGCGCGTTGCCGAGCTGTCGGAGCAAAAGAAGCTCGTCGCCCTCGACCCGGCGAAGCGTCAGGACGCCTCGGGCACCGTCACCGCGGTGCGCGCGTTTGCGTGGGCCGCGCAGGTGCTTGGGATCGCGCTGCCGGACCTGTACGTGATGGACAACGTGCCGGGCGGATGCGCGGCGATTCAGGCTGGCGCACCGGCGACTGCCGTTGGGCCGCAGCTGCTGAGCGGCCTCGGAATGCAGGAGATCATCTACGTGGCCGCGCGGCACCTCGCGTACTACCGCCCGGAGCACTATCCGCTCGTTTTTTTCCCGACCATCGTCGAGTTTACGCAGCTGTTTCTCACAGGGTTGTCGCTCGGTCTTCCCGACATGCCCATCCCCGCGAACGACGGCGTCAAGGTGCTCCGCGCTGCGGTGATCCGCACGCTTGGCGACGCTGAACGGGAGGCGCTGTTCGAGGCCGCGCGCTCGATTGAGCGCAAGGGCGGGCGGGTAGACCTCGCGGCCTACATCCGGGGCGTCGAGCTCACCGCGCATCGCGCAGCGTTCCTGCTCGCGGGGGATGCGCAGCTCGCGGTGCGTCGCATCGCGAGCGAGTCGCGTGTGATTGCAGATGTTACCGCCGACGATCGGCGCGGCGATCTCCTCGCGTATCTCGCGTCCGCGGGGCTCGCGCAGGCACGCGCAAGGCTGGGCGTCAGCGTCTCGTCGACGCGATAGCCACGCGCGCCGTCGGGCGGGCGACGACGCGAAGCGTGCTCGATTCGCGTGAGGCCAACGCGCCTGACCTTCGCGCCCCGTCGCCCGCCAGTTCGTCGCGCGAGACCTCGAACGTCTCATCGCGGAGCGTGTCGTGGCTCGACATCGTTCGGTCGCATGCGGCTTCCGGCGGGGCCGATCGCACGTTGCTCGCCGGAGCAGGAACGGGACACGCGCTCGCCTGCGCGCCGATGCCCATCGCGCGCATGGCGCCTCGCAGCCGGGACGCGAACGTCCATGCGTCGGCGGGACGGAGCCCTGGCTCCTTCGCCAGCGCCGAGCTTACGACGGCCCGGATGGGCTCGGGCCAGTGCGGCAACGTCACGGACTCGTTCATGTGCGCGTGGACGATCGCCTCGCGGCCCCGGGCGTGCGGAAACGCGTGGTGCCCGGCGAGCATCTCGAAGAGCAGCAGCCCGACTGAATAAAGGTCGCTTGTCGGCCCGAGCGGTCGCCCGGCAACTTGCTCGGGGCTCGCGTACCGGAACGTGCCCGCGAAGTTGGCGGGATCGCGATTGGCGTCACAGAGCCGGTCGGCGACGCCAAAATCGAGCAGCTTCGTGGTGCGATCGCCGCGCTTGTCGCAGTGCAAGAATACGTTGTCAGGTTTGATGTCGCGGTGCACTAGCCCAAGCTCGTGAGCCTGCTCGAGCGCCCCCAGCAGGTCGAGCGTGACGCGAACGCCGGCGCGAACGCCAAGGCCGCCGCGTTCGCGGATGACCGCCCGGAGCGTCGAGCCTACGAGCAGCTCCATCACGATAAACGGCACCGGATGGGCATCGCGCGTCGCGCCCGCGGTGAAGACCTGAACTACGTTCGGATGCGTCAGCCGCCCGAGGATTCGCGCCTCCGCGCGCATTCTGCGCTCCGTCTCGATGGCTGAAGTCACGGAAGTGTGCAGCGCCTTAAGTGCGAATCGCTTGCCGAGGCTCTCGTCCTCGACCTCGTAGACAGAGCCCATCCCGCCGCACGCGATCAGCGAGATGACGCGATAGGGAGTGCCGCAGAGCAAATCGCCCGCGTGGTAGCGGTTGGCGTCGTCGAGCATGGGCCCCTGTCGGCCGGGGCGACGGGACGTTGCGTCGAAGCGGGGCGCTCAGCGCGGGAAGGCCATCAGCTCGGCCACCAGCTCGGCCGCGGGCTTTTTTTCGAACACGCCGTGCGCAAGCGTCGAGAGGATGGGAGCCCGCAGCCCGCGCGCTTCGGTCCACCGCACGATGCGCGGAATCAGCTCGACAGCCTCGACGCGCAGCTTCGTGGCGGCCACTGCCTCACCAAGCGAAAGGCCCTGAGCGAGCGCCACGCCCAGCCGCATCTCCGGGCGCTCGCGCTGCGCGATGCACGCCAGGAGATCGCCATAGCCCGCAAGACCGAGCAGCGTGCGCTCGTCGCCACCGGCCTCTGCGGCGATGCGCGCCGCCTCGTCGATGCCTCGGCAAATGACGGCGGCGACCAGGCCGGCGCTCATGCCCTGCTCAATTGCGTAGCCGACACCGATCGCGAGGCACCCGACGAGCGCGCTGGCCCACTCGAGACCGAGCAGATCGCTCGTAGGGTAGATGCGGGTGCCTCGCCATCCGAACGCAGCTTCGATGGCGGCGTTGACTTCGGGAAAATTGGACCCGGAAACGATCACCGACGGTCGGCCCGCAGCGAGGTCTTCGGCGAGCACCGGGCCGCCGAGCGCTCCTACCCGACGTACCGGCGTCTCGCGTCGAATCACATCGCTGATCGTCTCGAGTCCGTCGCCCGCGAAGCCGCGAACGGCGTGCACAACGAGGTGGCTGCCGTCGAGCCCGTCACCGAGGGCGCGCGCGACGTCGGCAGCGGCCGCCGAAGGCACCGCGAGCACGATGAGCCTCGCAGCGCGGCCCACGTCACGAAGCGATTCGATGCGCGTGACGCCCGGGGGAACGGCGTCCGCTTTGCGGCTGAACGCCGAGGTGACCGCTCCGGCATTTTGCGCAGCGAGCGTGAGCGCGCGCCCCCAGGGGCCGCCTCCGACGATCGCTACTTTCGGTTGCTCGGACATGGCGCGCATTCTACCACGGCGCCGCGCTGGCGATCACGGCGTGGCGATCGCGCCCGCGGTGTCGCGTCCGAGCGCATGATCGAGGCGCACGCGCGACAGCCGCGCGTCGACCTTCGCGTTGAGCTCGTCGAGCCGCGCGCGTGTCAGGCCGCTCTCAGCGTCGGTCACAACCAGCGATGTCGCGCGGCCGGCGTTGAACAGCTCGCGCGAGACGCGGTAGGCCTCGGTTGCCGCTGCCAATTCTCGCTTGGTCGACGCGATCGCCTGATCGGCCTCGAGCGTTGCCTGATAGGCCTGCGTGACCTCGAGCTCGATTCCGTCGCGCAGCGACAGCTTTTGCGCCTCAATTTGTGCCACCTGAGCGTCGATGCCGCGCGCGTTTGCGAATGCCGACGCGGTGTCGTTCGGGGACCAGGTGAGCTGCACGCCCACGTCCCACGTGGCGAACCACTCGTCGGTCTGGGGAAATCGACGCTGGTTGGGGTTGGCGTACAAGGCGTCGCCGAACGCCGCAAACTGGGGCAAACCGCCGTTTTTTACCGCGACAGCCTGCTGGCGAACGGCCTCTGCGCTCGCGTCGATGCTCTTGATCTCGAGCCTCGCGGAGTGCGCTTCACTCACGAGCGTCTTGAGGTTGCCCTGCACAGGCGCCACCGCCGCATCGAGACTCTCGCCCACGGCGAGAGGGCGATCGGAGCTGTCGTGCATCGCGATGCGAAGCTGCTTGTCGACGAGCTCGGCGAGGTTGTGCGCGCGCACCACCTGAAGCTCCGCGGCGGCCACGCCCGTCTCTGCGCGCAGCACGTCGGCCTTCGACGCGTTGCCGACGTTGAATTGATTTTGGGCGTCTTTGTAGTGGTTTTTCTGGTCCTGGAGCGCCTCAACGGTCACGAGGTAGGCGCCTCGGGCGCGCAGCCACGTGTAGAACGTCACGCGTCCGTCGGCCGCCGACCTCGCTCGTGCGGCTACCACGTCGTGGCGGGCGGCAGCTTGCGCGTTCGTGGCGGCGCTGTAGCTCTGCGAAATGCGCAGGAAATAGTCGCTGACCGGAACGATCAGGCTCGCCTGCATCAAGTAGTTGTTGAGCACGAGCGGAAACGAGATGCCGCCAAGAGCGACGGCAACGGTCGGGCTCGGGTTGAGCGTGCCGGCGGGGGCCGGAGTGCCCACGAGCGAACCGCCGGAGCCGAAGCTGAGCGCAGGCGGCGTGAAGTCCGACAGGCGCGTGTAGCGCGCAGTGCCACTCAATCGAGGGAAATACTGGGCGTACGCCACGTCGACGCGCGCGCTTGCGGCTTGAAGTGCAGCCTCGTTCGCCTTCGCGACGTAGCTCGTTTGTGCGGCGCGCCTGGCCACCTGGTCGGCCGTGAGACCCGAAGCCTCGACGCGCAGCAGGTCGACGTTTACAGCTTCGGGAGCGGCGGCTGCGGGTGACGCTTGGTCGCCCTCGGCGAACGCCGGCCCAGAGAGCAAAATAACGGGTGAAACGACCAAAAAAAGAGGTTTGCGCATGGGAGAGGGCCGCGACATCGGCGAGTTCGATGCCGGCAGGGCCGCCAGGGAGTTGGCGGAGCGGCGCTGCATCCGGCTCGCGTGAATCTGTGGCGGTCATAGAGCGACGCGCGCCATTCTGCAAAGCACGAAACGGGCAGACCCGCGCGCCAGCCCGGCTTGGGCGTTCGGCGGCGTGCGGCGCAGAAATCCCGGGTTGCGCGCGGCCTGGCGAGCGATTACGTTCCCGCCCCTCTTCGGCTCGCCGGCACCTCACTTCGAGCCCGGACCTGCTGGGAACAAGGAAAGCCATGAAGGAAGCCATTCACCCGAACTACCCCGCCGCCCGCGTCTCCTGCGCCTGCGGCACCAGCTTCGTCACGCGCTCGACGCGCGGCGACTTCCAGGTCGACGTCTGCTCGAAGTGCCACCCGTTCTACACGGGAACGATCAAGCTGCTCGACACGGCCGGACGCATCGATCGCTTCAATCGCCGCTACCAGGGCAAGACCACGAAGGTTCAAAAGGGCGCCGCCGAAGGGGCCGCTCCTGTCGCCGAGACCGCTCCCTCCGCCGAGACCGGGACCAAGGCCTGATTGGCCTCGTTCGTCCGCATCGCCGCGTCCGCCCGTTACAATAATCGGCGCGACGTGGCGATCGCGCGGCGACGTCAGGCTACGGTACATTCATGAGCAGCGCCCGCGAGCCTCGCCCGTACATTGGTGGTCAGGCTGTCATCGAGGGCGTGATGATGCGCGCCCCGACGTCGCTCGCCACGGCAGTGCGCAGGCGCGACGGCACGATCACCATCCGCGAGAGGCGCGCGCCAGTCGCACGCACTGGCTGGGTGAAGTGGCCGTTCGTGCGCGGAGTCGCGTCGCTGGTAGAGTCGTTGAAGCTCGGAAACGAGGCGCTGCGCTTTTCGTCCGAGAAGCTGCAGACCGACTACGACGGCGACGACATCCCCGGCGACGGACCGAAGCCCGGAATTCTCTCGGCGCTCGGCCTCTCGGTTTGGCACCTGAGCGCGCAGGACGCCGGAGGCGCCCCCAGCACTGAAGGTGGCGGCGGTGGCTCGATGGTGGTCATGGCAGCGCTGATGATGGGGCTCCTCATCGTTTTGCCGCAGCTCGCCGCGAGCGGTACGACCCGACTTTTCGGCGTGCACTGGGCCGCGCAGAGCGCCCAAGCGCAGGCGGTCACGGGGGCCTTCAAGCTCGCCATCGTCATCGGATACATGCTCGCGATCCGGCGCGTTTCGCTCATAAGGCGCGTATTTCAGTACCACGGCGCCGAGCACAAAACGATTAGCACCTACGAAGCCGACGAGCCGCTCGACCTGGCCCACGCGCGCACCAAGACCACGCGCCATCCTCGATGCGGCACGACGTTTCTGGTGATGGTCGTCATTGTCAGCGTGGTCGTGTGGACGGTGCTCGGTGGCCTCATGCCGCGCCTCGACACGGGCAACTGGCTGCTCGACGGCGTCGCTTTCGCCCTCGTCAAACTGCCATTTTTCCCGCTGCTCGCGGGGCTCACGTTCGAACTCCAGCGCGTGTTCGCCCGCTACTGCACGACCGGGCCGCTTCGTGTGCTGCTGCTGCCCGGCTTCTGGGTTCAGGGCATCACGACCATCGAGCCCGACGACGCGCAGCTCGAAATTGCCCTGGCGTCGCTGCGGGCCACGCTATTTCGCGAGCGGGGCCAGGGCGAAGACAGCCCGACCGAGGTCGACTACAAAACCTACGGCGATCTGGTTGCTGCTGATCGCCTTCGTCCGGACGCCTGAACATGCTGCCCACCGACCGCCTCGAACAGCTCTCCCGAAGGTACGTCGAACTCGACGACGTGATGTGCCGGCCAGACGTGCTCGCCGATCGTCAGCGGCTGTCGAAGCTGAACAAGGAGCGGACCGATATCGAGCCCATCGTGCTCCAATTTCGGCAGTATGAGGCCATCGACCGCAAGCTCGCCGAAGATGTCGCGGCGCTCGCCGATCCGGAGCTGCGCGAGCTCGTCGAGATGGAAATCCCCGAGTTGCAGGCCAGCAAGGCCGAGCTCGAGCGGGTGCTTCAGCTGCTGCTGCTGCCGAGCGATCCGAACGACAAGAAGAACACGATCCTCGAGATTCGCTCCGGCGAAGGCGGCGAGGAGGCTGCGCTCTTCGCGGCGGACCTCTTTCGGATGTACAGCCGCTACGCCGAAAAGCAGGCGTGGACGGTCGAGATTCTGTCATCGAGCGAGAGCGCCACTGGCGGTTACAAAGAGATCATCGCGCTCGTCACCGGGCGCGACGTGTATTCGCAATTGCGATTCGAAGGTGGGGTGCACCGCGTTCAGCGTGTGCCGGCAACCGAGGCACAGGGCAGAATTCACACCTCGACTGCGACCGTCGCTGTGTTGCCCGAGGCCGAAGATTTCGACGTGGAGCTCGACGACAAAGACCTCGAGTTCAGCATCGCCGCGAGCGGCGGTCCGGGCGGGCAGGGCGTCAACACGACCAACAGCGCGGTTCAGATTCTGCACAAGCCTTCGGGCATGATCGTAAAGTGCCAGGACGAGCGCTCGCAACTGAAGAACAAGGCCAAGGCGCTGAAGGTGCTGCGGTCGAGGTTGTTCGACATCGAGCGCGAAAAGCGCGAGGCGGCTGAGGCCAAAGAGCGCCGCAGCATGGTGTCGACCGGCGAGCGCAGCCAGAAAATCCGCACTTACAACTACCCGCAAAACAGGGTCACCGATCACCGAATTCGCCTCACGCTAAGCAAGCTCGACCGCATCGTTTCGGGCGATCTCGAAGAGGTGATCACGGCGCTTCGGACCCACCGGCAGGCTGAGCTGCTGCACGCGGTGGGGGCGGGCGAGGCGCCGACGCTCATCGGCGCCGACGACGATGCGTGAAGCGCTGATCGGGCCGCTGTCGGTCGCGATGGCGATCGTGCCCGCGCTCTATTCGCGCAACAAGCTCTTCGCGCTGTTCTCGGATCCGGCAGTGCGTCAGGCGAGATCGCGCGCGCGCCTCGTTCGCAGCGTGTTTCGCCAGCTCGCCGGCGGCGGCGCGAGCGGGTTTGTGGTGCAGCCCGGAGCGCTCGCCGTCGTCGTCTATCAGGTGCCGCGTGTGCGGCTGACGAGGCGCGTCGAGCTGTCTCCGCTCGAGCTTTCGTGTCTCGCGTTTCTTTGTGGCCGCGCGAAAATCGACCTCCTTGCGCCGACCGCGGACGATCGCGCGCGCATCGACGCTGCGCTTTCGTTGTTACCGAACGCGCCCCCTCTCGCGGCTGAAATCGGCTGATCGCAGCGGGCGATGCGGCTGTCGAAGTTAGCGGGGCGGCTCGGTGAGCGCGGCTTCGAGCTCGCCGTCGGTGCTCTGGCCGGGGCCGTACCGTGCGCGCATGTAGCGGCGCAGCGCGAGTGACGGAGCAGCTCGACCCGCGGCGGCGAGTTTGGCTGCGAGACTCTCGAGGGGCTCGGCGGGGGCGCGTACGAAGCCTTCTGCTGCGAGGGCCCGCTCGAAGCGAACGAACGCGGGAGGCGGAGCATACGCGTCTTCGCCGGCTCCGCGGCTGCGGCGGATGCGCCGGTTTCGCAGAGCCCTGAGCGCGAACGCCACTGCGACGATGGCGCCGAGGACGGGAAGTGAGCGTTCGGGCGCGTCGAGCGCAGCGCGGTAGAGCGACAGCGCCGAGGTCTGCAGGTAGTCGAAGAACGCAGAGGCGGTCCGAGGTTGTTGCCCGGCGAGGGTTGGCACTCCTGGTGGCGTAGGGTCGAAGGTCTCGAAGTGGCACGCGCCGCTTCCCGATTTGGGCGCGACGCACGCTTCGGCCCACGCGTGGGCGTGCTTCGCGCGGACGACTGCGTATCCACCGAACCCGTTGTGCTCGACGACGCGGTAGCCGGCGACGAGGCGCGCAGGCACGCCGATCGAGCGCGCCAGCAGCACGAACGCTGACGCAAAGAACTCGCAGTGCCCTGTTTTGTGAACGAAGAGAAAATCGATCAGCTCGGATTTTCCGTACGCGTAGCGCGGCCGGTCGAGCGTGTACGAATACTCCTCGGTGAGGTGCGCGACGAGCGCCTCCGCGCGCTGCCTGTCGTCGTTTGCTCCGGCCGTCCACGCGCGAGCGAGCGGGCGCAGCCGGGGCATCAGCGAGCGCAGCACCAGAATGTCGGCCTGCGCCGGCTCGTCGGATACTTCGACGGACGCAGTCGCCAGCGCGTAGCGGCGAACGGTGCGCGGCGTCGTCGGGTGGAAAATCCCGAGACCGTCGGCTTCCCACGCGATGTCGCTGACGATCTCGGAGCCGCGCTGCGCAAAAATCCAAAAGCTTGGGGTGGCCGCTTCGACCTCGGTGCGGGGGCCCGCCGAATCTACTGCGTTTTTGCGCGTGCCCGTAAGCCTGGGCGCTGACACGCTCCAGTCGCTGCCGTCGAACGAATCGAACACGGCGCCGCGCAAGTAGTCGGTCTCCGCGCCGCTGAGCCGAAGCACGACCTCGTCGGACTCGTGAATTTGGCTGCTGTCGTCGAGCCGAACGTGCGGCGAAAATCCGGTGCGCTGGGTGGGGCCCATGAACATGCGCTCGAACCGCCGGTTGGTCGCCCGGTCGATTGCGGGCAGGGCCAGCGCAGCGCCGGTGGCCATGATCGCCGTGACGGCGCCGAGGGCGATCGACGCGCGAGGCGCACGCGCGATGGAACGCAGGGCATCGGCGCCACCGCCGAAGTCGACGAGCAGAGCTGCCGCGAAGGCGACGACCAGGTACGGGTACGCGCCGCTCTTGAGTCCGAGACCGATGGCGATGCACGCAAACACGGCGAGGGCGCGATCGAACTGCCGCCCGAAGAGCGGCTCGTCGAAGAACCGACGAACGGTCGCGACTCCGAGGAACACGAGCGCGGGAGGCAGCGCGCCGCTCATCTCGAGCGTGGCGAACCGCGCCCATAAAATCGGTGGCGCCGCGCCGGCGATCATCCAGAGCAGTGAAGCGAACGTGGTGAGCTTGGCGCGCCTCGCGCTCACGACTGAGGCCAGCGTCGCGAGACCGATCGCGACGGGCCACATTGGCGGCGCCCCGCCCGCTGCGAGCAGCACAATCGCGAAAATAAGCGGGATGGCCGACAGCAGGCGCGCGCTCATGCCACCACCGGCGCGCCGAGCAGCACCGCTTCGATCGACACCCCCCGAATGCGCTCTCCCGAGACGCGGCTCTGGGGCTCGCCGACCGCGATCGCGCGCACGATCACGCCGCTGCTTTCAATCCCGCGCGCGAACGACTCTCGCGCCTCGTCCCAGCGATCGACGACCATCACGAGGGTCGACAGGTTTGCGAGGTACGGAGCGAGCAGCCGCGCGGTCTGGGCGCGGTCGGGCCGTGCGTCGAGCTCGGCCGCCGCGAGCCGGTCGAGCGCCAGATCGAGCGCGACGGCGCCGCGACCCGACCCGAGTCCGTGGGCGACGCCGTTGCATCCCAACACGGAAACGAGCGTGTCGCCGCGACCCAACCTCGCAACGAGCCCCGCCGTGAGCGACACTGCCGCCTCGAAGGCCTGATCGTCGGCCCGGCGCGGCCGCGGCGGCGCGCACCAGTCGAGCATGACGCCGACGCGCGTCAGGTGCTCGTCCTGATATTCGCGCACGGCAGGCTTGCCGGTGCGGGCCCATGTTCTGGCAGACAAATCGCGCACGCGATCACCCGCGCGATACGGGCGAACCCCGCGCAGATCGGTCGATTCGCCTCCGTTCGCGGCCCTCGCTGCGCCGCCCGTTATGCTCCGGTTGGCGACAGGGAACGTAACGGCGGTGACATTGGCCGGGCGGGGAACCACCCGAAGCCGCACCGGCGCGCTCTCGATCGCCGGGCCGTTCGCGAGCCCCATCGGAACGCGGGCGCTCACGCGAAATCGGCCCAGGGTGAGGTCTCCGCGCTCGCTGAAGCGGGCCCGCAACGTGACCTGTTCCGCCCCGCCCGGCGCGCGTTCCATCGCGGGCGGGGAGCCTGTCCAGCGTCCGAAATAGGGAAGAAACGGACCCTCGGCGTGGATATCGCTCGTGGCAGACGCAGTCCCGCGATCGCACTCGACCACGAAGGCCGCCTCCGACCCGACCATCACCCGCGCGGGCGCGCGAACCGTGATTGTGACGTCGCCGAGGCGCATCCACGGACTCAGCGCCAGCGAAGCGAGCAGCGCGGCCCCCAGTACGACAAATAGGAGGTATACCTTGGTATGTCCCACATCGACCGAAAAGGCGGCCGCGAGCAGGGTCGCGCCGAACACGGCCCGCCCCTCGCGCGTAAAGGCTCGATAGAGCCTCAGCAGGGCCCTCGCCGAGAGCGAAACAGGCTCGCCGAGCGGGACCGGGATCGGCCTGCGTGAGCGCGCCGATGGAATCAGGATGTAGTTGAGACGTTCCCAGTTCACCCCTTTGAACGCCGCGCGCAGCGAGCCGGGGCTTCCGCTCGACTCGCTCACACCGGCACGCGCACTGCGCCGAGGATCCGCGCGACGACCTCCCGGTCGCTTGAGCCTCCGTAGCGGGCCTCGTCGCGAAGCGCGATTCGGTGACACAGTGTCGCCGGCGCGATGGCCTGAACGTCTTCCGGCGTCACGTAATCACGACCGCTCATAAACGCCTGCGCCTGGGCTGCGCGAAAGAGCGCCAGCGACCCGCGCGGGCTTACGCCTAGCGAAAGCGCCGGATCGACGCGCGAGGCGCGCACGATGGCGAGCATGTAGCTGGCGACGATCGGCTTCACCTCGACCTCGCGAACGGCTCGCTGCACGTCAAGCAGTTCGGCTCTCGAGCACAACGCCTGCAACGCCGCGAGCGGGTCATCGTGCTGCCGGGCGAACAGCATCGCGAGCTCGTCGGCCGGGTCGGGATAGCCGATCGACAGTCGCACCAGAAACCGATCGAGCTGCGCCTCGGGCAGGGGGTAGGTGCCTTGATAGTCGGCCGGGTTTTGGGTCGCGATCACGAAGAACGGCGAATCGAGGCTGTGCGTCTCGCCGTCGACGGTTACCTGCGCCTCGTTCATGGCCTCGAGCAGGGAGGCCTGCGTGCGCGGCGAGGCGCGGTTGATTTCGTCGGCCAGCAGCACGTTGGTGAAGACAGGGCCGCGGTGAAACGAAAACGTTCCCTTGTCGGGCGCGAGCACGAGGCCGCCCGTAATGTCGCCGGGCAGCAGGTCGGGAGTGAACTGCACGCGCGAGAAGCGGACGCCGAACGCCTTCGCGAGGGCTTTTGCGAGCGTGGTTTTGCCTACGCCCGGAACGTCCTCGAGCAGCACGTGACCGCTGGCGAATATGCCGATCAGCGCCAGATCGACGGCGAGCGGCTTGCCGCGCAGCACGCCGCAAAGACCCTCGCGCAGACCTCGAACGAGCTCGTGATGGGGCATCAACTCGCCTCGCATTGTCGCAGGGATCGCGCCGCGACGCGACCGCGAACGCGGCGCGGGGCGCAGGTGCTCGGGCGGCGCGCGCGAACCTGCGGCGAGGCTGCCTTCTTCCGCGAGCAGCGCTGTCGCATTCGGGGCCGGATCAGTCCTTGTAGCGTGCGCCGCTGCGGTCGAGCCTGCGGAGCAGCGCTGGCCACGCGAGCTCGCCGCCCATGCCCCGCGTGACTTTGGCGATGTTCTGCCGGACACCTTCGACGATCATTGGATGCACGCTCGTGAGCGCCGCGCCGCCGGCCTGAGCGAGCACCTGAACTTCGCACGCGCGCTGCAGGTTGTACATGGCGAGGAACGCGTCGGCGATGCTCGCGCCGACGGTCAGCAGGCCGTGATTGCGAAGCATGAGACCCATGTTCGAGCCGAGGTCGCGCACAAGCCTGGGTTTCTCGTCGTCGCGCAGGGCGATCCCCTCGTAGTCATGGTAGCCGAGCGACGCGAGCGCGACCGTCGCCTGTTGGGAGATCGGCAACAGTCCGCCAGCCTGCGCGCTCACCGCGACTCCGGCAGGGGTGTGCGTGTGCAGTACGCACGTGACGTCTTCGCGGGCCGCGTGAATGGCGCTGTGAATCACGAAACCGGCTGGATTGACGGGATATTCGCTGGGTTCGACTTTGTCGCCGCCGAGATCGATCTTCACCAGGCTGCTCGCGCAGATCTCCTCGAACAGCATGCCGTACGGGTTGATGAGGAAGTGGTGCTCTGGTCCTGGAATTCGCGCGGAGATGTGGGTGAAGACGAGGTCGTCCCAACCATAGAGGGCGATGAGTCGGTAGCAGGCCGCGAGGTTGATGCGCAGCGAACGCTCGGCGTCGGATTGGGTCATGGGGGCTGACAATTGTATCAGGGTTTCTTTCCCGGCACAGTGAGCACCGGAACCGCTGAAGTTCGCACCACGCGTTCGGCCACGCTGCCGAGAAATAGATGCGCGAATCCGCGCCGGCCATGCGTGCCCATGACGACGAGGTCGGCGCGTTCGCGCAGCGCAGCCGTAACAATCTGGTCCGCCGGCGAGCCCGACCGCAGCTCGCCGCGTGTCCCGGGATGCTGCTCATGCGCGCGCGCGACCGCCCGGTCGAGCTCGCTGCGCGCGAACGCTTCGATCGGGCCGAGCACGTCGACCGGCGTTTGCGCCATTCCCGCGTAAACGTAAGCGGGGATCTCGAAGCAGTGGGTGATGACCAGTTGAGCGTCGTACTGGCGCGCGAGGTCAATCGCCAAATCAACGGCTCGCGCTGACGTTTCGCTGAAGTCGGTCGCTACCAGTATTGTCTTGAACGCAGGCATGCCCGAGACGCAATGCACCCCCGGTGCCAAGGCGGATCGACATGGCCGCGCGGCGGGTCTGCCTTGGCCCTGCGCGCATCGTGCGCGCCGGGTCGCAATTCGTGCGCCGACGCCGCACGTCGCGATCGATGAAATCGGGCGACCGCAAACGACCGGCCACTCGCCGCGGCGTCTTCGGGCAAACCCGAGGCGCACGTCGTGGGCCGCGCGCCTTTTCGCGTGCGCGGCTCGCAAGCGGCAGCGGTTGTGTCTGCGGATTCGCATTAGGGGTTGATTGCGTCGTGCGATCGGAGTTCTCTTGTGTGTTGGGTAAATCGCCCTGGCTTGCGCCGGGCTCGATCTGCGTCGTGGATGCCCCATGGATTCGAATCACATGACCCATCAATGTCAGCCGCTTGTGCGCGGTAGCAGTCCGCGCTTGGCCCGCGGCGCCGCAGGTTTCGGAGTCAGCCTCATCCGCCAAATCGCGCCAGCGCGAAGCGCCGCCGCGGTCGCAGTCGCCGGCGGGGCGACGGCTGCCGAAGGTCGCTCGGCCGCGGACCCTCCCGCGGACGCTTCCGGCGCCGCGCGCGAGCCAACCGCGCAGGGTCCCGCCCGGGTGTGGTTGCTCGACGACGAAGAGCCGCTTGTGCGGGTCGGCAAGCGCCTGCTCGAACGCCTCGGCTACGTCGTGACAGGATTTTCGCGCGCACTCGACGCCGTCGACGCCGTCCGGGCCAGTCCCGCGGACGTGGATGTATTCATCACGGATCTCAACATGCCTGATTTGTCGGGGTTTGAGGTCGCCCGACTCATTTCCGCCGCGCGCGTCGACTTGCCGATCATCCTGCTCTCGGGCGCCGCCATGTCGAGCGCGGACGGGGTGGACGTGCCCAACCCCGTCCACAGGCTCTCCAAGCCTTACACCCGCGAGTCGCTCGGAGAAGCCGTCGCGCGGGCGCTGCGCACGGGCTGATTCAGGTGAGCCGCGCCGCTGCCCTTCACGGCAGCACGGAGCCGTGGAAGTTGCCCACGCCCACGAACCAGGCCATCTGCCCGAGCGTGCCCGGGTTGGTGCTGGTCTCCTGCTTGAGGTGGTAGTGGTAGACGGGCGTATTGGGACTATGGGAGGTCACAGTCGTATGGCCGCCGTTGGCGTCGAGATCGCTTGGAACCACCAAGCTGAGGTCGCGTCGCCCGTAAACAAAATAGCCGTCCCGCATGACGCCGACGAGGTTCGCGTCGTCGTTCGAGATTGAGGTGGGCTCGATGTGATAGTGGTAGGTTCCCCCGTTTTGCGGATCGGGGTGTCCGGTGCACCGGTCGAATGAGTTGATCGCCTTGTAAATGTCGTCGGGCGGGGCCGCGGCGTCGTTGAACAGCCACACGCCGTTGACGGCGACGCCGGCGTTGTTCGTCTTCTTCGCCACACCCTTGGCGTCGGGGGTAAGTGGCACCTTCGACTTCACGCTCTGCACGGCGATCTTGTTGGGCGTAGGCATGCCCTTGACCTGGTAGTTTTCGTAGCAGGCGCTGCTCGTCGCAAAGTAGTTGCTCAGGTAGTCGGGTTGGCTGTCGGCGGAGACGAGCACGAAGGGCACCGGGCCGGTGAGCTTGTCGACGGTGAGCGTCACCCGGCACGAGAACTTCAGCCAGTCGCCGGTGAGGCCAGCCGCGACGCGCGCCGCGTTGCAAGCGCTCGCATCGCGGGTCAGCACTGCGCAGCCGTCGGCGCTGACCTTGCTCGTCGGCGAGGTGCTCGCAGCGAGCGAGCACGCGTTGCCCGATGCGCCGTCGGGCGCCGCGCTGGCGTCTGCGCCTGCCGAACCATCCGGCGCGCTGCCGTCGGGCGTCGCGGTCGCGTCGAGCGACGCGCTCGCGTCCGGCGTAATGGCGGCGACGTCCGACGCGCTGGAGCACGCGGCGATCGAGAGTCCGAAGACGGCAAAGACGGCTTTTCGCATCATCGCGCCACGATAGCCGCGCGATCGCGCGGCCGCCAAGCTCAGCCACTGCGGCTGGGCTGCAATTTACAACCGTATTGCGTCGCCGCGAACGTTGGGCCCCGCGGTGCGATCCGTTGCGATGCGAGCGGGCGTGCCTTATGATTAACCCTTGCGCGCTCGGGACTTTCTCCTGCTCACGACAGCGGCGTCCTGATGGCGCCGTGGGTGCCCGCGCCAGTTCCCGTCGACGAGCCCGACCGCCTTCGCAGGCTCTTGCGCCTCGGAATTCGGGAAGGGCAATCGCACGAGGTGCTCGACAACTTGACTGCGCTCGCCTCGACCGTGCTCGGCGTGCCCATCGCGCTTGTTTCGCTCGTCGAAGACGACCGCCAGGTTATTCTCTCGCGCGTTGGCCTCGCCGAGCACGGCACTGGGCGCAGCGAGAGCTTTTGCGGTCATGCCGTGGTCGACAATTTGCCGATGTCCGTCCCCGACTCGCATGAAGATGCGCGCTTCGCCGCCAATCCTCTCGTGGTGGGCGCCGTCGACGTGCGCGCCTACCTCGGCGTGCCTTTGCTTGGTGGCCTTGGGCAGAGCGCCATCGGTACGCTCTGCGTCGTCGACCACGAGCCGCGACAGTGGACTCGCGAGGAGAAGGCGACCCTCGCCCGCATCGCGAGCCTCGTCGAGCATTACATCGAGGGGCTCGCGTTTCGCAGAGCGTGGCTCGATTCGCCTCTGTCGCTGGTGATCGTCGAGCGCGGCGGGCGCTGCGTTCGCGTCAATCCTGCCTTTGGCGCGCTGACCGGGCGCGCTACAGGCATGCTGCTCGGCCGTGAGCTTTCGTCGTTTCTACTGCCCGCCGACCGCGCGCTGGCCAGCGCCATGATCGCGCACACCCTGGGGCGACCCGACAGCCCAACGCGGCGCGAGCTGCGCTTCGTGCGCCTCTCGGGCGAGGTGGTCAGCGCGGGGATGAGCGTGTCGCGCGTGCACGACGTCGACGACCAGGTCATCTGCGTGCTGCGCGACATCTCGCTCGAACGCAGCGGCGCCGCGCACTCCCGCGTGGTGGCCGAGGTGCGGGGCGAGCTGGCCGACCCCCTCGCCGACGCGCGGGCGCTGGTCAGGGCGCTCAAGGCGCGCGGCGAAGACGACGAGCCCGCCGAGATTGAAAAGCTCGACGAGCGCCTCGAGCTGCTCGCCGGTCTGCTGGACGCACGCATGGGAGACATCGCGGGACGCGTGCGTGCCGAAGATGAGCTGGTCGCGAGTCAGCTCCAGCTCCGCGCTGTGGTCGAGCACGTCGTCGGGCCCATGATCGTGCTCGACGATCGCGGCTGCATTGTCGACGCCAACGCGCGCGCGGTGGCTGAGCTCGGCTGGGAGTACGACGCGCTGATTGGCAGTTCGATGCGCGCGGTCTATCC
Source organism: Myxococcales bacterium (assembly GCA_947473045.1). GTDB lineage: Bacteria > Myxococcota_A > Polyangia > Polyangiales > Polyangiaceae > JANYHY01. The sequence goes on along the minus strand of CANJCO010000028.1, from coordinate 32,441 downwards.
CGACTTCACCGACGGGCTTCGGCAGCGCTGGTTTTCAGCCTCCGCCAACCGACTCGCCGAGTCGGCCGAGCTCGCGTTCGAGGCGGCGGTGTTTCGTCGCAAGGACGGGTCGGATCTGCGGGTCGAAGTGCGCAGTCTGGTGATGAGCTGGAACGGTCCGCGGCGTCTCGTGCTGCTGGCCAGCGACGTGACCCGCGCGCATGCGCGCGAGACGCGACTGCTCCACGAGCGCGCCGAGCTCGAGGACCGGGTGCGCCTGCGCAACGAGGCGCTCAGCGAGCGCGAGCGCATGGAGCTCGACCTCAAGCGATCGCTCAGCGAAAAAGAGACGCTGCTCAAAGAGATTCACCATCGCGTCAAAAATAACCTGCAAATCGTCTCGAGCCTGCTGACGCTCCAGATGGAGCACGTGCCCGAGGGCACCTCCCGTGCGCTGCTCGCCGAGAGTGTGCAGCGGGTGAGGTCGATGGCGCTCATCCACCAGCACCTCTACGGCTCGACGTCGCTCGAGCGCATCGAGCTGGCGACCTACGCACGCGATCTCGGCGAGTCGCTGCGCTTCGCGCTCGCGCCGTCGGCGCGTCTGCAGATCGACGCCAATTCGGCGCTGGTGACGGTCGAGCACGCCGTTCCGGTGGGGCTGATTCTCAACGAGCTGGTGACCAACGCCTTCAAGTACGGACTCGCTCCGGCCAATCGCGCCGACGTTGGATATGACGTCCTCGTGCAGATCGCGAAGCGCGGCGGAGAGATTCACCTGTCCGTTCGCGATCGCGGACCCGGGCTGCCCGACGGATTTAGCGTCGACCGCAGCGCGACCTTGGGTCTTCAGCTCGTGCGTTCACTGACCCGGCAGGTAAAAGGGAAGCTGATCGCACGCACCGATGAAGGCGCAGTGTTCAGCGTCGTCTTCGCAGTGTGAGGTCCGCTTAACGCGTGTATCCTGCAGTAATCGCGCTCGACCCCAGTGTCAGCGACGCGATCGCTGCGGTGAGCACGGCCCCTGTCACCTGGCTCGCCGGGGCTGGCAGCATTGGGGGCCCCGACAGGGCATAAAGCGTGAACGTGTAGGTCTTGAGCCCGGGGCCCTGCGAGCACGGCGGAGCGTACGCGAGCGCGGGTCCGTCGCTCGTGATGCCGGTGGTGCCCACTCCTGTGGACCCCACGTCGAGATGGGTGGTAGCCGCCGGAATGCCATAGACCACCCAGTTCCACTTGAGTCCGTCTTTGGCGAGCGTCGTGGCGAGCAGGGCAAATTCGGTTGTTCCGGCGGGGGCGCCCGTCCACGCGAGCGGGGGGCTGTGGCCGGCGCCGGCCTCGCTGTCGCAAGTGTATTCTGCACCCATTGTGCCGTTGTCGGTAAACGCGGTGCTCGTGAGCTGGAAGGCTCCCGAGTCGGGGTGCGCGACGGCGGCATCGGCGGTGGCCGCGTCGGGACCGGTGGCGGCGGGTGGCGCCGGCGACGTCGACGCGCAGGCGGCGATCACGAGGGCGAAGATCGGGGCGACAGTAGCTTTCACGCATTTCTCCTTGATTGGACTCTTGTAGGACAGCCCGTCGCCGCGGTCGCCGCGCCGAAGGCGGTTGCAACGCGGGCGGCATCACGCGGCGGGTTCGAGCTGCCGTGCGAGCGTCTCGGCGTGCTCGAGCAAGCTCGCCGCATCGGGCTTCGCGCCCAGCGCCGCGGCGGCTACCGACGCCTGCCGGTAGAGCTCATCGTGCGCGGGGGCCAGCTCGATCGCGCGCACAAAATAGCCCAGCGCCTCGGCGGCGGCGCCTGCCGCGAGGGCGATCCGGCCGAGCCCGACCAGGGCGGTAACCGATTTGGGATTGAGCTTCAAAGCCTTCGTGAGCTCCGTGGCGTCGGCGAAGAGCCCGCCTGCGTAGAGGTGCGGCAGGTCGAGCGCGGGAGCCCGGCGCGCAACATCGGCGAGCAGGCTGCGGGCCTCTGCGCGCTTTCCGTCCTGCTGCGCGAGCACGAGGGCGTCGTGCATGCCGCGCTCGATGCGGGTGTGGGCGAGCAGCGCGTGCCGGCCCGTCACCTCCGCACCCTCCCAGCTCTCAATCTCGCCAAACAGGGCGGCTATATCAACGGCGCCGGGACAATCGCCGGCCGCGAGCGACGCGTAGAAATCGAGTCGCTCGGCGGCGTGCGCCCGTTGCGTTCGCTCCGTTGAAACGTAACTGTACGCGGCGTCGCGAAGGCGCGCGCGCTCGCCGGGCGACTTCGCGAGCGCGTCGAGCGCGGCCACGAGGCCGTCACTGTCGCGAACGACGCGCGCATTTTCGCCGTCTTTTGCGGTGGATCGGTAAGGCTCGAAATCCTGCACGATGGCGGCGGCGCCGAACGCGGCATATTCAACGAACTTCACGTCGGAGCGCGAGCGGTTGAAGGCCGTGTCGCCGAGCGGCGCGAGGCCGATGTCGAGCGACGCTACAAATCGGTAATAGTCGTCAATCGAGCCGGTGGCTGTGCGCGCCTTTCTGGTATTCGGAAGTGAGGCGAACAGCTCCCAAATCGAGTCGGAGCACATGAGCGCGAGGGTGGCTCCCGGGGTGTGGCTGATCCACTGACACAGGGCAGGCGCGATGCGCGCGATGTCTTCGCGGTGCCCGCTCGAACCGCCCCATCCGATGCGCAGCCTCTCGCCGTCGCTGCGTCGGGGGGGCGGCGGCATTTCGAGCAGGTGGTTGACGAACACGCGGCTGCTTCGCCCGAGATGCCCGTAGAGCCGCGCAAGCTCCGGCACGGTGTGCTGCATGGCGTCGCAGGCGCGCGCCAGCTGTTTGTACAGCCGCACGTTGGCGGGATTCTGGTAAAATCCGTAAATTGGATTCCAGGGTTGGACGGCCGAAAAATCGTCGCTGACCTCGAACACCGTCGCGGCGTTTCGCGCCCCGCGCTCCGCGATGAGCGGAAACAAATCGGCGTCGCACACGCTGTTGAGCACCAGAACGTCGGCGGCGCGCGCGAGGCGTGGCAGCGCGCGATGCAGGCGATCGCAACCGACGACATAAACGCCGTCGCGTTCGCTCATCGCGCGACCTGGCGCAAATGCGCGATAATACCAGTCCCCGCCGCGCGTGGCGTGGGGCGGGTCGAGCAAAACAATGAGGCGGGGCCGCGACATCGCCGAAGTATGCGGCCTCGGGCGCCGCTCGCGGGCACAATCGTTCGAACCCGGCGCCGCCGGAGCCGCGCGCACTGAAGAAACCTTCAGCGTCGCACACGCCGCTGCTGCGCGCCGACATTTTTACGTGGCGGCCACTGCGGGTCGCGATAGCCTGCCAGCTCATGCGAAACACGGTTGCCGTAACGGCCCAGTCGGCAAACGCTTGGCGTGTTTTTGTTACCGCCGCGCTTTCGATCGTCATCGCCGGCTGCGCCGCTGACCAGGCGGGCGCGCCGGGCGACAACGGCGCCCTGCCTGCCGCGTCTGCCGGCGACGGGTGTCAAACCCCGCAGGAGCTGTGCGCGTGCCCCGTCGAAGGAGCCAGCGTCGACTGCGGCGTGGTGACGGAGCGCTCGGGAACGGAAGTGCGTTGCTCGATCGGGCACCGCAAATGCCAAGGCGGCCTCTGGGGCGCGTGCGTCGGCGAGCGCGAAACGACGAAATCGCTCGGCGGCATTCATATGCAGGGGCTCGGCGCCTCTCAGAAGTGCGTCGACGATCCGTGCGATCCCGACTGCCTGTCGTTTACCGACACGCCTCCGGGCATCGACGCGGGCCCCGGACTGTCGGTCACCGAGGCCGGCGTCACCCTCACGGGCACCATTGTTACGCCGCCGCTGTGCACGGGGCTCGCGATCACGCCTACGCCGTCGACCATCATCGTTACCGATATCAACAAGACCTTTACCAATCAGCTCACGGCGACGCTCACGCCGCTGAGCTGCTATTCGGGTCCGGCGCCGGCCATATGGGGGCTCGATCAATACGATATTGCGAAGATCGACTCGATCAAAGATCCCAATCCCGGCAAGGTGACGCTCATCACGCCGGTGGCCACCACGCTCAACGTGCAGGCGATAACCGGCAATCTTTCGGCGACTGCAGTGGTGAACGTCACTGTCAACGCCGTCGACGCCACTGCGGCGCCCGCAGGCTACGACGCGACGAAGTTCACGGTGGCGCCCGGCGGCGCCGACAACGTGCGCTGGCTGTATCCGTATGACAACACCACCTTCCCGCTCGGGCAGATCCCGCCCGTGATTCAGTGGGACAACAAGGGCGCGACCGCGAACGCGGTGATGGTGTCGCTGCGCTATCCGGCGGGCGCCCCCGCCAACACGGCGCCGTTTCGTTGGTCGGAAATCATCAATGAGCTGACCACGCAGGCCGACACCGTCGGCGGCAAGACGCCCAAATCGCAGCCCCGCGGGATGATCCCGCAAAACGCGTGGTTCGACTTCGAGCAGACCGTCAATCGCAACCGCGCCAAGCTCGGCGACACGGGCACGGTCGCGGTGCAGCGCATCGTCGGCGGCGTTCTCAAGACTGAGCAGACGATTACGGTTCGGTTCGCGAGCGACCAGCTCAAGGGTCGCATTTATTACCAGTCGTATGGCACCAATCTGAGTCAGAACTACGGTTACACTTACAATGGCCAGTTGTTCGGGGCGGCCACCTTGAGCGTGGCGCCGGGCGCTGCGAAGCCGGCCATCGCCGCGGGCACAAATGTCTTCGTCACCGGTTGCCGTGGCTGCCACTCGGCGTCCGGAAACGGCAACGTGCTGACGACTCTCCGCGGCTCGGATTATTATACGTTCAAATACGACATCACGAATCCGAATCCGCAGAACACGGAGACGCCGCTGGGGCCGAATGGCACCTATGCCTGGCAGGCGCTCTCGCCCAACGGTACCTACGGCTTCTCGGACACCAGCTCGATGCCCGGGAGCACCAATACCGGGACGAGCGCGCTGTACTCGATCAACGGCGCCGCGCTGCCGAACACGCGCACGATGTTCGGCGGACTCAGCGCGGCATCGCCGGCGTTCTCGGCCGACGGCAAACAGTTGGCGTTCAACTGGTGGAACTGGAACAACTCCGTCGTCAACGGACCTGCCATCGCAAATCCGCCCTCCGGCGTGACCAGCGGCGACCGCGCAACGCTCTCGGTCATGAATTTCAACCCGGCGACGATGACGTTTTCGAATCACGTCAACCTCGGCAAGCCGCTGTTCAACAGCTGGGCGTGGCCGTCGTTTCTTCCGACCGGCCAAAATGGCCTGATCGCCGAGTGGGAGATCTGGCCTTCGCAGGACGGCGGCTTCGGCTTTACCCGCCACCACTGCGACGCCCCGTCGGGCCAGTTTTATCTCGGCAATACGTACTTCAACGGCTACGGGCTGTGGAACTGCTCCGACACCGGCGCGGTGAGCAACCTCTGGTACCTGAACACGTCCGGCCCGGTCACCTACACGGCGCTGACGAACCTCAACGGCGTGAACCTGCCGACCGGACCGAACCTCCACGGCGACCCGACCGGCGCCCTCTACAATACCTATTTTGCGCAGTACAAAGCCCGCGACGCGTGGGGCTTCGATATCAATACAGCGAACTACAACGACACCATCTACAACTACGAGCCCACGGTGCTGCCGATTCAAATCGGCGGTTATTCGTGGGTGGTCTTCACCTCGCGACGCATGTACGGCAACATCGCGACGGTCAATCCGTACGCGAGCGATCCGCGCTTCATCGACATCAGCGCCGAGCCCACACCAAAGAAGCTTTGGGTCGCGGCCATCGCGAACAACCCCACGCCCGGCCAGGACCCGAGCTATCCGGCGTTCTACCTGCCCGGGCAGGAGCTGCTGGCCGGCAACTCGCGCGCCTACTTTGCACTCGACGCCTGCGGGGTGTCGGAGCCGGCCAATTCGAGCCCCCACACGGGGGGAGTGTGCACGACCGATCTCGACTGCTGCGGCGGCACTTCGAACCCGAAGCTGGCGGCATGCACCCTCGATTCTCCGATTGCCAATCCTCCTGTGCGCCACTGCGTGGCCAATGGCGTCAACGGCTGCATCGCGGACAACGGCGCGTGCTCCAACGACGGCAACTGCTGCACCTTCGCGACCGGCACGCGGTGCTTGAGCGGAAAATGCATCGCGCCGGCAGCGTTTTCGCAGTACGCGCAAGCGTCTTATACCCGTGAATATGTGGCCGTGTGCCCTGCGCAGAAGCGGCCGGCGTGGAAGTTCTACAGCTGGCAGGCGGTAATTCCGGCGGGCACCTCGATTGCCTTTACCGCGCAGACCAAAGAGCTTCTCGCCGACCCGTACGGCGCGGCGGTGTCGGTCGGTACTGCCAACTTCACGACTGCCAACTGGACGAGCCTCGCCAATACCGTCGAGCAGCAGCTCGTCGCGGCGGGGCAGGTCTCGAAGAGCTATCTGCGCGTGACGTCGACCCTGAACCCTTCGTCGAATCCCCCGGCGGCGCCCACGCTCAATCAGTGGCAGCTCAGCTACGATTGCGTGGACGCCATATGACGGCGCGTTTGCTCTGGCTCGCAGTCGGCTGCGTGGCGCTCGGCTGCAGCAGCGAGACGCGTCCTGCAGTGGCGAAGTTCGACTCGGGCGCCGCGGCCGATTCGTCGGTCGCCACTGGCGATGATGGCGGCGCCGAGGCCTCGGTCGACGCCGCCTTCGACGCCGAAAAAATGGACGCAGCGGAGGCGGGGCCGTTCATCGTTCCTGCGGCGTGCGATCCCGGGGCGAAATACGGCGCTGGCGTGTCGCTTGGGCTGGGCGTGGGGCAAATCAAGCAGCTTTCGGCGATTGCCGACGATGAGCGCACGATCGCGTGGATTACGCCTTCGGACGGCGTCATTCACTATGCCGATCGCCTCAAGAACTCCGTCACGTTCGCTGGCGAGCAGACGTTCGATGGCTCGGCGCTCGCGCCCGGTGAACGCGTCGCGCTCGAGCCGGCCGGCCTCGTCCTCTACGCGCTCGCTTCGGGAGGGCGTGCAATCGTGCAGTATGCACGCTCCGCTCCGGGAGATGCGCTGTCGGTGGCGCCGAACCTCGCGCTCCCCATGGTGACGGTCGCGCAGCTCAACGCGCAGCTGGCCGCCATGCCGCCCGCAGAGCGGTTGAGCGACCTCACCATCGGCGCGGTCGGGCTCGCGCTCGTCGCGCGGCATGTTGGCGGGCAGGCCCCCGGCCTGCTTCGCGCCGATCGCATGATGGCTTCGGTATGGTGGCCGCCGCTTGCCGAATTTGCTGCGCAGGGCGAGCTCGTGCAATCGGGAAACTCGGCGCGACGGCCCTCGGGGCTTTCGTCGGACGCGCGCGCCCTGTTTTATTTCGATGAGCTGACCGCGACTGCCAAAATAGCCTATTTCGATGTCGATGCACCCAAGGCGAGCGTATTCGTCGACCGCGGCGCGTGGGGCAGGGCGCAGCCGAACCGGGATTGTTCGAAGGTGTACTATGACGCGGGTGGCGATCTGCTGGTCGCTGCCCGGCTCTGAGCGGATGCTCGCGATTCGCCTCGGGCGTAAGGCGGAAGCGCGGCCGATTTAGCGCGAAAGGCGCACCAAATTTCGCCGACGCACCGCCCGCGGGGCTATCATCGCCTCCGATGTCGTTCCTGCGTTGGCTGCGATCGCTCTTCGCGAAGCTCGGCTCTGGCGCGGTCGCTGCCGCAGACGAGGGCGACGGTGACAGCCCTCCGCGGCTTTCGCCCGCGCGTGAGCTTACTCCCGAGGCGCCGGCCTCCACCCGCGCGAGCGAAGGCACGCCGGCACCCGGTGATATCGAAGATTTCGATCTGACGCAGGGCTGCGAGTACGCCGCTGCCGAGCGCGTGCCGCTCACGCTCGGGGAGCGCGATCAGGTACAGCGGTTGTCGACAGCGCTGCGCCTGCGGTTCGATGCCGCTCAAGTCGAGGCGCAGCCGTTTCCGGCCCGATCGTCGCGGTTGTTCGCGCTGCTCGAAGATCCCGATTTCGACATGGAGCGCCTCGTGCTGCTCACGCAGCGCGACCCCGCGCTATCGGCGAGCGTGCTTCGCGTCGCCAACTCGGCGGCCTCGGCGAGCCGCGAGAAGGTCGACTCGCTCCGTGACGCGATCGTGCGCCTCGGAGCGCAGACGGTCGCGGGCATCGCCGCAGCGCTCTCGACGCGTGGCGTGTTCGATTCGGGCATGAAAGCCTCGCGAGGCTTGCTTCGCGATCTGTGGGGTCAGCTTTGGCTGCACTCGGTCTCGAGCGCGTTTGCCGCTGGCAGCCTGAGCATCGAGCTGCGGAAGGGCAATCTCGAACACTGTTTTCTCGCTGGCATGCTGCACGAAATCGGCAAGACGTTCGCGCTTCGCGATGTCTCTGCTGCGTGGCGCGAAATGGCGGAGCCTGGCGAGCCGAGTCTGGGAGTGGTCGCTGCCGCGCTCGAAACCGTGCACGTCGAGTTCGGCGCTGCTGCTGCGCGCGCGTGGAAGCTGCCCGATTTTCTGATCGAAGTGTGCGAAAAGCACCACCTCTCCGACGTGGCGACGTCTGCCGAAGTGCAGCTCGTGCGTCTGGCGTCGGGCCTCACGGCGATTCACCTGTCGCCGAACTACCGCGTCGGCAGCGAGGACGAAGTCTACGCGACCGCCGCCTCGCTCGGGATGGACAACTACGCGCTCCGGGCGTTTCGCTCGCAGGTAAGATCGAGCGTCGTCAAAGCCCGCGCGCTGTAGCCACCTCCCCACCCGGCGCGATCGGATGCGGGCGGGGCGGCTTAAACGGCGCGGGCCCGTGAGCGCGAAGACACGCCCACGGGCCCGGCTTGCAGCAGTTTAGAGGGCGGAAATGCCGCCCCAGAACAGCTCGCGAATGTGCTCGTGACCAGCGCTGTTGGGGTGAATGCAGTCGTCGTAGAACCAGTTTGCGTCGGCGGCCTGATTGACGTCGTGGCTCTTGAACTGCGCGTGCAGGTCGAGGAGCTTCACGCCAGGATACTTCGCGGCTTCGGCCTGCATCGCCGTGTCCCACGCGTTGAGAACCGGATCGGTCGGCTTGCCGGCGGGCCACAGCGAAAATGAGCCGGGGCAGTTGATCTTCTCGGGCGTGTAAACGAAGTTACCGGTCCCGCCGCTCGGGTCGAAGATGTTCGTCATGAGCACGTCGACCTTGACGCCGGCGCCGAAGCGGTCGGTCCTGGTGAGCTCGGTCATTGCGTCGCCGAAGCCCTTGATGAAGCCGTCGAGGTCGGCTTTTTGCTGCTCGGCGGTGCCGATGAGCACGTCTGCGAGGCCGGCGAGGGCGTCGTTTCCGCCGATGGTCCCGATCACGAGAACGGGGCCGGGAAGGCTCGCGGGGAGGCTCTTGACCTGATCGAGCAGCACCGACTGCTTGCCCACCTTCTCGGTGGCGATTGCTCCGCCGACAGAAACCTTCACGACGTTGGCCGTCGGGTCGATCTTCCAGCAGGTGGAGAGGTCGCTTCCCTTCCAGTCGGGGTACTTCGCGTCGTCGTTCTTGACGAGCAGGGTGCGGTAAAACGGCTCCTGGGACGCCAGCGTCTCGCCGCTTCCCTGATCGGAGATGGAGTCCCCGACCACGACGATCGTCTTGTGCGCGGAGGTCGGGCACGCGTGCGAAACGGCGGAGTCGGCCGCGGCGCCGGAGTCGATCGGCTTGGTGCCTGCGTCGGCGGCTGCGGGGGTGTCGGTGCTGGCGCTGCTGCAGGCGCCGAGAGCGAGCGCGAGCGCGCCGAAACCAAGGACGTTACGAATAATCATGAAAAGCCTCCTCAGACGCCGAGTGGAGATTCAACGTCGGCCACAGCGGTGTAGCATGACCAGGTCGCGTGCGGGCCCGCAGGCGGCAGCAAAGGCGGGCAGATTTACGAATGCAATCCAACGAGTTGAGGGCGAGCCGCTGTTTCCGCCGCCTTGCGGCCGTGCGCGCGGCGTGGGTCGCGGGCGCCCTCGCTGCTTCCGGTCCGGCCTCCGCCGCCGAGCCTGCGAATTCGGCTTCGCACCTGGGCCCCGCTGCAGCGCCGAGTGAGGAGCCCGCCCAGCTCGGGTACGCCTCGCCCCGCGCGGCGCTCATTCCGGGAACTCCCGGAATGCCAGGCGGTATTCACCTCATGCTCAACGGCTTCGGATTTTTGCATAATTCCGGCCTCGGCGCGCACGTAATTGCCAATCAGGCAGTGGCCACCCACGACGGCGGTGCGACGATTCCCCTGCTCGTGAGCGACTGGGCGATGGCGTACGGGCGCGATTCGCGCGGCTACGTCGAGGGTCTCGCCATGCTCAACTTCGAGCCGCTCACGGTCGGCCCCGAGGGCTATCCCGAGTTGGGTCAGGCCGGAGAAGGATTGTGGGACGCCCAGCATTCGCACCAGCTCGTTCACCAACTGGCCATTTCGGTGCACCCGCTCGCGGGACTGCCCGGCTGGCATCCCGAAAACATGATGACCGAGGGGCGCGCGGACTTTGCCGTGTTCTTCGGTCAGGGCAGCGCCACGATCGGCCCGCCGATCTTCATGCATCGGGCGTCCAGTCCCGGGCCGACGGTGCCGCGCAAGCATCACAAGGGCGAAAATCCGCACGAGACGTTTCCGGTGATTGGCACTCAGCTTCGCGTGGGAGACACGTGGTTTGAGTCGTCGGTGTTCAGCGCGAAGGAGCTGCTGCCGAGCGACAGCCGTAATCTTCCGCAAGTGGGCGCGCCCAGCTCGATCGCCGCGCGCGTGCGCCACACGTTTGGCTCGTGGCTGGAGCTTCAGGTTTCGGGCGAGCGCTTGCGCGATCAGGGCCACGGACAGCCCGATGCGTTCCAAGCGAGCGCGAGCGCGTACGCGTGGGGCAACGTGCGGGGCTTTCGCTTCGACGGCCTGCTCGACTGGGCGGCCGATGTGGCCGACGCCGCTGCCACCGAGCCGCGGCATTCGGCTCAGGCGTTGCTCGCCGAAGTGGCGGTGCGGTCGCCCAGCCGCCGCGACACCGTGTGGCTTCGCAGCGAGATCAATCAGCGCGAAGAGAGCGCAGCCGCGGGCGGGGGCGTCACGTCGCCGTGGCTCTTCGAGACGCTCGGGGCCGAGCGCGTCGTGCTTGGGGGCGCATCGAGCGGGCTGCAGCTTGGCCTCTTCGGCGAGGCGACCGCCGGCGTCGTGCCCGAGGCGCTCGAGGCGATGTACGGCCGTCGCGTGGCGGTGAGCGTGAACCTGGGGTTTCACGTGTTTGGCATGTGGATGCTCGATGGCGACTTGAACCGGATGACCCACCACGGCGCGCAATAGCGACGCGCGGCCCGCGGGGCGCGATTTGGGCTACGTTTGCCCGACCATGACCGACGTCTCCTCCGCGCGCGACCTCTGCGATTACATCGACGCGAGTCCGTCTCCGTTTCACGCGGTCGACGAGACCGTTCGGCGACTCGAGGCCGTCGGATTTTCCCGCCTCGATGAGGGCGAAGCGTGGTCGCTGCAGCCCGGCGATGCCCGGTATGTCGTTCGGGCCGACGCGTCGCTCATCGCGTTTCGCACAGGCGATCGCTCGCCCGTCGAGTCAGGCTTCGTCATCGCCGGCGCCCACACTGACAGCCCCAACCTGCGCCTGAAGCCGAGGCCCGCTTGCGGAAAAGAAGGCTACAGTCAGCTCGGCGTCGAGGTTTACGGAGGCGTGCTGCTGCATACCTGGCTCGACCGCGATCTGGGGGTCGCTGGCCGCGTGATCATCGAGCAATCAGGCCAGCAGGCGCGGCGCAACGTGCGCATCTCGGAGCCGATCGCGCGCATTCCGAGCCTCGCCATCCATCTCGACCGCGAGGTCAACGATCGCGGTCTGCTCGTCAACCGTCAGCAGCACCTGCCGCCGGTGATCGCCATGGGAGACGCCAAAATCGCCTTCGAATCGCTGATGATGCGTCTCGCCGGAGACGCAGCAGCCGTGCGCGGGTTCGACCTTGGGCTCTACGATCTCACGAGGCCCACGGTGGGCGGTCTCGATGAATCGCTTGTATTTTCGGCGCGCCTCGACAACCTCGCGTCGTGCCACGCGGCCACGTGCGCGCTCGCGGCCGCGCCGGCTCGCAGCGACGCGACGCGCGTGATCGCGCTGTTTGACCACGAGGAGGTCGGCAGCAGCTCGGCTCAGGGCGCCGCGGGGCCGATGCTCGGCGACGTGCTCGCGCGAATCGTCGAAGCCGCCGACGCGACGGCGCGCTCGGGCCTCGCCCGCGCCATGACGCGTTCTTTTTGCGTGTCGGCCGACATGGCCCACGCGGTTCACCCGAATTTCCCCGACCGCCACGAATCGATGCATATGCCACGCATCGGTCAGGGGCCCGTCATCAAGACCAACGCCCAGCAGCGCTACGCCACCGACGGCGCCACTGCGGCGCGCTTTCGCGCCCTGTGCGCCGAAGCCGACGTGCCCGTGCAGGACTTCGTCACGCGCACCGATCTGGCCTGCGGATCGACGATCGGCCCGCTCACGGCCACGCGCCTCGGCATCGCTACGGTCGATGTCGGGAGCCCGATGCTTTCCATGCATTCTGCGCGCGAAATGTGCGGAGCGGCGGATGTCGCGATGATGGTGAAGGCCCTCGGCCGGCTGTTCGCCTGAGCGGCTATTTGCGGAAGGCGAAATAGGCCGCTGCAACCAGGCAGAGCGCCGAAATCATATGATTCGAAGAGAGTCGCTCTTTCATCGAGACGCTTGCGAAGATGCCAAAGGCAACCAGTGAGATGATCTCCTGCGTAACCTTGAGCTGCACCACCGAAAAGCGCCCGAACCCGTAGCGATTGGCCGGCACAGCGAGGCAGTAGCCGAGGAACGCGATGCCCCAGCTGACGAGGAGCGCGCTCCACAGCGGCGCGTTCGCCTGAGCGCGCAAGTGGCGGTACCACGCGAGGGTAATAAAAACGTTTGCTGCGCAGAGCAACAAGATCGTGCGCGCGGCGGTCATGGCCCCGGTCACGTTCGCCGCTCACTCGCCAGGTTGGAGCTCGGCGGCGATCTCGCCGGCGTCGGGTTCGGCGAACGTGCGCTTGCGCCGCACCATGAGCGCCACGTCGTCGAAGAGCGAGTACGCCACAGGCACGGCGACCAGCGTGAGCAGCAGCGACAGCGACTGACCGCCGACGACGACGCCTGCGGTGGCGCGGTTGAAGCCTGAGCCGATGCCCTTGGCCGTAACCAGCGGGATCATCCCCGCGACGAACGCCAGCGTCGTCATCAGGATGGGGCGCAGACGGTCCTTGTTCGCCTGAAGCACTGCCTGCAGGCGGGCGGCCTTCTCAACGGCTCTCTCGACCCTGGCAGGCCGCGAGAGGTCGATCTTTGCGAGCGCCTTCGCGAGTCGATCGCGACCGACCACCTCGTCGAGGTGCTGGTGCAGCGTGGCGACGATCGCATCGGGCGAAGTTAGCGGCGCCACGGCGTCGAGCGCGGCGTCGACCGCGCCGCGCGTGCGCGCACGCAGGCCGTTGCTGTGGTCGATTTGCAGAATGGCATTCTTCTTCACCACTCCAAAGAGCACGAAGATGCCGAGGAAGCTGTAGAGGTCGAGCGCCTGATCGAACAGGATGACCGAAATAATCGCGTAGGGCAGGGTGAGCGGCAACGAGATGAGAATGGTCACCGGGTGCAGCCACGACTCGAACTGCGCAGCGAGAATGAGATACATAAATACGAAGCTCGCGAGCAGGCCGAAGATGAAGCTGAGGCCGGTTTCTTTCATGAGTTTCGTCTGGCCCTGCGCCTTGATCGAGAACCCTTTACCGAGCCGCGCGACTTCTTCGTCGAGAATCTTCTTGATGCCGTCGCTGACCGCGCCTTCGGAGGCGCCGAGCCCTGCGTTCGCGAGGAACGTGACCTGACGTTCGCGTTGATAGCGCAGAATGCTCGACGGGCTGGTGCCCGACTTCAAGTGCACGACGTCGGAGAGCGACACGAGCCCGAGCTTGCGGCTGGGCACTGTGATCATGCGAAGCGCGTCTTCGTCGCCGCGAAACGAAGCGGGCGCGCGGAGCCGTACTTCGTATTGCTCGCCGCCCTCGGAATACGTGGACACTTTCTGTCCGGCCACGAGATATTGAAGTGCCTGCGCCACGTCAACGATCTGCACGCCGAGATCGGCCGCGCGCTCGCGATCGACGAACACGCCGAGCTCGGGCTTGCCGATGACGAGGGTGCTGTCGACGTCGACGGCCCCGGCGACCTCTTTTTTGATGCGCTCCACGATGCGCGGCGTGGCGTCGGTGAGCGTCTTGAGCTCAGGGCCGGCGAGGATGTACTGCACCCGCGCCGTGGACTGCCCCCCGCCGAACTCGTTGACGTCGGCGACGGTCACTTTGAGGTCGGGCGAGAGCGTCGGAAGAATCGTCTCGCGCACGCGGCTCATCATCGCGATCTGAGAAATTTTTCGCTGGTCGGGCGGCACCATCTTTACGTAGATGCGGGCGAGATTCGGCGTTTTTGCGGCGTCGTCACCGATGGTGACGAGCGTCGCCGTGACCTCGGGCATCGCCCGGATGATGCGCGCCACGCGCTCTCCGACGAGCTCGGTCGCCGGCACGGAGCGGCCCTCGGGCAGGCGCACCACCACTTCGAACTGAGCGCGATCGTCGACCGGCAGGAAGCCCTTTTTCGCGCGCTTGGCGAGGGGCCCCATGGCCATCAGCGACGCCACGGCGGCGAGCACGACGATCCAGCGCCGCGCCATCAAGAACCCGAGGAGCCCCACGTAGGTGCGCTCGATCGGGCGGTAGAACACCTCGACGACGCGCTCGAGGAACGTGCGCTTGTGCTCTCCCGGAACCTTCGCCTTGAGCCAGCGTGCGGCGAGGCTCGGGGTCAGGGTGAAGCTCACGAAGAGCGAGACGCCGATCGAAAACGACATCGTCACGCCGAAGCTCGCGAGAAATCGCCCGGGAATTCCAGCCACGAACGCGATCGGCAGAAACACCGCGATGAGCGACAGGGTGGTGGCGAGAACGGCGGTGCCGATCTCCCGCGTGCCTTCGACAGCCGCGCGCGCGGGGGAGTAACCCTTTTCTTCGACGAACTTGAAGATGTTTTCGAGCACCACGATCGCGTCGTCGATGACGATGCCGACGGCCAGCGCGAGCGCGAGCAGGGTGATCGTGTTGAGGGTGTAGCCCTGCAGCTTCATCAGCGCGAAGGTGCCGATGATCGACGTCGGGATCGCGAGCGCGGCGATGATGGTGCTTCGGAAATTACCGAGGAACAGCAGCACAATGATCGACGCGAAAATGGCGCCCAGAACGAGGTGCTCCGTCACCGCCTCGGTGCCCGTGCGCACGACCGCCGAGCCGTCGCGCTGAACTTCGAGCGTGTATCCTGCAGGTAATTCTTTTTGCACGTCGGCCATGCGCTCGAAAATCGCGTCGACGACGGCCACGGTGTTGGTGCCCGACTGCTTGCTCAGCGCGAGCAGCACTGTGCGCTCACCGTTCCACATCGCGCTCGTGTCGGCGTCCTGCACGCCGTCGGCCACGTCGGCGATTTCGTCGAGTCGAATCGCGCGGCCGGCCTGATCGCGCACGATGATGGCGCGCAGCGCTTCGACCGACTCGACGCGACCGTTGACGCGCAGCGTGTAGTAGTCGCGGCTCGTGTCGACGCGGCCGCCAGGGAGGGTGGTATTTTGTGCGTTGATCGCCGCGGCCACTTCGAGCGGAGACAGGCCGAGCGCTTTGAGCTTGAGCGGGTCGACCTGCACGTCGATTTGGCGCTTGCGACCGCCGAGCAGCGCCGCCTTGCCGACGCCGTTTACGGATTCGAGCCTGCGACGCACGACGCGGTCGGCCACGTCGGTGACTTCGCGCACCGTCTTGCCTGGCGCCCGGAGCGCGATGAAGAGCACCGGCTGCGCGTCGGGTTCGAGCTTCTGCACCACCGGCGGGTCGAGGCCACGGGGGAGCTCGGCGAGCACTGCGCTCACCTTCTGCTGAACCTCCTGCGACGCCACGTCGACGTTCTTCTCGAGGATGAACTGAATGATGACCTGGCTGACGCCCTCGGCCGACGTGCTGCGAAGCTCGTCGATGCCGCTGATGGTGTTCACCGCCCCTTCGATTTTGTCGGAGACTTCGCGCTCCATGTCTTCGGGCGAAGCGCCGGGCTGTACGGTCGTGATAACGACGACCGGAAAGTCGATCTTGGGAAACTGATCGACGCCGAGCTGCTTATAAAAAACGCTGCCGACGACGAGGATGACCAGTGAGAGCACCGTCGCGAAGACGGGCCGCTTCACACACAACTCTGCGAGCCATTGCATGGGGGGAGCTCCGAAGGCCGTTCTTTACTGAATCGCCGAGCCGTCTTGCAGGCCGGGCGGAGGAGAGACGATGACCCTGTCGGCTCCGGTGAGCGCTTCGAGCACGGCGATGCGGCCGTCTTTCTCGACGCCGGTGCGGACGATCATCTCGAAGGCCTGATTCTGGCGCGCGAGAAACATGCGCTTCACTGTGCCGTCAGCCTTGATGGCGGCCGCGGGTACGGTGGGCTGCTCTTCTTCTCCGACCTCGATTTTTGCGGTCGCGAACATGCCGGGCCGCAGCGCGCCGTCGGCGTTCGGGGCCTGCGCCTCGATGATGAGATCGCGGGTGTTGGGCCGCAGCGCGGGCGAGACGAAGCGCACCGTCGCCGCGAAGTCGCGGCCGGGCCACGACGACACGCCGAGCAGCAGCGATTGCCCTTCTTTCACGAGACTGACCGCGCCCTCGGGCACGCTGAGACTCACGCGAACCGGGTTGATCGCGAACACGCTCGCGACACGCGTCGGGGCCTGTACGAACTCGCCGACGTTGACGAATTTTTCGCCGATCATGCCGTCGAAAGGCGCCCGAATGATGGTGTCGCCCGCCGCCTTGTTGGCGAGATCGGCGTTCGCCTGCGTAGCATTGGCCTGGTAGAGCTGCGCCGTGCACTGAGTCTTGAGGCGCTCGAACTCCGTCTTGGAGATCGCAGCCTGCGCGAAGAGCTTCTCGGCCCGATCGCAGTCCTGCTTTGCGAACTGCAGCTGCGTTTGCGCTGCCTGATTCTGCGCGACCGCGGCGACGACCTGAAGCCCGGCGGTGCGTGAGTCGACCACCGCGAGTACCTGCCCCTGCTTCACCGGCATGCCGCGCTCGACGTAAACGTTGGTGACGCGGCCGGCGACGTTCGCGGCGACGTCGGACTGGCGGTCGGCGCCGATGCTGCCGGTAAAGGTCAGGTATTTCGGCATTTTCTGGAGCACGATCGCGCCCGTTTCGACCTTCACCGGCGGAAGCGAGACAAGTGACTTTCCGGAGGCTTCGGGCGGCGGCGGCGGCTTTTTGCAGCTGGCGAGCGCGAGCAGGGCAAGCATGAGCGTGGTGGTTTTCATCGCGGGTGTCCTGAGATGCGTCAACGGAGGGGAAGGGGGCTACACGGCCGAATGTGAAGGTGCGCGACGACGCTTGACTGCGAGCGCCGCTGCGAAAAGATCGACGAGATCGTTCAAATACTGATCGGTGCTGCGCCGGCTCAGTCGCACGTTTGCGAGGTGGGCTGTGACCGCGCGCGTCTGCACGGCGCCGAGCAGTGCGACGGCCACGCTCTCGGGCGCGCGAACCGTGGCGAGTCCCGAAGCGTCGGCCTGAAGCAGCCACCGCGCGATGGCTTTGATGGCCGTCAGGGGGGCAGTGTGACGGCCTTCAAAAATGCGCGCGTGAGGCACGCCGCTCTCGCGGAGCGCGAGCACGCACGGTACGATCTCGTCGAAAAATTGGGACATTTCGCGCAGGCGCTCTGCGAGCTGTACGCGGAGCGGTCTGCTGTCGGGGCCCTCGAGGAACCGCTCGACGAACGGGGGCGAGGCGGGCGGTCGCAGCGCCTTGACCATGAGCTCCTGCCTGCAGCCGAAGCGCTTGAGCAGCGCGGGGGAGGTGACGCTCAGGCGTTCGGCGACGACGTCGAGGGAGACTTGCGCGCCGTGCTCGAGCGCGCAAGCGCGCATCGTCGCGAGGATCTGTTCGTCGGTCACCTGCCTCGGGCGCGCCATCGTCGCGGGAGTTAGTATCGCTAAACTAACTTTGCGACAAGCCTGTGCTCGCGCCCCGTTCGCGCGAGGCCTCAGGGCTCAGACGCCCGCGCGCAAATCGTTTGTCGACGGAGCGATTCATGAGCTGTTGAACCGGTGAGCGAGTATGCTCGAATTTGTGTTGTTTGAAGAACCTGGCCGCGAAATTCAGGTGCGACGGGCGGTCGCCGAGCAGCAGGTCGCCACGCTCGAGGCTCGCATCGAGCGCAAGCACCTTGCGGCGGAGGGGCTGCTTCGGCTGAGCGCGCGCGGCCTCGAAGCCGAGAGCCTCGGGGCGCTTTGGACGGTTGCCACCGAGGAGGTCGTCTCGGCCTTCGGCGCGCAGACCGCGCTTTTGCTGCGCCTCGACGATGCCCGACCCGACGGCGTCGAAGTCTGCGTAAGCAGCGGCACGGCCCGCCCTTCCGAGACGGAGCTAGCGGCGCTGACTCAGACGGTGCGTCGCGCGCTCGCGGCCGGCGAGGGCGTCGTCGTGGGGGACTGGCTGCCGACGATCGCGGGGTCGCCAACGGCGGTGCTGCTCGTTTGCGGGTTTCGGGATCGGCAGGAAGCGGCAACCTCGTACGCTCTGGTCGCTGGCGTTTCGGCTGCTGGTCGCACAGGTTCGTCGGGGGTCGACGCGGCCATCGCGCCCAGCTATTGCGCGTTCGTTGCCCACGTCGCCGCGTTGCAGCAGCACGTGCGCGTCGCGCTCGAAGTACGCACCGCCGCCGAAAAGATGCAGCGCCTCGCCGACGTGGCGAGCCGCACGTCGAACGGCGTGGTGATCGCCGATCGCGCCGGCCGCATTGAGTGGGTCAACGACGGCTTTGAGCGCCTTTCCGGCTATTCGCTCGCCGAGTCGGTCGGCAAATTTCCGGGCGAGCTGCTCGCCGGCCCCGAGACCGATGTCGAAGCGCGCCGCATCATGCGCGAGGCCGTCGCGGCGCACCTGCCGTTCGACGTCGAAGTGTCGAACTACGCAAAATCGGGGCGCCAGTACCGCGTCACCATTGAGAGTCGGGTCACCCACGACGAGCGCGGAGAGCCCTCGGGCTTCATCGGGATTCAAACCGACGTGACCAAGCAGCGGATCGCCGCGCGCCGGGAGGCGCTGGCGCAGCGCGTCGCCGGGCTCCTGCTCACCTCGAATTCGCTCGATGGCGCGAGCGAGCAGCTGGTCGGCGCGCTTGTAGAAGAGCTTGGCGTGCCGATCGCGCAGGCGTGGGCAGTGCGCCCGGGACACGCGACGCTCGCTTACCTCGCTGGCTCTGCAGCCCCTGCGACGGGCTCGGCGGGCGCTCAGTTCCTTGTGGCGACCCGCCGCGTCGAATTTCGCGCCGGAGCCTATGGGACCGCTGGTGTTGGGCTGCCCGGCGCCGTCTGGGCGAGCGGCAAGGTGTCGCTCCTCGACGCCTTCGAGGCAGGGGGCGCCGCTTCGTTCCTTCGCGGTTCGCGGGCTGCCGCGGCAGGACTCCATACGTTCGGCGCCGCGCCGATTCTGGGACCCAACGGCGTGCTGGGCGTGCTCGAAATTGGCGTCGAGCGCGGGCATTTGCTGACGGACGCGCTGCCGTCGATTCTCGCGCGCGTGGCCGAGCAAGTCGCGGCATTCATGCTGCACGATCTCAGTCGGCGCGCGTTTCGCTCGGTCTTCGACCAGAGCCCCGACGGTCTGCTGCTCGTCGATGAGAACGGGCGCGTTCGGGCCGCTAACGTGCGCGCCGACGCATTGTTCGGGGCGTGCGCTGGGCGCTCCGTCGACGATGTCCTCGAAGGTGGCGAGGCCCTGGTTCATAAGGCCATCGAGCTTCAGGAGCGAGACGGCGTGGCCGGGGCGGCCGCCCTCTATCACCGCAACGCCCAGGGCCAAAACGGCCAGGAATTTTCAGCGGAGGTCAGCGTCGCTGCGACCCACACAGCCCAAGCGCGTGGCGCGATTTTGGCCGTACGCGATTTGACCGACCGCCACGCGATGGAAGGCGCGCTCCTCGACTCGCTTCGCGAGAAAGAGACGCTTCTTAAAGAGATTCACCACCGCGTCAAGAACAACCTGCAGATCATCTCGAGCCTGCTCATGCTCCAGGTCGACGAAATGCCGTCGGCCCGCGCGCGCGAGCTGCTCGCCGAGAGCGTGCACCGCGTGCGCTCGATGGCCTTGATTCACCAGCAGCTGTACGGCGCTGAGTCGCTCGCGCGCATTGATCTCGCCTCGTATGCATCCCAGCTCGCCGAATCGCTTCGCGGCGCGCTCGCGCCCATGTCGCACCTGCGCCTCGACGCGAGCGCCGTCGAGGTCACGATTGAGCACGCGGTGCCGGTCGGCCTCATCTTGAACGAGCTGCTCACCAACGCCCTGAAATACGGCGTTTTGCCACGCGCGGCGCGTTCGCAGGAGCCCGATGTGGTCGTTGAACTCAAGCTCGATGGCCGGATGATTGTTCTGACGGTGCGCGACTTCGGCAAGGGCCTCCCCGACCAGTTCGACATCACGCGCACCACGAGCCTCGGACTGCAGCTGGTACGAACGCTCGCGCGTCAGCTGCGCGGCACGATTGAGGCCGCCAGCGACGGCGGCGCCACCTTCACCCTGTCGTTTCCGAAAAGTGAACCGCACCCGTCTCATCTGCCCGCCTCGGCGTAGCCGACGCGGCCGCGTTACAGCACGCCGCGGCGCTCCTGATCGCGCTCGATTGAGCGAAAGAGTGCGCCGAAATTTCCCTCGCCGAACGACAGGTGATTGCGGCGCTGAATCAGCTCGAAGAACACGGGGCCCACTACGTTTTTCGTAAATATCTGCAGCAGGTAGCCGTCGGCGTCGCCGTCGACGAGTATCTCGTGCGCCTTTAGCTTCGCGCGATCTTCGCGCACCGCGGGCACCCGGTCGAACACCGTCGCGTAGTAGTCATCGTCGATGTCGAGCGTGGGGATTCCATGAAGCCGGTCGAGCGTCCCGATGAGGTCGTCGGTCGACAGCGCAATATGCTGTACGCCGGGGCCGCGGTATTCTCTCAGGTATTCGGCAATCTGCCCGGTCTCGCCCTTGTCCTCGTTGATGGGAATGCAAAACGATCCGTCGGGTGAGCGGAGGGCGTAGGAATACAGACCGGTCTTTTCGCCCGAGACGTCGAAACTACGCACTTCTGTAAAGCCGAATACGTTCTTGTAAAACGCCGAGACCGCGCCGAGCTCTCCCTTGGCGACGTTGTTCGTCAAGTGATCGAAGCAGGTGATGCCGATCTCGGGCACCAGCTCGGGCCGGGCGAGCGCGACGAGCTCGCGGTCGACCACGGCGCCCCGCTCGGACGAACCGTCGACGAAGTACACGAGGCTGTCGCCAATGCCGTAAATCGCGGGTGCGTCGATGGTGGCCTTGCAGCCTGAAGAACTGTGAAACGCGTGGGCGCCGCGTCGGAGCGCCTCACGAAACGCGAAATCTGCGTCCTGCACGCGGAAGCCGAGGGAGGCCACACAGGGCCCGTGAAGCGCGCGAAACCTCGCGGCGAAGGTGCCCGGCTCGTCGGTGACGATGAACGAGGCAGCGCCCTGCGTAAAGACCTCGATCGAACGGACAGCGTGCTTGCGCGTGCGCGAGAAGCCCATTCCGAACAGAAGGCGCGCCATCTCGCTACGGTCGGATGAAAACTCAGCGAAGGCCAGGCCCTTGAGGCCCAGCGGGTTGTGCGTGGCGGTCGTCATCGGTCTTCCTCGTTCGTCCAGCTAAGGTGATAGTTTGGGATTGAAGCTGCTGCTCCGGCCGCCGTGAGCGACAGGGGCCTTCGGGTGTCGATCATCACGGCCTGCTCGCTCGTGCGCTCTTTGCTCCTGCCGGCTCGTACGGCCTCGGGTTGGGGACCATGGTGAATGCCCTGCGGGTGAAACGTGACCATTCCCGGCTTGATGCCGGCGCGGCTGAAGAAGTCTCCGTCGTGATAAAAAATGACCTCATCGAAATCGATGTTCGAGTGATAAAATGGCACTCGCATCGCCCCGGGATCACCGGTTTCGAGTCCGCGGGGGAGAAATGTGCAAATCACGGCGCTGGGCGTAATGAACGTTGCATGCGCCGACGGAGGCAGGTGGTAGCGCTCCGACAGTATCGGCCGGATATCTCTTATATTGAGGCGCCACGGATACAGATCGCCCTTCCAGCCTGCGACGTTGAGCGGGTGAAACGGGTATCGAATCGTGGACATCTTGCCGGCGCGCTTCACGTGCACCTCGAAATCGCCTCGCTCCTCGTGCGGGGCCGGATTCGGCGCCTCGATCGTATCGAGGTCGAACAGCGCGTGCTTTCCGAGCAGTCCCCGATCGGGAATCTCAAACGCCTCGGCCGACTCCACAATCAGGAAGCTGGACGCGACATCGGGAGAGAGCGAATACGTCACGCCGCGCGGAATCATCAGGTAATCGCCGCGCTGATAGGCGAGGGGGCCGAAGTCGGTATCGAGCACTCCCGCGCCCTGATGCACGAAGATCAGCTCGTCGCCGTCGGCGTTTCGGTACAGCTCGCGCATCGGAGTCTCCAGCTGCGCCATCGACAGCGTCACATCGGCATTTTCGACAAATGCAACGCGCGCCCCGCTCCACGGACCCTTGTGGCGCAGCCCCGGCAGCTCGGTGGCACGGAGCGCGGCGGGGGCCAGGTCACCCTCCACGGACTGCCATTCAACCGGCGGCCGCGTTCGGTACAGATGGGAGGCCCTACCGAAGAACCCGTTGCGACCAAACTCCTCCTCGACGAGTCCGAACGGAACGTCGACGTGGGCCTGGCGTGTGACTTTCCCGCGCACGATATGCATGAAGTCTGCATACGGCCAGTGCACGAAACATAAAAACACAATGATTTGACCGTCATCATCGAATCGACTGATGAAGTGAGTCTTGCGCGCGCGGGATGCATCGTTGATATTCTGCCCACATGCGTTTCTCGCTGGAGCAGGTGGAGGCGCTGGACGCGATCGATCGTCACAAGAGCTTTGCGGCGGCCGCGAGCGAACTCCACAAGGCGCAGTCGGCCATCAGCTACTCGGTGAAGCAGCTCGAGGAGGCGCTCGGGCTCGAGCTGTTCGACCGGGCAGGACATCGCGCTGTGCTCACCGACGCTGGGCGCGCGGTGCTCGACGAGGGCCGCGTGCTGCTGGTGCGTGCTCGGCGAATCGAGCGCATGGCACAGACGCTCGCCGGGAGCTGGGAGCCTCGGCTCGAAATCGTGATCGACGGCATTTTACCGATGGATCCCATCCTCGGGGCGCTTGGCGCGCTCACCCGGCAGGGGGTGCCGACGCATATCCAGGTGCGCGTGGAGTTCCTCGGCGGCGTGCAGGATCGCTTCGAGCGAACGCAGGCCGACATGATGCTTGTGAAGGACTACGCGCGCGGAGCCGACCTGATGGAGCACGCGCTTCCGGAGGTGCGGGTGCTGCTCGTGACCAGCCGCGCGCACGCGCTGGCCGAACTGCCCGCCGTAAGCCTCGGCGACCTGCATCGGCACGTGGAGCTGACCGTACACGACTCGAGCGAGTCGAAGCGGCTGATCGATACCCACATTTTCGGCGGCCCGCGCGTTTACTATCTCACGGATTTCTATACCAAAAAGCGCGCGCTTCAGCTCGGACTCGGCTTCGGCTGGATGCCGGAATACCTTATAGCCGGTGAGCTTGCAGACGGCTCCCTCGTGCCGCTTCCCTACGACGGCGGCGACCGATACGCGTTCAGGCCGGTGCTCGCCCACCCGACGGCGCGACCGCTCGGGCGCGCTGGAGCCGAATTGCTGGCGCTGCTCACTGCGTAGCAGTCCAACGTGCAAACCTTGCACCTCGGCGCACATGGTTCGCGCTTTGGAGTGGGAATACCTGCGCAATCGCTGCGCATTGCGAGCGGCACACCTGTTGCTCGGTGGGCGGAACTCCCGTGTCCGCCACAGCCGTCACCAATCCCGTTTTCGCCCGCATCGACGGCGCTTGTCTGCATTGCGGACAAGCGGTTACGACGGCGGGTGATGCCTACTGCTGCGGTGGTTGCGAGGCCGTCTCGGCGCTGCTCCGCACCGAGAACCTCGGCCGCTACTACGACCTGCGCGGCAGCGTTGGCGTCCCTGTCGTACAGTCCGCCGCCCCGAACGACAGAAAATGGCTTGAAGCGGCGGCCCGCGGCGTCGAGAGCAGTGAATCGGCTTCGCGCCTCGCGCTCGACATTCAGGGCATCCACTGTTCGGCCTGCGTCTGGCTGATCGAAGAGCTGTTTCGTCGTGATTCTGGCGGCATCGAGATGCTCGTCAATCCCACGTTGGGCCGCCTCTCCCTGAGCGTCCGCCCCCGCTTCAAGCTGACCGCGTTCGTCGCCCGCATCGAGGCGTTCGGATACCGAATTGGCCCGGCGACAAGGCTGGACAGCGCCGCGTCATCTGCGATTGTCACGCGCTTCGGCGTGTGTGTTGCCCTGTCGATGAACGCGATGATCTTCGCGATCGCTGGGTATCTGGGTCTCACCGAGGCGCGCCTTCACAGGCTGTTCGACACCATCGGACTCGGCCTGGCGACGACTGCGCTTCTGGTCGGAGGTCCGGTATTTTTCAAATCGGCGTTGCAGGCCATTCGCGCGCGGGCGTTGCACCTCGATTTGCCAATTGCGCTCGGGCTTTCGCTCGCCTACGCCGGTAGCGTTCGCGCCTATTTTGCGCACGAAGGCGTCTATTTCGACACCATTTGCGTGTTCACGACGCTGATGCTGCTCGGGCGGTATCTGCAGCAGCGCATTATCGAAAAAAATCGCGCGCAGCTCCTGAGCGATACCGGAGCGGGCGCCCTGCTCACGCGCCGCGTATCGCCCGGTGGCATGCCGGCGGTCGTCGCTTGCAGCGAGATTCAGGTCGGCGACGAGCTGTCGATCGCTTCGGGCGACCTGCTGCCGGTCGACGCGCGGCTGGTGGCCGGCGCGGCTCCGTTCTCGCTCGACTGGATCAACGGAGAGAGCAGTCCGCGGCTGTTCGGCCCTGGAGACGTGGTGCCTGCGGGTGCGTTCAACGCGGGCGTCGCAGCGCTGCGCGTCGTGGCAGTTACAGACTTCGCGGCCAGCGCGGTCACCGACCTGCTGCGCACACCCATGCGGGGAGTCGGCCAGCGCGGCGTGGAGAGCCGCTTTCTGCGCCTGCTGGCCCCCATCTACGTGGGCACTGTACTGGCGCTCGCCGCCAGCGCATTTGGCGTTTGGCTGATCGCGACCCACGACCTTTCACGCGCCATTCAGGTGGCTACGGCGATGTTGGTCGTCACGTGCCCGTGCGCCTTCGGCATCGCTACGCCCCTCGCCTACGAGCTGGCACAGGGGCACCTGCGAAAGCGCGGCGTTTTCGTCCGATCGGCCGATTTTCTCGACCGAGCGACGCGCGTGCGCAAGGTGGTCTTCGACAAGACCGGCACCCTGACCGAGGGCGCGACGACGCTGTCGGGCGCCGAGTCAATCGCCAGCTTGAGCGCCGCTGATCGCAACGTGTTCGCCGCGCTGGCGGGGGCCAGCGCGCACCCGAAGAGCGTCGCCGTTGCCAGCATTTTGCGGGACGCGTCGCCGCCCGACGACGTGGTCGTGACTGAGCGCCCTGGCGCGGGCCTTCACGCGCAGGTCGGCGGCCATGATTACCGACTCGGCTCCCCCAACTACGCCGGTCGATTCGGCGAGTGTGATGTCACGTTCGCCATAGACGGCCTCACGGTCGCCGGCGTGGCTACCGGCGAGCGACTGCGCAGCGACGCCGTTCGCGAGGTCGCGGCGCTCCGCGGCGCCGGCTACGAAGTATGGATACTCTCGGGCGACGAGCACGATCGCACCGGAGAACTCGGCGCCCGCGTCGGGCTCGCCGCGGATCACTGCATCGGCGGGTGCACAGCCGAGCAGAAAGCCGACTGGCTGGTCACCCACGACTCGAGCGATACGCTCATGATCGGCGACGGAATCAATGATCTGATCGCGGTGTCGCGCGCGTTCTGCTCGGGAACGCCCGCAGTCGACCGCCCCTTCGTGGCGTCGCGCGCCGACTTCTATTTCGTGTCTCCTGGACTCGCCCCGGTGCGCGCGGCGCTCGTCGCGGCGGTCGCCCTCGCCGCAGTGGTTCGGCGCAACTTCGCGCTCGCCACTGCCTACAACCTTGTTGCCGTATCGCTCGTGTTTGCCGGCGTGATGTCGCCCGTCCTGGCCGCCATCTTCATGCCCGTCAGCAGCATCAGCACCGTCATGCTCACAGCGTTCTCGCTCTCCGAAAGAAGCAGCCTATGGAAGTCCTGATCTTGCAGGTTTTTGTGAGCCTCATGCTCGTCACCGGCTCTGTCGTTCTGTTTCTGTTTACTTGCCGGCAGCGCGACTTCGATCACTCCGATCGACTCGCGCTTCTGCCGACGCGAGACGACGAGCCGTCGCCCTCGCGAGCCGTCGCACCCGTGGAGATCCGCCATGTCTGAAGTCGCCGTGCCGGAGCAATCCGGAGTCGAAACGCGCATTGAATATTACGACGATCCTGTTCGCTGGTTTTCCATCGCCTCGATTGTCTGGGGCATCGTTGGAATGCTCGTCGGCATCATCGTGGCCCTGCAGCTTTCGATGTGGCAGGCGAACGTGCACCCGATGCTGTCGTTCGGCAGGTTGCGGCCGCTGCACACCAACGCTGTCATCTTTGCGTTCGTCGGCAACATGGTCTTTGCCGGCATCTACTACTCGACGCAGAGGCTCGTAAAAGTTCGCATGAACGAGCTGCTCTCCAAGATTCACTTCTGGGGATGGCAGGCGATTATCGTCGCGGCGGCCGTCACGCTTCCGCTCGGTTACACGCAAGGCAAGGAATACGCCGAGCTGGAATGGCCCATTGACATCGCCATCGCGGCAGTCTGGGTGGTTTTTGCGATCAACTTCTTCTGGGCGCTGGCCCGTCGCGCCGAAAAGCATCTCTACGTCGCGATATGGTTTTACATCGCGAGCATCGTCACGGTCGCGAGTCTTCATATCGTAAACAGCCTTGCGATCCCCGTATTTGCGCTCAAGAGCTATTCAATCTACGGCGGCGCCAAAGACGGTCTCGTGCAGTGGTGGTACGGGCACAACGCGGTGGCGTTCTTTCTGACCACGCCAGTGCTCGGCATTATGTACTACTTCATGCCGAAGGCAGCCGATCGGCCGGTGTATTCGTACCGCCTCTCGATCGTTCATTTTTGGGCGCTCATATTTGTCTACATCTGGGCAGGCCCGCACCACCTGCTCAACACCGCACTTCCCGACTGGGCGCAAACCCTGGGAATGATCTTCAGCGTGATGCTGTGGGCGCCTTCTTGGGGCGGAATGCTCAATGGCCTGCTCACGCTGCGCGGCGCCTGGGGCAAGCTCAGGAGCGATCCGGTCATCAAATTCTTCGCGGCAGGCGTGACCTTCTACGGCATGGCCACGTTTGAGGGCCCGCTGCTCAGCATCAAGAGCGTAAACGGGCTGGCGCACTATACCGACTGGATCATTGGCCACGTGCACGCGGGCGCGCTCGGGTGGAACGGCTTTATGGCGGCCGGAATGTTCTATTTTCTCTTTCCGCGCCTCTACAAGCGAGCCCTGTACTCGGTCAAGCTTGCCGATATTCACTTCTACCTGGCGACGTTCGGCATTCTCCTTTACGTCGTATCGATGTGGGTGGCCGGCGTTACGCAGGGGCTCATGCTGCGGCAGGTCGCCGCCGACGGCGCGCTCGCTTATCCCAACTTCGTCGAGACGCTGCTCGCGATCAAGCCGATGTACTGGATGCGTCTCATCGGCGGACTCATGTATTTTGCGGGCTTCTGCATGATGGCCTTCAACCTGCTCATGACGGCCAAGGGAGCGGAGATTGTGCGTGCGGGCGCCACCGTAATGGTTCCACCGCCTGCTGCTGAAGCGGCGTGGACGAAGGTGATCTTCGGGCGCCCCGTCATGCTCTCGGTGGCCGTCGCGCTCATCGTCGGCACCGTCGCGTTTCTCAACGACATCGCCAGTCTGGTGATGCTCATGGTCGCGGGGGTCGTCGCCGTGCTCGGCACGGTCGCGCTGCAGCTCACCGCCGACAAAAATGCACCAAACTGGCACAGATTGGTGGAAGGCAGGGCGCTGCTGTTTACAGTGATGACGGTGCTCGCGGTGCTCATTGGCGGCGTCGCTGAGCTCGTGCCCGCGGTGGTGGTTCAGGCGCCGGTGACGCAAGGGGGCCAGCACCCGTATCGGCCGCTCGAGCTCGAGGGCAGGGATGTCTACCTGCGAGAGGGCTGCTTCAACTGCCACTCGCAGATGATTCGCCCCTTTTCGTTCGAGACCGCGCGCTACGGAGAAGTGTCGGCGATTGGCGACTCGCAGTACGACCACCCCTACCTTTGGGGCAGCAAGCGTACCGGTCCCGACCTGGCGCGCCTCGGCGGTAAGTACCCGAGCAGCTGGCATTACAAGCACTTCGTGAATCCGCGCGACATCTCCGCGGGGTCCAATATGCCGCCGTACAGCCACTTCGTTTCTGGGCGCGTAGACCTTGGTCGAAGCGCGGCGAAGGTAGCCGCCATGAAGTCAATCGGCGTTCCCTACAGCGACGCGGACGTGGCCGGCGCGGCCGCTGACGCGCGCGCTCAGGGCGCCGAAATCGCCACTGAACTCGCGGTCGACGGCGTTCAGGTCGCCGCCGACTCCGACATGGTCGCGATCATCGCCTACGTCCAGTCGATCGGGCGCAAGCCGGCGCCGGCGAAGCCTGGCTCCGCCGTTGCGCAGACGCGCTGAAGGAAGCCCAACATGTACGCCCAGATATTCACAAAAGCAGGGCCGCTCATGGCGCTGCCGATCGTCGCGCTGATGCTATTTATTGCCATATTCGCTGTGGCCGTAGCGCGAGCCTGTTTCAAGAAGGACGCAGAAGTGCGCGCGCTGTCGGCGTTGCCGTTCGCCACGGAGGATTCAAATGACTGACAACAATTATTCGATTCCGAAGGTCACCGAGGTGCCGCCGCCGGCGCAGGACGTGGTCGTTCATGAATATGACGGCATTCAGGAGTACGATAACGAGCTGCCGAACTGGTGGCTGTATACCCTCTATGCCGCGGTGGTCTTCGCGGGCATCTACTGGAGCGGCTATCACATTCTTCGCAGCTACGATCAGCCGCGCGAGGCGTACGAGCGGGAGCTTGTCGCCGCGCGCGCGAAGGACGCAGAACGCATCAAGTCGAGCGGGATCATCAACGCGGGGACGCTCGCCGTGCTGTCGAAGGATCCCGCGACGCGTGCGAGCGGGAAGGCAGTCTTCGCCCAGAACTGCGCCGTTTGCCACAAGGCAGACGGCTCGGGCCTGATCGGGCCGAACCTCACCGACCGCGCGTGGATTCACGGAGGCGCGCCCGACAAGGTCTTCGCGACCATTAACGACGGTGTGGCAGCCAAGGGCATGCCGGCATGGGGGCCGCAACTGGGCAGCGACAGAACGGCTGCGGTCGCTGCCTACGTCGTCAGCATTGAAAATACGAATGTGGCCGGCGGTAAGGCCGCTCAGGGAGACGTGGAGCCCTGACCCCTCGGCGCACACTGCCAGTGGTTGCGCCCGAGCGCCGTTCGGCGCTGCTGCCGGGATCGGTGGTCAAGGGCTCGCTTCGAAGCGACGGATCGCGCGAGAAGGTCGAGACGGCAGACGTCACGGGCCGATTTTCCCGCGCGCGCAAGGTGGTGTTCGCAGCGCTGATTGGGCTGTGGGCGGCACTTCCGTGGGTAACGATAAGCGGCAATCCGGCCGTATTTATCGATATAGAGCGACGCAGATTCTACTTGTTCGGTGCGACGTTCAACGCCCAGGATGTGTGGCTGGCGTTCTTTCTGCTTACAGGAGTGGGCTTCGCTCTGTTCTTCGCGACGGCACTGCTGGGGCGGGTGTGGTGCGGCTGGGCGTGCCCGCAGACCGTGTTCCTCGACGGCGTCTACCGCAGGGTAGAGCGCTGGATCAACGGGCCTCGCGAGGTTCGAATTCGCCGCGCCGCCAGTCCCGACGGCTTTCATAAAGTGTGGCGAATCGCCGCGACCCACGGGGCGTACGTGGCCATTTCGTTTGTCATCGCCCACATCGTACTTTCCTATTTTACGTCAATGCCGGGTCTGCTGGTCATGGTTCGCGGCAATCCTTCGGCGCACCCCGAGGCCTTCGCGTGGGCGGCGGCCATCACCGGCGTGCTCTATTTCGATCTCGGCTATTTTCGTGAGCAGGTGTGCCTCGCGATTTGCCCGTACGGTCGCCTCCAGAGCGTGCTGATCGACGCGGACTCGCTGGCGATTGGCTACGACGCGGGGCGCGGTGAGCCGCGGGGAAAGGCGAGCGACCCGAACGCCGGAGCCTGCGTCGAATGCAAGCGATGCGTCGTGGTATGTCCGACGGGGATCGATATTCGAAATGGCCTTCAGGTCGACTGCATCGCGTGCACTGCGTGCATCGACGCGTGCGACCAGGTGATGGACAAACTTGGGCGCCCGCGCGGCCTGATTCGGTATGCGTCGACGCGGGCGCTGCTCGGCGACGTGACCCGGATTGTGCGGCCGCGCATGCTGATTTACTGCGGGCTGGGCCTCGCCGGGATCGTCGCTGCAACGCTCGCTTTTCGTACGCACGAGGCGTTCGAGGCGAATCTGCTCCGGCTTCCGGGGGCGCCCTACGTGTTCGACGGCGGCAACGTGCGCGACAGCTTTGAAGTGCACGTAGTGAACAAGACCGCCGAGGTTCATGTTTATGCCATTTCTGCTGAGGCTGATTCATCGACGGCGCAGTTCGTTTTGCCCATCGCTGCGCTGCGACTGGCTCCGATGAGCGATCAGCGGGTGCCGCTGTTCGTGACGGAGGCGACCGCGCAGTATCAGGGAGACTTTGCGGTGAGGGTGCACGTGACCGCCGACGGTGCGACACCTGCGCATGTGGTCTCGGCCCGATTTCTCGGCAGCAAAGGTGGGCGCTGAAGCGCATGTGGCTACTCGCTCTCGCCGGATTCGCGACTGGCGCGCTCGGCAGCGTGCACTGCGTCGCGATGTGCGGCGGCATGCTCGGGGTGCTGTCAGGCGGAGTGTCACCCTCGCTTCGCAAGCGCCCTGCTGCGCGACTTTTGCTCATTGTGGCGCTCAACGCGGGCCGTGTTTTGGCGTATGCCCTCGCTGGCGCGCTTTTCGGGCTCTTTTCTGCTGCCGTCGCCCGCAAGCTCGAAGTGGCGTCGCTCGGACTGCGGCTGATGTCGGGGGCGCTGCTCGTCGGTCTCGGCCTGCATCTGTGCGGTTGCCTGCCCTGGTTTTCGGTCATCGACAAGGCGGGAGGGCCGCTCTTCCGGGCGCTGCAACCGGTGGTGCGCCTCGTGACTCCGGTGCGCTCGATTCCCCACGCGGTCGCGCTCGGCGCGGTCTGGGGATTCGCTCCGTGCGGCATGGTCTACACGGCGCTGTCGGTCGCGACGGCGTCCGGGTCTGCCGCGAGCGCAGCGCTGATCATGGGCGCGTTTGGCGTCGGCACGCTGCCAGCGCTCGTGTTCGCGGGCTCCGTCGCGGGTGATCTTGCGTCGCGCCTGCGTTCGCGGATCGTGCGCGTCGCGGCTGGCGGCCTCATCTTGACGCTCGGCGTGATGACCGCCGCGTACGCCGCGGCGTCGCTGCTGCCGGCTGCAGCGCCTGCCGCGCTCGCGAATTGCCACCCTGCTCGCTAACGTGCCTGCCGCTCAGCGCTGCGCTATCATTGCAAGTCGATGGTTTATCAGGTTTGGCGGCCTGCGATGCCGAAGCGCAGGCTCCGATGATCGCCTGCGCACTTTCTGTGCTCCTCGGCGTAGTGGCGTGGACGTTGACGGAATACGCCATTCATCGCTGGCTCGGTCACGGCCGGCGCTTTCGCAAGAACCCTTTCGGAGTCGAGCACACCCGGCACCACGCGCTCGGCAACTACTTCGCCTCCGCGTGGCTGAAGGCGATCGCCTCGCTCATCGTCGGGGCGGGAGCCTGGGGGCTCGGCGGGCTGGCGGTTGGCTCGGCGGCGGCTGGCGGCTTCGTCTTCGGGCTCATGGCCATGTACGGCGCCTACGAGCTGCATCACTGGCTGCTGCATGTCCATCCCGGCCTCGGACCGTATGGGCGCTGGGCGCGCAAACATCACTTTAGCCATCACTTTTCGGACGTTCGAAGAAACCATGGCGTCACGAGTCCCGTCTGGGATATCGCGTTTGGTACCTACCAGCGTCCGGGCCGCATCATGGTGCCACGAAAGCTCGCGATGCGATGGCTCACTGAGCCGGCGACGGGAGAGGTTCGGCCTGAGTTTCGGGCTGATTTCGGGCTGATCGGAGCGTGAACCGACTATCAGCCCCCACGTACATTTTTTGGCGAGCGAAGCGTATTTCGGGCATCATCGGCCGATGTCGCGAGTGTTG
>CANJCO010000027.1 GCA_947473045.1 Myxococcales bacterium | reverse complement strand
TAGCAGGCCGTTGAAGAACGGCCTGCTAGCCTTTCATCTCGGGGAGGTATGCACCTCCCCGCCCCGAAAAACGCGGTTTTTCGGGGTCCCCACCCCACGCAATTGGCTTCGCCAATTACTATCAGGGTGTTTTTCAACACCCTGCTAGGTCCCGCAGCTGCGCTGCGCCGCGCGGCTCAGTACCGAATCGGTGTCGGAACGCTGCGCGTCGCCGTGGTGCCGTCGCCGAGCTCGCCGCGCGCGTTTTCGCCCCAGCACCGCAGCCAGCCGTCTTTCATTTGCGCGCAGCGGGTCTTGCCGCCCATCGCCACGCTCTCGCCTTCGTAAATGCCCTGCACGCGCTCCGCGGTCGCGAACGTGGAACCGGCCGCGCGCTCCGGCTGTCCCCAGCAGTGCAGGGTGCTGTCTCCGATGCGCGCGCACGAGCGGCCCGCGCCGACGGCGATGCGGCTGACGCCGATGAGGTCGCGGACGCGCGAAGGCTGCGACTGATCGGCGCCCGCGCCGTCGCCGAGCTGCCCGAACGCACCGGCGCCCCAGCATAGCGCGCTCTCGTCCTGCATGCGGGCGCACACGTGTTCAGAGCCAACCGCAATTTGCGTGAAGCCGAGCGCCGCGACCAGCGACGGCGTCGCGGGACTGACGCGCTTGCCGTTGCCGATTTGCCCCCGCGATCCGTCTCCCCAGCAGCGCGCCGAGGTGTCGCGGAGTACAGCGCAGGACGTGTCGCCGCCGAGCGCGAGCGACGTCGCCGTGGCGAGCCCGCCTGCGACGGCAACGGGCAGGCTGCGGCTGGTCGTAGCGGCGTCGCCGAGCTGTCCGCGACCTCCCTCACCCCAGCAAAATACGCCTTTGTTCGCGACGTGAGCGCACGCGTGTGCGCGGCCTGCGCCGATCGCGTCGACTGCTTCCAGCTCTCGCACCGGCATCGGCATCGCCCGCGAGGCGCTTGACGCGTCGCCGAGCTGCCCTGCGCTGTTGTCACCCCAGCAGCTCACATGCCCGTCGCGCTGCAACGCGCACGCGAAGCCGTCGCCGACGGCGACCCGTTGCGCGTCGTCGATCCCAGCTACGATGGTCGGCACCACCACAGCTTCAGGCGCGCCCGCGATCAGCAGCCCTCCGGCGTTGTCGCCCCAGCAGCGCACGCTGCCGTCCTGCATCGCTGCGCAGGTCGCGTGGGCGCCGATCGCAAAGTCGACGACTTTGTAGGCAGGGCCCTTCGCGCGCTTGCCGCACCCGCCCCCGAGGGCGAGCGCGCACAGGGCGACCGCGGCGACCCGGGCCGGCGCGAGGCTGGGGCCGCCCGGACGAATTGGCGAGCGGCGCGTCACTTCTTTGCGGCGGGTGCAGCGGCAGGCTTCACGCTCTCGACTTCCCACTCGACGGTGGTGTCGCCGCCCGCGAACGGCGGGTAAATGAGGTTGTTGAACGAATTGAAGATGCACTTGCCCGTGGGCGAGCCCTCGAACGGCGCCTGCATGGTGGCGCCTTTCGAGTGGCCGTTGTGGCCGAGCTGCACTGTGATGGTCGTCTTGCCCCACGGGCCGTTGGCCTTGCCCTGATCGTCGCTCGCTGCGCCGCAGTTGGCGAGCACTTGCCGCGCAGCGCGCTTCAGATCGATTTCGACAGCCTCTTTGTCGTACACCGTCTTCGGTGTGGTGTCCGGCGGCGGGGGCGGAGAAGCCTTGCGGGGCGGGGGAGCCGCTTCTTCTTTCGGCCCCGGATCCGAGTCAGCAGTGGTCGTCTCGCGGGCGGTCGAGGCGTCTTCTGCCGGCTTTCCGCCGCACGCCGCGAGGGTGAGGGCCGCCGAGGCGAGACCGAAAACAGCGTGTCGCGTGAGGCGGGAAATCTCGAACGTCATCGCCCCACTACACCACGAACTCGCCGCCGCGGCCTCGCGAAATGCGCGCGGCTTCAGTGCACGCCGCCGGCGAGGATGACGTCGGCCATGATGATCTTCGCGACGTGCACGAAGATGATGATGCCGAGCACGTCGACCAGGCTCGCGATGAAGGGCGTGGAGCTGGTGGCGGGGTCGACGCCGAATCGCTTGAGGATCAGCGGCATCATCGAGCCGACGGTGCAGCCGGTCATCACGATGCCGACCAGCGTGCCCGCGACCGTGAGCGCGAAGGGGATGTGCTGGTCTTTGTACATGAGCACGCGCAGAAACCCGATCGAGCCGAGCATCAGGCCGAGCACCAGCCCCATGCCTGCCTCGCGCACCAAAATGCGCCACCAGTCGCGCGGCTTGATCTCGCCGATCGCCAGCCCGCGAATGACGAGCGTCGAAGACTGGGAGCCCGAGTTTCCGCCCGTGGAGATGAGCAGCGGAACGTAATAGCTGGCCCCCTTGATGGCCTCGAAAACAGGGTCGTAGAAGCGGAGCGCCGTCTGGGTGAAAAACTCCTCGCCGAACAGAACAACCAGCCAGATCCCGCGCTTTTTGATGAATTCGAGAAAGCTCGTCTGGAAGTACGGGACGTCGAGCGGCTCGACGCCGCCGATGCGCTGCACGTCTTCGGTCTGCTCCTGGGTGAGCACGTCGATGATGTCGTCGATCGTGATGATCCCGAGCAGATCGCCCGCCGAGTCGATGACCGGCATGGCGGCGAGGTCGTACTTCGCCATGCACCGCGCGACCTCTTCCTGGTCCATGTCGGGCGGAGCGGAGATGATGTTCGTCAGCGACAGCGCGTCTACGCGATCGCCGGGCTCGTTGGCGACGAGCTCGCGCAGCGAAATGATGCCGAAGAGGCGATCGTTATCGAGAACGTACACGTTGTAAAGTGGCGACTCTTCGTTGTCTTTGACGAACGCGCGAACGGCGGCGAGCGCGTCGGCCACGGTCGCCTTCGAGGGCACCGACACGAACTTGGTGGTCATCAGGTGACCGGCCGCGGTGTCGGCGTATTTCTCGATGTCGCGAACGTCCTGTGCGGCCTCGGGATCGACGCGCTCGAGGGTGCGCATCAGCTCGTCGCCGACGTCTTCGGGCAGCGCCGAGAACAGGTCGGCGCGATCGTCGGGCTCCATCTCGCTCGCGATCAGCGCCACGCTCTCGGGGGCCATCTGCTCGACGAGCTCTTCCTGCTCGTGCTCCTCGAGGCGCTCGAAGATCGGCGCCGCGTCCTCCGCGGGGAGGTGCTCGAGCAGCTTGGCCGCTTCGTCGGGCTCGAGCTCGCTGACGAGATCGGCGATGTCTTCCGCGTGCAGCTCGTCGAGCAGCAGCCTCGCCTGGTCTGGATCATCCTTAAGCAGTTGCTTGAGGTCGGGGCCGAGGAGGGTTGCCAGGCGCATGAGCGGGTCGCAGACTAAGCGCGCGCCGCTCGATTCGCGAGCGCCAAATGCGGGTGCTCGCGCGCTTGCTCGCGGGTAGACTCAGCAGTGGAGGCTGCCGCCCGCAGCGTCACCTGGAGGCGTTTTTATGGCGACGATAAGATGCGCGAATTGCAACGGTCAGTACGGCGGATCGAAGTGCCCCCACTGCGGCTGCGAATTCCACATTCCGTGCAAGAAGTATCCGGCGCACCGCACCGTCAATCGCTGCCCCGAGTGTGGCCGGGGATGGTGAGCCGCGCATCAACCGGCTGGCGACTCGCGCTCGCCGTCGCCCTGGCAGCCTGCGGCACGGCGCACGATTCCTCGCCTGCGCCGCTTCCCGACGCGACTCCTGAGGCCGGCCCCGCCGCGAATCCGGACGCGTCCGACGCGTCGAATACGGACCCCGCGTTCGTAGACGCAGGGGGCGCCGACGCCGCCGACGCCGCGGCCTGCAACGTCATCAATATAGGCATTTTGGGCAATCCAGGCGCGAACGCCTCGTCGAACTTCCAGCAGTGGCTCACCAAAGCGGGCACGACCGTGCAGCGCATTCAGACGACCGCGAACGACCCGCTCACGGCGCAGTCGCTCGCCCCCTTCAACGTGATTGTCCTCGATCACCTGCCGCGCGCCTATGGGCCCGCCGAGGCTGCCGTGGTCAAGGCGTTCGTCGAAGCGGGCGGTGGCCTCGTCTCGATGACCGGCTACGTGAACAACAACGCCGACTGGTACGCCAACCCTCTCATCGCCACCCTTGGCGTAAACTACAGCGGCGCACTGATCGACGGGCCGGTCACCGCGTTCGTGCCGCATCCCATTACCCAAGGGCTCACGTCTGTGACCTTCCTGGGAGGTTACGCGGTGACGACCACGGGCGCATCGAACAACACGCGCACGCCGATCGCCTCGCTGCCAGAGGGAAACATAGCTTTTGCCGTGCAGGCCTCGGCCGGCCGCGCCTTCGTTTGGGGTGACGAGTGGATTGAGTTCGACTCCGAGTGGAACACGATTCCCGAGATCAAGTCGCTTTGGGTGAACATCTTCGGGTGGGTCGCGCCCTCCGGGTGTCCGCTCGTTCCGCCCCCGAACTAGCTCAGAGCTTGCGGGGGGCTGAAAGTCGTGGGGCCGCCCGCGGCGGACGTCGACACGTGCGGCCGCGGGGTGTACAATCAGCGGCCATGTCGAAACGTCCTCTGCCCATGATTGAAGCCACGGTCGAGCGTCGCACCTTCCTGACCGGATGCGCGCTGCTCGCCGGCGCGGCCGCCTGCTCCGACAGCATCGTGCACGTAGCGGGCGATGCAGACGTCCCGCCCGACGATGCCAGCGTGCCCGACGACGCCAGCGCGCCCGACGACAGCAGCGCGCCTCGTGACGCGAGTGTTGGCGTCGACTCCGCGCAGCCTTCGTCCTGTCCGGCGAACGCCAAAGACAGCGGGGCGGCCCCGAGCGCTATCGTTCAGGGAAAGCCGGTGATGGTTGCGTCTATCCCTGCTTTCGTCGCGCGAGACGCCGGCGGCCTCTACTCCGTCTCCGCCGTTTGCACCCATCAGGGCTGCACCATCAACGCTTCGGGCAGCGGCTATTCGTGCCCGTGTCACGGAGCGACCTTCGACGCGGCGGGCACTGTCACTGGCGGCCCCGCAAAGAGCGCGCTCGTGCACTACGCGCTGTGCCTGACGTCGGGCGGCAAGGTCGCGATCGACAAGAGCAAGACCGTGCCCGCGGCGACGCGCTTTACGCTCTGAGTCAAGAGCCGAGGCCGAAAACGCAGACCCGATGAGGCGCTGGCCGCACGACGCGGTCGGCGCTTTTTCTTATGACGTTGCGCCCGCGCGTCCGGGCTTTTTCCGGCCGCGGAGCACTGTCATTTCGTCTTGCCGTGCGCGTAGCCCCACTCTTTGAGCAGGCGGTCCATTTCCTTCGCACCCTCGGCGTTCGCCTCGCGTCCGGCCACGGCGGCCTCCGCCTTTTTTTCGCGGATCACAAACAACCCCACGTCGCGCGCCGGGTCGATTTCCGGCAGGCTCAGCGCATACGCGGACGCGCGCGAGGCGTCGTCGAACAGTCCCAAATCGGCGCTGCCGTCGTGCAGCCCGTAGGGGCCCGTGTACACCGCCGACTTCGGCCACGGGGCGTCGTCCATATACAAGTCCCAGTGCAGCGACGCGGAGGGAGGCTCCACCCGCAGGTCGAGTCCGACGGCCTCGTCGGGGCTCGTGGTGAACGCGAGCTGAATCTCCCCGGGCGTCGCGCGCACAGCCTCCTTCGGGAGCCCCGCAAGCTCGAAGGTCATGGTCGCGCCGGCCTTGTCGTCGCCGCTCGCCAGCCTTCCCGAAATTCGCCTGGGGCGCGCGCCGCCGCTGAAGCGGAGCCGAACGCGGGGGCTGGGCGCTGCGTCGGCCTCCTGCTGCTTCGCGTCCGCGGCCGGCACGTTCGCCTTGGCGGCCTCGAGGCGGGCGCGCATCTCCTTGACCACCTCGGGACGCTCGCGCGCCAGATCGTGGCGCTCCCCCGGATCGCTGTCGAGATCGTAGAGCTCGTCGGTGGCGGTGACGCGTTTGTCTCCCCGCGTGGTCGTCTGCGCGCGCCCCTCGCGCGAAAGTAGCCGGTAGTGACCGAAAATGAGGCCTCGCGTGCCGCGTCCTTCGCTGAGCACCACCCGCTCGTCGACTTCGGCCTGCCCGCGCACCAGCGGCATCATCGATCGACCGCTCGTTCCGTGCGGCAGGTCGAGGCCAAGTATTTCGAGGAGCGTCGGCGCGATGTCCACGTTGCGCACGCGGGCCTCAACGGCCTTGTTCTCCGGGAGCACTCCTGGGAGCGACATCACGATGGGCACGCGCGTTGTCTCTTCGTAGTTCGAGACTGCGTGGTGGTAGCGCACGCGCATTTTATCGAGGTCGCTGATGCCGTCGTGGTCGAACGACAGCGTCTCGCCGTGATCGGCGGTCACGACCACGAGCGTGCGGTCGCGCAGTCCGAGCTCGTCGAGCGTCTGGAGCAGCAGCCCGATCGCCTCGTCGTCCTTGGCGGCTTCGGCCATGTAGCGTCGGGCGATGTCATCGCGCGGGCCGTCGGGCGGAGGGGGCACGCGCGCGAGGAACTGCGCAGGAGGCTCCCAGGGTTCGTGGGGTGAGTTGTAGTTGCAAAATGCAAAGAATCGCTCGCTGGCGTGCGCCTTGAGCCACGCGATCGCGCTCGCCGTGACGAGCGCCGTGTCCTTCGTGCGGAAGCGATGGTCGTCGACGCGCTCGAAGCCCATATCGACGCCGACGGGCGCGTAGCCCACCATGAAGTAGTTGTTCACGAACGCGCGCGTCGCGACGGCGCGCTTGCGCAGCAGAAGCGGCAACAAGGGAGGGTCTGAGCCGTAAAAATGGGAGGTCTGCGCCTCTGGAAGCACCCACGGCAGCGTGTCGAGGCCGAGCTCGCTCGAGCGCGCTCCGGCGAGCATCGACAGCGTTCCCGGTCGCGTCCACGCTCCGCCGGAATAGGCGTGGCGAAAGCGCACGCCGCGCGCCACGAGGGCGTCGAGGTTCGGAACCAGCCCGGCTACGCGCGGAAGCAGCGCGTCCTGCGGCGCATACCTGGCGCTCCGCTTGCGCGCGTCTTCGGTTTCGTCGTGAAAGCTGGCGATGACATCCGGTCGCAGGGCGTCGACCACCACAAAGAGCACATTGTAAGGCACCTGCGTGGCGCCGTGTGAAAGCACCGTGGGGTTTCCCCACAATGCGAGGGCGGGACCTCCCAACGGCGCGATAGCTTCGGCGGCTCCCGCGTCGCGCTTCGGCGCGGCGACCGGTCTCGGATCGGTTGGTGATCGCGGGCTCGACTCGGTGACGAGCGACAGCTCGATCGTCTTGCCCGAAAACTCCGACAGATCGGCGCTGCGATCAGTCCAGCTTCGGGTCACCTCCGGCAGGAGGCGCTCGTCGAATACGACCTTCGTGGTGGCGCCGTCGACCACAGTGACCCGAAATGTGATGGCTTCGCCTGAGGCGTTGGCGCTGCCCGGCGCGAAGGTCAGCCTGCCGCCCGTCGGCACGCGCACGCGGTACGTGAGCGTGCACGGCGTGGGTGCAAAGAGAGCCTCGCGCTGGTCGAAGCTGCCTTCGCTCATGTTCCAGACGCGCGCATCGGGCGCCCAGGTGCCTCCGCTCGAAGTGGGCACCGCCCACTGAATTTCAGTGTCGCTCGTGCGCAGCGCGAGGCTCGTGGCCAGACGCTTATTGTCGCCGTCGATCGCGATGAACGGCGGCTTCATCTTGCGCCAGTGCGCGCCGAGAAGTTGCAGCCCGCGGTCTTTGTTGGGGGCGATGACGCGCGCCTCAGGGAGCGCGTCGACGAGGCGCAGCGTGATCTCGTCGCCATCGGCCGACGCGGCGCGGCGCTTGGACTTCGCGGGGGTAGCTGCTGGTAGCGGAGCTGGCGCCGAGGCCGCAGGGGCCGCAGCCACCGAGGGGAGGGGCGGCCTCGGATCGGAGCCGCCGCCCTGACGATACGCCACCACGCCGCAGGCGCCGATGAGGGCGAAAACGACTGCGCGCGCGAACGCCGAGCGCTTCATGGAGTCGCTCCGCCCGGCGCGAGGTCGGCGCTGTCGCCGATTCGCAGCACGCCCTCGCTCGCGCCCCGCTGAACCTCGATCGATCGCGGCTGCAAAAAGCCGCTGCGCTCCACCATCGCGCCGTCGGTGAGCATCCACCTCCACAGCTCGCCCTTGAGGCGCGCGGTGACGTCGGGATGGTCGTCCGCGATGTCGTAGATCTCCGCTGGGTCAACCTGCGTGTCGTAGAGTTGGTAGGTCACACCCCTGCGCGCAGGAATGTAGATGAGCTTGTAGCGCTCGTCGCGGATCATGCGGTGGCGCGCCACAGTCGTGACGTTCTCGTACTCCTTGCGCAGCACCACCTCGTAGCCGTGGGCGACATCGACCTCGCTGATGCGCGAGAGGGTCGGATATGGCAGGCGCATCGCGTCGGGCAGGGCGGGCACATCGCCCATCCACAACTCTGTCTCGGCGTAGGCGAACGCAGGGGCGACGCGGCCACCGGCCATGGCGGGAGCGAGGCTCCGGCCATCGAGATCCCTCGGCGCAGGAACTCCGGCCAAATCGTAGAGCGTGGGCGCGATGTCCACGTCGCGGGCGATGGCGCCGTGGCGCAGGGGCTCGGGCCTTCGCGGGTCGAACACCACGAGCGGAACATGGGTCCCCTCATCGCCGAACAGGTGATCGCCGTGGCCCTGACCATGCCCGTTGTCGAAGAGCGTCTCGCCGTGATCGGCGGTGATGACGACGATGGTGTTGCCCGCCAGACCGCGCTTTTCGAGATGCCGGGCGATGCGCGCCGCCGCGTCATCGATGCTCGCGACTGCGCCGTCGTACAAACCGCGGATCTGCCTCACGTCGGCTTCGTCGGGGGTGTCGTCGGAGCCGAGGCCTACCGGCTTGTGATATTTGTACCGCCCGCGGTAGTTCGGGTCGGTGAAGCGCGCGTAGTACGGAGCAGGCGCTGCGTAGGGGAAGTGGGCGGTCGAGAAGAACACCGTGAGAAGAAAAGGTGCATCTTGCATGCGATCGACCGCGTCGATGGCATCGCCCGCGAGCAGGTCGGCGTCGGCGGCCTCGTTCCACTCCCGAATCACCGGAAACAGGGCGCGGCCGGCCCGTGAATCGAGTAGTGGTAGCAGCGGCAACTGTCGCTCGATCGCGCGCTGCCGAATGAGCTCGTGAAAGTTGAAGGTCGGCGTGTCTACCGTGCCAAAGCCGAGATCGACGCGCCCGAAGATGTCGCCGGCGTAGTCACTCACCACGCCAGTGCGGTAGCCGGCCTTCGCGAAGTGCGCGGGCAGGGCGTCGAGGTCGCGTGCGCGGTCTTCGTAGCGCGCAAACATGCTGCGTACCCCGTGGTGGTGCGCGTGCCGACCTGTGAGGATCGTGACCCACGACGGAAAGGTTCGCGGCAGCGACACATACGCCCGATCAAACCGTGAGCCGCGCGCAGCGAGCGCCGACAAGTGCGGAGCGATTTGCGGCGTGAGCCGATCGGCGCGAAGCGAATCGGCGGCGAGAATGATGATGTTCGGGTGGTCGTGGCGAGGGGCGTCCGCGTGCGCGGCAGGCACCCGCAGCAGCGCCGAGATGCCGGCGGCCAGCAGCAGCAGGCCGATCGCGCTTCGTTTTGGGATGAGGGCGTAAAAGTAGGAGAGTCGCGCCAGGTGGGCTCGCCACCGGGAGGGAGGTCCCAGGACGTAGAGCGCCACGGCTACGAGGCCGACCAGCACGCAGCCGCGGACGCCGAGCGTGTCGGTCGCGACAATCTGGGCGAGTCTGCGCACGCCGCCTCGGGCATAAAAGCTGGGGGCATACGCTTGCGGCGCGCGCGCCATGCCCCACATCACGAGCCACGCGTGCAGTGGCACCAGCAACGCGAGGGAGCGCACCGCCAGACGCGGCCCTTCGGGAGCGGGTCTTCCGGCGAGCCGGGCGCGCGCGCGCACGAGCAGCGACGACAGCGCTCCCAGGGCGGCGCCCACGCCCAGCGCCGCAGCGACGATCGCGATCGTGATGTGCCGCACATCGCCCGAAAAGTGCGCCTCGACGAGGTCCCCCACCTGGCGCGCCTGATGGCCCAGCGCGTGGTCGGTCTCGTCGACGATCGGCGCGCGCGACGCCCAGGCCGTCAGCGCCAGCAGGTAGGCGGCTCCGAGCGACGACGGCCGCATGGTCGCCCTCGCGAGGGCCTTGCGCAGAGTGATTTTCGCGACGGACAAGACGACCTTGGCGATACCGCACTTCACGGGCGGCGTCAGCGATTGCGGGCGAGGGCCTCGTGCGCGTCGGCGCCCTTGGCATCGCTCAGCCAGCGCGACAGCGGCCGGGGCAGCGGGTCGCGCGAAAACGTTTGCTCCGACAGCTCCGCGATGCGCCTCGACAGCGCTAAAATCGCAGCGCGGGGCAGCTTGCGCGGGCCGGTCATTCGCTCGCAGAAAAATGTTCGGCACCCGAACGGCCGGCTGGCGTAGATGCGGCAACGTCCGTCGTCGCCGAGCATGGCGCAGCGCTGCGGAGCCTCGGCGAGCGGCAGGCGCCTGCTCTTTAAGTGCGGCGCGCGCTTGGCGGCGTGGAGGACTTCGGCGATTTCGACGGTGGTCGGCGCGGGCTCGCGGCCCGAAATGCCCACGTCGCAGCAGTCTCCCGACAGCTCGCAGCCGTAGGGAGCGAGGAGCGCGTCGACTTCGCGGTAGATCGCAAGCAGCGCAGGCCTGGCTACATCGTCACCCCATTTTTGTGCTCGGCTCACGGTATTTGCACTGTGCACGCAACCCCGCCCGGGCGAAAGGCCAACGTGCGAATCACTTACCGAAGCACTCACGCAAGCCCGCTGCTATTTTGGCCCAACTGCGATCGGTAAGTAGATGTAAGACATGTACACGCGGCTCCTGGCAATCGTGCTCGTGACCTTCGCGGCCTTCGCGCTCCCGCGATCGGCACGCGCGGCCTATTCCGAGTGGCACTACACAGGCAGCGACGCGCGGGTGATCGTCGATCGCGACGCGAAGGCCGTGGTCGAGCAGCGCCTGTCGGTGCGCGTCGTGGCCGGGACGCTTCGGTCCCTCTCGCTGACGGGATACGGCGCCGACGCGATGTTCGAGGCGGAGGGAAAGGTCACGTCCGACGACGGAGGCACGTTCGCGCTGGCGGTCGGTCGCGACGGCGACACGTATGTCCAGGCGATGACGCAGGATGCCCTCAAGCGTGGCGACTATGTATTTGTCGTGCGTTATCATCTC
Source organism: Myxococcales bacterium (assembly GCA_947473045.1). Taxonomy (GTDB): domain Bacteria; phylum Myxococcota_A; class Polyangia; order Polyangiales; family Polyangiaceae; genus JANYHY01. The sequence goes on along the minus strand of CANJCO010000027.1, from coordinate 51,727 downwards.
GATCTCGCGCAGGGCCATCTCAGCCGCGACGGTGTGTTGCAGCGCTTGACGGTGATGACCCCGCCGCTGCCTGAAGGCGTCGACGGCGTGCGCGTGGTGTTCGATCTGCCGGCCGCTCCGACCGAGCCGCGCATCGCTGCGGGCGCCGAGCAGGCGGGCGTCCTCGCCACGCTGCGCCGCAGCCCGGACCGCGACGAGCTCGAGCTGGTTCGGCCGCACATCTCGCGCGGTGAGGCGCTCAGCTGGACGATTCGAGTCGATCCGCTCGCGCTGGCAGCCAGGCTCGCCGCAGCGCCGCGCGCGCTCCCACCGGCGGCTCTGCCGGTCGATCGTTCGGCGCTGATCGCGCTGCTCGCCGGGTTGATCTTCGGTTGCGTGGCGCTGCTCAAGCGCGCCTCGTTCGCGAGGGTCTGCGCGGGAGCCGGCGCGGAGATCTCGGGCCTGCGCCCTTCGCTCCTGCTCGCCTCGTCCACGCTGGCGTGCGCGGCGGCGATCTACGCGCGGCTGTCGGGCATGCCGGTCATCGCAGGTGCGTGCGTGGCGCTCACCATCGCGGTGACGATGCTCAGGGCGATCGCGCGGCCGACCGTGCGAGGTCCCGGCCAGTGGGTGATGCTGCGTCCTCGTGATGTGTTCGCGCCTGTGGCGCGCGTGCGCCTGTGGCCTGCAGGCGCGGAAGGCGACGCGTTTGATGCGCGGTCGCCGCGTGGTCGCCGCGTCGTGGCGCTCCTCACTGTGATCGCTTCGGTCAGCGCCATGGTTCTGTCGCGCCGCGGCGCCGACGCGGCCGACCTGCCGCTGTTGCTCCTCGCGGCGCACGCAGGCCTGTTTTTCAGCGGCACGCGCGCTGACCTGCTGCCCGACGCGGCGCGCAACGCCTCGGCGCTGCGGGGAGTCTTTGACCGGCTCTCGCGAGCCGCGCAGGTGAAGGTCTCGCCGCGCGCACGCCTGCCGATGGGGTCGCAGCACCCCGACGAAGTGCGACTGCTCGTGATGCCGCGCGCGCCGATGCCGGGCGTGTTCGGCGTCGAAGTGGCTGCCGCGTGGGAGCAGCGCGGCGGCTCGTTCGTGCCGGCCGCCGAGGTGCTCGTGCGGGTCCAGGGAGACAGCCCGGCGTCGGCCAAAATGGCTTCCCGCCACGCAGGTCTGCGCCCGCTGGCGGGTCGAAAGCCCGAGGAGCGCGTCTTTCGTTTCGAGGCCGAGTGGCCGACCGAGGCCGCGATCGCGGCGCTCGCGAGCGACCTGGCCGCGCTGCTCATGGACCGCCGCATGAAGGGCGAATTCATCTACGAGGGTTCCAATCGCCGCGCCGCGCGAGAGGCCATCGCCGCGACGTCGGCGCTCGCCGCGGGCTGAAGACAAGCAAAGTCGCACGCGGCTACGGCCGCTGCGATACGCTGCAACGCATGAGTTCAGCCGCACGCGCGAATCGATGGTTGCTCGGCGTCGGGCTCGCGTTCGGGGCCGCGACAGTGCTCGCGCATTGCGCCACGGCGCAGTCGCTCGTCGAATGCTCCGCCGGGCAGGAGGCCTGCGGCGCAGTGTGCGTGACCCTCGCGAACGACACGGAAAATTGCGGCAAGTGCGGCGCCCGGTGCGGCGCCGGGCAGATGTGCGCGGGCGGCGCCTGCGCGGTTGAGTGTCCTGCGGGCAACACGAAGTGTACGATCGACGGCGGAGCGACGTCGTGCGTGAACGCGAAGACCGACAACGCCAACTGCGGCGCTTGCGGCAAGTCGTGCAAGTCGGGGGAGGTCTGCAACGGCGGATTTTGCTCGGGCACGTGCGGAGACTCGCTCAGCGGCCAGACGCTCTGCGGCGGTGACGGCGGCTCGCCTTACTGCGCGGCCCTCAAGGCCGATCGGTCGAACTGCGGAAAGTGCGGCGTGTCGTGTTCGGCCGACCAGGTGTGCGCGTCGGGCGTGTGCCAGAGCGCGTGCGCGCCCGATCAAACGCGGTGCGGCGGTGACGCAGGCGCCGCGTACTGCGCCAACCAGCAGAGCGACAACGGCAACTGCGGCGGATGCGGCGTGAAGTGCGCGGCCATGGAGTCGTGCGTGTCGGGTGCGTGCACGTCGGTCTGCGGACCGGAGCAGCTGCAGTGCCCGGGCGACGGCGGCGCGAACTACTGCATCGACGCGCTCACCGACAATCTCAACTGCGGCGGCTGCGGAGCCGTATGCGGGGCAGGGCTGTACTGCATCGGCGGAGCCTGCAAGAAGGCCTCGGCGACGTGCGTGATCGCCAACGGCCTGAGTTGGTGCTTCGACAATACCAATTGCGGCAACGCCTGCACTTCCGTGTGCTCGTCGCTCGGCATGACGCCGGTGAACGACGCCACCGCGTTCAACGCTCAAAATTCGCCGGCGCTGTGTCAGAACATCAGCAATGCTCTGGGCATCGTCAGCGCGGTGAGCGTCAGCAGCTATACGTACGCGTGCCTCGAAGACTCGACGGGAACGCACGCGATCGCAGGCGGTCTGGTCGGCCCGATTCTGTGCTCGAGCTACTCGATGTGCCCGACCAACCATCGCACCAACATGGACCAGCTCGGCGTGGCGTGCGGCCCGGGCTCGCGCAGGTCGATCTGCGCTTGTCAGTGATTGCGGAGCACCCGCGCGCTACGACGTCGAGGACTGGGCCCTCGCTGCGCTCGGACCGATGATGGCGAACGTCGGCACGATCGACTGCAGCACCTTATGTGCCCAGGGTTGTCTTCCTTGGCTGCGCGATTTTTGTGATGACGGTCGTGGGTCTGTTTATGGCGAGACGCCCCCGCGCTGCCTAGCAGGCCGTTGAACAGCGGCCTGCCAGCTTTACCCTGCCAGCAACTTGCCGCTGGCTCGGCGCGGGCCTCCAATCGCGCGCTTTCCGCGGAGGCTCGCGATTGCTAACGTAGCCGCCTCCTATGCGAAGCTGGATCTCCGCCGCGCTCTCCGTGTACGCCGAGTCACTCGTCGCGGGGCGTCGCGTGCTCGTCGTGGGGAGCGCACACGCAGGGGTTGCTGAGCGCCTCGCGCAGCTGGGAGCGCGGGCGGTGCACCTGTTCGAGCCGGTGACGAGCGGCGCGCAAATCGACGACCGCTCGGTGGTCGTTCAGCCGCTGCCCGACGGTGACTTTGATGTGCGCGACGGCGCGTTCGATTTTGCCATCGTCGCGGAGCTCGGTGAGCTGCGCGATCCGGCGGCGCTTCTCGCGAGGCTGCGTCGTGTGCTCGGCGGGCGCGGCGCAGCGCTCGTGGCGACGAGCCGTGCGGGCGACGACGCGTACTACGCGCTCTACGACGCCGTCGCGCTGCAGTTTGCCAGCGTCGTCATGCTGGCGAACGTGCCGTTTCGCGGACTCGCGATCGCCGAGCTCGGGCGGGCAGAGGGTGATGTCGAGGTGAGCGTCGACACGCAGCTCATTACGCACGCCGCCGGACCGATCGGCTTTGCGGCACTCGTCGCGCAGGAAGACCTGCACCTTGCTTCTTACGCGCTCGTCGAGCTCCCTGCGGCTCGTGACGACGACGCGGTCGCGGCCGAAGAGGCCACGTCCGTGGCGCAGATCGCCGAGGCGCGCCTCATCGCCGACGTTCAGCGAACGCAGCTCGAACAGGAGCGCACCCTGCGTCACGCGCAAGAGCGCGAAGTGCACCGGCTCGTCGAGGCGTTGATCAGCGAAAAATCGGCTCGCGCGGCCGCCGAGCGCGGATCGGTGTCGCTAGAAGACCTTATCGTCGCCCGCGAGCGGGCCGCGGCGCTCGAGTCCAGCCTCCACGTGGCCGAAGAGCGTGCGTTTTCGTCGCGAGAGCGCGTCGCGGCGCTCGAGTCTGCGCTCCGCCAGCGCGACGAAGAGGTCCTGGTGCTGACCGCCGAGGTCGACGCGCTCCGCAGCCCGGCGCCGCCGTCGGACGACCCCCGGATGCTCGCGCTGATCGGCGAGGTCTCCGCGCTTCAGGCCGAGCTCGCGGGGGCGCGGTCCGCGAGCGATGTCGCGCGCTCGGAGCGCCGGTCCCTGGCGCAGGCGCACGCGCGCGAACTCGAAGCGCTGCGCGCCGAGCTGCAGCGCGCGCACGCAGCGCCCGCCGCGATCGAGTCGCAGCTCGAGGAGGCGCTCGCGGCCCACGAAGACGAGCTGACCCTGCTCGAGGACCGGCTGCAGGAGCGCGCCGTCGCCCTGCGCGAAGCCGAGCACCAGCTGCTGCTGCGCGAGCGGATCGCCCGCGAAATCGTGGCCCAGCTGCACGCGCCCGTGATCGCCGAGGCGCCCTCGCCGTCGGCCGCGCTGCTTGAAGAAAACGCTGCCCTCACCAAGAAGCTCGACGCTGCGGCGCTCGCATGGGCCCGCCACCAGAGCGCGCTAGAGGCCTCTGCCTGGAAGGTGTCGGAGCTCGAATCACGACTCGAAACGGCCCGTCATGCAGCGCCGCCCGCGCCTGCCGAAGTGGCCGCTGCGGAAGTCGACGCGGCGCCGCTCGCGGTGGCCGCTTCGCCGGCGGGCAGCGGTCCGCTCGAAGAGCAAATCGCCGCGCTTCGTCAGGCTCTCGCACAGGAACATGCGGCTCGCGTGGCCGCGGAGTCGGGCGAGGCGCTCGCGCATGCGCAGGCCCAACTCGCCCGGCAGGCCGCGCTGCTCGCACAAATCAGCGGCGCGCAGCGCGATTCCGAAGCAGGCGCGCGTTGACACGGCCTCGCGCAGATTTACCTTCAGCCGGCCGCGTCGGGCCTTTGCTCGCACGCGCTTCAATCGGGTGCCCCAGCTCATGAGCGACAAGCGTTGTTATTACGAGGTGCTCGGTATCGAGCGCACTACGCCGCCCGACGAGGTGCGCAAGGCCTACAAGCGCGAGGCGCTGAAGCATCACCCCGATCGAAACCCCGACAATCCCGACGCGGAATCGAACTTCAAACAGATCAACGAAGCGTTTCAGGTCTTGTCCGACGAGGACAAGCGCGGCGTCTACGATCAGTTCGGGCATGCCGGCCTCGAGGGCGGCGGCGGCGGTGGCGGAAACTCGGGCGACATGTTTTCGCAGATGCAGGACCTCTTCTCCGAGATGTTCTCGGGCGGGTTCGGCGGTCGGTCGAGCCGCGGCCGCGGCGGCGATCTTCGCGTGCAGCAGCGGATTACACTGGTCGAGGCGGCCTTCGGGTGCAAGCGCGAGCTCATCGTTCAGGCGCCCGGCGCTTGCGATGAGTGCGGCGGCAGCGGCGCCGAGAAGGGCACCAAAGCCGAGGCGTGCAGCCCCTGCCGCGGCACGGGCCAGGTCACCAGCTCGCGCGGATTTGTCATGTTTTCTGCCCCTTGCGCGCGCTGTCAGGGACGCGGGGTGTTCATCAAGTCGCCCTGCCGCCCGTGCTCCGGAGGCGGCGTGGTTGCCAAGGCCAGGAAGGTCACCGTCACTTTTCCCGCCGGCATCGATGCGGGGCAGCGACTGCGCGTGCCAGGCCAGGGCATGGCCGGCCCGAACAGCGCCGGCGACCTTTACGTCGAGATCGACGTCGAGGAGGACCCACGCTTCGAGCGCGACGGGGCCGATCTCGTAACCCGAGCTCACATCAGCCTCACCGACGCTGCGCTCGGAGCTGAAATCGAGGTCCCCGCGCTCGATCCGAACGAAGGCGTTGGGGTCGCCAGGCTCACGCTGCCTCCGGGCACGCAGCCCGGTCACGTGGTCTCGCTCAAGGGCAAGGGCGTTCCCCGGCTCGACGGTCGCGGCCGCGGCGCGCTGGTCGTCGAGGTCAAGGTCGACGTTCCCACGCGCCTCTCCGCGCGCGCCAAAGAGCTGCTGCGTGAGCTGGAGCGCGAGCTCGGCGAAGACGGCGTGAGCGCCTCCAAGAAGAAGTCTGCGGCGAAGTAGCCTGTGTTTTCCGTCGTCATGGCCGCCTACCAGCGCGCCGGCACGCTGCCGCGCGCGATCGGGAGCGTGCTTGCGCAGACGCACGGCGACTTCGAGCTCATCGTCGTCGACGACGGCTCCACCGACGGCACGCGCGAGCTGGTCACGAGCTACGCCGACGTTCGGGTTCGCTACGTCGCGCACGAGCGCAACCGCGGCGTCACGGCGGCCAAAAATACGGGCTTCGATCACGCGCGCGGCGAGTGGATCACCACCCTCGACAGCGACGACGAGCTCGTGCCAACCGCGCTCGAGCGCCTCGTGCGGGCCGTTCGCGAGGTCGATCCGCTGCTCGATGCCGTATCGACCAACTGCGTCGACTCCCGCACCGGCAAGCTCACCGGCACGGGCCTGCGCGAAGGGCCTATCGACGTGCGCACGGTCATCGACCATGCGCGCGGCGAGCACTGGGGCATTTTTCATGCACGCATCCTCGGCAAGCGGCGCTTCGACGAGCGCATCAAGGGCTTCGAGTCGACGCTCTGGCACCGCATTCACGCCGGCGCGCGCTGGTACCACCTGCAACAGGGGCTTCGCGTCTACCACACTGAGGGTGACGACCGCCTGACCGGCCCGAGCGCCAGCGACTACGAACGGTACAAGGCGCTTTTTGAGTGCGATCCGGAGTACCTGTCGCTGCTGCGAAGCTGGAGCTCGCGCGCGTTTCGTCGCTTCGTCTGGAACGCCGCGGGGCAGTTCGTGCTCGCCGGAGACCAGGCTCGGGCGGCGCAGGCCACCGCGATGCTGCGTGCCGACGGCGCGTTTGCGCGGCCCACGCTGCTGGCGGCGCTGCGCCGGATGGGCCCGATCCCTGCGGCGGTCGCCAAGCTCGTCCCGCGCTAGCAGGGCGGTCGAACAACACCCTGCCAGGGATTGGCGAAGCCAATCGCGTGAGGTGGGGACCCGGGAAAAACCGCGTTCTTCGAGGCGACGAGGTGCCTGCCTCCCCGAGAAGAAACGCTGGCAGGCCGCTGCTTCAACGGCCTGCTAGGCAGCGGTCGCCCGGCTTTGCTACCGTCAGGGGGTGGACCTCGACGCGCTGCGCGCTCAGCTTGCCGCCACGCCGACCTTGCGCGCGCAAGGCCGGGTGAGGTCGGTCACCGGCCTGTCGATGCGACTCGCCCTCCCGGGAGTGCGCGTTGGCGACGTGGTGCACGTGCGCAGGCGCGGCGAGCCGCTCGCGTGTGAGATCGTAGGGTTTTCGGCATCCGAAGCCATCGCGATGCCGCTCGGATCGCTCGTCGGCGTCGGTCCCGACGACGTGGTCGAGGCCACCGGCGGCGCGTTCACCGTGCGCGCGAGCGATGCGCTCCTGGGCCGTGTGGTCGACGGGCTCGGCGTGCCGATCGACGGCGGCGCGAGCCTCGATAAGGGCGCTGCCGTGCCGGTTGATCGCGATCCTCCTGCCGCGCTTTCGCGGCGTCCGGTCGACCGCCCTCTCGCCACCGGCGTGCGCGTGCTCGACGCCCTGCTGACGCTCGGCGAGGGCCAGCGCGTGGGCCTGTTTGCCGGGTCGGGAGTCGGAAAGAGCACCCTGCTCGGAGCCGTCGCGCGCGGGGTCGCGGCCGACGTCGTAGTCGTGGCGCTCGTCGGCGAGCGCGGGCGCGAGGTGCAGGAGTTTCTGGAGCACGCGCTTGGTCCGGAAGGCCGAGCGCGCAGCGTCGTTGTCGTCGCCACGAGCGATGTGGCCGCGCTCGAGCGTCTCCGCGCGGCGCAGGTAGCGACGGCCTACGCCGAGTACTTCCGCGATCAGGGCAAGCGCGTGATGCTCCTCGTCGACTCGGTCACGCGGTTTGCGCGGGCGCAGCGCGAGGTAGGGCTGGCTTCAGGAGAGCCTCCCGCGCGGCGCGGTTATCCGCCGAGCGTCTTTGCGATGTTGCCGCGGCTGCTCGAACGGGCCGGGCAGGGGGAGCGTGGGTCGATAACTGCGATCTACACGGTTCTCGTGGAGGGTGGCGACATGGACGAGCCCATCGCCGACGAGGTGCGCGGGGTGCTCGACGGCCATGTCGTGCTCGATCGCGCGATCGCAGGGCGCGGCCGATATCCCGCGGTGGACGTCACGGCGTCGCTGTCGCGGATCATGGATTCCGTGGTCACGCCCGAGCATCGGCAAGCGGCGCGAAAGCTGCGCGCGCTCCTCGCGCTCTTCGAGCAGAAGCGCGATCTCGTGACGCTGGGCGCGTACGCGAAGGGGAGCGATCCGGCGCTCGATGAAGCGATCGCGAAGAACGCGAAAATCGAGTCGATTCTCAGGCAGGACGCCCGCGAACACGTCCCCTTTGCCGCCTCGGTCGCCTCGCTCGTCAGCGCCGTCACGTGAAGCGCCGGGCGTCGCTCGCCTTCAGGATCGTGCTACAACGCCCGCCGATCCCATGACCGTCCTTCAGGTCGGAGACCTCCGCTTCGGCTACGCCGGTGACACCCTTTTTGAGGGCGTCACGTTCAGCCTCGCGCTCGGCGAGCGGGCTGCTCTGGTCGCCCCGAACGGAGCTGGAAAGTCGACCCTGCTGCGGCTGATCATGAAGGAGATCGAGGCCGATCAGGGGCAGGTCGTCATCAAGCGCGATGTCTCGGTGGGCTACTATCGGCAGTCTCACGAGATTGACGCGCAGGGCACCGTCCTCGAAGGGTTTTTGTCGGGTTTTCGCGAGGTCGTGCGCCTGCGCGCGGAGCTGACCCAGGCGCAGCACGACGCCGCGACGGGCGCCGCCGAGGCCCTCGATCGGCTGGCCCACTTGACCGATCGCTACCACCTCGAGCGCGGCGACGAGCTCGAGCGCGAGGTCGGCATTTTGGCCCACAAACTGGGCTTTTCCGATCGCGACCTGGAGCGCCCGGTGGCCTCGCTCTCGGGAGGCGAGCGCGGGCGCCTGACGCTCGGTGTCATCCTCGCGCAGCAGCCCGATTTGCTCCTGCTCGACGAGCCCACCAACCACCTCGATCTCGACACGATCGCCTGGCTCGAGAGCTTCCTCGTGGGCTATCGCGGAGCGGTGCTCGTCGTGTCGCACGACCGCGCGTTTCTCGACAATGTGTGCCCTGTCACCCTCGAGCTCGGCACCCGCGGACTGCGCGCTTACTACGCCAAATACAGCGACTATGCGGTCGCCCGGCAAGAAGACCTCGAGCGCGAGCGCGCGGTGCTCGAACGCCAGCAGTCGTTCATCGACAAGACCGAAGACTTCATCCGCAAGAACATCGCCGGACAAAACACCAAGCAGGCGCAGAGCCGTCGCAAAATGCTCGACAAGCTCGATCGCGCTGCGCGCCCCGAAGACGTCTGGGCGGTCGCTGAGCGGGTGCGGTTTTCGTTCTCACCGGCGAGCCGCAGCGGCGACATCACGCTCGAATGCGAAAACCTCGGCGCCTCGCGCGGCGGTCGGCAACTCTTTTCGGGGGTCGATCTCCTGCTCCGCCGCGGCGAGCGCATCGGCATCGTCGGGCCGAACGGTTCGGGCAAGACGACGCTGCTCAACATCCTCGCCGGGCGGGCGCCTGCGGGCGACAGCGGCAGGGTGCGCCGGGGCACGAACTTGCAGGAAGGCTACTTCGATCAGCACCTCGGCGAGGTCGATCCGAAGAACACGGCCGTCGAGGAAATCAGGCGCGTTCGCGGCGATTATACTGTCGAAAAGGCGCGTGAGTACCTCGCGCGGTTTCGCTTTTGGGGAGACGATCCGCTCCGGGTGGTGAGCGGATATTCCGGCGGTGAGCGCTCGCGCCTCGCGCTGGCCAAGCTGCTGCTCGAACCGCGCAACCTGCTCTTTCTCGACGAGCCGACCAACCACCTCGACATCCCCGCAGCGGAGATCCTCGAGGAGGCGCTCGTGGCCGGCTTCGAGGGTTCGGTGCTCTTCGTTTCTCACGATCGGCGCTTTCTCGAGAACGTGGCGACGCGCGTCGTGTCGGTGCGCGATGGCGAGGTTCGGGTCTTCGCGGGGGGCTACCGCGATTTTGTCGCCGCGCAGACGCCCCGCATCGAAGCGCCTCCGTCGCGCGCGGAATCACGCCGAAAAAAGAGCGAGCAGCCGCCGCCTCCTGCGCCCGACGATGGCGGAAAGAAGAAGTACGAGGAGCAGCGCACGGCGACGCGCGACCGCGAAAAGCAGAAGCGGCGGATGGCCGAGCTCGAGAACGCGATCGCGCTCGCCGAGACCGAGCTCGAGATGCTGCGCGAGAAGCTGAAGCAGGATCCGGCCGGCGACTGGGCGAAGCTGGCCGGGCTCGCCGCAACGGAACAAGCGCTCGCGCGCCGCGTCGAGGCTATGATGTCGGAGTGGACGAAGCTCGGAGAGGTGCTGGCGTGAGCGCGCGGCGGAGGCTCGGAGCCTTGGTGCTGGCGTGCGCGCTGGTCGGAACGCTAGGCGCATGCTCCCGAAAAAAACCAGTAGGCGCGCCTGCGGTAGACGAGTCGGCATCGGTCGTCGTGAAGGAGTCGAGCGAAGGGCTTCTGCTCACGTGGATCGACGAAAAGGGCGATTTTCACGTGGAGCAGCGGGTCGCCGATGTTCCTATCGTGGGCCGCGATGCTGTGCGCGTCGTTGACCCCAACAAGGACGAAGGCACCCACGACGCGCGCGTGCTGGTGGCCGATTTGCGCAACGCTCGCGCGGACGGAACCTTCGGAGTGACGCCGATGACGCGCGCCGATTTCGACGCCCTCGCGATCGCGCGACGGCAGAAGGTCGGCCCGACGCTGGCGGCGGCCGGCGGCGCTGCCAACCCGGCGGGCGGCGCGCGTGACCTCGCCAGCGCACCGGCCGGCTCGGTCGAGGTGGCGCAGCAGGCCCCGATCGTCATTTACGGCGCGTCGTGGTGCGGGCCCTGCCATCAGGCGGCGGCGTACCTGCGCTCGAAGAACATTGCCTTCATCGATAAAGACATCGACCAGGACGCGGCGGCGGCGCGCGACATGCAGCGCAAGCTCGCCAAGAGCGGCATGCGAACCGGCTCGATTCCGGTCATCGATATTCGCGGCAAGATCCTCGTGGGCTTCAACCCCCGCGACATAGACGCTGCGCTTGGCAAGTCGAGCTGACGCGGCTCAGTAGCCCACGTGCCTGCGATGCGCGGCGGCGCCGGGCAGCGCGGTGACGTCGACCAGCACCGAGAGCACCAGCGTAAAGAGCCTGCGATAAGTCTCGTGCGCGGCCGCGAGCTGCGGGGCGGCGGCGGCGATCACGCGGGCGCCCTTGTCGTGAACGACGCGCTTGGCCATGTCGAGGGCCTGCATCTTTGCGCTCGATTCGGCGACTTCTTCGGCCTGCATTCGCCGAATGACGTGGAGGTATTCGGCCACGAGCGGCGAGACGCGCGCCGCCTCGATCGTGAAGCGAAGCTCACCGTCGTCGCCGTCGAGCGTCAGCATGACGGCCTCGGAGCTGGCGTGGATGACGAGGGAGTCGTGGCGGTCGCCGATGCCCCCGTCGTCGAGCAAGTCGACGATGGTCGTGCGCCAGTCGTCGCGTCTGGCGCGAGGGGCGGCTTCCCAGTGCTGGTCGTGAATGCGAATCGTGCGAAGCAAGGAGCCTCTTGTCTGCAGTTTACGCGTTGCCCGAGCGCGGCGGCGCGCAAGAGCTGGCGGGTCTGGCGGTCGCGCAATTGTCGCACGCGCCTCGCGCGCATGCCGTAGTCTTGTGAGGTGGTCCAATCGGGGTCCGCCGCGGGGCGAGTCATCAAAATCGCGCGCGCATGAATTTTGGGCGGGATGTGGCCGTACATCGGTGGCTCAGCCTCGCTACCATGCCTCCGGACCTCACGATGTCTCGCCCGCAAAATCCTTACAAGAAGCCTGATCGTTTCACTGTCGCGGCCAAAAAAGCCGGATACCCGGCGCGCAGCGTCTTCAAGCTCGAGGAGATCGACCGGCGTACGCGGCTGCTGAAGCAGGGCATGCGCGTGCTCGACCTCGGGGCGGCTCCGGGCAGCTGGTCATTGTATACTGCAAACAAGATCGGTCCGAGCGGAAGGCTGATGGCCATCGACCTCGACCCGCTCACCACGACGCTGCCAGCCCACGCCACGTTCGTTCAGGGCGACGCGCTGTCGCTCGGCAACAGCGCGCTCGCGACGTTCGCGCCCTACCACGTGGTGCTGAGCGACATGGCTCCGCGCACGACCGGTAATCGCCTCGGCGACCAGACGCGGAGCTTCGAGTTGTTCATGGGCGCGCTCGAGGTTGCCCAGGCGCTGCTCGCGCCGGGCGGGGCGTTTATCGGCAAGATCTTCATGGGCGAAGACTTGCCGCTCGCGCGGGCGGGCGTGAAGCGCGCGTTCGAAAAGGAGCGCCTGATTCGCCCCGAGGGTACGCGCACGGGCAGCTACGAGGTGTTCGTGATCGCGGAAGGTCGGAGACCGGCGTGAGCGCGTACGCGTGCGAGGCGCAGGTGGGCGGGCGCTTCGTCATCGAGCGCGAAGTCGGCCGTGGCGGCGTGGGCATCGTCTACCGCGCTCACGACTCGGTCACGCTCACGACCGTCGCGCTGAAGGTCATCGCAATTTCGGGGGTCGACGCCGGCGAGGAGGCGCGGTTCCATCGGGAGGGTCGCGCGCTGGCCGGGCTTCATCACCCGGGCATTGTGCGCCTTGTGGCCTTCGGTCAGCTCGACGACGGCGCTCCTTACGTCGCCATGGAGTGGCTCGAAGGCGAAGACGTGGCCCAGCGCCGGGCTCGCGGTGCGATCGCGCTCGCGCAAGCCATCGACATCGCGGCTCAGGTCGCCGATGCACTCGCCGCGTCGCACGCTGCCGGCATCGTGCACCGGGACGTAAAGCCGTCGAATATCTTCCTGACCGCGAGCGCGCGTGGCGTCGAGGGCGCGGTCGACGCCAAGCTCGTCGATTTCGGCGTTGCGGCGACCCACGACGTGCGTTTGACGCGAACGGGCGCCATCATCGGGACCCCTGCCTACATGGCGCCGGAGCAGGCGCGCGGCGACGTCGAGGTCGACCATCGCGCCGACCTGTACGCGCTCGGAGCGACGTTGTTCGAGCTGGTAGCGGGGCGACCGCCGCACGTTGGTCCGACGCCGATCGCGATCCTCGCGCGCCTCGTGACGACGGCGCCGCCCCGGCTTTCGCACGTGCATCCGTCGACGCCGCCGATGCTCGACGACCTCATGGCCGACCTGCTCGCGACCCATCCGTCGGATCGCCCCGCCAACGCCACGCTCGTGGCCGACCGCCTTCGCGCGATCGCAGCCGAGGTCGCGCGCAGCCGAGACGCGACGCCGGATGACGCTGACGACGACGTGGCGCCGGCGAGCGGCTCCGGCCCGGTGAGCATGCTGGCGTCTTCGGGAGCGGGCAGCGGCTCGCGCCTCGTGACGACGATTCTTGCGACGCAGGTGCCGAAGGGGCCTGCGCGCTCGCGCCTCGTGGCGCACCTGCGGGCGCGCGGCGCGGAGGCGACGGAGCTCGGGGGCGACGCGATCGTCGCGCATCTAGGCGTGACGCGATCGCTTGGTGACGAGGTCCCGCGCGCGGTCGATCTTGCGCTGCGACTGGCGAAGCTGAACGCAGCCGTTGGCATCGCCACCGGTCGAAGCCGGGTCGAGCGTACGCGACCCATCGGCGAGGTCGTCGACCGCGCCGCGGCGCTCGCCCGAAACGCGCAGCGCGGCCAGGTTCTCACCGACACCACGACGACCGAGCTCGCGCGAGGGCGCTACGAGTTCCAGGCCCGCGACGACGGCGCGAGCATCGTGAGCGGCGTGGGCGACGGCAAGCGCGAGGGCGTAGGCGGCGCCCCGTTCGTCGGTCGCGAGATCGAGCTGGCGCAGATCACGAGCAGCTTCGAGCGATCGCTCGACGACAACACGCCGGTGCTTGTGACCGTGACCGGGGCGCCCGGCATCGGCAAGACGCGACTGCGCCGCGAGGCGGTGCTGCGCATTTCGTCGCACCCGTCGGGCGCGCGGGTCGCGGTGGCCCGGTGCGAGACCTTCGGCAAGGGACAGGCGCTCGGTGTCGTGGCGGAGATCGCACGCTCGCTCGGCGGCGGTCCCAGAGGCGCGTCGCTCGTCGAAGCGCGGCAGGCCACGGCGACGCTGGCGGCGCTGACCGGTGTGGTGCTCCCGGACGAGGCCGCCGATCTGATCGCGCGGCTGCTCGCCAACGAGCCGCTTCCGGCTCACACCGAGGCGAGGGCGGCGCGCGACGTGCTGTGGATGACCCTGACCGAGCTGGTCGTCGCCCTCTCGCGCCGCAGCCCGCTCGTGCTGAGCATCGAGGATGCGCAGTGGGCGGACGCGGAGAGTCTGTCGTGGCTCGACCACATCCTCGCGCGCGCGTCCGGATGCTCGCTCTGGCTGCTCATCACGGCGAGGCCGACGCTCTGGCGCGACGAGCCGGATCGGTTCTCCGGGCGCGATCACGTGAAGGTCGAGCTGCGACCGCTGTCGAAGCGAAGCGTGCGGTCGATCGCTCTGGCGATCTTGCGCGAGAAGGCCAGCTCAGTCGATGGCGAAGCGATCGCCGACACGATCGCAGCGCAAGCGGGCGGCTCTCCGCTCTTCGCCGAAGAGCTCGCGCGGCTCACGGCGCAGGGCAGAGACGCGACGTCTGCGCCGACGATCGAGGCGGCGATGCAGGTGCAGCTCGATGCGCTCGACGACGAAGCGCGCGATCTCGCCTCACGACTGTCGGTATTTGGCCTCAATTCGTGGGATTCCGCGTGCGAGTCGCTCGGTGTTGCCGAGCCGGTCGCGCTCCTGCGGATGCTCGCCGCGAGCGAGGTTCTGGTCGAGCAGGCGAGCGCCCGGTTCAAGGGAGCCCGCGAGTACGCCTTCAAGCACGCGCTGATGCGAGAGGTGGCGTACGCGTCGCTTGGAGACGACTCGATGAAACAGCTGCACGTGCGCGCGGGCCGCTGGCTGGCGAGCATGGGCGAAGACGACGCGACTGTGGCGCGGCACCTCGAGCTGGGCGGCGCGCACAGCGAAGCCGCGGTGTATCTCGACAAAGCCGCGCGGCGCGCGCTGGCGGCGCACGCGCTGGGCGACGCTGTCGCGATGGCCGAGAAGGCGCTGGCATACGCCGACGACAAACCGACGCAGTTCGCGAGGGCGCTGGTGCTCGAAGAGGCTTGGAATCGCCTCGATGCGCGCGCCGGCGAACGCGACTCCGCGGTGCGGGCGATGGAAGATTCCGTGTACGATGCAGCGAGCGAAGTGCGCGCTCGGGGGGCTCGCGTTCGCTACGAAGACGCGTGCGGCGGCGACGCCGACACGAGCGCGCGCCTCGACGAAGTTCGCGGGGCTGCCGAGGCTGCAGGGCTCGTCGATGAAGAGGCGCGCTGTGAGGCAGCGCTCGCTACCCGACGCGCCTTCGCCGGCGAGCTCGACCTCGCTGCCGACGCAGCCGAGCACCTGCTGTCGCTCTCGCAGCGGCACGGATTTTCATCGTCGGCGGTCGACGCGTGGCAGACCCTGGCGGTGGTGCGGCAGGCTCGCGGGCAGGTCGGCGCCGCGCTCGAAGCGCGCAGGAGCGCGGCGCGCGCAGCGAGTCAGGCAGGCCTCAAGACGCGCGAGGCGATGCTGACGATCAACGTCGGCTTTGCGCTGACGACCATGGGCGCGCGCAGCGAGGCGAGGCTCGCCATCGAGAGCGGCATCGCGCTCGCGCAAGCCATTGGCTCTCCGGGCACGGTGCGGCACGGGCAGATGAACCTGCTCTGCTGGACCGCCACGTTCGGACCCGATCCCATCCTCGACGCCATCTTAGCCGATCCGCGCGGCCTCGCAGACAGCGCGGCCGCCGGGAGCTGGGTGCCGCACGATCGCGCAACGCTCGGCGTGCTCTTCTACCGCGGCGCAGAGCTGCTCAGGCTCGGCGCGCCGATGGCCTGTGAGGCCGCGCGCACGGTTCTCCGAATTGCAGCGCAGGGCTATCGGGCAACGAAAATGCTCGATGTCGTGCCCGTCGCGCTGGGGGTGCTCGCCGAGTCCGAGAGGCGCTGCGGCGCCGCCGATCACGCGCGCGACATCGCGCGCGAGGCCGCCGAGTTGCTCGCCCTCGGCTCGCCGAGCTTGCTTAACGAAGCGCCCGTCTTTCTTGCGTTGCACGACGCCTGCGTCGACCTTGGCTTGCCCGAGGAGGCGCGCGACGCGATCGCCCGGGCGATGCCGCGCCTGGCGACGCGCGTGCTCGGACTTTCGGCAACGCCCTACGCCCGCGACTTTCTCTCGCACCTCCCCGCGAACGCTGGGCTGCTGGCGGCGGCCGAGGCCTACGGGCTCGTCCCGCGCGAGCTCGAGTCGTTTTCCGTCAAGTCGTAGCGTCGCATGAACGCGAGGGGCTCATTGCGTCAGCTGCTGCCGTGGGTCGGCGTCGCGTCGCTGTCGCTTCTGTTTCGCCTCCCCGCGCTCATCAACGCGGCCGCCACCAACTCGGACGCCGCCATCGTGGGCCTGCAGGCGATGCACCTGCTTCGCGGCGAGTGGTCGGCCCTGCTGTTCGGGTCGACGTACCAGACGTCGGCGGACTCGGTGGTGGCCGCAGGGTTTTTCGCGGCGCTCGGCCCGACGCCGCTCGCGCTGATGCTGTCGTCGCTGACGCTGCACGTGGCGCTTACCCTCATGGCGATGCTGGCGCTGCGCCGGCATGTGCCGGTGACGACCGCCGCGGTGCTCTCCCTCACGCTCGTGCTCACCACGAGCTGCCTGCATTCGTATGCGCTCTATCCGCCGCGGCAGCTCTCGCTCACCCTCGCGATGGCGGCGCTGCTCGCGCTCGACGGCGCCACGTCGCGCGCGCGCTTCGCGGCCGGCGGGCTGCTGACGACTTTCGCGTGGCTGGCCGATCCGTACGCCATGCTGCTGTTTCCCGCCCTGTGTGCGCTGGCCGCGCTCGGGCTGCACGCGTCACGTGATCGATGGCGGTCCGCTGCCGCGTGGCTCGCGGGGCTTGGTATCGGCGGGGCGCTGCTCGCCGCGCTCGCCCTTCATCCGCAGGCGCAGCGGAGCGTAGCGGCGCTCAGCTTCAGCGTGGTCTCGCACAACGCGGCGCTGCTGGTCGATTCGTGCTTTCCGTGGATGAGCGGCGCTGCGATCTACGCGCCCGCGCACTGGATGGACTACGAGCGCCTCGCCGTGTCGCTGCCGCTGCAGGCGACGCAGTGGTTGGGCGTCGCGGTTGTGAGCGCGGCAGCCGTTTATGGCGCGCTGGCGATGGCGCGCGCTGGCGTTGCGCCGGGCGTGCGGAGGCTCGCGGCGTTCGCGTGGGTCGCGATCGCGTCGACCCTCGGAGGCTTCCTTCTGTCGCGCATGGTGATGGACCAGTTTTCGATGCGCTACCTGGCCGCGATCGTCGTGGTGCTTCCGTTTGCCCTGCTTCCGCTCGGCGTTCGGCTGGGTGCGACGCGACTTGTGCTCGCGCTGTCGCCCTACCTCGTGCAGGCCGCGATTGGGGGGTGGCTCGGGTTCGGGCCTTACGTGAGCGGAGCGACCATCGTGCTCACGGCCTCGGGCCGTGCGAATGACGAGGCGGCGCTCGTTCGCGCGCTCGAAGCTCGCGGCGTGCGCGAGGCGATCGCGGACTACTGGTCGGCCTACCGGCTCACCTTTCTTGCGCGTGAGCGCGTCGTCTTCGTGCCGCTGCATGCCGCGCAGGATCGCTACGCGCCGTACCGCGCGAGGTTCGAGCGCGCGCCGCGCGTCGCATACGTGTTCGATGAGCTGCGCAGCTTCGAATCGCGCGCTGACACCGAGCGTGACTGGCTCGCTTCGGGCGCATTCGCTCCGGATGCCGAGCGGATCGACATCGGGGTGTTTCACGCGCTCGTGCTGACGCGTGCGCCTGCGCGTTGAGGCTCGCTTACCGGGTGAACGTCTTGAACGCGGCCACAGTGCGCGCGAGCCCGGCGCGCACGTCGACGATCGGCGCGTAGCCGATGAGCTCGCGGGCCGCGTTGATGTCGGCCAGCGAATCGCGCACATCGCCAGCGCGCGTCGGGCTGTAGTCGGCCTCGAGCTTGCCGCCGGTGGCTTCGCCGATGTACGCGAGCAGCTGATTGAGGCTCGTGCGCTCGCCGCACGCCACGTTGACGACCTGGCCTGTGAGCTTTGCGCTCGCGCTCGCGCCCAGGAGGTTGGCGCTCACTGCGTTGTCGATGAAGCAAAAATCGCGCGTCTGCTCGCCGTCGCCGAAGACCCGCGGACGCTGGCCGGTGAGCGCCGCGGTGATGAAGTTGGGGATGACGGCGGCGTACTGGCTGGTCGGATCCTGACGCGGACCGAACACGTTGAAGTAGCGCAGGCTGAGCGTTTCGAGCCCGTAGAGCGAGGCGAACACGCGCAGCAGGTGCTCGCAGGTCAGCTTCGAGATCGCGTAGGGAGACAGCGGCTGCGTCGGCATCGTCTCGATTTTGGGCAGCACCGGTGTATCGCCGTAGGCCGACGAGCTTGCCGCGAACAGCACGCGTCGCACGCCCGAGTGGCGCGCCACATCGAGCACGACCGTCGTGCCCTGCACGTTCGCGAGCATCGAGGGTTGCGGGCGCTCGACCGATCGGACGACGCTTGGGATGGCCGCTTCGTGGAACACCACCTCGGCGCCCTTCATCGCCCGCGCGACCACCTCAGGATCGAGGATGGTGCCGCGGATGATTTCCAGATCGCCCGACAGGCTCGCGAGGTTCTCTTCGCGACCCGAAGAAAGGTCATCGAGCACCCGCACGCGCTCGCCCGCCGCGAGGAGCGCTGCCGCGATGCTCGAGCCGATGAAGCCGGCGCCGCCGGTGACGAGATAAGTGGTCATGGGCAAGCTTAGTACCGGAGTTGAGATGCGGCGACCAGACCTACCGAAGCCCTTGCGTTTGCCGGAAATTTGGCCCCGCGCGCGCCGCCGCCGTAAGCGTTAAACGATGAATCGCGCCCCTCATATCGCCGGAAGCTGCGTTGTTTGTGGATCGACCGACGCGAGGGGACTGTGCACGACCCGCCTCGAGGGCGGCGCGCACGTCGTCGTGTGCGGCTCGCACGAGCTGATGCACAGGCGCAGCGAGGCGCCGGCATCGTCGATCGCCGCGCTCATCGCCATGGCGGGCGAGCGCAGGCAGCGCGACGAGCGTCGCGGCGAGGGCGGCGACGCGCTTGGTGACGCGCTCAGCGCGGCGTTTGCGAATCGTGATCGCAGCGGAATCGACCGTCGCTCGGCCGATCAGTAGCCGAGGTCGGGCTCGCCGGCGCTCGCGGCCGGCTTCGTCGTGGGCGGCCGCGGAGGTCGGGTCACCGTGACGGGTGCGCTTGGCGGCGCCGGGCTCTTGTCGAGCGTGACGTCGAGCTCTTTGTCGCTGTCGAGGCTGATTTCGAGGGAGCGCCGCTCGTAGCCCGGGGCGTCGATTTCGAGCGCGTGCGGCTTGTTGTCGGCGGCCAGCAGCGTCGGTCCCGGCGTGAGCACGGTCTGGCCGTCGAGGGTCGCGTGCGCGCCTCGCGGGACGATGTTGATGCGCAGTCGGACGTTGGTCACGGGCGTAGGGCTCTGCGCGCTCAGGGGCGGGGTCGTCGGAGCGCTCGTCGTCGGCGCTTGGGCAGCGGACGCGGGCCTACGAAACGCGAGGAACGCCCCGCCGAGCGTCACGCATACGAGCAACACCGCGCCGGCGGCGATCGCGGCCACGCGAAGCGGGGGGGATGCCGTGGGAGTCGTCGCCATCGTGAGCTGCGAGACGGCGCTCGGTGAGCTCAGCGGGCTCGCGCTGAGCTCGACTACCGCGGGCGGGCTGACGCTGGGGCTCGGGTGCGGCTGAATCAGGCCGACGTTTGAGATCTCGGTGACCGCCGCCGAGTCGCGCGTGAGGGCCAGGGGATCGGGCTGCATCGACGACGGGCGCTGCGGGAACTCGGCGAGGTGGCCCGGGGGGAACTCGCCGGTCGTTCCGGGCTTGAGCGCGCGCATCTGCTCGTCGATGAGCTCGCGGATGCCTTTTCGCTCGCCCTCGAAAGCCTGCGAGATGAGCTCACCGAGCTCGCGCGCGGCGGGGCAGGTGGGCATGCCGCGCATGAACCCTTCGAGGTCCGCGAGAAATTCGGCGGCCGTGGCGTAGCGATCGTCGGCGTGGGCCGCCAGCGCGCGCGCGCAGATGCGCGTGAGCTCGGCGGGCGCGCTCGGGGCGATCACCTGCAGCTGGGGCAACTTGCCAGTCGACAGCAAGTTCAGGATGGCACCGTCGTGCATGCCCTGCCAGATACGCTGACCGCTGGCGGCCTCCCAAAGCACCAGCCCCATCGCGAAGATGTCGGCGCGTCGGTCGACCGGCTCGCCGAGGGCCTGCTCGGGGGCCATGTAGCTCAGCTTGCCCTTGATCACGCCGACCTGCGTTTGCGCCGACGAGTCGCTCGTCTTTGCGATGCCGAAGTCGACGACTTTGACCTGCCCGGAGTAGCTGATGAAGATGTTGTGCGGGCTCACGTCGCGGTGAACGATGCACAGGGGCGAGCCGTCGTAGTCGCAAAGCTCGTGGGCATAGTGCAGACCGGCCAGGGCTTCGGCCACGATGCGCAGCTGAGCGCCCATCGCGAGCGTGGGGCTCGTGTCGGAGAGGCGCATCCGCACGCGGTTCATTGGCTGACCGTCGAGGTATTCCATGACGAACGCGTGTTCGCCGGCGCCTTCGATAACCTCGTACGTATGCACGACGTTGGGATGCTGCAGCCGCGCCGCGAGCCGGGCCTCGTCGACGAACATCGACACGAACTCGGGATCGCTGACGAGCTCGGGCTTGAGCTCCTTGATGACCGCGAGCTTGTTGAAGTTGCCGGGGCCGCTCGACACGGCGAGATAGACGTTGGCCATGCCGCCCCGCCCCAGCACGGCGAGAGGCTTGTAGCGGCCAAAGCGCTTCTCTCCGTAGGGCAGTTGGGTCACGGACGGGTGCATGGCGCGCTTATCTTCGCATTGTGCACCACTTGCTGCTGCGCTGCACGAAAAGCGCGGATGGGCGCGCGCGCTCACGCCCGGCTCTTGTGGTACTTTGAGAGGGTGCACTGCCTTTCGAATTCGAGCCGCATCGCCGTGGTCGTGGCCGCGTGCCTTGGCGCGCTTTGCCTTTCGCGTGCGGCCCGGGCCGACGGCGCCTCCGCCGACATGGCAGCAGCGCGCGCGCTGGGTATCGAGGGCATGAAGCTGGCCGACAGCGGTAAGTGCGAAGACGCCATCGACCGGCTCTCGCGCTCCGAGCAGCTCCATCACGCGCCGTCGGTGCTCGAGCGGCTGGGCGAGTGTCAGGTCGCGACAGGCAAGTTCGTCGACGGAACCGAGAGCCTGCAACGCGTCGTGCGCGAGGAGCTGCCGCCCAACGCCCCCGCAGTGTTCGTGGCGGCGAAAGCGCGTGCGCAAAAGGCGCTCGACGCTGCACGCCCCAAGGTCGCGAAGCTTGTGCTCACGGTGACCGGCGCTCCGCGCGACGCGCTCACCTTGACGGTCGACGGCGAGACGGTCTCGAGCGCCTTCTTTGGCGTCGCTCGGCCTACCGATCCGGGCGAACACGTCGTGCTCGCGTCGGCCCCCGGGTTCACGCCTGCCACCCGCCGCGTCACCCTCGCTCCGGGAGGTTCGGAGTCGGTCGCGCTCACGCTCGAAGCGGACCCGACCTCGCTTGCGACGGCGGCACCGAAGGCGCCGGTCGCCGGGCCGCCGCCCTCGGAGGGCCTCGGCTTTCGCCGCGTCGCAGGGCTTTCGTCGCTCGCCGTTGGCGGCGTCGCCCTCGCCGCGGGCACGGTTTTCGGGTTGATTGCCGTGAGCAAGAAGACCTCCCTCGACGGTCAGTGTCTGAGCAAGGTGTGCCCCACGGGCACGCAGGGCGCGATCGACACGGCCTACGCGTTCGGAACGGTGTCGACCGTGGGGTTTATCGTCGGCGGCGTGGGCCTTGTCGGCGGCGCGGTGCTTCTGCTGCTGCCAAACCGCGCGTCTTCGCCTCCTTCCGCCATCACGGTGCACCCTGTGGTGGGCCTCGGAACGCTCGGCGTTTCGGGTAGCTTCTAGCGCGCCGACGCTCGCACCCACGCAGAAGGTCGGGTCACCTTGACGTAAGGTCGGGTCACCTTGACGTAAGGTTGGCAGACCCTGTCGAGCGGCCGCGAGCGCCTCCAATCCGTCGCCGCGCGCGAACGGCTGCGACGCGGCGCCGCGGGGCGTGAGCGCGACCCCGCGCCCGGCGCGGCAAGATGCCCCGATGCGGCACGCGAGGGGGCTGGCGGAGCCCTCCGCGACGCGAGCGCGAGCGCCGGGCGCCTTCCCCCCCGCGCGAAATGACCTTCCGAGCGGGGCCTCCGACCTTACGCGGCCGTCGGGATGGTCTGCGCTGCGTCGATCGGTGCTTCAAGCAGCTCAGCGCCAGCACGGAACGCTCGCGCGCGGCCGAGTCACGCCGAATGGTTATCCGCAAACGTCGACGGCGACGCAGGCGCAGTCGGAAGAGCAGCCCGCCTGGGCGACATTGACGCATCGCTGCCCGGCGAAGGCCTCTATGCGCCAGGGTGACGCGTGCCGTCGCGGAGGATGCGCCACGGTCGCGCGACGCGTGCGTCAGCCGAGGGCGTTGGGTAGCGCGCTCATGCCCGCCTCGGCCAGTTCGGCTCGCTTCCGCGCGAAGGCCGCGTTGGGTACCTCTCCCGTAGCATCAGCCGAATAATCCGGCTTTAGCCGCTCGAGGAAGTACATCTCGATCGGGTCCTTGTTCTTCAAGGCGATGGGGCCCCGCGGTGAGAATTCAAAGAACGCCTTGGTTTGCGCCACCACTGCCGCCGACACGTTCGTTCGCTTCGGCTCGCTTGCCGACTCCAGGCGCGCCGCAAGGTTTACGGCGTCGCCCCAAACGTCGTACGTAAACTTCCGCTTGCCGACGATGCCTGCCATCACCGGTCCAGTGTGTACGCCAACCCGCAGCTCCAACGTCGGCAAACGCAGCTTCGAGCGCCGCTCGTTCAAAAGCCTTATCGCACGCTGCATTTCGAGCGCAGCGAGGCACGCATCGATACCGTGCGTTCGGTTCGCGGTCGGCACGCCCCCCACGGCCATGAATGCGTCCCCTATGGTCTTGAGTCGCTCAAGCCCTCGGGCGACGGCGATTTCGTCGAACGCTGAGAACACTTGATCGAGAAAGCTCACGAGCACCGCAGGCTCTGATGTTTCCGCGAAGCGAGTGAAGCCTGCAAAGTCGGTGAATAGAATCGACGACGACGCATGAAAACGCGGCTCCACCCCCCCCTTCGACTTTAGCTCTTCGGCGATCGACCGCGGCAAGATGCTGGCGAGCAGGCTGTCGGTTCGTGCCTGGTCTTGCTCTGCGACCTGGCGTGCTTCGTCGAGGCGACGATTGAGCGCGGCGAGCTCGATGAGCTGCCTCCTGTGTTCGAGCTGACACATCAGCTGGCGCGCAAGGCGCTTGACCGACTCGATCTGCTCGGCCGTCAGCTCGCGCGGCTCGAAGTCCATCACACAAACCGTACCGATGGAGTACCCCTCACGCGTCACCAGAGGAACGCCGCAGTAGAACCGAAATTTCGGGTCCCCGACGACGAACGGAAAGCTCATGTACCGCGGGTCCTTCTGCAGGTCCGGAGCGTGGATGACTTCTTGCCCGCACACAGTCACAGAGCAGAAGGCAATCTCACGAGGGCACGAGATGAAGTCGGCCGGAAGCCCGTACTTGGCTTTGAACCAGAATCGGTCTTCCTCGATGAAGCTCACGTACGACACGGGGCAGCCGCAGATATGGGCCGCGAGCTCGCCGATCTCGTCGTACGGAAGCTCCGGCGGAGTATCCATGATTAGGAACGACCGCAGGGAGTCGTTTCGTTCTGCCTCGTTCGCAGGTACCGGGTACGGCTTCATCGGCAGATGAAGCTAGCACGCTCCCCCGCAGCGGCGACGCCCTCATGGATAACCATGAAGACGGACCGTCGCCCGGGCATCTTGGGCTATCGTACGGTTCTTTGGAGACTGCCATGAACGTTCCGCCTCCTGCGCTCGACGAACTTGCCCGCCTTGCAGCCCTCTATGCGTGCGAGATTCTCGATACGCTCCCCGAGTCGGCCTTCGAGGACCTCGTCGAGCTTGCCCAGCGCGTCTGCGGCACAAGCGCCGCAGCGATCTCGTTTATCGATTCGGACCGACAGTGGTTCAAGGCCGGGCGCGGCATCGAGCCCGGCACGTCGATGCCGCGAACCTATGCATTCTGCAACTACACAATTCAGGGGAGCGGCACCCTCGTCATCCCCGACGCGACTGCGGACTCTCGCTTCCGAGACAACCCGTACACCACGGGTGAGGCGGGGGTGCGCTTCTATGCCGGAGTCCCTCTGACTACGTCCGAAGGTGCCCGCGTCGGAACGTTGTGTGTGCTCGACAGCAGCCCGCGGTCGCTGGAGCCGGCGCAGCAGAAGATGCTCGAGATCCTGGCGCGACAGATCGGGGCGCAGCTCGAACTGAGACGCAAGCAGGCGGAGTTGCAGGAAGCCCTCGCGTCACGCGACGAGGCGGTGAAGCGTCTCGGTCTCGTCTACTCGCTGCAGAAGTGCGCCTCCGAATCCGTTGATCTGGAAGCCGCAATGGCCTCGATGATTGCGCGCATTGGCGAGACTCTCGATTGGTCGGCTGGGGGAGTGTGGTTGTGCCCGCAGGGCTCCGGCCCGCTCGTGAACGTAGGTGGGTACTGGACGGCCCACTCCGAACTTTCTGCATTCCGCGAGGCGACACTGTCGGTCGCGTTCTTCCGCGAAGTGGGTATCCTCGGCCTCGCGTGGAGCCGCGCGCGTGCCGTCTGGCTCGACAACCTGGTCGATGAGCCTGCCCTGCCACGGCTGACGCCAGCGCTGTCGGCACGCCTTGCTACGGGGGTCGCCGTGCCCGTCCTCGTGGATGGAACAGTCGTCGCGGTGTTTGAGCTCTTCAGTGCGAAGGGGCGCAAAAAGGATGACGACGCGCTCGCGCTGCTCGCCCACGCCGCCACTGAGCTGGCCACCCTTCTAAAGCGCAAGGGACGCGAGTCGCAGCCGCTACGCACTCAATAGAAGCAGATGAAGTTGACCTGACGATTGCTGCTCGGCTCAGGGGGTCGTCGTGAAGCGGGCAGCCTCGTGGGTTACGAGCGCGCGCGCCTGACTGCGGCCCGTGCGCGGGCGACCGGCGCCGCCAACCTGCGCTACGCTGGGCGCATGACCGATCGCTTCCAAATTCGCCCGGCAGAGGCTGGTGACGTCGCCGAGGTTGCTGCGCTTGCGGCGAAGCTCGTCGCGCTTCACCACGACTTCGACGCCGCGCGGTTCTTCTTGCCCGAGCGCGTCGCCGAGGGGTACGCGTGGTGGTTTGGGCAGGAGCTCGGCCGGCCCGAGGTGCTGCTCCTCGTCGCCGTCGTGGGTGGCAGGATTGCCGGCTACGCGTACGGGCGACTCGAAGCGCGCGACTGGAATCAGCTCCTCGATGCGAGCGGCGCGCTGCACGATCTGTGGGTCGAGCCCGAGGCGCGCGGCTCGGGGATCGCCAAAGCGCTCGTCGACGCGATCGTGACTGGCCTCGTCGCCAGGGGCGCCCCTCGGGTGGTGCTGCACGCTGCGGAGGCGAACCGCTCGGCCCAGGCGCTCTTCGCATCGCTCGGATTCCGACGCACGATGGTCGAGATGACACGCGAGGCGTGACCGGGCCCCGGCTGCGAGCCGCGACCGCACGTCAGGGGCAGGCGGCTTCGCAGGCGTCTTTTGCCGGCCCGCATTTCGTCGGGTCGTCGGGCGAGATGCCCGTGCAGACTTGCATTTCGGCCGCGCAGTTCGCGAGGCACACTTGCCGCTTGGTGTAGTCCGCAGTGCTCTTCGCGTTGCGGGCGTAGTCGGCGGCCGGCGCCTCGCCGAGCGAGCTTGGCGGGGCAGGGGCGGCGATCGGAGCCGCCGCAGTTCGCGAGTAGGTGAAATAGACGATCGCGAGGATGATCCCGAGCGTCACTAACAAGCTGGCGAGCTTCATGCGGGAACTCCTGTGTGGCTTCCGAAAGCGGGCGGCGCCGGAAGCCGCGCATGCGCCGCGGACGCTGGGCCGTGAGCGTCACCGTAAAGCGCCGCTGCCCGACTATCGAGCTAATTGTGGCGTTCGGGCCGGGCCGATTCGTACGCAGCGGCCCGTGGTGCTTCCGCGCCCCCGGTGGTCGCGATGCGATCCACGCGGCAGCGCGCAGCCGCGTCGTCGCGCGCCCTCGCGATCGCTCGCGACCCGCAAATCGATGATGTTTCGCGATCGATCGCGGGCAGTCGCGAGCGCGCAGGCCGCCGATCCGATCCGCTCGCGCGGCACCGGTCTTGCTCAAGCGTGCCGTCATGGTTGCTCATCGATTGTTCGCCGTCGTTGTCATCTCCGCGTCCGCGTTCGGCATCGCCGCGTGCTCCGCTGAGGTCGCCGAAGTCGCTCCGCTCGAAGTCGCCGATGCTGCTGCCGGATACGCCGACGCGCTGCCTGCGCCGCATCCGCTCCTCGACGCCGGCCACGACGCCCGCGAAGCCGCGACGCCGCTGCCGCCCGACGCGAGCAAGCCCGATCCGGTGCCTCCGGCGGCTGTAGTGACGTGCATGGACGCGAAGCCGTATGTCGAAGAAAAGTGCGTTCCGGTCACTGTGAAAGGGTGGCCCTATCCGGCGCAGCGCTGCACTTACGGTTCGCCGATTGGCGCTCTCACTGTCGACGTGGCCAACCCCTCTGCTTCGCGCGTCGCCATCTGGATTCTGTCGGCCGCGCGCGCCGTGCCCGCAGTTGCGCAGCTCGAAAAGAGCGATCCGGCGCACTTCCTCGTCGCGATGCAAATCATGGCCGTCGATGTTTCCTACCAGTCGGGACGCATCTTTCCGCTCAAGGGAATCATCGGCGAGGACATGTCGGGCTCTCACTACATCGGATATCCGTTCACCGACGGCGTCGCCGATAACTGTCCCTCGGGCGAGCCGCACGCCTACTGCCGCATCAACTCGCTCACGCGCGGCATGTACTGCGATTATCGCGGCGCTCACGGACTCGAAACGGTCGCGGCGTGCCGCGCGCGCGTCGGGTACGCGCAGGGAGACACGCAGGCCTGGTATTCCGAGTGCGTCGGCAATCACCTCGCGTCGTGGAGCTCGCCTGACAACCCGCACTTCGTCGAGAAGCTTTGGGCGCTGCTGCACGGCGCAGGCGTGACGACCGCTTCGACCGGAGCGCAGGTGGTCGCTGCGCTCTACAGCGAGCTCGGGCTCAAGGCCTCGGACGTAGCTTCCTTCTGCAAGTGACGCCGCGCGCGGGCATCGCGTTTTGATCGCGCCCAAACGAACGCGCATACGCCGGCGGCCGCAGCGCGTACAAGGCAGGACTCCTTTGCGTTCGCGCAAGCCATGAAAGAGCCTGACCATGCCTGCCGTGACCTCGCCGACTGCCACGCTCCGCGCGATCGGAGTCGCAGCGGCGGTCGCCTGCGTCGCCTCGCTGCCTCGAAACGCAAGCGCTGATGAGCCCGCCGCGTTCGACGCGCGCACCGCGGAGATTCAGGCGATCCTCGACGCGACGCAGGGGCCGAGCCGGCTTTGGTACTACGGGTGGCTGAGCGCCTACTCGGCCTCGACGATCGCGCAGGGAGTCGTCTGGGGCGCGACCACCGATGCGCCCCTTCGGGCCGGCGCGCGCGTGGGCACGGTGACTTCGGCGATCGGCGTGATCTCGACGCTGGTCATGCCGACGCCGTTCGTCAACGCGGCGAGCCGTCTTCGCCGCGCGCCCGCAGCAACGCCGCTCGAACGCGCCGACAAAGCGAAGTTGGCTGAGGCGCTGCTTGCGAGCTCGGCCGAGGCGCAGCGCGACGGTCGGAGCGTGTGGATGCAGCTCGGGGGATTGCTCGTGAACGGCGGCGCGGGGCTGTACTTGTGGCTCCACGATGACCAAGCCGCGCAGGGAGCGCTCGCTTTCGCAGGGGGCATGGCCGTGTGCGAGTTGCAGATTTTCACGCAGCCGATGGGAGCCGCCCGCGCCGCCGTTGATCGCGCCTCGGTTTGGGTCGTCCCGACGCTCGGAGGCGCGTCCGTCGTCGGCCAGTTCTAACTGCCGCTTCAGCGCTGGCGAGCGGCGGGGAGGCCGCTGCCCGGTTTGCGTGAAGTGCGCGCGCTTCGCGTAGTTTCGGGCTGCGCCGAGGGCATTTGGGGCCGCAGGTCGCGTGGTCCCACGATTGCAAACGCCCAGGGAATGCGTCATCCGCCCAACTCATTCGCGTACGGTTCGACCTTCACCTTTCTCTCGCTCGCGGTTGTGCTCGCCGCAGCGCTCGCGTGCGACCGCGCCGCCGGTCCTCCGCTTCCTCCGGACCGCGAGGGGCTCGTGCGCGTGCCCGCGAACGATCCGCAGCAGCCCGCGGGCGCGGCACAGGTGCAGAATACAACGGTCGCGCCTTCGCCGGGCGGCGCCACCGGCAGGGCTCCGTCGAACGCGGCGACTGCTGCAGCGGTAGCCCCCACCGAGCCCCGCGTGCCGCTGGGCGCCAACGCGCCTCGTCCGTTTGTCGTGCCCATGGGCCCTCGCCCTGTAAACACAGGCGATCCGCCGCCGCCGCCCGATCAGCGCTGAGCGCGCGCGAGGTGACAGGTCAGCGTTTCGCGCAGCGCGTCGGGGTGCGTGAGCGGCCACATGTGGCCCGCGCCTGCGATGGTGCGGACAGCGGCGCGCGGCAGGGCCTGCGACAAGTGATCGATGATGCGCCTCGCGCACGTCGTGGTGTGCTCTCCGCGCGCGAGCGTGGTCATCGCCGGTAACGCTCCGTAGGTCGAAAACGGACGCGGATCTCCCGACAGATCGCGCACCTCACAGTAGACTTTCCACGCGACGCGCAGATTGGCCCGGCGGTGCGCTTCGGGCAGCGTTGCCCACGCGCCCTCGCCGCTCCAATAGTTGATGAATCGCTCCATCCACGCTTCGCTGCCGCCGGTCTCGTCGTCGAGAAACGCCGGATCGTCGTAGAGCAGCGAAAGCTCCGGCGCCGCCTCCGGATCGCTTGCCGTGCGGAGCGCGCCGAACAGCACCGGCTCAATGAGCAACAAGCTCGCGACAGGCGCGCTGAGCGCCGCGCGCGCCGCGAGGTAGCCGCCATACGAGTGTCCGACGAGGTGGGCCGGTCGACCAAGCGACGCGAGCGTGGCGGTGATCCCTTCGAGATCGTCGCTCGCGAACGCGGGCGCGCCGCGCGTCGCGGGATCGCTTCGGCCGTAGCCGAGCAGGTCGATCGCGATCGGTTGATGCGAGCCCGAAAGGTGCGCGACCGCGCGCCGCCACGCTGCCGCCGAGAGGCCCGACGCGTGCACGAGCAGCACAGGCTCGGCATCGGGGCTACCGCTGGATGTGACCGCGAGGCGCTTGCCGCGGCTGGTCGTCACGAAAGACTCGCGGAGGTCGCTCATGCGCCCGTGCGATACGTCGCGCGCGGGGGGCCCGCAAGTCGTCGCGTGGCGGGCGTGCTACGACGGCCCATGAGCGACGATTGCCTCGCGTGCGGCGTGTGCTGCTTTTCAACGCTCGAAAGCTATGTGCCGGTCAGCGGCGACGACTACGAACGCATCGGCGAAGAGGCTGCGCGTCTCGTGCATTTCGTCGGCAACAAGGCCTTCATGCACTTGTTCGAGGGGCACTGCGCGGCGCTCGACGTGCGCGCGGGCCCGCGCCGCTATTCGTGCTCGATCTACGAGCGGCGCCCCGAAACTTGCCGCGAGCTCAGCCAAGGCTCCCGCGCGTGCCTTGGCGAGCTCGAAGCCAAGTCGCTTCGTCCAGGGCGCGCGCTGGTTTGCGTGGCGTAGTCGCTGCGCTGATTTTGCGTCCGTTGGCGAAGCTCGCGGGACGCTTGCGCCTGCGCGCCTCCGACTTAACTTGGCGCTGACTCGCTGACGCGATCGCCATGGGGCCCTGTTGCTCTTCGTGGCCGCGCGCAGCCCATTCGCCACGGCGGGGCCCTTCGCTCGCCAACCCCTCGGAGAACCTCATGCGTCCTGATCGCCTTACGACCAAGAGCCAGGAAGCCCTTCGCGTCGGCGCCGAAGCGGCGAGCCGTCGTGGCAACCCCGAGCTGACCCCCGAGCACGTGGTCGGGGCGATGCTCGCGCAGGACGAGGGCGTCGCGCGGCCGCTGTTTCAAAAGGCCGGCGGCGACGTCGCGCAGCTCGAGTCGCAGATCGCGAGGCGCGTCGAGGGCTATCCGCGCGTGTCCGGCGGCGCCGAGCCCTCGCTGTCGCGGCGCACCAACGACATGCTTCGAAAGGCCGACGACGAAGCAAACCAGCTCAAGGACGATTTCGTTTCAGTAGAGCATTTCATCCTGGCGCTCGCGAAGAGCGATCGCGAGCTGATGGCCGTGTTCGAGCTCGCCGGAGGCGTCACCTACGACAAGCTTCTGTCGGCGCTCGCGACGGTGCGCGGCAGCCAGCGGGTCACCGACAAAGACCCGGAAGCGAAGTTTCAAGCGCTCGAAAAGTACTGCCGCGATCTGACCGACGCCGCCAAAAAGGGAAAGAGCGATCCGGTCATCGGTCGCGACGAAGAGATTCGTCGGGTCATGCAGGTGCTGTCGCGTCGCACGAAGAACAACCCCGTGCTCATCGGCGAGCCGGGCGTCGGAAAGACCGCCATCGTCGAGGGCATCGCCCAGCGCATCGTCAACGGCGACGTCCCCGAGTCGCTCAAGCACAAGCGCCTCGTGTCGCTCGACATGGGCGCGCTCGTCGCAGGAGCGAAGTATCGGGGTGAGTTCGAAGAGCGCTTGAAGGCCGTGCTCAAGGAAGTCGAGGCCGCGGCGGGGCAGCTCATTTTGTTCATCGACGAGATCCACACCATCGTGGGCGCAGGCGCCTCCGAGGGGTCGATGGACGCTGCGAATTTGCTCAAGCCGGCGCTCGCGCGAGGCGAACTGCGCTGCATCGGCGCCACGACGCTCGACGAGTACAAAAAACGAATCGAAAAAGACGCGGCCCTTGAGCGGCGCTTTCAGCCCGTCGTCGTCGCGCAGCCTTCCGTCGAAGACACCATCGCCATTTTGCGTGGCTTGAAGGAGCGATACGAGCTGCATCACGGCATCCGCATTCAAGACGCCGCCATCGTCGCCGCGGCCACGCTCAGCGATCGCTACGTAACCGAGCGCTTCCTGCCCGACAAAGCGATCGACCTCATCGACGAAGCTGCGGCGAAGATCAAAATCGAGTCCGACAGCATGCCGGCCGAGCTCGACGTCGTGATGCGCAAGCTCACCCAGCTCCAGATCGAGGAGCAGGCGCTCAAAAAGGAGCGCGACGCCGCCAGCAAGGCGCGCCTCGAAGTGGCCAGGATCGAGATCGCCGAGCTGCGCGAAAAGGGCGACGGCATGCGCGCGCAGTGGATGCGCGAGAAAGAAGTCATCGACCAGATCCGCGAGATCAAACCCGACATCGATCGCCTTCGCACCGAGGCCGAGCAGGCGCAGCGACGGGGCGATCTCGGGAAGGTCGCCGAGATCTCCTACGGGCAGATACCTTCGCTTGAAAAGAAGGCCGACGAGCTGCGCAAGCGACTCGCGGTGGTTCAGGAAAAGCACAGCTATCTGCGCGAAGAAGTCACCGACGAGGACATCGCCGGGATCGTCGCGAAGTGGACGGGCATTCCGGTGCGCAAGATGCTGCAGGGCGAGATGCAGAAGCTGCTGAACATGGAGGCGAACCTCCAGCAGCGGGTCGTCGGACAGCAGGAGGCGCTCGTGGCGGTTGCCAACGCGGTGCGACGCTCGCGCGCCGGCCTCGGCGACGAAAACCGGCCCATCGGCAGCTTTCTGTTTTTGGGCCCGACGGGCGTGGGCAAGACTGAGCTGGCGCGGGCGCTCGCGGAGTTCCTCTTCGACGACGAGCGCGCCATGGTCCGCATCGACATGAGCGAATACATGGAAAAGCACTCGGTCTCGCGGCTCGTGGGCGCGCCGCCCGGCTACGTCGGCTACGACGAAGGTGGGCAACTGACCGAGCCGGTGCGCCGCCGGCCCTATTCGGTCGTGCTGTTCGACGAGGTCGAGAAGGCGCATCCCGACGTGTGGAACGTGCTGCTGCAGGTGCTCGACGACGGCAGGCTCACCGACGCGCAGGGCCGCGTGGTGAACTTCAAAAACACCGTCATCATTCTCACGAGCAACATCGGATCGATGCACCTTCAGGCGATCGAGGAGCGCGCGGGTCTGTCGGCGATCGACCGCAGGGAGCTCGTTCGCACGGCGGTGATGGACGAGGTCAAAAAGAGCTTTCGTCCCGAGTTCGTCAACCGGCTCGACGAGCTGGTGATCTTTCGGAGGCTCGAAAAAGAGCAGCTTCGAAGCATCGTCGACATTCAGCTTTCGCGCTTTTCGGATCGCCTCGGCAAGCGCGAGCTGCGCGTGGAGCTCACCCTGGCCGCGAAAGACTTCCTCGGCGAGGTCGGGTGGGATCCGCAGTACGGCGCGCGCCCGCTCAAGCGCGCTATTCAGCGCTACCTCGAAGACCCGCTCGCCAAGCGCGTGATCTCGGGTGATTTCGCGCCCGGATCGATCATCGATGTCGACCGGAAGGGCGACGAGCTCGACTTCAAACCGCGCCTCGCAAACTGAGCGGCGCGCGTGCGTAGCGGCCCCCGCGTACGGGGGGCGCGTCACGCGCGAAGCGGGCGCATCCGGCGCGCTCCTTCCGCTACCGTAACCACGTCGAAATCTGACTCGAGCGCGGCGACCAGAAGCCGCTCGAGCGCGCCCGGCGTGCACCCAAACGCCGAAGGCAGCGGGGCGACGTCGTGGGTGAACACGATGAGCCAGGCCCGGCGGGCTTTGGCCACCTCGAGCCAGCGTCGCGCGGCGGTCTCGCCGCTTGCTCCGTAGACGGGCACGGCGGGGGCCTGATTGAGGTCGCCTCCTGCTTCGATGATGCCGTGATGCACCGCGCGAAGCAGTGAAAATTCGCCGCCCAGGGCTCGCTTCGCGCTCGTCGACACATCCCCGAACGGGAAGGCGAACGTAGCCGGCGCGGGCACTCCCAAACGTGCCAGCGCCGCGCCATTGCGTTCGACCTCCGCGCGCACTTCGCGGGGCGAGGCGCGGCCGCACGCGCGGTGTGAATAGGTGTGACAGCCGATCTCGTGCCCGACGCGAGCGAGGCGAACCACCTGCTCGGCGCTCACGTACCGATGGCGGTCGTCCTCCCGGGCGACGAGTCCGCCGCTCAGGTAAAACGTGCCACGGAAGCCGCGCGCCTCGAGCACGTCGGCGCCGGTCGTCGCCGCGCTCATGGGGGCGTCGTCGAACGTAAATGAGATCATGGGGCGGGCAGGAGCGCTCTGCGCAGGGCGCCTGCAGGCGAGCCTCGCGGCCTGTCGCACCACAAAGTTCCCCAGCGATCGGCGGGGACTGTCCTGGATCGACGCCTTCACACCGACTCCGCGTACAGCGCTGCGCGGTAGACGCGCATGCAGGCCTCCCGAAGGTAAAGCGGAGCCTGCTCATCGGTGGCGATGACGCGGCAGAGGGCGCTCCATCGCCGGCGCAGCGGCAGGCGCCGCAGAACGCGCGCCGCTCGAAACGTCGGGTACCCGGCGACGATATCGAGATGGGTGGCGACCATCTTTGCGAAGTTGGGCGCCGACTGCTCATATTTGGCAATCAGGTCTTCGGCGGTGTCGAGCCCCAGATGGCTGGCAGTATTGTCGATATGAACAATCCTGTGACGGCGGGCGATCCGCATGGCCCACTCGATATCTTCCCAGCCCCAACCCCTGAATTGCTCGTCGAATGGCGTAGCCGCGAGCACGTCGCGCCGAATCAGCAGGTTCGAGGTAAACACATATTTTTCAGGGGCCAGCCTTCGCAGGCGCGCAGGAACGCACTCTGTCCGCAGTGACATGGCGCGGTGGAGCGCGAGCGAGGGCGTGGTTGGCGCTTGATTCATCGAGAAGCCGCCCACGACGACAGGCGGATTCGAGGCCTTTGCGATATCGATATAGTTGGCGACAAACGTGCGGCTGTCGGGCAGCATGTCGCTGTCGAGAAACAGCACCCAGTCGCCCCGCGCGACGCTCGCGAGGCGGTTGCGTCCGCGCGCGCGGCCTTCGTTGCGAGACAGGCGCATGAGCATCGCTGGCGAAAGCGCCTTTTTCATGGAGGAAAACACGCGCTCGGCGAGCAGGTCGTCGCCGCTGCCGTCGTCGAGTCCGACGATCTCGATGTCTCCGGGAGCGCGCAACAGCTGACGCTCGAGGCCTCGAATCAGGCCCGACGGATCATGCCGAAAGAAGGGGATCAGCACCGACAGCTTCGGGGCGCCTCCGCTCCAGTGGGCGTTGCCGCGCGCCGACGCGTGCTGATCGAAGTCGCGCGGTGCCGCTGTCGCGCCGTTGCCCTGCATCATCATGCGTAGAGGCTGCGAGGACTGTGCCGCATTCGGGCGATGCCGGCGGCGTCGCCGCGAGGCTGCCTGCGGGCGCCTGCGGTGCGCGAGGCCGCTGCTTCAACGGCCTGCGAGGGGCTACTCCTCGCAGGGAGCCTTACGAAACACCGTGAACAGCGCGTGGTAGTCCTCGATGGTCACCCGCACCTCGCCGTCGCACAGCGTGCAGCGGTAGCAGGCTTCCCACTCCCCCGACGTGACGGCGGTGAGCTGCGCGGCGATGTCATCGGGCATCGTCGTTGTCGGTAGCTGCGCGTAGCTTGGAACCTTGCATCCGGGCCTCGTCATGGCATGCGAGGGTAGCGCGCGTGGTGCGCGCCGCGTGCGCTATCCGCCGCGGGTGTGCATCTCGCGGTGGGGGTCGGCGCGCAGGCGCGTAACCGGCACCAGCGCGCGGCGCTCGGGAGCGTTGAGGCGCTCCTCGGCGCCGCGATCGGCGCGCGCGCGCCATGTTTGCGCGATGCGTTCGCCGAGCGCTTCGGCGCTGGCGCCAGCGCGGAGCGGGCCGCGGAGATCGACGCCGCGCTCGGCGTAAAGGCAGGTAAACAGCACTCCGTCGGCGGTGATGCGCGCGCGATCGCACGTTCCGCAAAATGGCTGCGTGGTCGAGGCGATCACGCCGAACGTCGCGCCGTCTCCGGTGCGGTATCGCTGCGCGGGCGCGCTGCCGCGAGGGGCTGACGCCGCGGTGGCCCCGCCGAACGCCTGGCCCACGCGCGCGACGATTTCTGCCATCGGGACGACGTCGCTCATCTCCCACCGCGTGGCGCCGCCGACGTCCATGTACTCGATGAACCGCGCCTCGGCGCCTTTGCTTCGCGCGAGGTCCACGATGTTCGCGAGCTCGTCGTCGTTTCGCCCGCGCATGACCACGGTGTTGAGCTTGGTGCCTGTAAATCCGGCCTCGCGCGCGGCGTCGAGCGACGCGAGCACGTCGCCGAGCCGGGTGGTTTTCGACAGCTTGCGTGCGCGCTCGGGATCGAGCGTATCGAGGCTGATGGTGACGCGCGACAGGCCGGCCTCCCGCAGCGCGCGCGCGCGCGGGCCGAAGAGCACCCCGTTGGTCGTCAGCGCGAGGTCGACGCCGAGCTGCGACAGGCGCCGAACAATCGCTTCGAGATCCGGGCGCAGGAGCGGCTCTCCGCCCGTCAGTCGCACCTCCCGCACGCCCTGGGCGACGAACGCCTTCGCGATCCGCGCGAGCTCGTCGACCGAGAGGATCGACGCGTCGTCGAGCCACACGTAGTTGTCTTCGGGCATGCAGTAAACGCAGCGCAAATTGCACCGATCGGTCACGCTGATGCGCAGCGTGCCAAGGCCTCTTTCGTGGCGATCGAGCGGCATCGGGCGCTCACCCTGCCACGGGTCGCGGCGCCCCGCGCGTCAATTGTTGGCTCCGCGGGCCCCGACGCGGGCCCGAGCGTGCACGGAAGTCTTGGTGCGAGCCAATATCGTCGCTATAAGCGCGCTCTCAAAGGCGGGCTCATGCTTCAAGATTTCAAGCAATTCATCATGCGCGGCAACGTTGTCGACCTCGCGGTCGGCGTCATCATCGGCGGCGCGTTCGGCGGCATTTCAAAGTCGCTCGTCGACGACATTCTCATGCCGCCGCTTGGGCTCGTGCTCGGCAAGGTCGACTTCACCAACCTCTTCGTGACGATCAAAGACGGTACGCAGGCGGGGCCGTATGCGACGCTCGAGCTCGCGAAGACCGCGGGCGCGGTCACCGTGCGCTACGGGCTGTTCCTTAATACTGTGGTCGTGTTCCTGCTGACGTCGTTCGCGATTTTCATGGTCGTCAAGGCCGTCAACCGCATGCACGCGCCGCCCGCGCCGCCGCCCCCGCCCCCGGCTCCGCCGATGCGCGACTGCCCGAAGTGCGTCACCAGCATCTCGGCGAAGGCGACCCGCTGCCCTTCGTGCACCTCGGATGTCGAGGCGGTTACGGCGTGATGCGTTCGGTCACCGCTGGGGGTGACCGAGCTGGCCCAGCACCCACGCCGCGCGCGCGTTCGAGTTGGCGTGGGTAGCCAGGGCCGTCGTGAGCTGAGAAAACCACACGTCGAGGGCTAGCGTTTTCGTGCGAAGGGCGATGCCGCGTACCATTTTTTTGTGGCGCGCGACGGCTGCCTGTCCCTCGCGCTCGACGATGAAGCGGTCGTGATCCAGGTCGATTTCGATCGCGAGCACATAGGCGCCCTCGGCGCGGATCCGCGCGCGCTCGGCGAAGCCCTGCTGGAGCGCACCGGCGAGCTTGGCGAGAAATGCGTCGACGTTCGCCAGATCGATGGCCATCCCGGCAGCGATTTGGTCGGCGCCGATGGCGACCTGCGTCTGCGTTTTGCAAAACGGACACTGGTAGACGCGCCCGTCCCACTGGGGGGTCATCATCGCGCCGCAGTTGTTGCACTGAACCGCACTCGACATGGTCGCGAGCCTACTGCTTGGGCGGCGTGACGTCACCGCCCGTGAAGTGCTGCGTTTTCGCCGAGGTGCAGCTTTTGCGTGGTAGCTGCTCGCGGTGAACCCGCGCAACGCAGGCCGTATTGGAAAACAGCCGCCGCCGAGGCCCCGGAGCGCGCATGACGTGCGCTCCAGGCGTTCGTTTGGTGTGCGGCAGGGCTTTTGCAGACGTGGTCGGCATGCTGCTCCCCAAGGCCATCCTGGTTGCGACCGATTTCAGCGAGACGTCCGACCGGGCAGTCGACTACGCGGTCGAGTTTGCCAAGGTCACCGGAGCCAAGGTCACCGTGCTGCACGCCTACGAGCTTCCCATCTACGGCTTTCCGGACGGCGCGCTCGTGGCCACGGTCGACATGGCGACGCGAATCATGAACGCGGCGCAGGCTGCCCTCGACCAAACCTGCGCGTCGCGTCGCGACAAGGGCGTCGAGATGGCGCCTGTGCTTCGGCAGGGGCTGCCGTGGGACGAAATTCACTCGGTAGCCGAAGAGCTCGGTTGCGACCTCATTGTGATTGGCACCCACGGCCGCAAGGGCCTCGCGCACGCCCTGATCGGAAGCGTCGCGGAAAAGGTCATCCGCTCGGCGACGCTGCCGGTGCTGACGATTCACGGTCCGCGCGCGTCGTCGTCCAAGTAGCGTCGTAAGCTCATAACGCCTCCCCAAACCGATGTTGTACCCCACGATTTTCCGGCGCTGCAGCGCACGCTGCCTGAGCGCGTTGGCGCCCGGGGATCCATGATCTCCGCGGAGCGCGTCTCTGAAATTCGCGGCTACGTCGAGTTTGGTGACGACGAAGCGGCGCTGCTCGCGGCGTTTCACGATCTCGCAGCGCCTGACTTCGAGCGTATCGCGCGCCAGTTCTACGAGCGCATTCGCGAGCACGAAGAGGCCCACGCCGTGTTTACCGGCGAGGCGCAGATCGAGCGGCTTCACCGGTCGCTGCTCGGGTGGCTACATCGGCTGCTGGGCGGCGTCTACGACGCGGCGTACTACGCGCAGACGGCGAAGATCGGGCAGGTGCACGTGCGCATCGGCCTCGCCCAGCGCTACATGTTCACCGCGATGGCGCTCATTCGCGGCGAGCTCGAGGCGCTCGCGCACGCCAGGGTGCCGGGTGGTGGCGCGAAGACTGCGCGGGCCATCAGCAAGGCCGTCGATCTCGAGCTTGCGGTCATGCTCGAGTCGTATCGCGACGCGCAGATGGACCGTCTCACGCGCCTGCAGGCGCTCGAGCGCGAGCAGCTCGCCGAGTCGCTCGCGCTGAGCGAGCACCGCCACATGACGGCCGTCGAGCTAGCGCGCGAGCTCGTGGTGGGCCTCGACGCGGCGGGGTCGATCAAGCTGTTTAACGCGGGCGCCGAGCGCGTGACCGGTTACGGTCGCGAAGAGGTGATCGGCACTTCGTTCGCAGAGCGCATGCTGCCCGCCGACGTCGTGCCGCTGTTCGATTTCGCGTTGAACGGCGCCAAGTTTGAGGCAAGCGAGGGCGAAGACGCCCTGACGCGGTCGCGCTCCGTCGAGCTGCCGCTCTGCACCCGCAGCGGCAATTTGCGCGACGTTCGCTGGCAAATTGCCCGCACGGCAGCCGCCGATGCCTCGGGCATCAGCGTGTTTGTGATCGGGCACGATCAGACTGACGAGCGCTCGCTTGCCGAGCGAACGCGCCGCAGCGAAAAGCTCGCGGCGATCGGCACCCTCGCGGCGGGGCTCGCCCATGAGATTCGCAATCCGCTCAACGGCGCGCGCCTGCATCTCGAGTTTCTCAGCCGCTCGCTCGGAAAGACCGGAGCGTCGCGCGAGGCGCTCGAGGCGGTGGGAATCGTCGGCGACGAGATTCAGCGCCTGGCGTCGCTCGTCACCGACTTCCTCGACTTCGCGCGTCCGCGTGCGCTCGACTACGAGGAAGTTTCGGTCGGCGCCCTGTTCGACCGCGTGCTGCCGCTCGTCTCGGCCATGGCCGCGTCGAGCGGAGTGGAGCTGACCCGTGAGCTGCCGGCCAAGGTGCTGGTGTTTCCTGCCGATCGGGCGAAGATGGAGCAGGTCTTGCTGAACCTGGTGATGAACGCCATCGAGGCGCTCGCGCCATCGGGCGGACACGTCACCTTGCGCGGCCTGCGCGCGCCGCGGCTCGCCATCATCGAGGTCGAGGACGACGGTCCCGGCCTTTCTTCGCCCGAAGCGCCCATCTTTGACGCCTTCTATTCAACGAAGGCGCAAGGCACGGGCCTCGGGCTTTCGATCACCCACCGCATCGTCACCGATCACGGCGGCAGCGTCGACGTGTCGCGGCGCGAGGGTCACACCGTGTTTCGCATCAGCATGCCCGTTCGGGCGTAGGCGACCGCAATCGAGAGGATGACAGGCTGTCATGGCAGAAGTTCGAAAATGCAGGATCCTCGTGGTCGATGATGAGCCGGCTGCGCGCAGCGGGCTCGAGCGCCTTCTGCGCGACGAGGGCTATCTCGTCGACACGGCAGCCGACGGCGCGGAGGCGCTCGCGGTCGCCGCGGAACGCCCGCCCGATGTGGTGGTCACCGATCTGAAAATGCCGCGCATGGACGGCCTCGAGCTCATGAAAAGGCTCCATGATCAGGACGCCGATTTGCCCGTCATCGTCGCGACTGCGTTCGGCGACGTCGCGAGCGCCGTCGCGGCCATGCGCCAGGGCGCGCAGGACTATCTCACCAAGCCGATCGAGTTCGATGCCCTGCTCGTGATCACGCAGCGCGCGATCGAGCGACGCGAACTTCGCGTCGAAGCCGAGAACCTTCGACGCCAGCTCCGCGAGCGCGACGGCGAGGGGCTTCAGGGGCTCATCGGCGCGAGCCCGGCGATGCAAAAAGTCTATCGTGTGGCCAAGCAGGTGGCGGGGTCTCGCGCGACCGTGCTCGTCACCGGTGAGAGCGGCACTGGCAAAGGCGAGCTCGCGCGCGCCATCCACGAGCTCGGTCCGCGCGCGAAGGCGCCTTTCGTCGGGCTGCACTGCGCCGCCCTGGCGGAGTCGCTGCTCGAGAGCGAGCTGTTTGGCCACGAAAAAGGCTCATTTACAGGCGCGGATCGGCGGCGCGTGGGGCGCTTCGAGCAGGCCGACGGCGGCACGCTCTTTCTCGACGAAGTGGGAGAAATTCCGGCGCTGACGCAGGTCAAGCTCCTGCGCGTGCTTCAGGAGCGAACGTTCGAGCGGGTAGGCGGCAACGAGTCGATTCGCACCGACGTGCGCGTCATCGCCGCGACCAACCGCGATCTGGCCCAGGACGTGCGCGACGGTCGCTTTCGCGAAGACCTCTATTACCGCCTGAACGTCGTGCACATCGAGATGCCGCCGCTGCGTTTGCGCGGCGGAGACGTGCTCGTGCTCGCCGATCACTTCATGCGCAGATTTGCTGCTGAAAACCACAAGCGAATCGACTCATTTACCGACAAAGCCCGGCAAAAGATCGCCGGACATCGGTGGCCGGGCAACGTTCGCGCCCTCGAAAACGCCATTGAGCGCGCGGTCGTTCTCTGTGAGTCGACGCGTATCGACGAAGACGATCTGCCGTTCGAGCCCGCGCCCGACACCCACGGCGCGATCCGAATACCGGGCGCGACGATGGCCGAAATCGAGCGCCACGCCATCTTGTCGACGCTCGAGTCGTGCGGCAACTCGACCACGAAGGCGGCCGAGCTGCTCGACATCAGCGTGCGCACCATCCAGTACCGCATGCACGAATACGGCGTGACGCGAAACCGAAACTAGCGAAGCCGCGATCGGTGCGCAGGCGCGCACAAGCGACGCCCCGGTGCGGGGGGCCGAGTCAGAAAATGGCTGAAAATAGGCGTGGAACGCCGATTGCGAGGGGCTCCCCACACGAAGGAGAGTTGCCCATGGCCCACGTCACAATTCGAAGAGACGCAGACAACCGCAGCCTCGCGATGCCGCTGCGCGAAGACACTCCGCTCCGCATCATGCGCAGCATGTTCGGATGGGACCCCGTGCGGGGCTGGGACCCGTTTCGGGAGGTCTCGCCGTTCCTGGCGGAGTCCCCGCTCACGGCCTCGTTCAGTCCGACGTTCGAGGTGAAGGAGACCAAGGACGCGTACCTGTTTCGCGCCGACGTTCCCGGCGTTCATGAAAAGGACCTCGACGTCTCGCTCACCGGAAATCGCGTCACGATCAGCGGCAAGCGCGAGGCCGAGCCTGGCGACAAGTCGGACTCCTATTACGCCTACGAGCGCACGTTCGGCTCTTTTTCACGCAGCTTCACGCTGCCCGCGGCGGCCGCTGTCGAGCAGGTGCGCGCCGAGCTGAGCGAGGGCGTGCTCACCGTCAACGTGCCGAAGCGACCCGAGCAGCAGCCGCGAAAGATCGATGTGTCGACGGAGTCGCACAAGGGCTGACGCCGCCACAGGCGCCGCCCGCGTCCCTTTCGTTTAAGTGTATATTACATTGATATTCGGGCGCGCTCGGTTGGGCGCGATCGCCCGCTGAGGTGCGTATGACGGTCACTGTTATGGATCTTGCCGCATGGGTCGGCTCGCTTCCTTTGTTATGCGACGCGACGGGCCATCCGCACGCGCGCTCCGAAGCCGCTGCGCTGGCGATCGCTCAGGTCGCGATCGAAGCAGCGCCCGCTTCGGCGTTCGAATTCGCGGCGACGCTCGACGTGATCGCGGCTCACGAAAGTGGATATCAGGTCGGGGCTCGCGGAGATCGTGGGCGGAGCTGCGGCGCCTACCAGACGCCGTGCGTGGTGACCCCGAAGGACTTTCTCGGCCAGACGCGGGTCGCTGCGCGAATCTTCGCGCAGGCGAGCGTGGCGTGCCCAGCGCATCCGCTGTGGTCGTATGCCTCGGGGCTCTGCAAAAAGTCGCGCGCCGCTGAAGACATGGCGCAGGCGATTGGCGAGCACCTCGCTGCAGCGTCTGCGCCTGAGCGCGGCGAGGTATCCGCCGTCATGCCCTGACGTCGCGCGCGCGCCGCCGATAACGCTGCTGCATGTCGCGCGGGTCGCGACTACAGTGAAGCAGCTTGTTGGCCCCGCTGCTTTGATGAACCCGCACCGATTACCCACCCCTTACCGGGGCGCGCACGCGGTGTTGCAGGCGGTTCGCAGCCTCGAATCGAGGGGCGCGCGCGTGACCGAGTGCGCAGTTTCGTCCGGGCGCAGGAGCGTGCTCGCGGTCGAGATCGGCTCGCCGCGCGCGAAGTCGCTTTCGATCGCGATCGCCGGACTGCACCCGATGCAATGGGCTGCGGTCGAGGCGCTCGTCGCCTGGCTCGCGGCCCTGTGCGACGCGCCGCCGGAGGGCCGTCGCGTGGTGGCGTTTCCGCTCGTCAACGTCGATGGCTACGCGGCCGTAGAGAGCGACCTCGTCGAGGGGCGCCGCAGACTGCGCACAGGCAACGCGCGCGGCGTCGATTTGAACCGCAACTGGCCGACGAGCACCGGCGCGCGCCACCTGCGCCTCTCGCTGTCGGGGCGAGGGTCGGCGCCGCTGTCGGAGCCCGAGACGCGCGGCGTATCGGAGGCACTCGATCGCGCGCTGGCCAGAGGCGCGACCGATCTTCGCGCGATGTCGCTCGTCGGCCTCGGCGATCGCGTCGTGTTCGCCCGGGCAACGGGCGACGCGACCGCGAGAGGGGGCCGGGCAGCGCGCGACTGCGAGGCGCGTGCGGTTCGCACGGCGAGCGTGATCGGGCCCCCGTTTCGCGCAGCCGCGTCGGCGCGCTTTGGGGCAGGGCCCTTCGCTGCGCCCGAGCTCGACTACCTGAACGAGGCCTTTCATGCGTGCGCCCTGCGCCTCGCTTGCGGAGACCCGCGCGAGCACACGCGCAGCGCGGGAGCGTGGTCGTCTCCGTTCGACTGGTTCAACCCGCGCGATCCGTCGGCGCTGATCACGCGCGCGAACGTTGCTCTGGATGACTTCCTGCTCGCGGGCCGCGCCCCAGCGGGGTAGTCACGTGAGCCATGGATGCTCGGACCCTGTATGTCAGTCGGCGCGAGGCGAGGGCGGCCGAGCTGGCGCGGAGCGACGCGCACTTTCGGTTGATCGGCACCAGCCGGTTTGTGTGCGTCATCGTCGCCGCTGTCGCGGTGGGAGCGATGGTGTTCGCCCACGGGCCCGACGCGCTGTGGTGGCTCGCCCTCGTGGCTCTGGTCGCGTTTGTCGTGCTCGTCGTGCTTCACGGCAGGGTTGAGACGCGTCGCATTCGCGCGCGCGCCGCGGTTGCCTATTTCGACCACGGGCTCGCGCGACTGGGAGGTGACTGGTCCGCCTCGCGCACCGGC
Source organism: Myxococcales bacterium (assembly GCA_947473045.1). Classification (GTDB taxonomy): domain Bacteria; phylum Myxococcota_A; class Polyangia; order Polyangiales; family Polyangiaceae; genus JANYHY01. The sequence goes on along the minus strand of CANJCO010000027.1, from coordinate 8,696 downwards.
GAGGCGTTCGCGGAGCCCGATCATCCCTACGCAGGCGACCTCGACATCTTTGGTCGATCGTCCTTGTTTCAGCGGGTTTCGGTGGCTCAAACGCGCTTCGGCGAGCAGACGCTCGCGGCCTGGCTGAAGGCGCCCGCAGCTGACCCCGAGACCGTCGCCGCGCGCCAGCAGGCCGCGCGCGAGCTTGCGACGATGCCCGATTTTCGCGAGCGACTCGCGGTGTTGGGAGCGACGCTGGGAGGCGGGCAGGATCCGGGGGCGCTGCTCGATTGGATCGACAAGGGATCGGCGCCCGTGCCCTCGGCGGGGTGGCGTGTGGCACCGTTTGTTCTTCCGCTCGTCGTCGCCCTGCCGCCAGCGCTAGGCCCGCACTTCGGGCTGTCTGCCACCGTATGTGCCATTCCGTACGCGCTGTCGGTCGCGGTGGCGCTCGTGCTCCGCGGTCGCACTGCCCCCGTGCTGTCGATGGTGTCGTCGAACGAAAGCAGCCTCGCTGCCTATGCGGAGCTGTTCGAGCTGATCGAACAAGCTGAAATGAAGGCGCCCATGCTGGCGTCGATTCGGGCGCGGCTGCGCAGCGACGGGCTGCCGGCCACGCGCGAAATGCGCAGCCTCTCTACGATTCTCGGCTTCGCCGACGCCCTCGGCAACGAGGTCTTTCGGCTGCTCGTGGCGCCGATTTTCGGCTTCGAGCCGCGCGCGGTGCTCGCGCTCGAGTCGTGGCGCGTCCGCAACGCATCCGGTGTGCGCGGATGGCTCACCGCCCTCGGCGAGCTCGAGGCGCTGGCCAGCTTTGGCTGCGTTGCGTTCGAAGATCCAGGGCTCTGCTGGCCCGAGATATCAAGCGCGCCCTGTTTCGCCGCGACCGCGCTCGCGCACCCGCTCATCGCCGCAAGCAAGCGCGTTCCCAACGACGTAACGCTCCCGGCCGCGGGGCACGCGCTCGTCGTGACCGGCTCGAACATGAGCGGCAAGTCGACGCTGATGCGCGCGATGGGCGCCAACGCCGTGCTCGCGCTGGCGGGCGCTCCGACGTGCGCCGCGAGCCTGAAGCTGGGCATGCTCCGCGTGGCTACAAGCATGCGCGTCTCCGACTCGCTGGCCGACAGCACCTCCCACTTTTACGCAGAGCTGAAGAAGCTCAAGCTCGTGCTCGATCTCGCGAAGCCTGGGCCGGGCGTGTTCTTCCTGCTCGACGAAATTCTCCACGGCACCAACTCGCGTGAGCGGCTCATCGGAGCCCGGGCGATCGTCCGAAGCCTGCTCGAGCGCGGCGGGCTGGGGGCTGTGTCGACGCACGATCTGGGTCTGTCCGATCTCGAGGACGAGCTCCCCAGGCAGGTGCGCAACGTTCACTTTCAGGAGCAGATCGCGGCCGACGTCATGACGTTCGACTACTCCCTGCGCCCCGGCGTGGTGCAGAGCTCCAACGCGCTTCGCTTGATGACAATCGTCGGTCTCGACATCGGCGAGGTCTGACGCGGCCCGCTCATCGCAGCGCCGCAGCCCACGCTGCGATGTGCGCGCGCTCGGCTTCGCCGAGTCCGAACGCGTCGGCGACGAGCCGGTCGATCGATGCGCTGTCGCTGGCGCCGAGTCCCAGGTTGGTCTCGGAAATCGCGGCGCCGATCAGCTGCAGAGCCGCCGTCAGTTCATGGTTCGGAAGGTCGGGCAGGGCGCGCAGGTGCCCGATCTTCACTTGCGGGAGTCCCTGACGGGCGTCGCGATTGCGTGTATAGTGCACAAATCGCAGCGGCGACGAATTGAGATACGCGACCATGGCTGCTGCCGGGTGCGTGGCGTCTTCGAAGCCGGCGAGGATCGAGTTCCGGAACGCGGCGCCGTCGGACAGGCAGGCCGTTGGAACGCGCGCGGTCTGCCGAATGAGCAACTTTACCTCGGCAAACTGCTGCGCGTCGCGCAGGCGCTTGCCGAACCACGGTCCGCTCGCGTGGCGGGAAGGATCGCGCCTGCAAAACGCCTGAATATCGGAGCCGGCGCGGATCGGCACAGCGTGCTGCGCGTCGGGCGCCGCTGCGAGGTGCAGAACGTCTGAGCCCGACGACTGCAGACCGCGCTCGCCAAACAGGTGAGGCGGCAGCGGCGCCCTGTCGAGCTTCCGCAGGATCGCCCGCGCGCATTCGTCGAGATCCGGTCGCGCGACCGGCCACGGCTGGGCCGTCGCGGTGATGGGCGCATCGCGCCGGGTCGAGATCAGCGCCATGCACGGCTGCACGACCCCCTCGAACGAGTCACCGAAATCCGGGAGGTCCACATCACATGCGCAGGCGCCGTCGTGCGCGGCGCGCGAGGGAGCGTAGCCGGCCTGTTCCGACATCGAGCTCGGCACGAGCAGTCCCATGCGCCCGCCAGGAGCGAGCAGCGCGGAGCAGCGCTCGATGAACAGGCCCTGCAAGTTTCGAAAGCCGGCAAAGGCGCGAAACCGGTCCGCGAGCAGCCGTCGACGTGCAGGCTCAAGCGGCTGGGCCGCGCGCCCGGAATAGGAGATCCACGGAGGGTTACCGACGATGGCATCGAAGCCTGATTTTCCCGGCCTGCCAAAGACGTCGGGAAACGCAGCCGACCACCCAAGCGACTCATCGATCAGCGCGTCTCCCACGAGCAGGGCGTGAGGCGCGAGGCGCGCCCCGGTCTCGATCCAAATGGCCTCGCGGGCCACGTCGACGGCGAAGGGATCGCGATCGACGCCCCGCACGCAGGTCTCGGCGATGTGCCGAAGCGCGTCGGACCCGCCCCCCGAGAGCGTGGCGAGGGCGCGGCACGCCGCCAGCAAAAAAGCGCCGCCGCCGACCGCTGGATCGCACACCCGCAGCTCCGCGACTTGCGCCGCGGCGGCGAGGGGAGCGAGCGTGCGATGTGCCACGTCATCGGCGAGCGCGCGCGGCGTGTAGTGGGAGCCGGAGCGCAGTCGCGCAGTCGATGCCTCTGCGAAGAGGGCGCCGCTGGAGGTAGCGCCGATTCGAAGCGTCGACAGAGCCTCGTACACCGTGCCTACGCGCTCGCCCTGAACGTCCCGCCACGCGCTCGGCCCGAGGCGCGCGAGCAGCCGCCCCGCCGCCGCGTCGGAGCCATTAAGTGCCTCGGCGCCGCGGGCAGCGAGGCCGTAGAGCCTCCCGCCGAGCCGGGCGCTTGCTTCGTGCATCGCTTCGACGACGCCGTTCCACGACGGGGCAGACTCGAGCGCGCCGAGCGTCGCGCCCTCGGCTCGCCGCCGGGCATGCGCCAACGACAGCGCAGCCACGGCTACGAGCAGGGCCACGACTGCGTCGTTGGGGTCGATGCCGCCGGCCTCGAATGTGCTGTCCGCGGCCAGCGCCAGCGCAGCCTGCCGCGACGCCTCGGCGATACCCGCCTGCTGGAGCTCGGCCGGCGATCGCTTGCGACTCATGCGAGCACACTACTCATGGCGCATTGTTTGCGGCGTGCAAAGATTGCACTGTGCACTCAATTCGTCTCCGCGATTACCCAAAATGCCGTGCCCACGGCTCAGTCATGGTATGTGCACACGCGCAGGGTGTTTGAAAAACACCCTGATCGGAATTGGCGAAGCCAATTGCGTGGGGTGGGGCCCCCGAAAAACCGCGTTTTTCGCGGCGGGGAGGTGCATGCCTCCCCGAGATGAAAGGCTCGCAGGCCGCTGCTTCAACGGCCTGCCAGGGGTCAAGATGGGTGTTTTGCTTCCATGGTATTGCCGGGGCTGCGTCGCGATGAGCCTCACTGCGGCGGGCGCACGTGAGGTGGCCGGTCTCTGCTCTGGGGACGTGTAGTGGCCCTTCGTTCGCTCGGTCCAGCCCACACCCTCGAGGTATCTCCCGACACCCTGACCGTCTGGCTCAATGTCATGGTGAGTGAGCACGGGCTTGCCAGCGTGACCCGCGAAGAAGTCCTCGAGCGACTCGCCTCCCAAAAGATTGTTCAGGGCATCGACGTCGAGAGCATCGACGCAGCGATCGCCAAAGTGTCCGCGTCGCATGAGCCCCTCGCTCGCGTCGTCGTCGCGCGCGGCATCGCCCCGGTGCGCGGCCGGGACGCCAAGCTGTCGTTTCTCGTCCCCATCGAGAAAGTGGCGGGCGAGGTTCTTCATGACGGCTACGTCGACTTTCATGAACGCAATACGATCATTCCCGCGTCTGCGGGGGAGCCGGTGTGCGAGGTGGTTCCGGCGACCGCCGGCGTTGCCGGCGTCGATGTACACGGCAAAATACTGCCCGCGCAGAAGGGCGCGGACTCGGCGCTGCGCGCAGGCGCCAACGTCACCGTATCGAGCGACGGCGCCCTGTTTACCCCCACTGCCGACGGCGTGCTCGTCGTGGCGGGCGGCGTGGTGACCGTCAGCGAAGTCGCCGTCGTCAAGGGCGACGTGAACTTCGCGGTAGGCAACGTCTACAGCAAGAACGCCGTGCACATCAAAGGCTCGGTGCTGTCGGGCTTTACCGTTCACGCCGATACGCACGTGACAGTCGACGGCATGGTCGAAGACGCGACCATCGAAGCCGGCGGCAACGTGACGATTCGCGGCGGCGTCGTTCATCACGGCAAGGGGCTCATTCGCGCCGGCGGCGGCGTGCGTATCGGCTACGCGCAGAACGCCACGATTCAGGCTTCGGGCGACATCATCGTGCAGCCAGGCGGCGCGATGGGGTGCACCCTTCAGTCGGGGGGCCGCATCGTCGCCATCGGCAAGACGGGGAAGATCGTAGGCGGCGTCGCTCACGCCTCGCAAGGTATCGAGGCGCGGCAGCTTGGCTCGGCGGCGTCGATCGAAACGCGCGTCGGGGTGCATCTGAAAATGCCCGATCTCGACGTCATCGACTCCGACGACCGCATCTTGCGGAGCGAGCTGGCCGATCTCGAGGCGAAAGTAGGCGCGAGCGTGACCCTCGAAGACATCGAAGACGTCTTCGCCGACGATCTCCGCTCGTTCGCCCGCGAGGTGGTCATCCGGCGCGACGAAATTCGGGAGCTCCGGGCGGCGCTCGCCATCGACCGCCTCGACATCGTGCAACGGGCGCTCGCTGAGCACGCAGGTGAGGTCGTGGTGCTAGGCAGTGCGTTCCCCGGCGTCACAGTGAGCATCGGCGGCGCGCATCGCCACATCGAGGCCGAGGCGCCCCAGGCAGCGTTCTATCGTGACCCGCACCTGCCAGTCGTGATGTCGCGAAAAGCTTGAGCGCCGGCGCGCGTTGCCGCGGGCTGAGCGGCGCCCGAAGCTACTGGAACACGGAGGTCATTGGCGAGAAGTGCCCGTCGCTGTCGACGCGCAAGGCGCGCACGCCGGTCGCCGTGTGAACGAGGAGAACCCCCACGCGGCCCGCCGACATGGCCTTGAGGTCGAGCACCGCGCTCTGGCCCGACGCGGGATCGATCTCGTCGGCGAGCAGTACGTCCTCGGCCGCGACGAGCTTGTCGGGCGCGGCGAAGCGGGCACGAAGCCCCCCGGAAGCGCCCGCGTTCCAGGCCACGAGCAGCTTGCCGTCGATGGCGGCAACCGTCGCGTTTTCGCGGTTTTCGGGGAGTCCGAGCTTGGAGCCGTGCACGAGGTCGAAGATGCTCAGGTGTCCCGCGGCGGCGCACGCGCCGGGCGTGCAACGGAACGCGTCGATGGTCGCGTGGTCGCGATCGTTGCCTTCGCTGTGCGTGAGCTGCACGATCATGGCCTCGCCGTCGCGGCATGAAAGGGCGCCGTCGCGGCCCGCATCGGGAACGGCGACCGGCGGAGACCAGCTCCCGCCAATATTGAGCGCGACGAAATCAGTGCGCGCGGCGCGGAAGCGAACCGCGATCGTGCCGCCGCTCCTGCACGACGTGTAACGGGCCTGATCTTTCGGAGGCGCGGCGCGATCGGCGAGCTCTCCGACATCGACGGCGGCCGCGTTTGCGTCCGCGAGCGGACGGGCCATCAAGTGCGGCGGGAGCGCCCCCGAGCCCACGGTGCGATAGACGACGTAGCCGAACGCCAGGCTCGCGTCGTTGAGGTTGTCGAGCATCTTGCTGGACAGACCGCCCGCCTCGGTGACGTCCGATCCGGCCGCGGCCTGATGAACGATCGCGAAGTCCTGCGTGTCTTTGCGGCGAACCAGCAGCGTGCCGTGACCGCCGTCGTCGACGGTGGCTCCATAGGTGGTGGCATCGGCGAGCAGCGACTTTCCGGCACCGCGGTAGATGCCGAGGCTGCCGCGATCACCGGCAAAAACGAAAGCCGGAAACGAGGGATCGCTCGACCCCAGAAGGCGCAGGCCAGGGCTCTTGCCGGCCGCATCGCCTGACACGCGCGCGCACGCCAGAGCGTCGCTGTCGCCCGCGGTACACACCACAGGACCGCTCGGAATGCCCTTGTCGTCGACGAGAAAGCGCACGGCCCGCGACGCGCTGGGCTCCGCCCTGAGCACGGCGTTGGAGAGTCCGTCGGCGCCCAGCAGCTTCGGCAGCGCGCTGACGGAGGCGAACATCAGGGGCGGAGGCTTGGGAGTCGTGAAGCCCGGGCTCGACGGCGCGTCCTTCAGATTGGCCGCGCCGGCCGCCTTCCAGAGCTCTTCTACGGGCTTGCGGAGGTCGACCGACGCGTCCTCTGCGACGAGGATTTTGCCCAGGTTTTTGGCTGCCTTCGCGAGGTCGTCTCCGCCGGCCTCGGCGGAAATCCCGTGCTGCGCGAGCTCGTTGACCGGTCCGATGCACGAGCCCGGCCACGACTTGCCGTTTTCGACAGCGCGCTTTGCAGGATCGATCGACACTGTCGCCATCTGCAGCAGCCGAACGCGCGCGCCCGGAACCTCGCCCTGTGCCAGCGGCGCGCCGAGCATGCAGGCCTGGGCCTGCGACCAGTTCTTGTGCAGCAACGCGAGCTCGTTCTGGCCGAGCACGTACATCGAGGCCCCGCCGACGCCGCCCGCCACGATCATGCCCAGAATCGACAGCACCGCGATACGCTTCCAGCGCCGCTCGCCGCTCATCGCGTTCATGATGAGCTGCGTCGGCATTTCCATAAACTTGGTACGTTGGCCCATGGGTTCCTCGGCGACGCGCTGCGGCGTGTCGTTGTCGCGTGTCGTTGTCGCGTGAGCCTGTTATCCTACAGTTGTATCGTGCTCGCCGAAAGCGCCAGATGAACCGCCCGCGTCACCCCTCTGCTCAATCCCGCTTGCGGCCCGGTCTGCGCCTCGGCGATCGCTACGAGCTGCTGACCGAATGGGCCAAGGGGGGCATGGCGTCGGTGTGGCTGGCGCGCGTGCAGGGCACCCACGGCTTTGCCAAGCTCTTCGCGGTGAAGACGATGCTGCCCGAGTTCGCGGAAGACGCAGGTTTTCGCGACATGTTCCTCGACGAGGCGCGCATCGTGGCTCAGGTGCGCCACGTCAACGTCGCCACGATCGAAGACATGGGCGAGCACGAAGGCCTGCCGTTCATGGTCTTCGAGTGGATTCAAGGCGACACGTGGAGCCGCCTAGCGGACGCCATTTCGAGCGCAGGGGCGCCGATGCCGGTAGACGTCATGCTCCGGATTTGCGCGCAGGCGGCGGGCGGACTTCACGCTGCGCACGAGCTGCGCGACGAGACCGGAGCGCTCCTGCGCGTGGTGCACAGGGATGTCTCCCCGCAGAACATCATGGTCACTGAGTCGGGCGTCGCGAAGGTGATCGACTTCGGCATCGCCAAGGCCAAAGGGCGAATCGCGGAGGCTACGCAAACGGGGCTCGTCAAAGGCAAACTCGACTACGCCGCACCCGAGCAGGTGATCTCGCATTCGCGCGTCGACCGACGCACCGATACGTATGCCCTCGGCGCGGTGCTCTATCACGTGCTCACGGGAGAGGTCGTGCACGACGGCGCCAATGACGCGCAGCGCCTGATGAAGATCGGCTCCGCGCAGGCGCCCCGGCGCCCCTCGAACGTCGCTCCGCTGATCTCCGACGTGCTCATGAAGGCGCTCGATCCGGAGCCTGCGCGGCGCTTTCAGACGGCGCTCGAGCTCGAGCGCGCGCTCGAGACGTGCGCCACTTCGCCCACGTCGATGGACGACGTCGGGCAGTGCATGGCCGCGTTTCTCGGTGCGCGCTCTGCGTCGCGTCGCGGAAAGATCCGCGCAGCGATCGAACAGGCGTCCGCGGGCGAGGTCCCGGCGTCGGCGCAGGGGCGGCCGCGCATGGCCACGATCCCGCCCGAGGCTGCGGGCGGCGTTGCTTTTCTCGGCGGCGCCGATCTTCCCGAAGAGCCATCGCGCACGATGCCGCCGATCGTGATCACACCCAAATGGGTGTGGCCTGCGCTCACGATCGCGACGCTGCTCGCGATCGCCGTGTGGGGGCGCGTGATGATGCTCGCGTGGGAGCTCAAGAGCGGCTCCACAGAAGCGCAAACCTCCTACGTGGGAGGTCGCGCATGACCTCGCCGTTCGACGATGATGATGAGGCGACCGTAGTCCGCGCGGGGCTGACCGACATGTACGAACCGCCGGCGCCATCGCGGTTGCCGGCCCCGCGCGAGTTTCGCGGGCCGCCCGCCGCGCCGCCGCCGATGCGCCCGCGCGCGCCGTCCGCCGCGCCGCCGCCGATGCGCCCGCGGGCGCCGTCGATGCAAGGCGCCGCGCCGCCGCCGATGCGTCCGCGCGCGCCGTCCGCCGCGCCGCCGCCGATGCGTCCGCGCGCGCCGTCCGCCGCGCCGCCGCCGATGCGTCCGCG
>CANJCO010000026.1 GCA_947473045.1 Myxococcales bacterium | reverse complement strand
TCAGTCGTGGATATGGACGTACGGCACCAATCTCTTTCTCGCAGGGCGCGGGACGTGGTCGCTGCCTTACGTCGCACATTTCTGGTCTCTGGCCGTAGAGGAGCACTTCTATCTTGTGTGGCCGCTTGTTGTGCTGTGGGGCTCGCGCGGCAGCCTGCTCCGCGTCTGCGCGGCGGTCGCGCTGGGGTCCGCGGGCCTTCGCTGCCTGTGCGCCGCGCTCGGCGCGAGCGATGTGACGCTGGTTGTGCTCACGCCGCTGCGACTCGATGCGCTCGCACTCGGCGCCGGTCTGGCCGTCGCCGTCCGAGAGGTTGGCGTCGGAGAGCTCGCCCGGCACGCGTCGCGTGCGCTTGCGGTCAGCTGCGCGCTGGTCGTCGGCACTTCGCTCGCGGCGATGCGCATGTCGGGTGGCGCGCGCGCGGCCGTCCTGTCGTCGCGCGGCACGTGGATCGCGATCGCGTTTGCATCGCTGATGCTGCTCAGCGCCGCAGCGCCTCAATCGTCACGGCTCTGTCGCGTGCTCGTCGGCCGACCGCTGCGCGCTCTCGGCGTCTACAGCTACGGGCTGTATGCGTTTCACGGGATTGTCGCGTATGCCATGTTCGAGTCCCGAGCCGAGTTTCGACTCGGCGCCGCGCTCGGCTCGCACAGCGCCGCGGTGCTCCTGCTCGCGGTGGCCGGCACCTCCGCGTCGCTTCTGCTCGCCGCAGCGAGCTTCGAGTTCTTCGAGCGCCGACTGCTCGCGCTCAAGGATCGCCTTGCACCCGGGCGCGCCGCGCAGACCTCGGTGGCGCGATGACGACGCGTCTGGCGCAGGCTTGTTTGGTAGCGGCGGCATGCGCCTCTTCGCTCGCCTGTTCGCGCGGCGCCCCCGCCGGAGTCTCCGCCACGCTCGCGCCGCAGCCTGACCTGCCCGCCTTCGATGCGGCGGACGGACTGCTGGTTCCGGGCAGGCTGCTGTCGCGTGGTCGGCCGGTATTCGGTCGCTCGCTCGCGCACTTTGCGACCCCGCGAAACGCGATCGACGGCGACGACTCCACCTCGTGGGCAGCCGGCAGGCCCACCGACGCGGAGCCGGCGTGGCTGGCCGTCGACATTGGCACCGGGCCGTCGCGCGTGGTTGTGTCGTGGCGGGCGTCGGGGAGCTTCAATTACGAGGAGACCGACTACGGAAGTCCGGGAGCGTACCGGCTCGAGACGTCTTCTGACTCGACGAATGGCGACGATGGTTCGTGGACGGAGGCGGCGGACGTGCCCCACGTCGGGGTCCACGCGCAGCTCCATGCGCTGGGGTTCGGCGGCAAGAGGTGGGTTCGCATGGTGATCACCGCCACGCCCGATCCGAGTCCCAACGGGGTGCAGCTCACCGAATTCGAAGTGCACGACGCGTCTCGCGGCGCGAGCGACACCTGGTTTTTTGCCGGCGACAGCATCACCGCGTTCGCCTGTGGCCAGTCGCCGCGAATGGAATCTCGATTCGCTGAGCTGATCGCCGCTTCGCATCCACTGTACCACCCGGCGACGATCTGTGGGGGCACGGGCGGCGCGATGAGCGGCGACGGAGCCGCGAAGCTCGATTCGTGGCTGGCGCGCAACGAGGACGCCCGCGTGTGGGCGCTCGCGTTCGGAACCAATGACGCCGCCGGCGATTCGGAAGTTCCGGCGGCCTTTCGTGCGAACCTCGAGTCGATGGTCACGCGGCTCGAGCGCTCTTCCAGGATCGTCATGATCGCGACGATCCCGTTCTCGTCCGATGGGCATCATCGGCACATTGCCGATTTCAATACGCAGATTGAGCAGGTTCGCGCTGGTCACTCTCTGCTTCGGGGGCCCGATCTCTATTCGTGGTTTGCGGCGCATCCCGACGAGCTTCGCGACGGCATTCATCCCGGCGACCGCGGGATCGCTTCGATTAATCGACTCTGGGCCGAGGCCGCCGCCCCGCTCTACCGCCGCTGAGCGGAAAGCGGGCTGCGCGCCCTCACTGCGTCGACCACCGCGCTCGTCATGGTGCCCAGCCGAACGGCGCCCGTGCCCATGACCAGTGCGACGTAGGCTCCGGACACGATGAGCAGTCGGGCCATCCCGGTCGCGCCTGTGACCTGCCCCAGCCCGAGCGCAGCCGCTGTCGCGGCCAAATGCTTCGCGACCATGATGGCAGTATCCCGATCAAAGGCTTCGCGACCTACTACCGTCAGCATCGCCGTGGTGACGAACAGCTCGGTGCCGAGCGTGGCCATCGCGCAGCCGGCGCCGCCGCCCCCGTCGCCGAGGAGCCGCAGGGTTTGTGGCACCAGACCGAGATTCAGGGCGACGTTCACCACGAGCCCGCAGCCCGAGATGAGCGTGAGCGTCCACGGTCGGTCGAGTATCGTCAGCGTAATGGCATAAAGAATGTTGAGGTAGGTCAGCACAAACGTCACGGCCAGGATGCGGAGCGACAGGGCGGCCGGGGCGAACGCTGCGCCAAACAGCATACTCACCCAGCGGTCGGCGCCGAGCGCCACGAGAAACGAAGCGGGGATCGCGAGGGTCAGCACTTGCATGGTCGCTCCCCGAATGCGCGACAGCAGCGCGTCGCGCGACTGCGCGGCGGCGCGAGCGAAGGTCGGCATCAGCACCCATCCCAGCAGCGGGGCGAGGAGCAGGGTGAGTCCGGCCACTGCCGCCGCAGCGGCGTACCAACCAACCTCGCGGGTTCCGGCTCGCAGCGACAAAAGTGTGATGTCCAGCTTTCCGTAGGCCGTGGTCGCGAACGTGTTCAAATAGTATGGAAGGCTTGAAACGACCATCAGGCGGGTCGCCCGCGGGTCGAGTCGAACGATGAGTCCGAGGTGACGGCGGGCAAGCCCGAGCAGGACGACCGACCGCAGCGACTCGGAGGCGAGCGCCGCCAGCGCAAACGTCCACAGAGGCGCGGCGGCCAGCACCGCGGCGAGGGTCATCGCGGCCCATACCAGCTTTGCGACTACCGAGAGCGCCGACATCGCGCTGACCTCGCCCTTGGCGTGGAGCAGAGCTGAAAGCGTCGCGTTCATGTGAATGAGCAGCTGCGCGGCCGACAGCAGGTAGACGAGCGCGCGCAGCTCCGCGGGCCGGTGCGTGATGGCCATGAACAGCGCCATCGCGCCGGTGACCAGCGCCGCCGCCATGACGCGCAGGGCGAGCACGCCACCGAAGAAGTCGCTCGCGTGGCCTGCTCTAACCGAAACGTGTTTGCGCACGTAGATGTCGGCGCCGAGCTCCAGCACGATGAACGCCGCGGTAGTCAGCGCGTCGGCAGACGTCAGCGCCCCGAAGCGCTCGGGCCCGAGGTGCCTGGGAAGCAGCACGCGCATCGCGATCGCAATGCCCAGCGTCAGTATCAGCGATCCGCCGAGCGTGAGCACGTTTCGTACTGCGCGCCTCGTCTCTGCGGCGCCGTCTGCGTCGGTCGGGTCCATCGGCCGAGCGCTCATGACGAGCTCCTTGCAACCTGCCAGTCACGGAGCACGACGGCCGCGAAGCGCGGGTCGCGAAGGAGATACCTCCGCCACAGTCGCGCTGGATCGTGCAGCAGTCGGTGGGCCCACTCGAGTCCGGCTGCCGACGCCCACGCGGGCGCGCGCGACGCCGTCCCGGCCTCGAAATCGAGCGCGGCGCCCACGCCGAGCATGATCTGCCGCGGCAGGGCGCTCCTCGACTCGGCGATGAACAGCTCCTGCTTTGGCGCTCCCATACACACAAATACCAAGTCAGGATCAGCCGCACGAATCGCTTCTATAATCGGCACTCTCGACGCTCGCGATTCGGACATGTTGACCGCCGGACATGCCACTCCAGAAATGCGGAGACGAGGGTGCCTTGCCAGCAGCGACTGCGCGGCACGATCGGCGACGCCAACCGCGCCTCCGAGAAGATAGACCGACAGGCCGACGCGCTCGGCCTCGGCCATGAGCCTCGGCATCAGGTCGGCGCCCGAGATTTTCTCGGGAACTCCGTCTCCCGAGAGTCGCGAAGCCCACACCACGGGCACGCCATCGGCGAGGCACAGCTCAGCGCGTGCATAGGCGCAGCGCAGCGCTTCGTCGTCTTCGGCCATCACAACGTGGTCGACGTTTGGCGTATATACGGCGCCCCCGCTGCCGCCTCGTGACAGCGCGCAGATGACGCGCAGAGCCTCTTCGAACGTCACCGCGTCGACGGGAAGCCGCCCGACGAAGCGTCGCCGCTCGGGGAGCGCGGCGCTCAAGGAGCGAGCTCGTCCGGGCGTGGGGCCAGTTGCAGCAAGCCGCGCTGCGTATCCGGGCCCTTGTGGGCGGCGAGCGAGATCGTGCCGACGAACCGCTCGCGCCCGACCCTCGAGACCGCGACCCTGGCCTTTGTCAGCGAAGTTGCGCCCACTGTGACGCAAAGCGCAGCCGCGTCGGCCGCGCGACCGAATGCGACGGAAGCCGGATTCTCCTCGGGCGACAGCGTCGAGAGGATCACCCTCGGTCCCGTCTGCAGCCGCCAGTCGACGACCTCGAGAAGCGCGCCGACCTGCGCCATGCGTATCTGGCGGAGGTCCGCGAGCTCTACGGCCTGCCCGAAGCTCTGGCCGCATCGCACGAGCAGCCGCGCGAAGGCGAAGCTGGCCGCCGAGTCGAGCGCGCTCGCCGGGATGATTGCGAGCGTTCGCCATGCGCCGCGTTGCATGCGCATCCACAGCTCCTCGTTGTCACGTACCGAGTTTGAAGCCAGCATCCTTGAAATCCTAAAAGTGGGAGGTGGGTGCGCGCACGGTCAGGCCGGCGAACGCGATGAATTGCAAGAACGTCGCCGCAGTCGTCGCTGCGGGGTCGGCTGTTTGGTAGGCGCGCTGGGCGAGCATTCGGGCGCCGGCATCGAGCGTCACCGCGGGCGAGACGGCGTAGGCGCAGCCCACCTCGCCAACGAGGAGTTGCACGGCGCCGCTCGCGCCCGGCGGCACGCTTTGCTGGGCGTTTGCGTAGGCGGAGACGGTCCACTTGCGCTTGGTCCAACCGCCGGCGACGACGGCCTGGAGCCGCTCGTCGACCTGTCCCACGAGCCTGTTTACAACGGGCGCCAGCCGCAAGGCGGCTCGCAGCGTAAGCCGCCCACCGAGGGCAGGCGAAGCGCGCGCGGCCTGCATTTCGGCGACGGGATACGGAGTGAACTTGTGCTCAGCATCGGCTGCGACGCGAACGCGCGCAGCGCTCGCGCCCAGCGTCAGCCCCGTCTCCGTCCCGGCCGACCACTGCGTTCGAACACCCTGCGTGAGGTCCACAAGTACGATCTCCGACCCGGTCGAAAATGCGGTCTCCGAGCCGGTAGCGGCGGTGATGACCTGCGTGCGCCTCGTCGCGGCATACGCCGCACGCAGCTCCCCGCTCGGGCCGTACTGCAGTGGAAGTAGCGCCCTCGCTGCCGAATCGGCGCCCCCGGAGACCTGGTAGCTCACCGTGGACCCGAGGACCCAACGTGCTCGTTCGACCCGCGCGACGAGGCTTGTTTCTGTCTGCTCGTAGGCGAGCGCCTGTGCGATCGGTACCACATCGACCCGGCCGGGCTGACCGTCGACCGGGGTCAGCGCGACACTGGCGATATTGACCTGTCCGTAGCGAGCACTCTCTGCAAGCGCGAGCGTGACTCCCCGCGAGCTCCATCGCCCTCGTACCTCCCCCGCGTTCATCAACACGACCGCCCGCGCGCTCGTGTTGGCATCCCATAAAGTAAGTCGCGGCGTGTACGACACGTCGAGGGACGTGGTATGGCTCTCCAAGGTCACGCGCGCTGTCACCACGGTCTCCGCATCGGCCGAGGGCTGGCTGTCATCGGCGCCGGGAGAGCGCACCCGAAGCTCTGTGCGATCGGCCAGCGACACGGCCCCCGTGAGCGCGGCGGCGAGTCCCATTGCGAAAATCACCGGACTACTCCACGACGACTACGTCGCCACGACGAAGTCGGAAGGTCGCGGCGGGGCTGCCTGCTTCGGTGAGCTTCGCCAGACTAAATCGCACGCGCAGAGGCGGCTCCGCCCGCACCACGTAAATCTCGCTGGGCCCGGCGAACTGCGTCAGACCTCCCGCCGCCGCGAGCGCAGGCAATACGGCCGCTGCGCTGTCGAGCGGGTAAATGCCAGGTCGCGCGACCTCACCGAGTACTGAGATCGACGAGGGTGCGCTCTCTTCGACGGTGACTGTGACCATGGGAGATACGACATATTCGCGCAACCTCGCAGCGATCGCCGCCGCCACACGCGCGGGGGTCATGCCCCTCACCATGACGTCACCGATGAGCGGCATCGAGATTCGGCCGTCGCTGCGAACCCGGGAGCGTGTTGTCAGGGGCTCCTGTCCGTATACGCGTACGCCGAGCAGATCCGACGCCGCGATCGCGTAGTCGTCGGCCGCGCGCTCCGCTGGGCAGTCCTCCGCCCACTTCCAGGAGCGCGACGAGGCGCACGACAGCAGAACCATAACCGCGGCAAGGCCGAGCGGCAGCGTCACGGCGCGCACGTTCGCGCGCCCACTCATGGCCCGAGCCTCCGAAAATACGCGTCCGATGCTGGCTGCTCGCAGACGAGCGCCGAGACGTATCGTTCGAGCTCAAGCATCGAAAACGGCTTGCGTAGAAACGCGCTGGCGCCCGCGTCCTCGGCGTCGGCGAGCGCGGTCGCACTCGCCGCGTCGCTGGTGACGAGGATGGGCACGTCGTCCATGCCGAGGTCGCCGCGAATGTACTCGCACAGCTCAATTCCAGATTCAGTGGGCAGCTCGAGAGCGACGCACACCAGACCGGGAGTCGCTGCCTCGAGCTGGTCGCGGGCGGCGCCGAAGTGCGTTGCGCACCTCACGTCGAACCCCATCGACACCAGCTTTACTTCCATCGACTGCGCGAGCTCAGGCTCGTCCTCGACGACCAGAACCAGTGGACGTTCGATACTCATAGTAACCTCCCTAACTCGCGCCCCGGCCCGACAAAACGACGGGCACGGTTTTCAGGATCAGAAACAGGTCTCCCAGTAGGCTCCAGTGGTCGATGTACCGCATGTCGAGCAGCATCCACTCCTCAAAGGAGATCTGGTTGCGACCGCTCACCTGCCACACGCACGTGAGTCCAGGCCTCACGGAAAGTCGCCGTCGCTGCCACGCTTCGTAGCGGGCGACCTCGGTGGGAATGGGGGGCCTCGGACCTACCAGAGACATGTCGCCACGAAGCACGTTGACGAGCTGAGGCAGCTCATCGACGCTGTACTTTCGAAGCACCCTCCCGACCCGGGTAACGCGCGGGTCCGACTTCATTTTGAACACGGGCCCTGACTGCTCGTTCCGCGCCATCAGGGCGGCCTTGAGTCCGTCGGCCCCGTCGACCATCGAGCGGAATTTGAGCATCGCGAACGCGCGACCGTGGAGCCCGACCCGGGCCTGGCGAAACAGCACCGGGCCGCGCGACGTGGTCTTGATCGCGATCGCGGCAGCGATGAGCAGGGGCGCCAGTGCGATGAGGGCGCCGAGTGACGCCACGATGTCGATCGAGCGCTTGACCCAGCGTTGAAGCGGCTTGTGCGACACCGACAGAAAGTGCGCGTAGCCGTCTGCTGGAGCGGCGTCGTTGGCGGGCCGCGCGCGGGTGAGCCGGTAAGCGCACAGGGGCAGGGCGAAAGGCACCCCGAGTCGCTCGCAGACGCGGATCGCCTGCTGCACGTCGGCAGCGTGCTCGGGCTGCGTCGAGGCGAAGTACACCTCGTCGACGACGCGTTGCTCGAGGGTTCGTTCGAGGCGGGATACGTCACCTAGCAGCGGCGCGCCGAGGCGAGCGTGCGGCGACTCGCCGTCGAACCTGAGATATCCCACCACGCGTTGACGCGAGCTCGATCGCTCGAGGTGAGAGCGCGTCAACCTCCCAAGTGAGCCGGCGCCTGCGATGACGACGGCCTCCTCGGGGCTCACCGCCCGCAGCTTCAGTCCCACAGTGGCGATCCGCGCGGAGAGGCCCGCGGCCAGCAGAACGGCCGCGAACCGAAGTCCGGACAGCTCCGAGAGCAGGCCTGTGTGTGCGAGCGCGGCGACGGGCAGGGCGACTGCGGAGAGCATCGTCGCGGTGAGCGCCACGTCACCGGGGAACGTCCTGCCGGACGTCGGGTCGTACTGTCGCAGCAAGCGAGCCGCCGCCAGCCAGGCCAGCGTGGCGACGCCGCCAGCGACCGCCATCAGCGCCGCGCTGTGGGCCGCGGCGCCGATCGAGCCGGTCGCTGCCGCTACCCAAATCAGCGCCGCATCGACGCGTTGGCTCATCATGACCGCCCATCCCTGATCGTGTGTCTTCGGTCTGCGCATGTCGGACCAAGACCAGCACCTCGCGTGCCACTGCGGGCGCCCTGCCGGCCCCTGCCGCCAGGGCGGCCGAAGCAGCTAAAAACAGCCACTTTTGGCGCTAAGCTCGAGGCTGCGCGGCGCAGGCGCTGCAGCATCCCGCGCCCCGATGGCGCTCGCCAGCGCTCCTGCCTCCTGCGCACGGGGTGCCGCGCCCACGACTGGCCTCACCCCGCGCGGGATGGTGGTCAACGCCCAGCGGGTGGTAGCTTGAGGGCGCCCGTTCTGAGGCGAGGGAGCACGCCATGTCCGTCAACGATTCGCTGATTTTCTCTACGGCCGGAGCCAACCCCTCGGACGCCGACGCTCCGACCGAGCCGTGCGTCATGCTTGTGTTCGGCGCCTCGGGCGATCTCACGAGGCGTCTGCTCGTGCCCGCGCTCTACAACCTCGCGTGTGACGGGCTGCTGTCCGAGAACTTCGTGCTCCTCGGAACCGCGATCGACGCGCTCGACACCGAATCGTTCCGCGCCCGGATGAGCGACGATATTCGGCAGTTTCACACGAGGCAATCGTTCGACGAGGCCGCGTGGAGCGAGCTGGTGGCCAGGTTTCACTATATGCCGGGCGGCTTTGGCGACCTCAAGCACTTCGAGTCGCTCAAATCAGAAGTTGTCCGGCTCGATCTTCTCCACGGAGCCCGCGGGAATATCCTTTTCTATTTCGCCACCGCGCCAAAGTTTTTTGGGTTGCTCTGCGAGAATCTATACCTGTCAGGGTTCAAGGGCGGCACGGGATTTCGGCGCATCATCGTTGAAAAGCCCTTTGGAACCGACCTCGCGTCGGCGCTTCAGCTCAATCGCGACGTGCTCGCCCACTGGAACGAGGACCAAATCTACCGGGTCGACCACTACCTCGGAAAAGAGACCGTTCAGAACCTGCTCGCGTTCCGATTTTCGAATGGCATGTTCGAGCCGCTTTGGAACAAGAACTATATCGACAACATTCAGTTCAATGTCTCCGAGGTCGTCGATGTCCAGAATCGCGGCGGCTACTACGATTCGTCCGGTGTCCTGCGCGACATGATGCAAAATCACATGTTCCAGATGCTCGCGTATCTGTGCATGGAGGTTCCCGGCTCCTTCGAGCCTGACGCGATCCGCAACGAAAAGGCCAAGCTCCTGCAGTCGGTGCGCGTGTATTCGCCCGACGAGGTCGACCGATTTACCGTTCGCGGGCAGTACGGGCCGCAGTCCGATGACGCGGGCAGCGTGGTCAAGCCAGGATACCGGCAGGAAAAAGACGTAAACGCGCAGTCGTCGACGGAGACGTACGCGGCGGCGCGCCTGCACATCGACAACTGGCGCTGGGAAGGCGTTCCGATTTACCTGCGATCCGGCAAGGCGCTGTGGAAGCGCGGGACCGAGATTATCGTCGAGTTCAAAAAGGCCCCGGAGCGCATTTTTCGCGGTACCCCCGTATCGGCTCTCGGAGCCAACCGGCTTATTTTTCACATTCAGCCGTATCAGGGAATCGAGATTCAGTTTCAGGCGAAAGTGCCGGGGCCGCGGCTCAACCTGCAGCGCGTCAACATGCGTTTTGGCTACGGCGACGCGTTCAAGGCCTCCCGCTACACGGGATATGAAGTGATGCTCTATGCCTGTTCGCACGGCGACGCGACGCTGTTTTCGCGCGGCGACCTCGTCGAGGCGGCCTGGCGCGTGGCGCAGCCGATCTTGAGCCGGTGGTCCGAGACGGTGCCGGAATTTCCGAACTACGCCCGCGGAAGCTGGGGCCCGATCGAGGCTGAGGCGCTCATGGATCGCGACGCCCGCCGGTGGCACGAGGTGATCACGGAGGACGTCATCCGGGCCGTCCCGCTGTTCAAGGACGCGGATCGCTTCCTTCACGAGCAGATCATCCTCGCGCTCCGGCCCGAGCAGCTCGCTGCCGGCGAGGTGGTCATCAAAAAGGGGGACGTCGGCCGCGAGATGTTTTTGCTCGTTCGCGGCACGGTCGAGGTGCTCGACGATGCGGGGCACGTCATCAAGGAGTTGTCCGACGGCGACGTGTTCGGTGAAGTGGGCCTGCTCACGAGCATGCCGCGCATCGCGACGGTTCGCGCCAAGTCGGCCGCCGACGTCTTCGTGCTCGCCAAGGCTGATTTTGCCCGTATTTTGCGGGACAATCCTTCGTTTGCGGAGTCAATCAAGCGCGTCGCTGCCGAGCGCTACCGCCTCGTGCTCGAGACCGAGGCCCTGCTTACGCCGCACTGACGGAGGCCCCCACGCCCGTGGCTTGCGCACCGCGATTGTCGCGAGCACGTGCGCCCTACACGTAACCGGAGTATGAGCGACGAGCGCGCGACCTGACGCGCACGCAGACGCTCCCATGTTCACCGACCGACTCAAGTCACTGCTCACCCTTACGATCGGCAGCGCGTCGTTCGAGGTCCCCGCGGGGAGCATTCAGCGTTTCGAGGTCGACGTTCAGCCGTGGGGCTTTGACGCGACGATTCACTTCGTGGTCGACTCGTCTCAGGCGCCAGACCCGATTTTCGGCCCTTTCACCGGCACCACGCTCATCGGTGCCACGTTCACGTTCGTGCGCGCAGTCGAGGGCGTGTCCGACGACAGCGGCGGCTTCAAGGTCGTCGGCTATGGCGTCGAGCGGGCGGTGGCCGAGACCGTCGGCGCGAGCATGAAGGGCGCACCGGTCATCAAGCGCCTCTACACCCTTCGCGTAGTCGACGCCGGGCAGGCTTTTTGGAAGCAGCACAGGCCGATCGACCTCTACGCCGCGGCCACCATGGAAACGGTCTTCGATCTGCACAAACCGGTCGGCGTCGCGCTCACCTACGACTGGTCGATTCTGCAAGAGAAGCAGGACATCATCTGCCTCAGTCTCCACGGCGAGGGAGTCGCCAGCTACTACGATTTCGTAATCTGGTATGTCGAACGCAATCAGGGCGTGCTCGAGTTCGACGCGCGCGCTGGCGCCTACAGAATCGGCGGAAAGAAGGCCAGGGGCGGCGACGCCGTCGCTCTCGACGCCGAAGACATCGCCAGCATCAGCCTCGTCTTTCCTGAGCCGCCGCGGTTCGCGGGCCGGGTGCTCAACCCGTTTTCGGTCACGCCAGTCACGAGGTCGCTCGCCAACACGCTCGCGGCCACCGGCGTCCGCCGCGACGTCATCGAGCACACCCTGATCTCGGCGAACGTCGATCGGCGCGCGCAAGTGGAGAGCTCGCGTTTTCGAGCGCGCTCGCACGGTGTGGTGATTACCTACAAACGGTGTCCTGCGATCGTCTCGCAGCCGCTCGATTTCATCACGGTCGGAGACGGCTTCAGCGATGCCGTGCTGCCCTCGGGCAGCAAATACCGCGGCGTTCGGCTGCGGGCTTCGGCTGTTCAGAATGAGAAATCGCTCGCTGAGGTCGATGATGCGCTCGTGGTCTACGACCTCGACATCACGCTCGAGGTCGAGAATTCCGGCAGCGCCGTGGCGTGGTTGCCGCCGTTCTCCGATCCACGTCGCATCGTGAGGCTCGAGGGCACGGTCGTGAGCTCGGGAGGCGAGGCGACCGATCGAAGCTGGGCCGCCGTCGAGAATTCCGACGACTCCCTGTGGACTTACAAAATCAACGTTCCACTCTACAACAAGGTCATCCCGGTTCCGTTCGCGCCGACCTACCTGTCGGGGCACTTCTTTTTTCCGGCCTACAAAGACCAGCGCGTGCTGGTCGACGTCGACTGGGACCGCGCCACCCTCGCAGGGTTCATCGACTGGGCCGATGAGGCGCGTGTGCCGTCAGCCTCGCAGGGCGACCAGATCGTGCTCGGCTATCAGTCGACGAACGGCACGATCATCAAGCACGACTATCAGGACGCAAAGCCGGAGCTGAACATCGTTCGAAAGAACTCGGGCCAGACAGCGACCTTTTCGATGACGGACGGCAACGTGCTCATCTCGCTGAGTGAGGTGGTGACGGTGCCCACGGCCCTTCCCCTCTACGACGTTTCTCCGCAGGTCGACGCGGCGAAAGACGCCGTCACGGGTGAGGTCGGCGGAGCCGTCGGCGCCGTGACCGCGCAGTTTCAGGGGGCGGTCGGCGGCGTGTCGGCGCAGATCGACGAGAGCACAGCCGCCATCGACGCCGAGATCGGCGCGACCGAAAAGAAGATCAAAGGCGACCTGCTCGCGGTCGACGGCGAGCTGCAGGGCATGGCGGGTGACGCGAACGCCGCGATGATGTCGATCTCGAACGCGACGCGGACAGCGAAGGCCAAGGTCACCAATTCGGTGCAGGGGCTCGACGAGGTGCGCGCCCCGTTGGTCGACGCCGACACCCGCATCACTACGTTCCTGACGGTCGTCGACCTGCAGAACGCAGCGCTCAAGAAGGACATCTCGGAGCTTGATGCGGGGGTCGCGCAGCGCTGCGACCAGCCCGAGGGCGACGTCGGCCGTCTGCGCGAAGAGGTCAAAAACCGCCTCGCCACGCTCCGCGCCGATATCAGCGCGCTGGGGCCCGGCGCCACGAGCGGGCCTTTTGCGGACCTCGCTGCGTTGCGCAACGACATCGACGCGCAGAGCGGCGCAGCGCGGCGCGCCCAGTCCGACGTCGACGCCGACGTTTCGTCGTGCGTGACGAAGCTCGCCGGCGGCTGGGCTCCCGTCGACAGCGCGCTGTCGAGTCGCCGCACCGCGACCGGAGCAAAATACGACGCGCTGCTGGCGTCTGCCTCGACGCAGCAAGGTCAACTCGCGGCGAAGCTTCAAGCCGCTGTCGCGGCGGGGGGGCCGACGGCTGCTTCCGAAGCTGCTATCATTCGCCCGGGGCTCGATTCGCTCAAGGATGCGGCGCGCGCGGCCCTCCAACCGGCGCGCGACCGCGCGTTGTCGACCCTCGATTCGGTCGCCTCAGAGGTTTCTGCCAAGAAGAAGCAGATGAATTCGTCGGCGGTGACGGCCGGAGCGCCAGCCAAGCTCTCGGCTGCGTCGATTGGAGCGCGCGTTCCGCCGCTGCTCGCGTCCGCCGATGGCGTCAAGACGAGCCTCGAGGCTACGAGCGCGTCGCTCAAGGCTTCGACGACGGCGCGCGCGAACGCGCTCGACCAGACGACTACGGCCGAGCTCACGCGCTTGTCTTCGTCGATCAAGGACTCAAAGACGGCGGTGATGGCGTCTGCCGCCACCGCGAAGCAGACGCTCACAGCGACGCTGGGCAGCGTGACCAGTATTTCCGGCGTGATCAACACCACGGCGCGCGTGCCGGTGCAGGCCGCGCTCGGCGTGGTCACCTCCACCCGGCAGTCGGCGAACACGATCGTCGCAGCCACGTCGACCGCGCTCGACACCGCGCTCGCGACGGCGTCAGGCACGTTGCAGGGCTTCATCGACGCCTTCATGGCGCTCGTGAATGGGGCGTCGGCGAGTCTCGGCGCGCTGAACGCGCTCATCGCCGGAATGCGCGCGGAGATCATGCCGCCGATCGAGGCGCTGCAGGACATCGTCGGCGAGCTCGAGACGATCTTTCAAACGGGCGCGAACGTTTTAACGGCGTTCATCGACACCGCGAGCGCGACCCTCGACGCAATTCCGGCAGCGGCGTTGCCCGAGGCGCTCGTGAGTCCCGCGGTGCAAGGCATTCAAGCCGCGCTGAGCGCCGTGCTACCGCTCGTCACCGAGGCGGCGACGGCGGCAGGAACCCAGCTCCAGACAATGGCGACAACGCTGATGGCGCAGGTGGGGACCGCCGAGCAGGCGGGCATGACCGGGATCACGACGTTCGCGGGCACGATGAACACGCAGATTCAGGCCATTTTGCCGCCAGTGAAGGCGCAGCTCGCGACGGTGCAGACGCAAATCGACGGGGCCGTGACGGCGTTCGAAAACCAGCTGGCCTCCGTCGCCGATGCAGCGGTTGCGCAGGTCAACACTGCGATTGGCCTCGCCGCGACGCAGGCCACGACGGCGACCGGCACTGCCGACAGCGCGCTCGGCACCGGAAAAACGCAGCTCGACACGGCCGTCGGCGGCGTGCGCGCACAGCTCGCGACCTCGAAGACCACGCTTGGCGGGCAGGTCGACACGGCGGTCGGGCAGCTTGGTACGCAGATCGAAGGCACGCGCACGACGTTCTCGACCTCGCTCGCGGGCATCAACGAATCTGTCGCGGGCGCCAAGGCTACGCTCGAGCAGCAGCTTGTCACGCAGCGCGTCCCGCTCGACACGCAGCTTGCGCAGATCAAGACCGAGCTGGCCGGCGTACGGCCCGCGGCGGCGCCAAACCTCGCGGGGGTCGAAACCCTCAACGACGCAGCCGTCAGCCAGCTTTCAGTCACGATCCCGGCGCAGGCCGTCCTCGACGCCCAGCTCGATGCTGCGTGGGCCGGCTTCGCGCCCCGCCTCGCAGCCATCGAGACCGCCATCGGTCAAATCTGAGGCGGCGGCGCCGTCTCGTC
This sequence comes from Myxococcales bacterium, assembly GCA_947473045.1. Lineage (GTDB taxonomy): Bacteria > Myxococcota_A > Polyangia > Polyangiales > Polyangiaceae > JANYHY01. The sequence continues at coordinate 48,164 of CANJCO010000026.1, read as the reverse complement.
AGGAAGTGGGCCGCCCGCGCGCCCGGCCGCTAACCTGCGAAGCGGCCCGCATTTTGGGCGGCACGCGAACACCATGGCGACGACCACGATCCTCAACTGTTCCATCGAAATGAGCAAGGCCGACGGCCTTACGCTCACCGTCAAGGACACGCTCGGCCTCGTCACGCAGACGATGGTGATGAACGGGACGACGATCGTGCTCACGGTGAAGAACGCGATCAACACGACGACCGTCACGCAGGCGGTCGACAGTCTCATCACGAAGGTGGCCGGCCCCGCGGCGAGCAGCACCATCACGCAGCAGGCTGACACGGTGAAGATCGCCTGCGGAACGTTTCAAGTCGACGCCGACTCCATCAAGCTCAACTCGACGATGGATACCGTGGTGGCCGCGACGCAAAACATCAAGCTGACGAGCACGCAGAGCACGACGATCTCGGCCACGCAGAAATTCACGGCGTCGAGCGTTCAGGACATGTCGCTGTCGGCGACGCAGAAGCTGTCACTCAGCGCGACTATGGACGCGAGCCTGTCGGGGCAGAACACCACCGTGAGCGCCCTGCAGAAGGCAACGCTCAGCGGCACGACCGAGGTCGCAGTGAGCGGCCTCAAGGTCGGCATCGCAGGCACGGCCCAGGCCGAGATGGCCGCGCCGATGACGACGGTCGGTCAGGACATCACCACCATCAAGGGGTCGCTCGTGAGCGTGAGCGCGCAGCTCATCAAGCTCGGCTGAGCCGCTCTGTCGGAAAGCGTCATGGAAATCGATCTCGAAAAAGCGTTCCTCACCGAGCTCGAATCACTCGAGAAATTCCGCATGTCGTACGCGGGCATGTATCCGAGCGTGCCGCTTGCGCGCGAAGACCCCGACATTCGTCGGCTGCTCGAAGCGATGGCTTTTTTCACCGCGCGCACGCGGCTCGCTTCGGAGCGAAACGTCGACGGAAGTCTGACGCGCATCCTTCGGCAGCACTTTCCGTATTTGCTCAGTCCGGTCCCCGCGATGGTGATGCTGCGCGCAGGCGTGACGCGGCGCTACGTCGACGTCAGCGAGCTGCCCCGAGGGTCCGAGGTCAGCCTCGTGGCGCCCGCCACGCTCGAGACCCCCGAGCGCGTCTACCGGTTCAAGACGCTCGCCCCGCTGCGCATTTTGCCGATCGCGATTGATGGCCTCGACACCATCCGCGCCGGCTCCCAGGGGTTTCGAATCACGGTTCGATTTTCATCACAGTTTCCGCGCAACGATGCGATCGGCGACCTCGATCTCCACGTCGATTACCTCAACGATCTCCAGTCGTCGCTCGTCGCGATGCACGAGCTTCGCACCCACATCAAATCGGTATCCGTCGTCTACAGCCACACGGTCGACGAGACGACGCAGGGCACGCCTTGCAGCGTCGAGTTCGGGCCGCGTCCGGCCGAGCCGCACCAACTCGAGGCCTTCGAACACCCGCTTCAGCGCACCCGGTCGTCGCTCCATTTTCCCCAGCAGGAGCTGTACATTCGCGTAAAGGGCGTGCGGCCTCCGCGCAACTGGCAGCAGTTTACGGTGTGCTTCGACCTCGACGACGGCTGGCCCGCGAATCTGCGCCTCAACGCCGAGTGCTTTCAGCTCCATGTCGTTCCGATGGTCAACATCTGCCGCGACAGCGCCAGTCCGATCGAGTGCGACGGGACGCAGGCGCAGTACGTCGTGCAGCACCCCGAGCGCTCCGATCACTTCGTGCCGCTTTCGGTGCACGGCGTCTACAAGACGACCCCTGGCGGTCTCGTTCCCCTCGAGCCCGCAACGCTGGGCACCGACCGCGAGTCGTTCGAGGCGCTCGTCGAGGGCAAGTCGGAGCACCGTCGCGCGCACGTGATGCTGAACATCCCGACGGCGTTTGAGTCGCCCGAGAGCATCGTCGTCGACGCCTTCTGGCACCAGCCCGACGTCAGCGCGCGCCGGGCCTCCGACCTCAAAGTGCGGCTCTCCGAGCGCTTCGTCGAGGGCATCGAGTGGCGCGGATTCGGTCCGCTCGTCGCGCACGCCGATGTCGAGCTCGACGACGATCGCGAGGCGCTCCTGCAGCTGCTGTCGATCAAGGCGCAGCGCCTGCTCGGGCTCGACGAGCTTCGTTTCCTGCTTCGCGCCCTCGGCGTCCACCGCGAACGCGCGTTTGCGAAATTCGTCAAGCAGCTGGCCACGGTCGCCATCATCGACAAACCGCATTCGCGGGCGGCGAGCGGCTTCAAGCACGTCTACGAGCTGGTCTTCGACGACTTGACGCCCTCGGATGTGCCGCGGCTCGATCTGTTCTGCTCCAAGCTTCTCATCGCCCTTGCGGCGTGGAGCTCCGATGAGGTCATCGAGCTCATCGCGAGGGTCCCCAACCTCGACAAGTTATTGCGTTACACTTAACGAGGCGCGAGTTCATCCATGGCATCCTCCACCGCACTTTGGTTTTCGATCGAGTCGGCTTTTGCCGAAATCGAGACGCTTTGTATCGAGGCGCGCGCAGCCGGCCTCGCGCTCCAGCGCAAGCAGGCGGAGGGCGCCATGCTCCGGGCCATGATGGGCGGGCGGAAGCTTCCCGAAGACGACGACCTCGACGCTGGCGATCCGCGGCAAGCCAAGGCCGCCGAGCTCTCGCGCGACCTCGAGTTCCTCGAAGCACACCCCGACGGCCCCGATCTCGTCGAGCTTCGTGCGCGCCTTCGCAAGCGCTTCGGGTGGCTCAAATCGAAGCTCGGCGAAGCGCTCAGTGAGCACGAAGTCTACTACGCGCTGTTTCCGATTGTAGTCTACACGGACGAGCTGGTCGCGACGGTGATGCCAGGGCAAACCTCGCGCTGGGAGTCGCTCCAGGGCGAGCTCTACGACATCGACAATGGCGGCGAGCTCTTTTATTCGATCCTCGACGAGCGCCTGCGCAAAGAAGAAACCCCGCCTGTTGTCTTCGAGGTCTTTTACTTCTGCCTGAGTGACGGATTCCTCGGCATGTACGCCGCCGATCGCCCCAAGCTCGAAGACTACAAGACGCGTCTGCGCGAGCGCATTCCGCTCCGCCAGACCGACCACGCGGAGCTGCTCCAGCGCGAGCCCCACGCGGTGCAGCTCGTGCCGTTTCCCTGGAAGGCCTACGTGATCGCAGTCGCAGCGGTCGCGGGCGTGTGGCTCGCGCTCGCGTGGTTCGCCGGGCTCGTGGCCGATGTCTAGCGAGGCCGCGGCATGACGCGCGAGCTCCTCGATTTCGATCGCGTTCGCCGGAACTTTGACCGGATGCGCGATCCCGTGCCGGAGGGGCTCCCCGATCGCTTCGGCGAGGTCACAGTGCCACTCGATCCGTTCGAGGCCGGTCGCTCCACGCTCGAGAAGTTGCGCGCGGACGTGCTCTCTCAGTTCGCTGCCCATCGAGACGCCCTCGAGCCGTTTCTCGACCGCGCCGCCCGGCTGCTCACGCGCATGCAGGAGTCGGAGCCGAGCGAGGAGGGGCCTGGCGACGACGAGCTGCGCGCGACGCTCGTCTCGACGCTCGAAAATATCGAAGACCTCTGTGAAGTCTTCATGCGCGTGGCGCATCGCAAATGAAGCCGCGCATGCACGCCGGGCCGCTGGCGCTCGCGTTCGCGTTCGCGTTGTGCGCGGCTTCCGCGTCGGCCGATCCTTTCAGCTACAGGGACCGCGACGGACACGTGCACAGGGTCGCGCCGGCAACCCCGCCCGAGGTCGGCCCCGCGCCGGGCCTGCCCGCGTCGCCCGACGCCGCTGCGTCGCCTGACGACCGCCCCTGGGGTGCGTCCGCGCACGCGCCCGGCCGCGTGTTTCCGTACTCCGCGCTCGTCGTCGAGGCCGCTCACGTCTACGCCCTCCCTCCCGCGCTCGTGCGGGCTGTGATGGAGGTCGAGTCGAACTACCGCCCGTTCGCGGTCTCCCGCGTCGGGGCGCGCGGCCTGATGCAGCTGATGCCCGCAACGGCCGAGGAGCTGGGCGTGCTCGACTCGTTCGACCCGCAGCAAAACGTGATGGGCGGCACGCGCCTGCTGCGCATGCTCATCAACGTCTTCGACGGGGACGTGTCGCTCGCGCTCGCCGGCTACCACGCGGGAGCGGGTAGCGTCCGGCGCGCGGGCGGAATTCCGCCCATCGTAGCCACGCAGCGCTACGTCGTGGCCGTGCTCGCGGCCTACCACCGCTTCGGAGGGCCGGGGTCGTCATCGGCCCGCCCGCCTGCAGGGCCGGTCGGTCGGCCGGTTGTATCGGCGGGAGGCGAAGTGGTAGCGTCTCCGCCCAAGGCCAAGAGTTGAGCAACGTCGTCCGGTCCCTGAGAGCAACCCTGGCTGTATTCGTCCTGCTCACTGCAGGCTGCGCGAACACCGCGTTCACCCAGGCGGTGCGCGATCGCTACAATCTCAGCGCTGGCGACGTCGGCCGCATCCAGTTTTTCACGTCCGAAGAAATCGTGCTGCAGCGCGAGCTCGCGGTTCGCGCGAAGGCTACGCAGGGCGCGGCGCTCGTCATTCAGGATGGCGTTCGCATCGAGCAGATCGTCATCCCCGCGCACACGCCCGGCGTCGCGATCGACGTCCGCGACGGTTTCTTGTTGGTCAGCTTCTCGCGGGGCGAGGCCGGGCGAACGCTGTGGTTTGCCGAAGCGCACGACGGCGATCCGCCCCCTCCGCCCGAGGCGCGCCGATTCCTGATCGCCGCCATGGAGAACGCGCCCGGCGAGCCCGAGCCTTTTGCTGCGCGGTGGGCGAAGGGCTTTCTCTTCACCTGGGCGGGCCAGAAATATCGCATCGTCGCCGGTCGCTCGGCGCATCTCGACTACGTGCTTGATGAGTCGTTCGCGAGCGAGAAGGTGAAGCAGCAGCCGCCCGGGTGGCGGTTGTCGGAAGGGGCCCCGCCGCCGGCCGCTCCGGCCCCAATCGCGCCGCCCCTTGCGTCCGTCCCGGCGCCTCCGAGCGCGCCGCCGACGTCCGCTGCGCCCCCGCCGGCTCCCGCACCGCCTCCGGCGCCGCGGCATTGAGCCGCGCGCCCGTCACGCTACCCAACCACGTCTCCATGGAGAGTTCATGCTGATCGAGAGCCTGAGTGTACCGGCGCAGGGCGCCACCGAGCTTGCAGGCCGCCTCGCGGTCAAGCACAACCACAGGCACCTCGGTCCGGTTCACTTGCTGTCCGCGCTGCTGAGCGCGAAAGACTCGCCTTCCGAACGCTACCTGGCGTCGGCCGGCTGCGATGTGCCCCGCCTGCGCGAGCTGCTGGAGCGTCGCCTCCGCGAGGTTCCGAAGGCCGAGGCAGGCGCCCAGCAGACACCGATCAGTCGCGGTCTCGAGGCCGTCTTCATTCGCGCCGAAGAGGCCGTCGCGAAGCTTGAAAACAAGTACATCAGCCCCAACCACCTGCTGCTCGGCATGCTGGGCGACGACGAAATCAGCGCCGATTTTGCTGGTTCGAACGTCGATCGCGACGCCCTCGAGGGCGTGCTCACGACCGTGCGCGGCGGCCGTTCGAAGGGGGGCACGCTCTCGACGGACCATGAGTTTTTGCTCAAGTACGGCGTCGACCTTACCGAGCGCGCGCGCAGCGGCCGACTCGACCCCGTCATCGGTCGGGACGCCGAGCTTCGTCAGGTGATTCAGGTGCTCAGTCGCCGCATGAAGAACAACCCGGTGCTTGTTGGCGAGCCCGGCGTCGGCAAGACGGCCATCATCGAAGGCCTCGCCGCGCGCATCGTGCAGGGCAGGGTGCCCGACACCTTGCTCGATCACGTGGTGCTCAGCCTCGACATCGGCGCGCTGCTCGCCGGTACCAAGTTTCGCGGCGAGTTCGAGGAGCGCTTCAAGCGCGTGCTCTCCGAGGTCTCCGACGCCGGGAACGTGATCCTCTTCGTCGACGAGCTTCACACCCTGATGGGCGCAGGCGGGGCAGAGGGGTCGACCGACGCGTCGAATCTCATCAAGCCGGCTCTTTCGCGTGGCGAGCTGCGCGTCATCGGATCGACGACGCTCGCCGAGTATCGCAAGCACATCGAAAAGGACGCCGCGTTTTCGCGTCGATTCCAGCTCGTCATGGTCGAAGAGCCAACCCAGGAGCAGGCGGTCACCATCCTGCGCGGCCTCAAGCAGACGTACGAAGTGTTCCACGCGGTGCGCATCACCGACGCCGCGATCCACGCAGCCGTGAAGCTGTCGTCCCGCTACGTCGCCGACCGCTTCCTGCCCGACAAAGCGATCGACGTGATGGACCAGGCCGCCGCGAGCCTGCGCATGGAGGCCGCCTCGCGTCCCGAGGAAATCGAAAAGCAGGATGAACAAATTCTGCATATGGAAATCGAGATTCGCGCGCTCGAGGCCGACAACGAAGGGCAGCCCACCGAGGCCTCGCAGTCGCTGCGCACCCGCACCGAGGAGCTGAAGGCCACGCGCGGCGAGTTGCTCGCGCATTGGGAGCGCGAAAAAAAGGCCGTGCTCGGCGTGCAGGAAGCCAAGCGCGAGCTCGAGGCCGCGCGCCACGAAATGGAGGCAAAAATCCGCGACCAGGATTTCGCGCGCGTCGCCGAGCTTCAATACAAAGTCATTCCTGATCGCGAGCGCCGGGTCGCCGAGCTGGGCGAGATGCCGCTCGATGAAATTCGATATGTGCGTCAGGAAGTAAGCGACAAGGACATTGCCGAGGCCGTCGCGCGGCTCACGCGTATTCCGGTTTCGCGCATGCTCGACTCGGAGCTCGACAAGCTCGTGCAAATGGAAGGCATCTTGTCGTCTCGCGTGGTCGGTCAGGACGAAGCCGTGCGCGCCATCGCCAAGGCCGTGCGTCGCGCTCGCTCGGGACTGCAGGATCCGAACAGGCCGCTCGGCTCGTTCCTGATGCTCGGCCCGACCGGCGTCGGAAAAACGGAGCTCGCCAAAGCCCTCGCGGAGTTCATGTTCGACGACGAGCGCGCGATGGTGCGGCTCGACATGAGCGAGTACATGGAAAAGCACTCGGCCTCGCGGCTGGTGGGCGCTCCCCCGGGCTACGTCGGATATGAAGAGGGCGGCCAGCTCACCAATCCGGTCAAGCGTCGCCCCTACTCGGTAATCCTCCTCGATGAAGTCGAAAAGGCCCACCCTGACGTATTCAACGTGCTGCTGCAGCTCCTCGACGAGGGCCGCCTGACCGACAATCAGGGCATTACCGTAAACTTCCGCAATACGGTTGTCCTCATGACGTCGAATCTCGGCGCAGGCGACTCGATCGGCCTCGATTACGAGGTGATGCGCGCCAAGCTGCAAGAAGCGTCACGCAAGTTCTTCCGCCCGGAATTCATCAATCGCATCGACGACGTCCTCGCGTTCCGCGCGCTCGATCGCGAGCGCATGTTGCCAATCGCCGAGCTCCAGGTGAAGCGCCTCGCCAAGCTGGTCGCCGAGCGCGGCATCGGGCTCGAGGTATCGCAGAGCGCGCACGAGTGGCTCGCCGAGCGGGGCTTCGATCCTGCCTACGGAGCGAGGCCGCTCAAGCGCACCATCCAGGCGGAACTGCAGGACCGAATCGCCGATCTGCTGCTATCGCGCCAGCTCGCTTCCGGGCAGACCGTCAAGGTTGAGCGCGACGGCGATCAGCTCGCGTTTAGCGTGTGAGGCCGTCCGCTCGACCGGTTCAGCCGGTCGCCTTTTTCTGCGTCTGTTCGACGATCTCGCGGCCCATGCGAAGGGCCCGCGTTCGCGCGTCGCGCCCCGACAGGCGGGTGGTAGAAAGCGGAGAGGCTACCGCTTCCGCAGCGCGGCCAAGCGTGAGGCCGCCGAGAACGCCGAACCCCTGCATGGCGGCCGAGCCCTCCTCGCCGCGCGGACGAAAGAGCCGGGCGACGGCTGCTTCATCGAAGAGCATCTCGCCGTCGCCCATGCGCCGGAACGAGAGGTTGCCTCGCATTCCGTACGCGACGAGTCGGCCTTCGTTGACGAGGTACGAAGCCTCGATTTCATGGGCAGTTTTCCAGCTCGCCATCAGGAACCTCCAGATGTAGGTAACTGTACGGCAATGAAGTTTTTTAGCCTAATTTTTCGCCTGACAAAATTGCACTGAGAGCCCGATGCCCCCGACCAACAACCTCGATTACCAGTGCGATTGGCGCTTCGGCTTCAACGTCGACCCCAAGAAAAAGGCCGCCGTTGGCTACCTGCTCTTCTGGAGCGGCTGCGGCGGTCTAACGCTCCCCCAGGACATCCAGGTGTGGAATCCGTTCTCGTCGAGCGGCCAAACGATCGTCAGCGGCGCCACCGTCGAGTGCATCGGGATGATCGACAAGTTCTCGTATCAGGGCGGCTCCGATGATCCGATCCGCATCTCGACGTACCTGAGCAAAGGCGCAGCGGCCAATCTTCGCGCCAAGCTGGCCTCGCCGCTCACGACCACCAAGCTCAAGGTTGGTTGGTACATCATCGACTTCGACGGCGAAAAGAAGACTTGGTACGAGGCCGCGCTGATCAAAGACGCGTCGGGCAGCGTCAACGCCGTGCTCGACACGATGAACGGTGACCTGCAACTCTTCGTTTCGAACGAGCCTGTCGCGCTCTCGCCCCAGCTCGACATTCACCTTTATCGGGCCGAGTTCCAGATCGTCCCGGCCGATGGTGCCACTGCGAACCTCGAATTCGCAACCGGCCCCACAACCCGCGTCGTGCGCCAGTGGGCCAAGGCTGCGAGCTAGTTTCGAGCCCGCTGAGCCGGCGGCGCCGTTCAGTAGGGGGGCGCTCTGAAGGGGGGCGCTCTGAACGGCCGTGTAGCGCGCGCAAGCGCCGCTTAGCGAAGCGCCAAACCTTCGCTCTAATTCCTATCCTTTTCACTTCCGATGCGCGATCCTGCGCGGTGCAGATCGTTCGCGCATCTCCTGCGTGCCACAGTCAACGGAGTAACAATGGCCATTAACGACGAAATCCCGAAGTCACGACTGACGCTTACCTACCGCACAACCGTCAGCGGTGAGGCCGAAGAGGTCCAACTCCCGTTTCGCCTTGTTGTGATGGGCGATCTCTCGGGCGGCACTTCCCGAGACCGCCAGGTCGACCTTGACGCGCGCAATCTGCGCCGGCTCGACGGCAAGAACCTCGACGACGTGATCAGCGACATGAAAATGTCGGTCTCGGTCAACGTTCCGAACCGCGTCGATCCCGAAAAGTCCGAGTCCCTCTCGGCGACGATTCCGATTTCCTCGATGCGTTCGTTCACGCCCGCCGAAGTCGCCAATTCGGTCCCGAAGATCAAGTCGCTGCTCGTGCTGCGCAAGCTCCTCCTCGAAGTTCAAGCGAACCTCGACAACCGCAAGGAGTTCCGCCGCCTGATGCGCTTGCTCGCCGCCGACAAAGACGCGGTCGAGTCCATCGTCAAGGAGCTCGAGGGCTTCGACGACTTCAAGGTCCCCGCGGGCGACAAGCCTGCCGACGCGACCCAGGCGAGCTGACTTTAAAGACGAACTAGGAGCTGAGATTATCTATGTCTGAAACCACTACCGATACGCTGAGTATCAAGAGCTTCCTTTCGAGCGTGAAGTTGAGCCCCGACATGGGCAAGCCCACGCCCATGCTTCAGGGCAACCTCGAGAAGCTCGTCGAAGACGTCACGCCCGAAGACCGCTTCGTTTCGAGCCTCGCGGCCGTTGTCTACAACATGCCCAAGGGTGAAGACCGCTTCGACAAGCAGTCGATCCAGGTCCTCGTCGCCGGCATCGACAAAATCGTCGAAGCCCAGCTGAACGAAATTCTCCACGCGCCGGAATTCCAGGCCGTGGAATCTGCGTGGACTTCGATCGCCGATCTCGTCCGCAACGTGAACTTCCGCGCGAACATCGACATCAGCCTCCTCGACGTGACGAAGGATGAGCTGTTCGACGACCTCGAGCTGACCGCGCAGGACATCGCCGGCTCCGAGCTCTTCAAGAAGGTCTACGTCTCCGAGTACGATCAGTTCGGCGGAAAGCCCTACGGGGCGATGATTGGCCTCTACGACTTCGCCAATACCCCGAAGGACATTCTCTTCCTTCGCACCATTGGCAAGATCGCCACCGCGGCTCACGCGCCGTTCATCGGAAACGTCGCGCCGAAGTTCTTCGGCTGCGAGACGTTCGCCGAGATGAACTCGCTGCGCGACATCGCCGGCATGGTCGACACCCCCGCGTACTCGGGCTGGAATCAGCTCCGTGACAGCGAAGAAGCCGCGTATCTCGGCCTCGTCGCTCCGCGCTACCTCGCGCGAATCCCCTGGAACGACACGACCAACCCGGCCGAGCGCATCAACTTCACCGAGTCGATCCACGGCGAGAAGTCGAGCGAGTACCTCTGGGGCAGCGGCTCCATGCTCCTCGCCCGCAACCTGGCCAAGTCGTTCGAGAGCTCCGGTTGGTGTCAGTACCTCCGCGGCGTCAAGGGCGGCGGTCTCATCTCCGGCCTGCCGTCGTACAGCTACAATCTTCGCGGCGAAGACGAGCTCCGCGCGCCGATCGAGGTGTCGATGCCCGACTTCCGCGAGCTCGAGCTCGCGAACACCGGCCTCATCCCGATCATCCACAAAAAGAACTCGGCGGACGCCGTGTTCTTCAGCGTGCAGTCGCTCAAGAAGGCCCACAAGTTCAAGGATCCGAAAGATTCCGAGAACTCCCAGCTGGTGACGAACCTCTCGTACACCTTCTCGATCACGCGCATCGCGCACTACCTCAAGTGCATCATGCGAGACAACATCGGCAGCTCCGCCAACGCGGCCTACGTGCAGGCCCAGATCGGCAGCTGGATGTCGCGTTTCGTCACCACCGTCGTCAACCCCGACGACCTCACGCTCCGCTATTTCCCCTTCAAGGCCTACAGCCTCGACGTGGCCGAAGTGCCCGGCAAAATCGGTTGGTACCACTGCAACTTGTCGGTCCTGCCGCACATTCAGTTCGAAGGCATGGACGTCGATCTTCGGGTCGACGCCCGTCTCGGTTGAATCTGAACAACTCCACGAAAATAGAAACGAGATTATAGATGCCTAATCCCTTTGATTGCGACTGGAGAGCCGGGTTCGTTATGGACCCGCAGAAGAAGCAGCGCTGCGGCTACTTGCTGGCGCTCAACGGCATGGGACTCGACGCGACGCTCGCGGCCGATATCCAGGTTTTCATGCCCTTCAACGCGGCTCCCGCCGACTACACCGACACGGCGAACCTTGTTATCGACGCGTCGATGACGCCCAACAAGATCACCTGCGTTGGTGTCATCGAGTCGTTCAGCTGGTCGGGCGGCGTTGGCGATCCGCTCGTCTTCTCGGCTTATCTGTCGTCTGAGAACGCGCAGCAGATTCAGACCAAACTTCAGACGACGCTGAAGTCGACGTCCATCACCAAGCTCGCTTGGTGGATCACGAACTTCGACGAAGTGAACAAGAAGTGGTTCGAGGAGAGCTACCCGAAGGAGCCCACCCACGTCACCGGCCAGCTCAACGCTCCGGGCGGCGCGGATATCCGCCTTCACGTCGCTGCCGAGCCGACGAAGGTCGCCGCGAACGTCGACGTGAACGTCTACCGCGTGTCCTTCGAGGTCGTCCCCGCGGCGAACTCGACGTACACGATCGGTGGGGCGATGGACGCCGAGAAGAAGTTCGTCAACGCCTGGGGTCTCAAGGTCGGCACGCAGCCGCTCACCGCGATCCCGGCCTGATTTCTGGCTCTTTGCGGGCGGGGGTGGCGCGAGCTGCCCTCGCCCGTTTTGTTTTCGCGCGATCCTGGTTGTCGCCTGTCGCTCTGCGCACGCGACGCGACTCTCCTCGCGGAGCCGCCGCTTCGCGCGTCTGTGGCGTGGTGCGGCGCCCGCACTACTCCCTCCCATTTTCCGTTTCATTGGTAGAGTCCGCGCCATGAAGAAGGTTGCCCATCAGACTTCGCGGGTGCATTGGCACATGGGCCAGGCCCTGCTGCCGGAGCACTTTTACGCGCAGGAGCAGTCCCTCCGGGAGGAGTTCGGACTTCGCCTTCGGCTCGGGAGCGCGCCGGCGTTCGGTGTGGCGTCGCTCACGTGGGACGACTTTCAGCTTCAAAAAGGCGTGGTCACGGTGCAGGAGCTCACATTGTTGCTCCGCTCGGGCGCGCTCGTGGATGTGCCGGGCAATACGTCTCCTGCGTTCCTCAATCTGAACGCTACCGGTGCGACCAGCGTAACGGTGTATCTGCACCTGCAGAGCGGATACGAGACTGCAAACGTCTCGCAGGGTGCTCCCGGCGACGACGGCGTCGAGCGCGTCATTCAAAAGATTGAGCTCTCGGTAGAGCCGTACAGCGCGACCGGCGCGGAGTCCTTCAAGCTCGCCCGCCTCGAGTGCGCGCCCAACGGCGTGTGGGCGCTCGACCCCAACTTTTTGCCCGCCATGGTTCGGGTCGGCGACGAACCATTCTTCAAGCCGCTCATCGCGCGGGGCGCGGCGATCGCGACGGCGCTGCAGCAGGTGCTCCTCGACGAGGTCAAGGAGAACTACCTCGCCGCCGAGGGGCAGGCGGCGGCCAAGCAGTGCCTCCGCGGACTCTTTGCGTTTACGGCTTTCCTGGGAGACATCGGGCGGGAGATTCGCCCTCATCCCTACGACGTGTTTTGCGCTGTCCGCGCGCTTTATCTCGATGTTTGCGTTTTCCGAAACGTGCACCCTGCGGGCCTCGATCGCGGCTACGAGCACGAAGAGCTCGCGAGCTCACTCGATACGCTGCTCTCGGAGCTCGAAGAGCAGGTTCACATCGGGCGCCAGCGCCTGCCGTACTCGGAATTTCAGCTTCGCGACGGCGTGCTGACCTGCGCGCTCGGCAAAGAGGTGCGGCGGGCCAAGGACGTGTTTCTTCTCGTGCAGAAGCCGCAGGTCGCCATCAAGCTCGACCTCGCGAGGGTCAAGCTGGCGAGCGAGGGCCGAATCAACCTCGTTCACGAGCGAGCGTTGCGCGGCATCTCGTTTAATAAGCTTGAGAGTCCCCCGTTTCACCACGGTCTCGCCTCGACCGTGGACTTCTTCTCGGTGACCCCCGGGCAGGAGTGGGACTACGCCGTTGCGGAGGGCAAGGTCGTGCTGTTCGACTCTCCCGCGCTCAAGGATTGCCGCCTCTACCTTTATTGGCGCGACGCCTAAGTCCTTGCGATGTGAAGTTGGCCGTATCTCAGGCTGACGGTTAGCATCCGGCTTGCGTTGTGCTCCAGCCTGATGGCGCGAATGTTCTCGCGACCGTCTCGAAGCCTCCGACAGCCCCATGGACCCAAAGAAAGCGCTTGAATTCGTCACCAAGCTCGGCATTCCGCCGGGAGTCGCGACGGTTTTGGGCTTCTTGCTCCCCGTGCTGGTCATCGTTGGCGGGCTCGCCGTCGCATGGTGGGTGGCGCGAAAAAAGAGCAAAGCCGAGCCGCCGGCCGTGTCGGCGCCAGGCGAGCCGTCGGGCCGGTCGGGCGCGATTGGACCCGCGCAGCTTCGGCGCGCGTGGCTTCGCTTCCTGTCGTCGCTCCCGCGCGTCTACCGGCGATCCATCCTCAATTTTGAGCATTACGTCGTCATTGGCGCCCCAGGCAGCGGCAAGAGCCGCGTCATCGACGACTATTCGGACTGGCGCCGGCAGGCCAAGCAGTTCGTGGGCAGTCAGTCGTTCGACGATGATTTGCAAGTATACCTCGGGTCGTGGGCCGTTATCACCGAGCTCCCGGGGCGGGTACTCTCCGACTACAGCGAGGGCTGCCAAAAGGCGCTCGAGCGCCTGTGGCGTCCGCTTTACAAGGGCCGCTCCCCCACGGTCCTCGTGGCCGTCGACGCCGTTCGCCTCCGCGAGGCAACCCCCGAAGAGGTGACCGATCTCGCTGAGCGCATTCGCGGCAAAATCAACGTCATCAGTCGCATACGCGGCCGGGCGATCGAGGTTCGCGTCGTACTGACCCACCTCGACGAGCTGCCCGGCTTCGTCGACTTCGCGGCCCTGTGCCGCGAGGAGGGCATCTCGCTCCGCATCGCCGTGGAGCAGGGCGCGAGCAAGCTGGCCGCCGAAGCTCAGGTCGACGCGTGGCTCGCGTCCAATCGCGGACACCTGGCCCGAGCGCTCGTCACGCTTCCTACCTCCCAGTTTCGGAAGGCGGTCGAGTTCGTCCGCGGATCGGGCGCGATCGCGCCCTCGGTCGGCAGGTTCGTCGATGCTTTGTTCGCGAGGGAGGCGCTGTCGATCGCTCCCGCGTGCGGCGGAGTATTCCTCGCTGGAGACGCGGTCGCGCTCCCCAGTCCGCTGCGCAACGCGGCAGAAACAGGGCCGGGCCCCGATCCGCGCGCGCGCCACAAGTTGTTCGTCGGCGCCATCGCCGCTGCCGCATCGCTCTTTTTGGTGCTGGCATTTGTCGAGCAGCGGAGCGCGTGCCGCGCGGCGCTCGAAGCCTTTCACGACTACGATCCGAGAGAGCGCGGGACCGAGGGAGAGCGCTCGAGGCGGGTTGTGATCCGGGCCTTTGGAGCGGGACGGCACGGCGCCCTGTCGTACCCCGACTTCTTCGATGCCCGCAGAGAGGCCGTGCGCGCGCGGTTGTCTCGCGAGCTGCGCGATCAGCTTCTCGTCCCACGTCTTCGGCAGGTCTCTGCGTCGGCAGCGGGATCGGCCGATGCGGCGGGCACGGCGTGGCGGCGGTCGCTCTACTTCCTCGCGCTCATTCACGGCGATCACAACGACGGGATGCACATCCTCGACACGCGCAGCCTCAACGTGTGGGCGCAAATGACCGATTTGCCGCCGGATCTCATTAGCGACTACCTGAAAACGACCGACGCTTCCTACCGAACTCCGGTCTCCTTCGAACTTCCGAATCCAGCGCTCGACGGGCGCGACGGAGTCACGCTGTGGACGTCCTTCCTGCGCGACGTCGGAACGACCGTCGACGGCCGAATCGTAAAGGCCGACGACCTGCAGCGCCTGCAGGCGCGGGCCGCTGAACTCTTTGGAACGTTCGCGCGATTCGAACACGATGAGCGAACCCTCGCCATTCTGGGCGACCTCGACGCGGCCGCGAATTTCACGACGCCGAAGAACCCGAACGCGGGCCGCGCGCAGCTCAGGATCGCCTACGAGCCACGCTACGAAGGTCTGCTCAACGACGGAGTCACCTCTGACGTTTACGCGGCGCGGGAGGATCTCAAGTCGATCCTCCGCATCATTCGCGCGTCGACGCTCGTCTCGCCCGATGTGGAGCTGCTGTCGGCGCTCGGCGACCGCCTCTCGTCGCTGCAGCAGGAGAGCCTCGATACGTCGGCCGACCGCACGGTGAAGGTCAAGTTTGGCGCGCAGGAGTTCTCGTTCGAGACGCACAAGTGGGCCGACCTGATCCGCGCGAGCAAGGCCACCGAGCAGGTCGCGCGCTACGTGCGTCCCCGCCTCGCGCCGACTTCCGTCTTCTTCGGAGCGCAGGCCGACGCTCAGCTCCGGCCCGTAGCCTGGAACCCCGGCAACGACGGCACTTCGATGTTCCTCGGAAAATCCGAGATCGAGGCGCGCTACACCCGCGCGGCGTTCGACACCTACGTTCTCGGGACCATCACGAAGCTCAGCGAGACTCTCGACAAGTCGCCTGTGCCCGATGACCTCAAGCGCGCCCTCGCCGAGCTCATCAAAGATCAGGTCGCCTCGTACGCAGCGGAATACAAGGCTCAGGTTTCGCGCTTCTACCAGAGCTTTGGCTTGAGGGCCTCGTCGCCCCAGGAGCTGCGCGTGGTGCTGGGACAAATGGTGGCCGACACGTCGGCGTTCAACGACTTTCTGACGACCGTCGACAAGCAAGTTGGCATTCAGAACACGCACCCCTGGCTTGCGCCGATGGACGAGGCGCTAGCCGAATTTTCCAATCTTCATAAAGTGCTCGACGCCACTGGCGGAGCGCCGGAGATCGCGAAATACAAGGAGATCCTCAAGCAGCTCCTCACCGACCTCGGGCCGCCCGTCGACGGGGCGCCCGCAGCCGCCGCCGCGCCGGCCGCCGACGCTCCGGCAGCCGCGGCAGGCAAGCCGACGCTCGAGACGGGACTTTCCCCGGCAGGCGTCCTGACGCTGAAGGCCGTCCGCGGAGAGAAGGGATCGTATCCCTCGATGGTCCGCGTTTGGGTCGCAGGCGTTGCGCTTCGCGACTCCTTCCAGCGGCCATTCGTGCTGCCTGTTGAGCAGCTCACGGCGATCGGGCTCCGTGAAATCGAGCGGGAAGTCGCCCGCTCATGGGAGCGCGAAATCATGAGCGGTCTCGCGCCGATCGTGACGAAGTTTCCGTTCGACCTGGCGTCGAAGGAAGAGGTCCGGTCCAAAGATCTGATTGCTTTCTTCGACCCGCAAAAGGGCGTGTTCTTCGACGCCTTCCGCCGGCTGCTCGAGCCCGTATCTGACTTTGGCGACGGAAAGTCGTTCCGCGAGTTGCCCGCGTTGCGCGGCAGGATTGTCTATCCGCCCCGTATGTTTGCTGTGGTCAATTCGGTCGCTGCAGTCTCGTCGAGCCTGTTCGACTCGACCGGTCTGAGCAAGGCGCTCGATGTTCGGGTCGGCACCGTTCCGTTCGATCACGGCTCGAATCCGAGCGCAGCGCTCACCCTCGCGTATCTTACGGTTGGCGACGCATCCGTCTTCAACTTCAACCAGAAAGCCAGCGTGACGACGCTGCACCTCGACTGGACGAAAGAAGTGGCCAGTCAGGTCGGGCTTCAACTCACGGATCTCGACACGAAGGACAACAAGTTCCCGACGCCGATATCGATCGATCCCGGCTACTTCAGCCTCTTTCGGTTGTTCACCAAGGCCTCCGAGGCCGCGCCCTCGCGAGCCGAGGCGGGCACTGTGATCTACAGCTGGGTTCCGGGCGGCGACAAGAGCGGCGCCCGAGCCCGCTTCGCGGCGTACGGCGACCCCATGGGACCGTTTCTCGGGCTCGCCCGGCTCGTGCGCGGCTCGGGCGACAGCGGGGGAGTGCGATGATCGCCAAAGTCGCGTGCGGCGTCGGACTCGCCGCGCTGTCTATGGGCTGTGCCACGACGACTCACGTTTATGTGAAGTCGACCCAGCTGACGAACGACGGAAATACGCTCTACATGATGGCGCGTAACGTCGAGGGAAAGACGAGCGTAAACGAGCAGTATCAGGATATGGCGGCGAAGCTGTTCGCAGACCCTCCCGATCCGTCGGTCCTGTCGAGTCAGCCGATCTTCCCCGGCAACACGGTCGACATCGTGCTGAGCGATGCCGATGCCAAGCAGGTCGTCCTCTACTTCTTCTTCTCGCATCCGCAGAGCAACTGGCGGGTCCCGCTGCCCAAGCCGCTTCCGTCCGAGGTTTATATCGACCTCGGCGCCAATCAAGTTGACCGCGTGCAGGTTCGAAAGCGCTAGGGCCGTCGCGTGACGCTGCTTGAGCCTCGTCGCATCGATTTTCAGGCCGTTCGCGAGGTACTTCGCGCAGGCCGGGCGACCGAAGCGTGGCTGTCGGGCTGGCTTCCTTCGACCTGGAACGACCCCGCGCGCTTTCAGAAGGGGCTCTATGGCAGCGTCGCTGAGCAGCGCGGAGGCGCGATAAAGGGGCGACCGGGAACGGGATTCGACTTTTATCATGATTGCGTGCTCGCCAATGTTGGCAAGAAGCGCGCGGCGCTGCTGGTGCACGATGACCGGGACTTGCTCTCGCTCTCGTTCGACTCGCTGCATGAGCGGTCGAGCGCCCTGGCCAACGCGTGGCGCGCGGCGGGAGTCAAGGCGGGCGAATCGGTAGCCATCGTGTTGCCTGTCGGCATCGAGCTCGCTGTCGCGATGGTGACTGCGCTTCGAATGGGACTTACCATTTCGGTGCTTCCGCCGCTCGGGCCCACCTATGTTCGATCGCGCGTCTCGCGCCTCGGCGTAGACCACGTTGTCTCGTCGGGGCGTCACGAGCGCACCCTCGCTCCTGACTCGCCGCTGCTTGCCTTGACGCCAGGGTCGAGCGACGCGAGCTTGTCCGCATCCCATACCTACGCCGACGACGACATCCCACTTCGGCTGCTCTCTGCGTTCGGCCCCAACGACGCGGATCCGTCCGAACTGAGCGCTGCCGCGTTGCATGAAGCGCTGCTGCGCGATTCTGCGCTCGTCTACACCCTCGCTCCGGGCGAGCGCCTTGCGGCGCCGGGCTTCGATCCGCTGCAAATGCAGCCGCTCGCGATGTTGACGGCGTGGATTGCCGGGGCCGCGTGGGTCGAGCTCGAGCCGCGGCACCTCGAAGCGGATGCGAAGGTTCTCATCAAGGCCGGGGTCACCACGCTTGGCGTGTCGCGCGCGCTGCGCGAGCTGCTGCTGCGCCAGGGAGGGGAGTCGGTACCGCCCGGCGCGAGCTGGTTTCGCGCGATGAACGACGTGCTCGACTACGACCGCTGGCAGCAGCTCTCCACAGCGCTCGCGGGCCGCAACATCTTTGGCTTCGCGCTCCTCACAAGTGCGGCGTCGGGCGGCGCGCACCTCTTCGCGCCCCGGGGCCTCGCGACCTCGGGGTTGCGCGTGTGGCCCGTTCCCGGGCGCGTCTACCAGCTCTCACAGGTGGGCGCAGGGACACTCGCTTCGCTCGGGGAATCAGGAACGTACACGCCGCTCGCGGGCGAGGAGCCCGATGCCTCCCTGCTCGAGGTCGTGCTCACGCGCGATGGCCACGGCTGGACCCTGGGCGGCTCACTCGCGATTGGGCCTGAGGGGCGCACTGTGCCCGGGGCTGAAATTGCGCGAGCCGCCGAGCGGCATCCGGCGGTGCGCGCAGCGGCCGTGGTCGTCGTTCCGGGTCGCTGGATGAACGACGCGCTCGTCGTGCTGCTCGTGTTCGTCGAACCCGACGCGCGCGGCGACAAGGCCGCGCCTGCTCCGCCCGCTGCCGAGATTCTCGCGCGTGTGCGGCAGGAAATGGGCGATCGCCATGTACCCGCGCGCGTCGCCGTCTACGCCCTGCGCCCGCGTTTCATCGACGGCGTTGTGGACGTCGCGTGGTGCAGGAGCCAATACCTCAGCGGTGCGCTTTCGGCCCGCGCGCGCTCTCCGATCTTTGCAATGACTGCCAGGCTCGGCTGGATATTTGGTGATTCGCAGCGCACCACGTAAAGTCGCCCTGGAGGTAATCATGGCGATGCTGGCTTGTACGGGTGCGTTGATGCAATGCACTTTCGGCGCCGCGCCTTCGGCGCTCAATGTGCTTCCGCTCAATCGGGTGCTCGCGCCCACTCCGGTCGCGAATATCATGGATAACAAGCCCATCGTGAACGTGCCGCCGTTTGGCATGTGCATGAGCATGGCGAACCCGATGGTCATCGCCGCGACCGCCGCTGCGCTGGGCGTAATGACCCCGATGCCGTGCATTCCGATGACGGTCGCCCCGTGGGTCCCGGGCGTGCCCACTGTGCTCATCGGAGAGATGCCCGCGCTCGGAATGGACTCGAAGCTCATGTGCAACTGGGGCGGGGTCATTCAGATCAACGTTCCAGGCCAATTCGCGGTGCTGGCCGGATGAAAAAGCTTCGCGACCTCGCGTTTCTTCGCGAACCGATGACCGCTGAGGCCAAGGGGCTGGACTCGGTCGACCCCGCGCTCGCAGAGCTGTCGACGATGGCCGACAAGGAGCAGTTCGACGACCTCGCGACGCGCGTCGAGTCTCTGTTCGATGCCGGGGTGAACGACGTCCGCGCGATCACCTACTATTTATGGCTCGAATGGCGAAGGAGCGGCGTCTCCGCCCTCACTGAAATATTTACGACTCTCACAGCGCTCGTGTCGGTGAACCTCGAATCGCTCGGTCCGGTCGACAAGCGCGATACCCACTTTGCCAAGCGTCTCGCGTGGTTGTCGCTCAAAATCGGAGACGGCATTCAATATCACGAAAGCAAGCGAACTGCCGATTGGCGTGCGTGGGCGAGCGGGGTGTCGCCTGAGCAGATAGACGCCGCCATCAAGGCGCTCGGCGGCCTCGACGCAGCGCTGCCACCGACGTTTCTTCCGGCGCGGCAGGCGCTCACCGCGCTCGCGCCGCGCCTTCACGGGCTCGCCGAGGCCTTCGCGCGTCCGGTCGACGATCCCCCCGTATCGGAGCCGGGTGACGGGCATGCGTCCGGCGAGGGGGCCGCTCCGGCGGTCGCTGCCGCCACCGAGGGCGGCCGAATGGTCGTTCGCTCGGGGCGCGCCGAAGTGGGCGTCTCGCCGGCCTATTTCGAGCTGGTCCAGAAGCTCGCCGCGTTCCAGAAGCTCGTCGACAAAAAAGAGATGGTGAAAGCAGCGGTCGTCGCCGACGACATCATGCGCAGCGTCGACAACTTCGACCCGCGCACCTATTTCCCCGACATGTTCGCCGACTTCAGCGAAAAGTTCAGCGACAACATCGAGGCGCTCTCTTCGTTCTGGGGGCAGCGCGACTCGACGGCGTGGAAGGCGATGGTTCAGTTCTACCGGGTCGACCTCCGCCGCTTCGTAGGCGGTTGATGGCCGGCGGGCGTCCGCGTCGGGATTCAGCCGCTCGCGCTGCGCTCGAGCAGAAGATATCCCGCAGCGCGCGCAGGTTCGACCTGCGTACGCTCGTAAAGCTGCTCGAGCAGGCAGGGTATCCGCGCGAGTCGATACTGTTTCAGGGCAATAACGAAGGCGGAGCCGCGTCGATTGTTCATGAGATAGAGTTCCGTATCAAGCCGCTCCAGACGGTGCTCATCACGGTCAATCTCGGTCTGTTGGGCGACAACGGCCTGCTTCCAAGCTACTTCGTCAGCGCGGTCGAAAAAAGCAACGATCCGGACCGGTTCTACGACTTCATTCGCTTCTTCGACCACCGGCTTATATCCAACTATCTCGCTGCGGTATTTCCCGAGGACGACCCCGCGGTGTATCCCGACTATCAGGCGGTGCAGCGCTCGCTGCTTCGCATGGGCGGATTCGGCTCCGTCGCGACGCTTCAGTGGCTCGGCCAGACGTACTTTCCCGACCTCCGGAGCTACGTTACGCGGCAGGCGTTTTCAAACGCGACCGAGTCGCACTCGTTTCGCACGGGCGCATCGGCGCTCGACGGAACTTCGGTCATTGGTCGCGCCTATGAATCGGACGCGCAGGGCTTCGTGCTCGAGCTCATCGCTGAAGACGAGACCGACGATCGCGGGCGATCGTGGGCGGCCGTCGCGCGCAAGCGCCTCGACGAACGGCTGATGCCCGTGCTGTCGCCATTTCGAATTCCGCTGATGATTCGCTTGCGCGTGCTCCGCCACGAGAGCTGGGCGAGGCTTGATCGGCCGTCGACCGAAGAGAGCGGATTTTTGGGCTACGACAGACTCCGCGGCGACGCCGAGGCAGGCCACAGCGTCGTGCTGTTTCGCGGGATCACCGGCGCACAACCGGATTTCGTAAGGGGCTCGAAGGTCGATGTTTCTGTATAAAAACTTTCTGGGAGGGCACCCTACGACCGAACTCGAAGACGTTGTTCGCAACCTCTCCAATGTTCTCGGAACGAAGCGGGGCACCGGGTACTTCCTCCCCAACTTTGGCACCAGCGACGTGGGCTTCCGCACGCCTGAAGAGATGGTCGTCGCGCTCACGGCCGAGATCCGCGAAAATGTGAGGCTCTGGGAGCCCCGCGTCGAGGTCATCGATATCGACGAAGACTGGGACGACGCCGGCAAGCGCACGAGGCTCTCCGTGCGCATGCGTCTGCGCGCGAGCGGCGAGAAACTCCAGGTCGTCGTCGACCTCGCCAAGCGCACGTTCGACGTCGTGGGCGCGTCATGAGCGCTGCGCTCCTCTGCGCCGGCGCTTTCGCCGGATATTTCGCGTGAAGACCTCTTTTCAGCTACCTTCCCGCGGCATGTTCAGGTGGAGCCGGAGCTCGCGTGTGCTCGGCTGGTTCGGGCCCGCTGTGCTGGTCGTTGGGTGGGTGGTGGCGCCCGGTGTCGCGCTCGCGCAACTGCCCGACGTGAGCAAGCTCGCGCCCGCCGCGCCCAAGGTGCCCGCGGCGCCCAAGGTGCCCGACGCCCCCAAGGTGCCCGACGCCCCCAAGGTGCCCGACGCCCCCAAGGCGCCCGACGCCAAGGCTCCGCCAACGCCGAAGGCGCCCGACGCCGCGAAGGCGGCGGACGCGCCGCTCGTGGCCGATCCGCCATCGCCGCCACAAGATGCTCCTGCCGATCTCGACGCGCAGACTGCCAAGCCCGGCGTTCCGAAGCAACTGACCCGCGCCAGCGCCTCGGGCGGAGACTTGCAAGTGCAGGAGATCGCCTCGCCGGGGGGCCTGTCGATCGAGGAGATCGTCAACGCTCCAGTGCTCTCAGCCTCCGGCCGCGTGGAAGGCGCGCTCGCTGTGCCCGCCAATGTCATCGTCATTACGGCGAAGGACATTAAAATGAGAGGTTATACGAACCTCAGCGAACTGCTCGATGACCTGCCCGGCATGGAGGTGGTCCGCCCGTACGGCGACAACTATTTCTCGCTTTACTGGCATGGCTATCGTGACGAGGGGGCTGATCCGTTTCTCGTGCTTCTCGACGGAATCGCCTTCAACTCCCTCTTTTTCGGCGACTCAAACATTCTGGCGACCTTTCCGCTAACGTCGATCGACCACGTCGAGATCTTCTACGGGCCAGCGTCAGCGCTTTACGGCGCCAACGCAGAGATGGGCGTGATCAACGTCATCACCAAAGACAAAGCGGCTCTCGAGAAATCGGGCGACGTGGTCGTCTCCGCGGACAGTCGCGTTACCTTCGGCGGTCCGCAGCGGAATTTTTCGAGCTTCGCCGACACGACCAAGATCGCCGATACGACGATGTCGTATGGCAACAAAGACTGGCGCCTTCGCCTGAGTTCGCGCATCGAAACCAGCGTGCTTGACCGATCGATCGGCGACAGCTTCGAATACACCAAATCGAAGTATTATTCGGATCCGAAAATCTGGGGCGCGCCGGTACTTCAGACTTACGACACGCTGTCTGGGACTTTTCGGTCAGCCGACAACAAGCTCGCGTTTGATGGTCGGCTATATCTGGGCAAAGACACCGAGATCGGCGCTCAATTCTTCCAGCTCGCGACGGGGCACGGGACACGGTTCGCGGCTGACCAGGTGCAGGCAAACGTGCCTTGGACCAACAATGAAATTTCGGTCTTTGCGAGGCACACCGCAAAGCTCTCGGCGCAGGTCACCTCGACCACGCTCGTTCAGTATCGCCAGAGTGACCTTGCCTCTCCGTCGTCGCAGTTCGCCCGTCCGCTGCTGGCAGGAAACGCGGGGTTCGCCAGCTCCGGGCCCACGCTCACCTCGGTCGATTCATCCAACACGGGGGCCATGCTCCGGCAGGATTTCGACGCCTCTGTCGCGAGAAATATCGCGATCGAGGGTGACTCCCTGCAGCTCGGGTTTGGGCTCAAATATCAATACATCGACGCCGGAGACGGACTCCGTACGCTCACCCAGATCACCTATCCGCTGAACACGACCGATCCGGTCGGCAGCGGCGTCAGCTCGGCTCCGCCAAACTCGACGGCCAACGACGGCCGAACGCGGCTCGGCGCCCTCGGGGCGGGCGGCGCCTATCTGGTTGGCAAGTACGCCTTCCCGAAGGCCAACGCCCTGCACGCAGGCGTACGCGGCGACTACAATGGCGTCACCGACAACGCCTATGCGACGTTCCGCGGCGGCTACGTTGGAACCCTGGGTGACGTCACGGCCAAGGTCCTCTACGGGCAGGCCGTCGCGTCACCGAGCACCTACGACGTGTCGCGCGCGCTCACCACGCTCGTCGAGGAGAAATCGCAGACGCTCGAAGCGAACGCGCAATGGACGATCGCGAAGCTCGTGGTGCTCTCGGCTGACTTGTACGATGTGCTCTTCAGCAAGCCGATCGTGTTCGCAAAGGCGGAGTCCGCGGGTTTCGTCAACGGCGAGTCGCGCACGATCGCCGGCGGCGATTTGGGCGCGCGGCTCCTGCTGCGGCCGTTTCAAGTGTGGGCTTACTACTCTCGCATCTTCAAGGCCGAGCAGACCGACGAGGGCAGTAGCGCGATTTCCCCGATCGGCGACCTCGCGATCGACAAAGTGTGGGCGGGGGCGAGCTACGATCGCGGACCGCTCACCGCGACTGTGCTCGGGCGCTGGATCGGCCCGCGCGATACCGTGTCGACGAATCCGGTGGGCACGGTCTCTTCGTTTCTGTCCCTCGACGCGAACGTGACGCTGGCGCATGTCGGGTTCGAGGGCTTGTGGTTCGGGCTCCGCGTCCGCAACCTGCTCGATGCGCAGTACTTTCACCCGGGCACCAATACGGCAGGTTCCGGCTCCGTTCCCGGCACGTTCAGCGGGTCGACGTATACTGGCAGCCAGGACATTTTCAATTCACTGCTGCCTCAGCCCCGTCGCAGCTTCTTCCTCACGATGGGGCTCGATCTGTAGACTTCTACCTGTAGGCATCGGCCCCGGAGTGGCGCGTGTTAGCCTCGGCTGCATGCACGTCTCCGGCGCGTTTCATCGCAAGCAGGCTCTCCTCGTCGTTGCTGTTGCTTCTTTGGGTTGCGGCGCTGCCTTCATGGCGCCCGGCTGCGGGGGCGACACCGAGGCGCAGGCGTTATTTGACGCAGGAGGCGGCGAAGCGGCTGCCGCGGAAGACGCGCAGTCCGATCAGGGCGTGATTGGCACACGCTGCGTCGACGGGACCGCGTGCGGCGATGGAGGCGTATGCGCGGGCGGCAACTGCTGCGGGCCCGACAGCGCGTGCGGCAGCAAATGCTGCGGGGGCGGCGAGGTGTGTGCGTTTCAGAAGTGCGTGACCCCTGGCAAGGTGTGCTTCGACTCGTCCGATTGCGCCGCCACGGAGTATTGCGATTATGCGCTGGGCGGCGACGGCGGCGTTGCCGCGGACGCAAGCTGCCAGGGGGGCGCCATACAGAAAAGCGGGCGGTGCCTTCCGCTGCCTCCGGTGTGCGCAGGCGACGCGGGCGCCGCGGACGGCGGCGCGGCGAGCTGTCTCGAGAAATGCGAATATCGAGGAGGCGGAATGTTCGCCCCGGAGCTCAAGTTTGCCTGGGGCGGTCAAATCGCGGCGCCGCACGCTACCGACGTGATGATGACGCCGATCGTGGTTGAGCTCGACGACGACGACTGCGACGGCAAGATCACCGAGCGCGATATTCCGGAGATCGTATTTACGACGTTCACCGGGGGCGCATACACAACCAACGGCACCGTTCGCGCCATTTCGATCGTGAAGGGCCAAATCGTCGACAAGTGGTCGAGGCCGGGCGAGGCCAATCCGTCCGGGCAGCTCGCGGGCGGCGACATCAACGGAGCCCCCGGCAACGAGATCGTCGCGTGCGCAGCCGACGGCACCGTGCACGCGTTCAACGGCGACGGCACGCTGCTGTGGAAGAGCCCGGCGGTCTTGTGCGCGATCCCTGCGATCGCCGACCTCGACGGCGACGGCATCGCCGAGGTGGTTGTCGAAGGCGGAATATTGAACGGACAGTCCGGAGCGCTCAAGGCCGCGTACTCCAAGCCGCTGAGTGGGCGATTTCTGGTGAGCGATCTCGACAGCGACGGCAAGCTCGACATCGTCACTTCGAGTCAGGGCTACCACGGTGACGGCGTTCAGTTCGTCGACACTGCCGTGCCGGCGAGCTACCCGGCGATTGGCGACTTCGACAAGGACGGCAAGCCGGAGGTCGTGTTCATCAACTCGGGGACTCACCTCGCCGGCTTCTGGCGCTTCGACGCGCAGGCGGCTGGAAAATTCACGATGATCCGGCAAGGCGTAGACATCAACGGCACCCTCGTGCAGCACTGCCCCGTCAACAGCGCTGGCTACACGAAGGGCGGAGGTCCCCCGACGATTGCCGATTTCAACGGCGACGGGACCCCGGACGTGGCCCTCGCCGGCGGCATCGGCTATGCGATTTTCGATGGCGCGCTGGTCATGAATCCAGCGATTTCGAACCCCAATACACTGCTATGGGCCGTCGCCACCACCGACTGCTCGTCGGCCGTAACGGGGAGCTCCGTGTTCGACTTCGACGGCGACGGCAAAGCGGAGGTCGTCTACTCCGATGAGCAGCACCTGCGAATCTACGAAGGGCCGACCGGCAAAGTCCTGTGGGAGACTTGCAACACCACAGGCACGCTCATCGAATATCCGGTCATCGCAGACGTCGACAACGACGGTCACGCCGATATCGTCGTCGTGTCGAACGGATACGCCAGCGGCAACCTGGCCTACCAGTGCAACGACGGAAAGAACCTCGCGCAGTCGGGCGTGCGCGTGTTTGGCGACAGCGCGGGCAGCTGGGTGCGCACCCGGCGCGTCTGGAACGAGCACACCTATCACGTCACCAACGTGAACGAAGACGGCACGATTCCGGCGAATGAGCTTCCGAACTGGAAGCAGGCCGGGCTCAACAACTTCCGCCAGAACAAGCAGCCCGGCAGCGAGTTCGCTGCGCCCGACGCGATCGTGGCGGTGCGGCCCGATTGCGGCCCCGACTACGGGCTCGTGGCGACCGTGACCAATATTGGAGAGTCTGCGCTCCCGCCGGGGGTTATCGTCGGCTTTTATGCGGGCACGCCGGGCAGCGGTCAGCGTATCGGCGAGGGCGCAACCACGCAGACGCTCTATTCGGCGCAGGCCGAGTCGGTTGTGCTTCTCCTTGCCAATCCGCCGGCCGGTGTGAAAGAGGGAACTACGCCGGTATACGCGATTGTCGACGACACGAAGGTGGCCCATCCAGCGTGGCATGAGTGCCGCACCGACAACAACGTGGGTGTCGGCACGGGAGCCTGCGCCACCCCGAACTGAGCCCCGGGAGCGGCAGACGCTCCCGCAGCGAAAGCCTGCGATCGAGCGGCTCGCAGTTGCGGACGTCACGCTGGCGAACATGGCAGGCGGACATGCTCGCTCGTCGCGCGAGCACCCCAGCCGGCCGCCGCAGGCGCTGCGTCGCACAAAAAGAAAAAACCCCTCGCAGGACCAACGAGGGGTTTCGGGGGGCGTCCCCAAGGGGATTCGAACCCCTGTTAGCAACGTGAAAAGCTGCAGTCCTGGGCCTCTAGACGATGGGGACTCTCGCGTAGCCCGACGCGATGAGGGCGGTACTTATCATGTTTTTCGGCGTTTGCGAACTCGTAACGCGCGACGATCATCCGTTTGCGGGCAACTCGAGCGCGGCGAGGAGCTGCTGGCGCGAAAACGGCTTCTGCAGCGTCGCCGACGCGCCGAGCGCGCGGGCTACTGTGAGCAGCGTGCGACCGTCGCCGAGCGATCCGCCGCCCGACATGGCGACGATGCGCACGCCCGGCCGCGTCATGCGCGCCTCGGTGATCGTCTCGAGCCCTTCTTTTTCGGGCATGAACAGGTCTGTAAGAATGCTGTCGACCGGAGCCTCGCGCAGGATCTCGAGCGCCTCCTGGCCGTTCGCGGCGTAGACCACCTCGCAACCGGCGGTCACGAGCCAGCGGGTCACCGCGCGGGCGTAGGAGTCATCGTCATCAACGAGCAGAACGCGCATGAGCACTCCAGACAAAACGACAGCGCCCACCCGCGAGTTAAGCGAGGAGCGCTGTACGGACACCCGTAGTTGTTGGCAAAAAAGGCTCGCGATCGACGCAAGCCCCTGCCGGGAAGCTCAGCCGAGCTTGTGAACGGCCGAGGCGAGGCGCGAAATCGTGCGGGAAGCGGCCTTCGGGTGGGTAACACCCTTGGTCGCCGACTTGTCGATCTGCGAGATAGCCGCGGCGAGGGCCGTCTTGGCTCCCTCTTTGTCCTTGGCGGTGATCGCTGCGCGAACGCGCTTCACCTGCGAGCGAACGGCGCTCGAGACGGAACGGTTGCGGGCGGTGCGCGTGATGCGCTGGCGGTTACGCTTTGCTGCTGACGGGTGATTGGCCACGACGGATGCTTCCTTGGCGGGAATTGAAGGGCGGAAACTACGCGTAAGTCTCCTTCATGTCAACAGGCGTCAGGCGGCGGGCAGCTTCTTCACGGCCTCGCGAATGCCCTCGACGTGCACGTCAGCCGAGAGCGCGCCCCGGAAAATGCCAGCGATTGCGCCATCTTTGCCGATGAGAAACGTAATGCGCGACGGCGTGTTGAACAGCCCGCCGATCAGCGAGGTGGCTCCGTACGCCTTGGCGAGCGCGCGGCTCGTGTCGGGGAGCAGCGGGAAGGGGAGGTGGTGCTTTCGGGCGAACTGGTCGTGCGACGCGTTCGAGTCGTAAGAGACGCCGATGACCTCGGTGTCCTGGCCCATCAGCTCTTCGTAGGCGTCGCGGAAGCCGCATGCTTCCTTCGTACAAATCGATGTTTCGTCTTTCGGATAAAAAAACAGCACGACGTTCCGTTTGCGGGCGAAGTCGCTCAGCGCGACGCGGCGCCCGTCGTGCGCGGTTACGTCAAACAGGGGGGCTGCGTCACCGACCTTCAAGCTCATGCGGGGTTCTCCTCGTAGACAACGCTCGTTTGATGCTATGAAGCTCCTCCCTGTCGCGGCGAAAAGACACTGCGAGCGCGCGTTGACACGCCACGCGCCTCGTGCTTTAAGCCGCGCTCCGTTTCTGGAGCCCCATCATGAACACGCACCCGACCATTGCCGCCCTCGAGAGCGCTCAGCTCAAGTCCACCCTCCCTGACTTTCGCGTCGGCGACACTGTGCGCGTTCACTACAAGATCGTAGAAGGCGACAAAGACCGCATTCAGGTCTTCCAGGGCGTCGTGCTCAAGCGCCACCGCGCGGGCGCACGCAGCACCTTCACGGTGCGCAAGATCTCCTTCAACATCGGCGTCGAGCGCGTGTTTCTCAATCACTCGCCGCGCATCGACAAGGTCGAAGTCGTGAGCCGCGGCGTCGTTCGTCGCGCCCGCCTGTTTTATTTGCGCAACCTGGCCGGCAAGGCCGCCCGCGTTCGCGACCAGAAAGACGCCTGAGCTCGGGCCGCGTTTCGGCGGCTCATCGGCTTCGTTCAATACAGCTTGACCCGCGGCATTTTAGCCGCGAGCGCTGTCATGGCCGCCGTCACGGCAATCCACACAAGCGCGCACGCCTCCCAGCCGAGTTTCGGTCCTACGAGGCTGCGCAAGCTCGCGGGGTGCGTGCCGTAAACGATGGCGATGTGAACAAAATACACGAGCAGTGAGCGGCGGCTCAGCGTCGCCGTTACCGTATCGGAGAGCGCCATCGAGACGGCCTCGGCGCGTGCCAGTACTCCGGCGAGCAGCGCAACGATCGCCAAGCGTGTCAGCGCCACGGACGGCGACGCGCGGTAAGCCTCGGGCGACGAAGCGGCATGCATGAGCAGGCTGGCCACGCCCGCAACCCCGAGGGCGACGCCGCCCACGGGTGCCAGCGATCGCGGAGGTATGCGCGCTGCTGCGGCGCCGCCGAAGACGAAGCCCGCCCACGGCAACAGCGGAAACTGCGAAGGAACGGCGTCGGTCAGATACGGACGCAGCGCAGCAGCCCACCTTGCGCTGTCGAGCGATCGGCTTGCGGGCGCAAGGAGCAGGGACGCTGCCGCGAGCATCGCCCACGCGACGGCCGCGCGTTTTCTTGCGAGCCTTCCCACCGCCGACACGCCCATCAGCGAAATGCCCATGATCTGGAGCACGTCGGCCTGAAAAAAGCCTGGCCAGTCGGCCCGCAGAAGCGCACTTGAATGCAGCAGGTAGCCGAGCGCCACGAGCACGCCCGTTCGCTTCGCGTCGCGTGCCAGCGAGTGCTGTCCGGCCGCGGCAGCGTAACCTGCGCAAAACAGGAACGCGGGCGCCACGAGCCCGTTGACGAAGTCGACCACGCGGAATGTCTGCGTGTGCCGGAGCGAAGTCGCCAGCAGCGCGTTGGTGACGTGCACCTCGATCATCACCACGACGGCGAGACCGCGCAGGCGGTCCAGGAAGCGAAGGCGCGGGGGCGGGAAGGCCGCGTCGAGCAGCGGGCTACTCAGAGAGCTTGGGCGCCGGTCCGAGCTGAATGCGCTCGCCCGCGTAGGCGCCGATCAGCGTGAACATCACGCCGATGGCCGCGAGAATCATGTACAAAAACGTAGGCATCGTGCGCACCGTCTGGCTTTGCACGAGCAGGTACGTCGACGGAATCGCCACGAGAAAGCTCGCCACGACCGGCTCGATGAAGGTGCGCCCGGGCGAAATCATGCCGACCAGCATTCCGCCGATACCCCACACCGGAATGCAGACGGCCATGCCGTTTCCGCCTTCGAAGTCGAGCGCCGTTACGACCATCGGAAGCCCGAAAATCAAGGCTGCGGTGAGCACGCCCTGCACGGCGAGGGCGATGGCCATCCACACCATGCTGACGCCCTCCTGCTGGTAGCGTCGGGCGGCTTCTTCTTCGCGCGTGCGCTGAGCCTTCGACAGGTTGTCGATTTTCGAGCCACACGAGACGCAGCGCGTGCTCCCGGGGGCGTTACTGAAACCGCAGGAGGGGCAGGTAACTTTGGCGGCCATGCTGCGGAGGAGACTACTACCCGAGCGCCTGCGCGCGCAACCGGGCTGCGGGGCCTCGCGTTAATCGTGCCGACCGGCGCGAACGGGCCGCGGCCGATCGCGGTCAGCGCCCGAGATTCAGTCCCTGACCGCTCAGGCGCTTGCGGGCGCGCGCGGCCCGTTCACAAGCCGGGAGCGAGACCGCCGTCAGCGCGACCGACAGGGCGCCGCACGCGGGCGCCCAAAACGCGTAGATCGCAAAAAAACCGTGGCTCATCGCAAAAACGGCCCAGACCCCCGCCGCGACGGTGAGCAGCGATGACACGATGAGCGCCGCCAGCGCGTGGAGCTCGCGCGCTCGAAAGACGCCGTGCGCGAGCGCGAGCAGCGTGGCGCCAAGCGCCGCGAGTGCGTACGGCGCGACGGCCCAGGTCGAGTGGATGGTGACCGAGGCCAGAACCTGAACCCCGTCGAGCAGGCCGATTGCTCCGGCCAGAAGGGACGCTCCACCCGCGAAGCGTGCGATCTTCGGGTTCAGGTGAACGAGGTCGTCGTCGCCAGAACCGGAAGAATCAGGCCAATCGGCCCGTGGTCGGAAGTCGTGCATCGGCGTCGCATACCATGGCACCGCGCGCGAATCGCGGGGAAGGGCTCCCGGATGACGATCGTCGGGAACCACGGTCGCCCGCCCGTGTCGTACCGTGCGAGGCTGCCGTTCGCCGCCTCGGCCCCGCGGCGCCGCGACCGTGGTACAGTCAGGAAAGTCAGCCTTGCCCGCGCACGCTTCCAATCCAGTCGTCACCGAGGTCGAGCCCGCGCTCGCGAGCGATGCGGTCGATCCCGAGCTCGTGGGGCTGCCGGATCCGCCCCGCCATGAGCGGCGTACGACGATCGGGCTGCTCGCGGTGGCCGCCGTCGCCTCGCTCGCGATGGTGGGTGCCCTGTCGCGCGATGCTTCGTATGCGCTGTCGCCCTCGCGCGCGGTTGCGCTTGGCGATTTGCGCACGGCGCCGGCGGAGTCGCTCCGCGGCAATGCGTTCGTCGAGGGGCAGGCCATGCTCGCGGGCGGCGCGGCGATTCGCTACGAGCACCCGTTCGAACGCGACAGCTACCGGCTCGCGCCGGTTTCGGGACGCGACAACGTGTGGGTCGAGGCGCGCGTGCCCGTGGGCGAAGAGGGCGCGCGCTACGTGCCCGCGACCCAGTTCAAGGGGCGGCTGATCCCCTTCGAAAAAGCAGGTTTGCGGCACCGCGGCCTCGTCGCCTCGGTGAAGTCGCTCACCGGTCAGGCGGTGCCGGAGGGCGCGTGGCTGCTGGTCGACGGTCAGGCTCCGGGCGATGCGCGCGGCGTGGCAGCGCTCATGGGCCTGTTTCTGCTTTTCGCCGCTTGGAACGTCGCGACGATCGCCAAGCTCGCCCGCAAGCTCCAATAGAGCCGCGTCCGGGGGTACCCGCGCGCACCTGCGCCCGCGGCGGCGCCTCCATCGCCCGCCGGGGGCTTCGCGCGAGTCGCGCCAGCGTTTTCCCTGTGGTAGCCAAGCGCGCGCCGTCGGGATAATGCCAATGAAAATTGTGATCGTGGGCGGAGGGGTGATGGGCTGCGCGACTGCGCTGTCGCTCGCCGGGCGCGGCGCCGAGGTCGTCGTTTTGGAGCGCAGCGTTCCGGGCGCAGAGGCCTCCACGGCGGCTGCCGGTATTTTGGGCGCGCAAGTCGAGTCGCACGGGCCAGGCGATCACGCGAGCGCGCTCGTGGCCGCACGCGACGCTTACGCCGGGTGGGCCGATGCCCTCAGGTCGCGCGTCGGAATCGATGTAGGATACAAGCGATGCGGCGTGATGCGCGTCGCGCTTCGCGAGTCCGATGTGGCCGCGCTCTCGGCGACCGTGGACTGGCAGGCGGCGGCGGGGCTGCGCGCAGAGCTCCTCGGCGGCGAGGCGGCACGGTCGATCGAGCCGGGATTGTCGAGCGCGGTGATCGCAGCGGCCTATTTCCCCGACGACGCCCAGGTCGACCCGAGGCGCCTGCTGCGAGCGCTGGTCGCTGCGATGGCCCGTGAGCCCACGGTGACGGTCCGCTCGGGCGAGTCGGTTCGGGGGCTTCTGACGTCAGGCGAGCGCTGCGTCGGGGTCGCGACCGACTCGGGGGACATGCATTGCGATGCGGTGGTGCTGGCCGCGGGCAGCTGGTCGTCGCTGGTGCCGGGCGTGCCGGCGTCTGTGCCCGCCGTCAAGCCTGTGCGCGGGCAAATCGTGATGCTCGATGAGCGACCTCCCACCCTTCGCACCATCGTCTTCGGGGCGGGCGGCTATGTCGTGCCCCGCGGTGACGGTCTGGTGCTCTGCGGGTCCACCATGGAACATGTAGGATACAAGCGAGAAGTGACGGCCCTCGGCGTCCGCGACGTGCTCGCGACCGCGATCGCCCTCGCGCCCGAGCTGGCTTCGGCGCAGGTCGAGGGCATGTGGTCGAGCTTTCGCCCCGAGTCGGCATCGGGCGCTCCCCTGATCGGGGCCTCGGCCATGGACGGCCTGTTTCTCGCGACCGGACATCACCGCAACGGCATCCTGTTAGCCCGCCACACCGCCCAGTTCGTCACGCGCGCCGTAATGGGCGACTGAAAGCAGACAACCACGATGAATCAGAACGAAGCCAAGCTCGCTGCCGCCCGCGCCGCGGTCGATTTGCTCCCCGCCCTCGGAACCCTGGGGCTCGGGTCAGGATCGACCGCGAAGCTGTTTGTCGACGAAGTGGGCGCGCGCGTGAAAGCCGGCGCCGCCTATCGCGGCGTCCCCACTTCTCAGGGCACGCGGTTGCAGGCCGAGGCGCTGGGTATCCCACTTCTGGGTGACGCAGAAATGTGGGATATCCTGCTTTGCGTCGACGGGGCCGACGAGGTCGACGCGCAGCTGAACCTCATCAAGGGCGGCGGCGGCGCGCTCACGCGCGAAAAAATCGTCAATGACGCGTCGAAGAAGAACGTCATCATCGTCGACGAGAGCAAGCTGTCGGCGCGCCTCGGTGAGAAGTGGCACGTGCCGGTCGAGGTGCTGCTGTTCGGGCATGAACACGCAAAAAAGCGCCTCGGCGAGCTCGGCAAAGTCTCGCGCCGCATGAAAGGCGACGCGCCGTTCGTGACCGACGCCGGCAACGCGATCTATGACGTGGCGGTGGGGCCGATGGACGATCCCCGCGTCGTCGACCGCGCCATGCGCGCTATCCCGGGAATCGTGGAAACCGGCCTCTTTTTGGGGCGCGCCGACGTTGTGGTGGTGGCAGCGGCTTCGGGTGTGCGGCTGCTTGAACGCAAGGGGTAGGCTTACTGCGGCTGGTGCCCGTTGCGCTGTCGCCCGACGTACTCGCGCGCGCCTTTGATGTGACGGCGCCTTGTCAGCTCGTCGGCGGCGAGCGCCGTCACGGCCGCTGCGACATCTCTGCCCGAGCACGATTTGGCGCGCGCCGCGAACGGGTGCTCGTCGAAGAATCGCCTCGCCCCACCTTGCGGGTAGGCCACGATCGGAACGCCCCCGCGCATCGCCCGGAGCGCGGCGTCGAGCGTTTCGCCTGCCCACCGGTGAAGCACCAGCAGCGCGTCGGCGCCCTGTGCGTCGGCCGCCGATGCCTCGAACCGCACGTGCTGGTCGATCTTGAGGGCCGCCGCCCTGGCGCGCAGGTCGCGCAGCGAGACCTCGTTGTCGTCGTCGTGCTTGACGAACGTGAGCGAGGCGACAACGCCCGCGCGCCGCAGCATGGCGATGGTGTCGAGCGCGATGTCGGGGGCCGTCGCCGTGCGTAGCGGCGCATCGAACATGAGGTGCAGCGGCACGCCACAGGCCGCCGCGCGGGTCGAAGGGGTTGCAGCAGGCCGGCCCATACTCTGCGTGAACGGACCTGCCTTCCAATACTTGAGCCCGCACGCCGGTTACGGCCACGCCGCCGGACGGTTTCAGCCCGACGCCGCGAAACTGGCAAATCATTGCGTAAGGTGCGAGAAGGGCACCCCGTGCGAGGCGAAAGCAGCCCTTCCAGAGCGAGCTTTCGCTCGATTCCGCCGCCGCCGTCGAGCCGGCCGGGCAAGGCGGCTGCGTCGCTCATCGAGCGGCTCGCGGCATGGCAGGCGCGCTCCCCGTGGATGGCGGTTTTTGTCGTAGGCATCCTCTCGCTCGTGGGCGCACGGCTCGCGAGCCAGCTCGAGCTTCGGACCCGTTACGATCAGCTGCTGCCCGAGTCGCAACCGAGCGTGCTCGAGCTCAAGCGGGTGACCGCGGGCACGAGCGCGGCGCAGAGCGTGATGATTGTGCTCGAAGGCCTCGATACGCCCTCGCTGCGATCGTTTGGCGACGCCCTCGTACCCGAGATCGAACGGATCGGCGGCGGCGAGGTCGCCTATGCCGAAGACGGTATTCTCAGGGCGCGCGCGTATCTCGAGCCCCGGGCCGGCCTGTTCGGCAAGCTCGGCGAGCTGAAAAAGCTCAGCGCAGATGTCGACGCGAGGTGGGACTGGGAGGTCTCCCACGCCGCGGGCACGGCCCTGGACGACGACGACCCGCCTCCGCCGATCGACGAAGCACAGCTGAAAAAGCGCTTTGGCGCCGACGGCAAACAGGATCGCTTTCCGGACGGCTACTACCAAAGCCCGGACGGCAAGGCCCTTGTGGTCGTGGTCCGCGTGCCGATTCCCGCAGGCGATCTTTCGAGCAGCCAGCAGGCGCTTGTGCACATCAAGCAGGCCGCCGGGCGCGTGCAGGCCGCGGCGCCCGGACGCGCGGCCGCGAGGGTCTCGTACGCGGGCGATCTCGTTACCAGTCTTTATGAATACGGCGCTGTGAAGTCCGACCTGCTCGAGGTCGGCGGAACCGGCGTCGTGCTCGTGCTCGCGGTGGTGCTCCTTTACTTCGCGCGGGTGCGGGCGCTCGTTGTGATGGCGATCACGATTCTGAGCGGGCTCGCCGTAACGTTCGGGCTCACCCGTCTGGTGATCGGTCACGTCAACGTCGCCACGGGCTTTCTGTTTAGCGTCGTGGCGGGCAACGGCATCAACGTCGGTATTCTCTATCTCGCGCGCTATTACGAGGAGCGCCGATCGGGTCGCTCGGCGGCCGAGGCCATTTTGCTTACCCACAAGTCGACGTGGCAGTCGACGCTCGTGGCCGCGGTGACCTCCGCTGCGGCGTACATGTCGCTCTCGGTGACCGACTTTCGCGCGTTCAAGCACTTCGCGTTCATCGGGGCCGCAGGCATGGTGGCGTGCTGGCTCGTCACGATTGCGCTGCTGCCGGCGCTGCTCATCCTGGTCGACGCAAAGACCGACTACTCCGCGCCGTCTGCTCCGCTGGGGCTCATCAGGCGCGTGCGCGCGCGCGGCGTGTCGTATGGCCACATCTTCAGCGTTATCGTCCCGAAGGCCCCCGTCGCGGTGGTGGTCGTCGGCGTGCTGCTGGCGGTCGCCGGCGCTGCCGCAGCCACGCGCTACGCCGCGAGCGACCCCATGGAGTACGATCTCCGAAAGGTGCAAAATGCACGTTCCGGGGCTGAGTCGCAGTCGATTTATCGCGCCACCGACATCGCCTCCGCGATCTTGGGCGAGTACAAAAACGCGATGGTCGTGCTCGCCGAGACGCCCGAACAGGCGCGTGAGCTCAAGGTCGCGCTCGACGCCCGCTGGGAGGCCGCGCCCGCGAATGCCAAGCCGTTCGAGGGCGTCCATACGCTGTTCGACTTTGTTCCGGACGACCAGGCGGCGAAGCTGCCCGTGCTGCTCGACATCGCCGAGCGCATGCGCCACGCTCGCGACAAAGGCTGGGTGAAGGACGCGGACTGGAAGCAGATCGCGCCGATCCTGCCGCCGGGCGATTTGAAGCCCTTCGGCATCGCGGAGCTACCCGAAGACGTGGCGCGTTCGTTTACCGACAAGAGCGGTCAGCGGGGCACGCTCGTGCTCATTCAGCCGACCGTCGCCGCGGACGACGACGACCTGCGCTACCTGATTCGCTACGCAGACAGTTTTCGGGAGACGAGACTTCCTGGCGGCGCGGTCGTTCGCGGATCGGGCAGGGCGGTCGTGTTCGCCGACATTCTAAAAGCCGTCACTTCCGACATTCCCAAGGCGGTCGCGCTGTCGCTGGTGATGACGTTTCTGACCGTGTTTTTGACGTTTCGACGCGGCATGCAGTCGCTCAGCGTGCTGCTCGCGCTCTTTGTGGGGCTCGCGGGCGTGAGCGTATATTTGTATTGCGCACATATCAGGATCAACTTCCTGAATTTCGCTGCGCTGCCGATCACCTTCGGAATTGGCGTCGACTATGCCGTAAACCTCATGCAGCGCTACCACGCCGACGGGCGCAAAAAGATTCAGGACGCCCTGTCGACGACGGGCGGGGCCGTCGTGCTGTGCAGCCTGACGACCATCCTCGGATATCTCGCGCTCATCGCGTCGCACAATCAGGCGATTCGCAGCCTCGGCGCGCTGGCCGTCGTGGGCGAGATCTGCTGCCTGCTCGCGGCCGTGCTGGTGCTCCCGGCGGGCTGGTACCTCGTCGAACAGCGCGAGGCCGCAAAGCGCAGGGACCTGCTCGTCGCGCCGCCGCCGCCGCCCGAAGTGCTCTGACCTGAGCGCGCATCGAACTGCGTGCGCCGCGCGGGCGTCCGCGCGGCAGGGTGCGCGCCCGACGGCCGAAGCCGCGCGCGACCCTCGTTCGTTCTGGCGAATGGCTGCGCGCCCGCGCGCACGATTGCCTCGCGTGGGCGGGTCAGATACGATCCATGACCGATGGAGTCCTCTGCCTCCGAAAGTGTCGCTGCCGGATCCGGCAGCAAGTACGCGCCCATCGCCGAATTGGGCAAGGGCGGCATGGCGACGGCCTACCTCGCGGCTGTGCGCGGCCTCGGAGGTTTCCACAAGCTCATGGTCGTCAAGCGGCTGCGCCCCGCGCTCGCGGCGGAGCCGGAGTTTCTGCGAATGTTTCTCGACGAGGCCCGCCTCGCGGCGCGCATCGCCCATCCCAACGTCGTGCACACCCTCGAAGTCGGGTTCGACGGTGAAGGTCACTTCATCGCGATGGAGTACATCGAGGGGCAGTCGCTCGAGCAGCTCGTTCGTCGATCGAAGCAGCGATCCGCGGGACCGGGTGCGACCGCAGAGGCGCTCGATGCCGCTGCCGCCATCCCGCTGAAGTTGTACCTCGTCGCGATTAACAAGGTGCTCGAGGCGCTGCAGTGCGCCCATGATCTCGAGGACTTCGACGGCACCGCGCTGAACGTCGTGCATCGCGACGTCTCTCCGCACAACGTGATGGTGACCTACGACGGCAACGTGAAACTTCTCGACTTCGGAATCGCGAAAGCGGCCGACTCGTCGACCGACACGCGCACCGGCGTGCTCAAGGGCAAGTGCGGCTACATGGCGCTCGAGCAGTTCGGAGGCCAACCGGTCGACCGGCGCGCCGACGTGTTCGCCGTCGGCGTCATGCTCTGGCAGGCCATCACCGGAGCCCGCCTGTGGAAGGGCCTCTCGGACGCCGATATCTTTCGCCGACTGGCCTCCGGGAACGTGCCTCGTCCGAGCGAGCGCGTGCCCGATCTCGATCCGGTCCTTGAAGCGATTTGCATGAAGGCGCTCGCACCCGAGGCCGCCGATCGTTACGCCAGCGCCGCCGAATTGCAGGCGGAGCTCGAAGGGTATGTCGCGGCGCACGCCGAGCTCCGCGCGACCACGCGTGAGCTCGGCAAATTCGTGGCGGAGTCGTTTTCGGTCGAGCGTGCGAAGATCAAGTCACTGATCGAAGCGCAGCTGCAGCGCACCAAGCACGACGAAATCGCCGACCTCAGCGTCTTCGCGGGCCCGGGCTCGGCGAGCGGAGTCGAGCCTCGCTCCACCAGCGGCGTCGATTTGCGCAGGTCGGACTTCTCCGCGAGCGCGGCTGCAGCGCCCGCGCCCGCTTCGCCCGCTTCGCCCGCTCCGCCGGCTCCGCGCGCGTCGCGAACGATGCTCCTCGCGCTCGTCGGTGCGGTCGGGCTCGCCGTGCTCGGCGGCGCTGTCTATTTTCGCGGGCGCGGGCAGCCAGCCAACGCACCTGCGCCTGCGGTCGCGGCGCTCACGGTGCGCGTCAGTCCCGAGGGGGCCGCGGTCACGTTCGACGGCGTGCCGCTCCCCGGCTCGCCACCGACGGGCCGGTTTCCTCGAGACTCCGCCGTGCACAAACTTCGCGCGACCGCCCCTGGTCACGCGCCGCAAGAGCAGGACCTCGTTCTCGACAGCGCCGAGGTCGTGCTCGACTGGAGCCTGACGAAAGCGGCGCCCGTCGACACTGCCCCTTCGGCGTCGGTCAGTCCTGCTCCGGTCACGGCTATTTCGGCGCGCCCGCAGGCGGCTTCTGCGCCTGCTGCGGTCGCCCCTTCGGTTAGGCTGAGTCCGGCTGTCTCCGCCTCTGCGCCGGTTGCGCCGGTTGCGCCGGTTGCGCCGGTTGCGCCAGCTACGACGGCGAGCGCTCCGGCGACGCCGGCCCCGTCAGCGAAGGGCACCGGTCTCGACAAGTCTGACCCGTGGTCAGGCGTGCACAAACCATGAGCGAAGGAGCGTCGGCGGTTTTCTCGCGAACCGTCCGAAGCCTTCGTGGCATGCGCCTTCGACGCCAGAGCGGGCTGATCATGGCCGCACTGCTGCTCCTTGGCGCGTGGACCGCATGGCTCACGGCGGGCCGCGTCTCGATTTACGCCGTCTCGCAGCAAGCGCGCCTCGAAGCCGACCATTACCCGATGCCTGTCGAAGCGCCTGTTGACGGCGTCGTCGCGGCGTGTGATCTCGCGCTCTCGAAGCGCGTACAGCCCGGCGATGTGCTCGTACATCTCGATACGCAGCCCTTTGAGCGTCGTCGCGATGAGCTGGTCGCCCAGCTGACCGCCGACAGTGCCGCGGTCGACGGGCTGGCCGCGCGCCACGGTGCCGAAGAGCGCGCGCGCGATGCCATTCGCGATCTGTCTCAAAAGACGGCGCAGGCGGGGAGCGCCAAGGTGTCGGCTCAGGAGACTTCAGCGCGGTCGAAATCGGACGAGGCCGATGTGCTGCAGCGCTTGCAGGACGCGTCGCTCGCCACCGGGCTCGACGTGATGCGTGCCCGGAGCGATGCGCGGTCGCAGCGCGCGCAGACCTCGGCGACGTCGGCGCAGGCCGCCCTCGACACGAGCGGCAGCGTCGCTACGGTTCGGGATCGCGATGCGCAGCTCGCGTCACTCGATAAAGAGCTCAGCGACGCGCGGACGCTTGCGGAAGTTCATCGCGCGCAGCTGAGTACCGCGCAGTACGAAATCGAGCGACGCGTCGTTCGCGCCACGGTCCGCGGCGTGCTCGCCGATATCGTGGCCTGCACGAGCGGCATGGCGGTGGTTCCAGGCCAACGCCTGGCGGTGGTGCTCCCGGACGCGGAGCTCCGTGTCGTCGGCTATTTCAACCCGGAAGACAGCATCGGTCGTGTGCGGCCTGGTCAGCCGGCGGTGCTTCGAATCGACAACTTTCCCTGGACGCAATATGGCACGCTCGCAGCCGTGGTCGACCACGTCGGAGCCGAGCCGCGCGACGGCGTCGTGCGCGTCGAACTGCGCCTCGGAGCGCCGAACGCCTCGATTCCCTCGGTTCACGGCCTGACCGGCAAGGCAGAGGTCGAGGTCGAGCGCGTAGCTCCGCTGCAGCTGCTGCTTCGAATGGCGGGCCAGTATGTGACAGGCGCCGCGAAGCCGCTCGCGGCCCCCGCGCCTCACGCAGGGAGCTAGGGGTTGGCCCGCCCGTTCCTGGCTCCCGAGGTTCTGCAGATCTCGTCGATGGACTGCGGCGTCGCGGCGCTGTCGTGCATGCTCGCCGGACTGGGCGCCGATGTCAGCTACGAAAAGCTTCGCGAGGCCTGCCAGACCTCCGTCGACGGCACGTCGATCGACGCTCTCGAGGACGTCTGCCTCGGGCTCGGGGTCGATGTCTGCCAGCACGTGATTCCGGTCGATCTGTTCCTCGACGCGGCCCGCGAGCGCATGCCGATGGTCGCGCTCGTGGACGTCGCGGGTCCCGCCGCCGTTCACTACGTTTGCCTCTGGCGGGTGTTCGGAGGTCGGCTGCAGGTAATGGACCCGCGCGGCGGCCGCCAGTGGCTCGCTCGCGCCCGCCTCGAAGAGCAGCTTCACGTGCACGTGTTGCCCCTGCCTGTCGACACATGGCGAGCGTGGATGGCAACGAGCGCGTTCCTGGAAGCGCTTCGCCTGAGGGCACGGGCGCTGCTCTCGCCTTCGATGTACGAGTCCGCGGTAGCACCGGCCCTGGCTGCGCTCGATCCCGAGGCGTTCGGGTCCGTCGACGCGGCGCTTCGTCTCGTCGCGAAGGCCGCCGGCGTCGCATCGAAGCCCGAACGCTGGCGTGACGCGCTCTTCGAGCGCGCGCTC
Source organism: Myxococcales bacterium (assembly GCA_947473045.1). Classification (GTDB taxonomy): domain Bacteria; phylum Myxococcota_A; class Polyangia; order Polyangiales; family Polyangiaceae; genus JANYHY01. The sequence goes on along the minus strand of CANJCO010000026.1, from coordinate 7,330 downwards.
AATGCAGCGCGGGAAGGGCTGCTCCCTGAGACGCTCCGTCGCGTGACCCGCCGCGGCGACGTCGTGCTCACCGAAGGAGCCGTGCTCCTCGGCTCGCCTGAGCCGCGCGACGATTCCGGATCGGGCGGGTCGATCGCGGGCCGGCAGGCCGCCGTTCGGCAAGCAGGCCTCGAGCGCGTCGGCAGCGCTTCCGTCTGGCGCGAGGTGCTTCGCCTCGTGGGTCCCTCCGGTCGAAGGTTGCTCGTGTGGCTCGCCCTCGGGACGGCCGCGCTCGCTGTGGCGACGACCGCCGAATTGCTGGTCTACCGCGCCGCGCTCGACGCGCCGCGGCTGTTCACCACGTGGGGACTTCGCCTCACTGCGGCGACGTGCGTGGCCGCTCTGCTGGCCGCGCTGATCGCCCTCGAAGCGCTCTCTGCGTGGGGGGCGCGCAAGCTCGGCAGGGTCGTCGAGCTCGAGATGCGCGTCGCGACCCTGTGGTCGCTGCCGCGGGTGTCCGACGCGTTCGTGCGCTCCAGGCCAATCTCGGACCTGGCCTATCGCGCGCACCTCCTGTCTGCCGCCGGTCATGTTGTTTCGACCGTGGTCGCCGCATGCCGCGCGGGCGCCGACGTGCTGGTGACGCTCGCGGCGATTGCCTGGCTCGACCCGCGCTACGCGGTCATCGCGATCGCGGGCGCGGCTCTGTTTACGGCGCCGTGGCTGGCGCTCCGGAGCACGTTGCAGGACATCGACACGAAGCTTCAGGTTCACGCGGCACGAATGCTGGTGCTGTTGCTCGATGCCCTGCGGGGGCTTCGGCCGGTGCGGCTTCACGGGTTTCAGGACCCGCTGCGTGACGAACAAATGCGCGAGCTCGAGCAGTGGCGGGGCACGGCAGCGCAGCAGGTTGAGGCCGACGCGCAGCTCGAAGCCGGCTTCGGCACTGTGTCCGTAGGCGTGCTTTCAGCGCTCTTTTTTGCGCATTTGGCCACGGCCGGCGACGCCCGCGCGTTCGTCTTGCTGGCTTTGTGGTCATTTCGAATTCCTGCGGCGGTGCGCACGCTCGTCTCGCTCGCGCAGGCGCTGCCGCTCCAGCGAAACGCCGTCGGTCGCCTCCTCGAAATCACCCACTACGCGGCGCCCGCGCAAACTCCGCGCCTGCGGCTCGCCCGAAGTGGCGCGGGCGTCGCGATTTCACTGCGAGGCGTCTCCCTCGTCGCGGGCGGTCAGACGATCCTTACGGGGATCGACCTGTCGTTTGCGCCCGGCGAGCACGTCGCCATCGTCGGCGGTTCAGGCGCGGGCAAGTCGAGTCTTGTGGGCGCGCTGCTCGGATTCCATCAACCGGCGGCAGGCAGCGTGCTCATCGACGGGTGTGTCCTCGACGAGTCGCTGATCGAGGAGCTGCGCGAAATCTCGGCGTGGATCGACCCCGCGGTGCATCTGTGGAACGCGTCGCTCGGCGCCAATTTCGAATACGCGGCCAAAGGTGTCCAGCGGCGAGCGGTGCTCGATGTGCTCGAAGAGGCTGACCTGCTGTCGGTGCTCGCTGGCGTTGAGCGCGGGCTCGACACGCCCCTCGGCGCCGAGGGCGCTTTCGTCTCGGGCGGCGAGGGGCAGCGCGTGCGGGTTGGACGCGCGCTGCTTCGTGCCTCCACGCGGCTCGCCATCCTCGACGAGCCCTTTCGTGGCCTCGAGCGCACCGCGCGAAGCGAAATGCTCACGCGCGTTCGCGGCGCTTTGCAGCGCTCGACGCTGTTCTTCGTCAGTCACGACATCGCCGAGTCTCTCGCGTTCGACCGCGTGCTCGTGGTGGCCGACGGCGCCGTTGTCGAAGACGGAGCTCCGTCGGAGCTCGCCGCCCGCGATACGGCCTATGCCTCGATGCTTCGCGCGGAGCGTGAAGTGCTCGCCGAGGCGTGGAGTCCGGAAGCGTGGCGCGTCGTGCGCGTAGGCGAAGGCGCGATCCGCGAGGAAGCCTCATGACGGCCCCGCCGGACGCAGCGCTGTTTTGGCCGCTGTCGCGTCTCAGGGAGGCTGTCGCGGGGCTGCTCTCGGGAGCCGGTCTGCCTTCGCTCGGGGGCGAGCTGCCGCCCGTCCCCGACCAGGACCGTCTCATCGGCCACTGGCTCCATCGCGCGTCGCGCCTCATGGGGTTCGACGCGCGCGTCGAGCGACCTTCGCGGGCGGCGTTTCTCGACCGTCTGCTCGAGTCGCGAGGCCCGACGCTCGTGCTCTTTTATGCGGGCGATTCGCTGCGCGTCCTGACCTACGTCGGTGAGGGGCGATCGCGCGCGCGGGTGCTCGGTCCGCAGAGCGATTTCGCGGTTAGCCGTCTTGATCTCTACGACGCCTACGTTCGCGAGGCGTCGGTCGCCACGGACGCACAGCGCGCGATCTTTTCGGGACTCGACGGGGGCGACGACGTGCTCTCGGCGCTCCTCGATGTCGGCTCGCTCGACGCGCGCCCCGTCGTGCTCGTTCGTTATGAACTCGACGCAGCGACCCCGCTCTCGCAGCAGCTGATTCAGATGGGTGCCGGTCGCGCGCTGGCGGGCTACGGCGTGGTCACCGCCATTCAGGGGGCCGCGCTCCTCGGCGCGACGTGGACCCTCGGATCGGCGGCGCTCGACGGGCGCGTCGACGCGGGCCGCGTGCTCGCGTGGGCGGTCATGTCGTTTTCCGACGTGCCTTTGCAGTACCTCGCTACGCGGGCGCTCGGCGCGTTTTCGATCGCGCTGGGCGCGCGCCTTCGCCGCAGAATGCTCGAAGGTACGTTCACCATCGAAGAAGCAGCGGTGAGAAGTCAGGGCTTCGGAGCGATCGTCGCGCGCGTGAGCGAAGCTGCCGTCATCGAACAAACCAACCTCGCGCAGCTCGTCGCGGCGCTGCTGCCGATCGGGCAGTTGGTGCTGGCGGCCACGCTCTTTTGGTACGGGCCGCTCGCCTCGATCTTTCTTCCGCTCCTCGGCGTCGCGGTAGCGTTGGCGGCTTGGATGATTCGATCGCTCGTGCAGCACTACGCAGACAGCTACGTGCGCCGCATCGAGCTCACCGACGACCTCGTCGAGAAGATTCTGGGCTACCGCACGCGCGCCGTTCAGGAGCCCGTCGCGCGCCGTCATGTCGACGAAGACCCTGGCCTCGCGGCGTACGCCGAGTCTGGCGCGCGCCTTGACCGCTCGCTGTCGGCGTCGAGCAGCTATCCCAGACTCTGGCTCTTCGCAGCGGCGAGCGTGCTGCTCGGCGCGTTCGTTTCGGGCGGCGCGACCACGTCGTTCCTCGTGCCGGCCCTGGGCGTGATGGCCGCATTTCGGGCCTTCGGAGGCCTTTTCCAGGCCGCCGAGCCCGCCGCAGCCTGGCTTGCTGCCTATCGCGGCGTGCGCCCGTTACTCGACGCGGGCGCAGCGCGTCCGAGACCGCCGCGCGCCGAGCCTGCGGATGTGGACGAGGGCAAATTGCCCACGGTGCTGTCGGTCTCGGCGCTTTCGTTCGCGCACCGGACAGGCGGCCGGCCCGTGTTCGCCGGCGCCAACCTGCGCGTCGCCAGCGGCGAGCGCGTGCTGCTGACGGGGGCCTCCGGCGGCGGAAAGACTACGCTCTTCAAGCTCCTCGGCGGTGAGCGCCGTCCGACCGGAGGGGTAATTCTCGTGGGAGGTTCCGACGCGTTTTCGGTCTCCGAAGAAGAGTGGCGAAGGCGCGTCGCCTCCGCGCCGCAATTTCACGAAAATCACGTATTTTCAAGCTCGCTTGCGTTTAATCTCGATCCCCTCGGTGATGCGCAGTTCGCCTCCGACGACGCCCGCGCCATCTGCGCGGAGCTGGGGCTCGATCGGTTGATCGCCCGTATGCCGCAAGGCTACGCGCAGCTGCTCGGCGACAACGGGTGGCAGCTGTCGCACGGCGAGCGGAGTCGCCTGTTCATCGCCCGCGCGCTGCTCCAGCAGGCCGACCTGCTTCTGTTCGACGAGAGTTTTGGCGCCCTCGATCCCGACACCCTGCTGGCTGCGCTCGCGTGCGTTCGTCGCCGCGGTAAGACCGTGATGGTCATCGCCCACACCTGAGCCAAAATCAGCCTTTTTCGGGCCTTCGGGCCTGCGCGAGCTCGGTTTCGAGCACCTTGCGCAGCACGTGGTACGCGGCCGTCTCGAGCTGCGGACAGCTGCTCCATGTGGTGAGCAAACGCACCGCGTGCACGTGCAGAAAATCGCTCATGACGCTGCGCAGGGGGCGGGCGGCGTGCCCTCGCTCATGCGCGTGGTGCAGCTCGGCGAGCGCCTCGCGCAGCGGCCCGACGTGCGCGTCGACGGACTCACTGTCGGAGGCCGCAGCAGACAGCAGCTCGGTCCGCTTTTCGCGGAACAGCTTCGCCGCAAGATCGCGCGGCACGCCCGCGTCGGCCGCTCCGCGAAGGTAGCCTTCGGCGGTCTCGCGCGCGATCGCGACCCGCGTCTCGATATCGAGCCCGCTCGCATCGAGCAGGGCGCGCAGCGTCGCCACGAGCGGCACGATCGCATCTCCGGGAGCGCCTTCGTCGACGTCGAAGTTGTGCTGCTCGAGCGACAAGAGCGCGAGCTCGCTCGAGCGGTAAAATACCTGTTCGGCGACATCCATCGCGGCCGCGCCGCCGTAGCGGTAGCTCTCCCGATCGTAGGTCTCGAGCGAGACCTCTCGCACCGTGCGCGCTTCGACGAGGGGTGAGAGCAGCGCGTGCACTTCGCTGACGATTCGGCCGTCCCAAAGGGCTTCGGGATCGCCAAAGAGTCGAAGGCGCACGTGGGGCTCGGGATCGGAGTAGGGCAGGAAGAACCAGTGACTGAGCTCGCCGGAAGCGAGCCTCGGGCGAACGACCTCTTCGACCAGTTCGCGAAGCAGCGGCAGGAGCTCATCGCTGTCGCCCGAGAAGCGCAGAAAGAGCGCGCCATCGCCCGGGATACGCTTGTCGAACGTGACGTCGACGGGCAAAAACTGGCGGCGCGCCTCAGACTTCGGGCCGACCGGACCGAAAAACGGGAGCACGAACTCGTGATGAAACGTGCCTTCGGGCCCCGTGACGACGGAGCGGTCGATCGGGAACGCCTCCGACAGCCGCAGCTCGCCCTTCGCCACGTCGAGCCAGGCCTCCACGCTCGCGCGGTCGTCGAGATCGACGGGCAGGGCGAGGTCCATGCCTTCGAGCGCCCGCAGAAAACGTGGAAGGTTGCGGGCCTCGCGTAGCTGCTGCGCTGCGTCCCACCGCGCTGCGGCGGTCTTTGCGGCTTTAAGGCCAGCGTTCTCGGCTTCCGTGATTCGCCACTGCTCCGGCGCGAGCACATGCGCGCCATACCGCACGCGCGGATGGTGCGTCGCGGAGGAAAGCGCGCCCCAGCTCCACGCGGCGCCTCCTTCGCGCCGCGCGAGCGCGTTCAAAAAGCGGTAGAGGTCGGTCGTGTCGCTGCGGTCGGCATTGGCGGCGCCGCTGGGCCGCACGCGCACGAGCTTTCCCGTAGACCGGACGCGCAGCTCGATGCCGTCCCGACCGGCGACGAGCAGCAGATCGGCCGCGTCGAGGTAGGCCGGATTCGCTGCGGTCGAGAGCGCAATCTCGCGCGCGTGCAGCAGGGGATACTGCGTAAATGCGGCGGACCGACCCGGGACAAAGTACGAAATGTCGGCGAACTCGACTTCAGGCTCGCGGGCTGCGACTGCGGCCAGAAATGCGCGCGCGCGATCGCGAATGTCGAGCGACGCTCCGGCCGCCCGCGCAAAATACAGCGTCGCAGGCGCGATGCTCGGAGCGATGATCGCGAGCGGATCCTTGGCGAGGCCGAAGTGCACGGCGAAGGCCTCCGGGTACTTCCAGAGCGCAGGCTTCGGAATGTCAGCCTCCCCGAGAATCACCTCACGCGCTCCGCTTCGGCATGCGCGCTCGAAGAGCCCCACGCGCCAGTCGGCGAGCGCCGCGTTTGGCACCCGCGGCGAATCGAAGCCGAAACGAAGCCCCCGCTGCGGATCGAGCGCCTCGAGGAGCGGGACGGCCCGGTTTTCGTATCGCTCACCGAAAGCCTGTTCGAACGCGGAGAGACGCTCATCGGTGCCGCGGCTGGCGATGCGCGGGAGCACGGGGAGCAGGTCGTCGAAGGCAGTCAGCGCGTCGGCTCCGAGCGTTGCGCTTGCGGTCGGCTTGATGACGTCGAAGATGAGCGACGCGGTCGCGATGTCGGGCTGCAAGGCGGCCATTTCTGTCGCGATCGATCTTCCGAGCGGCTCGTCGCGCACAGCGCGCGCCCGCGCGGCCGCTTCTCCAAGGCCTGCGGCCTCCAGGTTGGAGAGCTCGTCCTCGACGAGCACCGGCGGCAGCAGCGCAGGCACGATGAGGTCACGCTCGATGAGGCTTCGCACGAAAGCCTCGACCTTCGCGGTCTCGCGGCTGCCGGCGATCGCGGCCACGAGCGCGTCGAACGCGATGGGCTCGTCGGCCGCGGCCAGCGCGTCGCTGAGCGCCTTGGAGCGTGTCACGTCGGTGTGCGCGACCGCATCGCCGCTCGCGTCGCGCACGGCCGAACGCACCGTGTCGGGCAAGCGCACGAGATCTCTGCGCGCCATCCATTTTCCCTGCCGCACATCGAGCAGTGCCCGCTCGCGGACCATGCGCGTGACCACGTCGATGTCGAGGCGCACGACCCGGCGATACTGGCCGCGCGGCGCGAATTCGACCGCGCTGACGCTGCCCGCCGTCCGCGTGGCGTCGCCCACGGAGTAGCCGGCGAGCAGTGAAAACGGCGTCGATCGACCGCGTGCGCGCTCGAGGTAACGATTCAGCGCGGGGATCGGGCTCACCCTCGCGTCGCCTGGGCCGGCGAGCGCCGCTGCGAGCGATGGGCTGGCCAACTCGATGGCCTCGCGGATCTCGGGCGCCGACTCGATCGTCGCCTTTCCCAAAGGGTGCGATGCGGGCAGTAGCGGCGAGCGAACGACGAAGAAATCGGCCGACTTCATTTTTCTGACCGTTAGCATGCGAGGCGCGGGCCGGGCTGCGATGGCGCCGCCCTCGAACCGCAGGCAGCGCAATCGTGGACGCCGCGTTCACACTTGGACGTCCAGTCCACAGCGGAATGGACCGCAGGTGCGCGCAGGCGGTCGAACGAGCGTAAGTAATTGAATTAAGGCAGCGCATCGCTTGGCACGCCGTCTGCTTATGTGAAGTCTCAACGGAGCGGCGATTCGCTCCCGACAAGTTTCGCGGCGCTCGTCGCCGCAGCCAAGCCACCCGCAGGAGCCCACCATGAAGAAGCAGACCGTCACCACGAACGTCGTCGACACGAACACGAATGACCTGTCGCTCGAAGTGAAGCGCACCCGCGTTCGC
>CANJCO010000025.1 GCA_947473045.1 Myxococcales bacterium | reverse complement strand
TTCCAGCATCAAGACAATCGGAGTGCTCGGCGCCGGGCAAATGGGCGGCGGCATCGCGCAGGTGGCCAGCACGGCGGGGCTCGAAGTGCGTCTCTGCGACGCCACGATCGAGCTCGCGCAGCAGGGCATCGCGAAGATCGACGCCGCGCTCGCGCGTCAGGTCGCCAAGGGAAAGCTCGCGGCCGACGCTCAGCAGGCCATTGTCGGGCGCATCACGCCGATCGCCACGCCCGCCGATTTCAAGGGCTGCGACCTCGTCATCGAGGCCGCGACCGAAAATGTCGAGCTGAAGCTCAAGCTCTTCAAGCAGTGCGACGACGCGCTCGCGCCCGGCGCCTACCTCGCGAGCAACACCTCGTCGATTTCGCTGAGCAAGCTCGCCGCCGTGACCTCGCGCCCGACCCTCGTCGTCGGGCTGCACTTCATGAACCCGCCGCCGCTCATGAAACTCGTCGAGGTCGTCAGGGCCGTCCAAACGAGCGACGAGACCTACGGGCTCGCGAGAGCGCTGGCCGAGAAGATGGGCAAGACCGTCGTCACCAGCCACGACGCCCCCGGATTTCTCGTCAACCGCATGCTCATCCCCATGCTCTGCGAGGCTATTTTCGCCCTCGAGCAGGGGCTCGGAACCGCCGACGACATCGACACCGGTGCCAAGCTCGGTCTCAACCACCCGATGGGCCCGCTCGAGCTCGCCGACCTCATCGGACTCGACACCGTGCTATTCATCGCCGAGGTGCTGCACCGCGATTTCGGCGACTCGAAATACCGTGCCCCCACCATGCTCAAAAATCTCGTCTCGGCCGGCTGGGTCGGTCGCAAGTCGGGCCGCGGGTTCTACCGCTACGAAGGTGGGCAGAAGGTCAGCTGAAGGGCCTGTTTTCGGGGCGATCGTGCTAAGCGGCTGGGCATGACCCACGAAACGCTGCTCACCGCGCGCGAGGGCGCGGTCGCCACCGTCACCCTCAACCGCCCCGACAAACTCAACGCGCTCAATCTGACGCTGGTGCGCGAGCTCGGCGAAGCAATCGCCGCGCTCGAGGCCGACGCTTCGGTGCAGGTCCTCATCCTCACGGGCGCCGGCGAAAAGGCGTTCGCCGCTGGCGCGGACATCGCGGCCATGGCGGCGATGTCCACGTCGGAAGCGAAGGGTTTCGCCGACCTGGGCCACGCGGTCGGCGCGCGCATGGAAGCCGCGCGCTTTCCGATCATCGCGGCCGTCAACGGATTCGCGCTCGGCGGAGGCTGCGAGATCGCGCTCGCGTGCGACTTCATTTACGCGAGCGAAAAGGCCAGGTTCGGCCAACCCGAAGTCAGCCTGGGCGTCATCCCCGGTTTCGGCGGCACCCAGCGCCTCGCGCGGCGCGTCGGCATCGGTCGGGCGCGCGAGTTGTGCTTTACGGGGGCCATCATCGGCGCCGAAGAGGCGCGGAGCATCGGCCTCGTCAATTCGGTGGTGCCGCACGGCGAGCTGCTCGGCAAGGTCGCCGAAGTCGCGAGACTCATCGCGAGCCGGGGCCCTGTCGCCGTCGCCCAGTGCAAGCGCGTGCTCGCCCGCGGCGCCGACGTGACGCTGCAAGTCGCCAACGAGCTCGAAGCGCAGGCGTTCGCCTCGCTTTTCGGCACGCGCGATCAACGCGAGGGCATGGAGGCGTTCCTGAACAAGCGGCCGGCCGCGTTTACGGGGCAGTGAGCCCCCGCCCCCTGCAACGCCGGTATTTCGGGGGCGGTCTAGTCGTTAAGCCGCAAAGTTGCTAAGCGATCGCGCGCCCATGTCCGAAACGTCCGACCAGCACGAAACCGACGGCCTCCCCGACGCCAGCGACGCACCCGCGGCCGACGAACGCGCCCTCGACGCGAGTCTCGCCGAGGTTGCTCCGAACGCGCCCGACGAGCCCCCCGTTCGCGCCGACGAACCTCCGGCCGATACGCTGTTTGCTCGCGGCAACCGGCTGCGATGGACGCGCGGCGGCATCACCACGCTCGCCTCGTCGTTCATGCTCTTTCTGCTCATGGCCCACGACGGACAGCTCCGGGCCGGAGTGCCGGTCGGCCTTGTTTTGGCTGCGATCGCCGCGTTCGGGGTCATGGATATCGCCGGAAGCTTCGACGACGCGCGGACCGACGACGTGAAGTCGACGACCCCACTCGCCGCGGTCACGACGCCGCTGAGCACGCTTATCGTCGCACTGGTGCTCTTCGGGCTGTCGCTCGCGGGCGCGCAGAGCGGTGTCGGGCATCAGTGGCATTGGAGCATCATCGTGACGGTCGCGTTCGTCGGCCTCGTCGCGAGCGTGTTCGACGCGGGCGTGAAGCTCGGCCCGTGGGCAACCGACGAGACGGGCGCCCCGCGCGCGCTGTGGCACCGCCATGGCTTTTGGATCGTCACCCTCGCGGGCGTGCTCTACTTGCCCACGCTCGGCAGCTACTCGCTGTGGGACCCGTGGGAGACGCACTACGGCGAAGTCGCCCGCGAGATCCTGGCCCGCAACGACTGGATCTCGCTGTGGTGGGCGCAAGACGGGTGGTTCTGGTCGAAGCCGATCCTCAATTTTTGGATGCAGGCGCTCGCGATGGCGTCGCTCGGCACCCATTTTCAGCCCGATCAAATGCTCATCGGTGCGGGCGGACTCGCCAACGCACACCCCGAGTGGGTCGTGCGGGCGCCAAATTTTCTGCTGACCGTCATCGCGATGTACCTGTTCTACAAGGGCGTCGCGCGGGTGTTTGGGCGACGCGCCGGGCTGCTCGCGGGGGCCGTTCTGGCGACCATGCCGGACTGGTTCTTCCTCGCCCACCAGACCATGACCGACATGCCGTTCGTCGCGCCGATGACCGGCGCGATGGGCCTGCTCCTGCTCGGGCTCAACACCGAGCCAGACGCGCAGCTCAAACTGTATGAGGTCAACGTCGGCGCGACCAGGTTGCGACTGTCAGCGTGGCACCTCGTGTTTGGCACGGTGCTCATTTGCGCCATCCCCGAAATCGTCTACCTGCTGTCACGAAACCTCGAGCTGGTGCTTCACGGCAACGGCGCGCACGGCTTCCGCGCCCACTGGGACGAGTTTCGCAGCGGCAGCGGCATGGGCAACTGCGGCAACCCCGGAAACGAGGCGTGCACGCTCACCAATCCGGCCTCGATTCCGAAGGCCGCGGGCGTGCACCCCGAGAACGTCAAGGGCATCGTGCTGAGGCTGTTCGGCGGCTTCGAGCCGGTCGTCCAGGCGCTCATGTGGACCGCGCTCGTGGTCGGGCTGCTCTACATGAACTGGGGCGAGCGACGCCGCCAGCGCATGTATTTCCTCGCGGCCTGGTTTTTCGCCGCGATCGCCACGATGGGCAAAGGGCCCGCCGGCTTCGCGCTCCCGATGATTTGCGGCTTCGCCTACGTCGGCACGCGCCGTCGCTGGAGCGATTTGCTCCGTTTCGAGCTCGTCAGCGGCATCGCGATCATCGGCGTCGTGGCCCTGCCCTGGTTCGTCGCGATGTACGTTCGGCACGGCTCACCGTTCACCGACCGGCTCATTTTTCACGACATGTTCAACCGCGCGTTCAGCCACGTGCACGACACCAACGAGGGCGACGACACGAGCTTCCGATTCTACGTCTGGCAGCTCGGCTACGCCGTCTTCCCGTGGACGGGCCTCGCTCCACTTGGACTCGTCTACTGGCTGCGCCAGGGCGAAGGCCGAGGGCGCGCGCGCTCCGACGCCAGCGTGTTTTTTGTGATGTGGTTCGTCTTCGCGTTCGCCCTGTTTTCGTTCATGGGCACCAAGTTTCACCACTACATTTTCCCAGCCGTGCCGCCCGTCGCAGCGCTAATCGGCGTAGTGCTCAGCGACATACTCGACGGAAAGCGCCTGTGGCGCGGAGTCGGCTGGCTGCCCCTGTTCGTCGCCGGAGCGGGCCTGTCGATGATCGGAGTCGAGCTGCTCACCGCGTGGATCGGCGGCAGCGCGTGGGGCGACAAAGTCACGCACTGGGGCAGCTTCGACAAGCAGGTACTCGGTGCGGGAATCGGCCTCGTGATCGCTGCGATCGTCGCGCGGTTCGCGATCGTGCGAGTGTCGTCGCTCGCTGACGTCGCCCCCGCAGAAGCGGGCGGTCCGCCGGATGCGTCACGCTCCCACGAAGGGCTCATGATCGGTGCCGCCGCGCTCGCGAGCGTCATGGTCATCGCGATCGTTGGCCGCGATCTCGCCATCAAGCCCGACAACGCAGACCAACCGGGCGCCATTCGCCTGCTGCAGCTGTTTACGTACAACTACCGCCGCACGTGGCCCGACTCGCTCGACTTTGGCGCGGTCATTACGGCCTTTGTGCTCATCGCCTGCGCGCTCGGGCTGCTGCTGACGGTTCGCGTGGCGCGGCGCTACGCGGTGGTCGCAATGCTCTCGCTGGCTTTCGTCTGGGCCGCATGGGGCGTCGACGTCTACATGGTGCGCACAGCGCCGCACTGGGGCCAGCACGAGCTCATTCAGGCCTACTACGACAACCGCAAAGGCAGCGACGAGCCGCTCGTGGCCTACCAGATGAACTGGAAAGGCGAAAACTTCTACACGAGCAACAAGGTGCCTGCGTTCGTCTCAAGCGGCGCCACGTTCACCACGTGGGTCAAATCGCAGCGCGAAAAAGGCACAAAGGTCGTGTTCTTCGTAACCGAACACTCGCGGACCGGCGGACTGCGCAGCGAAGTGGCTGGCAAAAACTACCGGGAATTGACCGACAAAGAGCTGTGCAACAAGTTCGTGCTCATACGCGCCGAGCTCTGACCGCGCGCCGGTTGGGCGGCCGTAAAGAAAAAGGGAGCCGCCGCGAATTTCACCGCGGCGCTCCCTTTGCCTTGACGGTGCGGGCCTGGCCCGCGCCTGACGTTACTGCTTGAGCAGCGGACGGCCCTGACCATCGGTGAACTTGCCGGTGACGATCATGATGAGATCGATCAGCGTCCAGATGCCGCAGCCGCCGAACGTGAGCAGCATCGCAACGCCCGAGCCAGTCTTACCAACGTAGAAACGATGCACGCCGAGGGTCCCTGCGACAAGGCACAGGATCAACGTCATCATCCACGGCTTCTGTTCGTCATTCGCCATAATATTTCTCCTTCTGCAGACAGCAGTCGGGCCCGAGGGTACACGAAAACCGCTCGCAATCGCGCCAAAACTGCGCCCCCCCCCAGACTTGGCGCTCAGACGGCGCCCGGCACGATGCGGCGGCTCAAACCACCGAGAAGCACATCGAGACCGACCTCGAACGCGTCGTCGAAGTTTGGCGGAGACAGCCACGGCGCCGCGCTGGCGAGGTGCGGTAAACCGAGCGTCGTCCAGTCCGGCGCCGCCTCGGCCGCCTGACGAAGCCCGGCGAGCTCATCGAGCGCCGTGCCTCCGCAAAAATTCGAAAGGGTGCGAAACACGTACGCTGCATCGCGACCGGCGATGCCGTCTTCCGCGAACGCAGCAAAAATGCCGTCGAGCAGACGAAGCGTCGACGGCGTGTTGAACCGACGCGTCGCGAGGAGCGGAAACGCCTTCGGATGAAGGCGCGACAGGCCCCTGTACGACCGCGCAAAGGCGCGCGCGCGCTCAACCCACCCGTTCGCGTGCCGGGGCGGAATCACGAGTTTGTCCATCATGCGACCGACCACGGCGTCGAGCACCGCGTCTTTGCTCGGAAAGTGATTGTAGAGCGCCATCGCCTCACAGCCGAGGGCGGCACCCAGACGACGCGTGCTGAACGCATCGAGGCCACCGCGCTCGATGAGCTCGAGCGCCGCGAGCGAGATGCGCTCCCGCGTCAGCGGCTGCCGCGCGGTTACCAGCCGCTTCTTTGCCCGGGTCGCGTTTCCAAAATCGCCTTTTTTTGCGGTGGCGGGGCGAGGTGCTGGCATAGCGCCGCCAACCCTAGCTCAACCCGGGCGCGGGAGGGGCGCGCTGACCGGCGGCGCGCTCGTAAAGAGCCGCGTGGCTCCCGCGACGCCGAAAGGCAGCACGAGCAGCCCGACCAGGGGCATCAGCGCAAAGCTCGCACCTACCAGTCCAAAGCCCACGGTCGCGCCCGGGTGCGCCTGCATCCAGCGCAGTCGCTCGCGCATTCCGAGCCCCGCGAGGCCGCACGGATAGTCGAGCAGATCCCAGGCGACCAGCAGCGCGGAAGCCAGCAACTCGAGCGGCGCTGTGACGACACCTGCGCCGGGAATCACGAGCCCGACGAGCCCGAGAGCCGCCGTGGCGAAGAGCCACGCCCCGAGACCGACCAGCGCCGAACGGAGCGATCGCCCGAACGAAGCCCCGCGTGATTGCACGGGCCACGGAGGCCAATGAAGCGCCTCGGCTTGCGCTTGCGCGAGCCCGTCGAGCGCCGAGCTGCTGAGCGGCTGGGCGAGCGTCAAACCAACCACCGCCGCGATCGCGACGGCCACGAGCGAAAGCGACAGGGCCACCAAAAAGTGCCCGCTCTCAGCCAAAAAGCCTGACCCGCCAGCGATGTGATCGGCTGCACGAACGCTGAGCCACACGCCTCCGAGGCCAAGCCCGCTCCCAACCGCAAGCAGGCTCGCGATCGGCATGACCGCGCGGAGCCATACCCGCGGCGTCGTGGCCACGAACCCGACCCCTGCATAAAACGCGGCGACGCCGTGAAAAAAACCGGGACGCTTCACCGCTGCATCGTGCGTCGCGGCGTGCCGGCGTCAAGGCTATAACGAGCGCCCGATGCCGCCCAGCGACCCCGACGAAATTGTCGTCCTCGACGACGTGCGCAAGAAGTTCGGCGACGCCGAGGTGCTCAAGGGCATCTCGCTCGTCGCGCGACGCAACGAAACCACGGTGATCATCGGCGGTTCAGGGGCCGGAAAAACGACCCTTCTGCGCATCATCGTGGCGCTCGAGAAGCCCACGAGCGGCAAGGTCTTCATCGACGGCGAAGACATCACGCCGCTCGGCGAGCGCGCGCTCAACCGGGTCCGTAAGAAATTCGGGATGGTCTACCAGTACGCCGCGCTGCTCGACTCGTTCACGGTGCTCGACAACGTCGCCTTCCCGCTCGTCGAACACACTTCGCTGCCCCGCAAAGAGATCCGCGAGCGCGTCGTCGAAAAACTTCGACTGCTCGGCCTCGATCCTGACGTCGAGAAGAAGTTTCCGAGCGAGCTGTCAGGCGGCATGCGCAAGCGGGTAGGCCTCGCGCGCGCGCTCATGCTCGAGCCTCCGATTCTCATCTACGATGAGCCCACGAGCGGCCTCGATCCGCTCACGAGCCGCCTCGTCGACGACCTGATCGAAGAGATGCGCGAGCGCTTCGGCGTGACCTCGATCGTCATCTCCCACGACATCGCGAGCTGCTTTCGAATCGCGCATCAGGCGCTCCTCGTCATTCGCGGGCAAATCGTGGCGCGCGGCACGCCCGAGCAGCTCGCCCACGGCGACAGCGAGCTCGCCCGCGACTTCATACAAAAATCGGGAGTCTCCTATGACGTGATTCCGCCGCCCAAGCGCCGCTGACCGAAGGCGCGCCGCAGTGCTAGACTGAGTCTCTGCATGTCGCCCGGTCCGTATCCCCAGGCTCCGCCCCGGCCGCCACCCATGATGCACGGGCCGCTGTATTCGCCGCCGCTGCAAACCGACAGCAAGGCCATCATCTCGTTGGTTTTGGGCCTTCTCGGCATGTTCTGCTGCACGGGGATCATTACCGGCATTCCGGCGATCATCGTCGGCGTGATGAGCCAGCGCGACATTTCGCGCTCGGGCGGGACGCTCGGCGGCGGCGGTCTCGCGATCAGCGGCATCATCATGGGCAGCCTGACGTCGCTCGGCACGATCGCTTATATCGCGCTGAACGTCGCGATGTTCTCGGCGATCGGTAAGGGCGCGTCGCCATCCGGGCCACCGCCCTACGTACCGCCAACCGCGTACGTCGCGCCGCTGTCGGCCGGCGCCATTCATACCGTCGAGTTGTCGCGAGGGGCCGGCGGCCTCGAAGCGCAGCTCGTCGGCGAGATCGCCCAGGGAGCCGCCGCGGGCGAGACGACTGTACTCTACATATATTCGAAGGGCGCGACCGCGTGCTCCGAGTTCGACGCCGCCCTGCCCGACGCGGAGCTGCAACGCGTGCTGTCGAAGGTCCGCCTCGTGCGCGCCGAGGCCACCGAGTTTTCAGCCGATCTGAGCAGCCTCGGGCTGTCGCGCCCGAGCTATCCGTGGTTCTGGCGGGTCGCTCAAAAGCCGAAGAGCGGCGGCGGCGTGGCCCTGTGGGTGGGTGACGGAATCAGCGCCGACGAATGGGACGACAACGAAGCTGCCAACATCGCCCCGGTGCTCGAGCGTTTCGTCAACGGCACCTACCCGAACAAGTCGCCCGCCAGGCCTCTCCCCGGCCCGCCGCCCAAAATGGCGCCGAAACCACCTCACAAAACCGGCAGCGATCTGTAGTGCTGCAGTCGCCTGTCTTTCGCTTCAAACGAAGGCGGCTGCCGCATCGCGCATCGTCACGAACGCGTAGCCCTCGCCGCGAAGCACGTCGATGACGGCGCTTAGCGCGTCAAGCTTGCGGGCGTGGGCCACGCGCACGTCGGGCTGATGGGGACGAAGGGCTTCGAGGCCGTCGGATGCGTCGAGCACGTCGATGCCGTGGAGTTCAAGGTTCACGAGGGGCTCGCCCACGCACATGCGCGCCAGAAGCCGCGCGCGGTCAGCCCCGGCGAGCGTAACGCTGGTGCCTATGAACGGCAGGCGCAGGCCACGCGTGACCTGAATGGGCAGCTCGAGCAGCCCCTCTCCCCGCGTGTAGTAGGGCCGGCCCACAAAGTACGGACGCGTCGGAGCGCGCAGCACGCTCGGAGTGTCGATCACGCTTCGGCTCGGCCTGCCGCGCGCCGCATAAAGGGCGATCGCCGCGGTCTTGGCCGCATAATACGCGGGGCATGGAAACACGGAGGAGTCGTAGCTCACGCCCAGCTCCGCCAGCACATCGAACACCTCGTCGGTGACCGTATAGCCGGGCGCGCGAAAGCCCACCGGCGCCGTCCCTACCGCACGTTCGATGGCCTGCGCACCGCCCGCAATCTGCGCGCGGATTTCTTCGCGCGGCCGTTTTGTGAGGTCATAGAAATGGTCGAGCGAGTGATTGGCGATCTCACAACCGGCCGCGAAGGCATCACGAAGGCGAGCCGCCGACTCCGGGCGCTCGAGGTCGCGTCCGACCGCAAAGAGCGTCAGCGGTACGCGCGCGTGCTGCGACAGCGAGAGCAAGCGCTCAATGGCCACGTCGTACACCGCGGTGGCGGCGGCGCCCCCGGGTGACAGGCCATGAATCTGAAAGTAATTCGGGATCTCGTCGAGGTCGACGCTCACGGCGCAGAGGCGCATACATGACTCGTAGCACGAGCCGGACGCCGCGCGCCGACCGACAAAAAGCAGAAGGGACCGGTTTCCCGATCCCTTCGCTTCAATAGACGATTCTGAAACGAAATCGCGCGTCAGCCGCCCGTGAGCTTCGCGACCTCAGCCGCGAGATCGTCGGTCTTCTTCTCGATGCCTTCGCCGACCGCGAAGCGCAAAAAGCCGTCGATCTTCACGTCGGCGCCGAGCTGCTTGCCGAGCTCCTCGCGAACTTTGTCGACCGTCGAGCCGGGCTGCGTCACGCTCTCCTGGCCGACGAGCGTAACCTCATTGAACCACTTCGCGACCTTGCCCTCGATGATTTTGGGCCACGAGGCCTCGGGCGCCTTGAGCGTTCCGGCAGCCTGTTCCTCGCGCATCTGAGCCTCGAAGATCTCTTTCTGCTTGGCGAGGTCGGCCGCCGCGATCGACTCCTTCGAGACGACCAGCGGGCTCATCGCAGCGATCTGCATCGCCGTGTTGTCAGCGAACTCGACGAGCGACTTGCTGGACGCAGCCTCGGGAGTCGAGGCCGAAACGGCGATGAGCACACCGAGCTTGCCGCCCATGTGGATGTAGGCGTGGACGAGCCCGCCCGGCGCCGCGGTGATGCTGTCGAAGCGACGAATGACGATGTTTTCGCCAGTCTTCGCGATCATCTCCTGGCGGTAGACGTCGACGTTGCCGGCCGCGCCCGGGTAAGCGGCCGCGTTGACGTCGGCGCCCTTGGCCACAGTGCTCGCGATTTGCAACACGTTGCCCACGAAGCCGCGGAAGTCGTCGCCGCGCGCGACGAAGTCGGTCTGGCAGTTGACCTCGATGATGGTGCCGCGATCGCCGACGACCAACGTACGAACCTCACCCTCGGCGGCGACTTTGCCGGCGCGGGAGGCTGCTTTGACAATGCCCTTTTTCAGGATGACTTCGATGGCCTTTTCCATGTCGCCGCCGGCTTCAACGAGCGCATTTTTGCAGTCGCTCATCCCAGCCTGGGTACGCTCACGGAGCTCTTTCACCATCGACGCGGTCACTTCAGCCATGACATCCTCTTCGTTTCGTTTCAAAAGATTTTAGACAAGCCACAGCGAACGCGCCGCTCTGCCCGTAGGCGAGAGGCACGTTCGCGGCGGCGGAACGGCGGGGCGCTCGGTCTGCGAGCGCCGCGCGAATCAGGTGGCCTCGGGGGCCTTCTCTTCGGGGGCGGCGGGGCGGCGATCGCGGCGGCCCTGATAGACGTCGGTGTGGGAACCGCCGCCGTGCGACTCGCGCGGACCGTGGTCCTTGCGTCGCGCCATGCCTTCGAGAACTGCGTCGGCCACGCGCGCGGTCACGAGCTTGATGCTGCGGATCGCGTCGTCGTTGCCCGGGATCACGTAGTCGATGAGGTCCGGATCGCAGTTGGTGTCGGTGATGGCGATGATCGGGATGCCGAGCTTCTTGGCCTCCTGCACCGCAATGACCTCCATCGAAGGATCGATCACGAACGCGGCCGCGGGCAGCGAGCTCATCGTCTTCAGACCGCCGACGTATTTCTCGAAGCGCTCGCGCTCTTTTTCAAGCCGCGAGACTTCTTTCTTGGTGAGCTGAAGGTGCGTGCCGTCTTCTTTCATGCGCTCGAGTTGGCGCATGCGGTCGAGGCCCTGCTTGATGGTCCGGAAGTTGGTGAGCGTGCCGCCGAGCCAGCGGTTGACGACGTAGAAAGAGCCCGAGCGAATGGCCTCCTCCTGCACGATTTCCTGCGCCTGACGCTTGGTGCCGATAAACAGCATGTTGCCGCCGCGACCGACCGTCTCGGTGATGAAGCGGTAGGCGCGCGCGAAGAGGCGCGCGGTCTGGTCGAGGTCGATGATGTGAACGCCGTTGCGGGCGCCGTAGATGTACGTGCGCATCTTCGGGTTCCAGCGCTTGGTCTGGTGGCCGAAGTGGACGCCTGCATCGAGCAGCGTCTTGATGGGGAGCGGGAATTCGCCGGGGAGCTTGGGGAGTTCAGCAGACTGGGTCATGATCGCGCGTTTCCTGTTTTCGGTTGGGCCTCTGCTCCCCTTCTCGCGTCAGCAACTCGGCTTCAGTGTGAAGCCTTGTCGCACCGGACGTGAGATTTGCGCAGGGAAGCCGGGGAAGTTTCCCGCGCGAGCGTTCGCGCGGGCCCGACGCCGGACATGCCGACGCGGGGCGCGAAAGATACGGGAAATCAGCCTCAAGTCAAGGCTCACGCGCGCCCTGCCCGGCCGCGCATCGCGGCGCGCCTTTGGGGCGAAGATCGGTTACCGTGGGGCGTCCTTTTTGGCTTCGGGCCACACCACAGCAGCAGGGGCGAATGAACGAAAAACCGCTTCATCCCGTGAAGTCCGCTGGCAACGGCGCGGAGCCGTGGCGCGTCGTGCTCGTAGCTGAAGCGCTGCACCGGTCCCCGCCCTACGCGTACACGGTCGGGCTCGGCGCAGCCTTCGGGCACCCCGAAGTCGCGATTTTTGGCCTCAACGGCGACGTCCACTTCATGCATCGCGTTCTGCGCGCGATCGGCGATCGCGTAGCGCTGGGCGAGCATTTTTCGCACGGGGACCGCAAGCGCAACATTCTCCCCGGCTACGTCTGCCCGATCGTCCGCCTGCCAGGGTCGGCCCATGCTGCGCACCTCGAAGAGGCGGTCGCGGCGGGCGACAAAAAGTCACTTCGCGCGGTTCAGTGCGTGTGGCCCGATCCGCACAGGCGCCTGCCGTGGGACCCTCGCGTGATGCTGCCCGTGCTGGCACGCCAACCCGTTTTTCAGCGACCCGACGCGGGCGAATGCGACGCGCCCTGGCCGTTTGCGGAGCCGCACAGCAGGCTCGTGTTCACCACCCGCCAGGTCGTCTCGGGCAAGGAGCCGTTTCGCTTCGTCGGGCGCTTTCACGAAGGCGGCTGGCAGCTCACGTGCGGATCGACAGACAATCCCGCCGATCTCGTGATGACGACGCTCGGCTGGGCGCTCGATCGGGACGCGACCCTCGCGCAGTTGGGGAAGCTGCGACCCGGGCGCTGCGCCGAGCGCGACGGCGACGACATGCCGTGGCGACGCGGAAAGATGCCCGACGACTGACGGACGCCGGCCCGGACTCACCCAGCTTCGCGCCGCCGCGCTCGCAGCGCTGCCGGCGGGTGCGGAGCGAAAGACCGCTGACGCTGTGATAACGTAGCGCGCATGCGTTTTGTCTGGATCGCCGCGCTGGGCGCAATGCTGACGGCCTGCCCGGGTCCGCCGCCGCTCCCCAAGGGGCCACCGCCTGAATATGAAATCGAGGACGCGTCGGCGTTCGTGACGCCCGCAACGAGGCCCGCTTCCGATGGCGGCCCGTAAGCCGGCGCGGTAGCCTCGGCGACGATGCCGATTGACCACAAGACCGTGCAGCATGTGGCTACGCTCGCAAGCCTGTCGCTGACCGACGAAGAAACCCTCGCGATGACCCGCGACCTCGGCGCGATCGTGGGCCACATCGCCGAGCTCGCGGCGATCGACACGACCGGAGTGCCGCCCACGTCGCATGTGTCGATGGGCCGAACCGCCTGGCGCGACGACGTGGTGAAACCCGGACTGACGCACGAAGAGGCGCTCGCGCAGGCGCCGCGCACCACGCTGGGCGGGTTCGCCGTTCCCGGCTTCGTGGAGAGCTGAAGTGAACTTGCTCGAACTGCCCGTCACGACGCTGGCGCACCTCGTTCAGCGCGGCGAGGTCAAGGCCATCGAAGTCGCCGAAGCCTGTTTCGCTCGAATCGATGTAACCAACGATCGAGTCGGAGCATTCCTCGCGTTATCGAGAGAAGAAACTTCGCTTCAAGCGAAATCGATCGACGAAAAGCGGGCGCGCGGCGAGGCGCTCGGAGCGCTCGCAGGCGTTCCGGTCGCGCTGAAAGACTCGCTGGTCACGCGAGCAACAGTCACGACCGCCGGGTCGAAAATGCTGGCCGGCTACGTGCCACCCTACGACGCCACAGTGGTTGCCCGCTTGAGGGCCGCCGACGCGCTTCTGCCCGGCAAGACGAACATGGACGAGTTCGCGATGGGTTCGTCGACCGAGACCAGCGCGTTCGGTCCGTGTCGAAACCCGTGGGACCTCTCGCGGGCGCCGGGAGGCTCGTCGGGAGGCAGCGCTGCTGCGGTCGCCGCGCGGATGACCCCTGCGGCGCTCGGCTCTGACACGGGCGGCTCGATTCGACAGCCCGCTGCGTTCACCGGCAGCGTTGGCGTCAAGCCGACCTATGGACGCGTGTCGAGATTCGGCCTCATCGCCTTCGCGTCGAGCCTCGATCAGGTGGGCCCTTTTGCGAGCGACGTCCGCGGCGCCGCCCGCGTGCTCGAGGTCATCGCCGGCCGCGACGGCCGCGACGCGACCAGTCTCGATATCGCACCGGGACGATGGGAGCGCGACTGCGACCGAGGCGCGTCGGGGCTCCGCATCGGCGTTCCGGAAGAGTACTTCGCCGAGGGACTCGATGCCGAAGTCGAGGCCAGCGTCCGCCAGTCCATCGACCAGTTGCAGGCCGATGGCTGCGTCGTGGTGCCAGTGACCTTGCCGCACACGCGGCATGCGATCGCGACCTATTACGTGCTCGCGACTGCCGAAGCGTCGAGCAACCTGGCGCGCTTCGACGGCGTTCGTTTTGGCGCCCGCGTCGAGCCCTCCCGCGATCTTCGCGACCTCTATGGCGCAACGCGCGATCACGGCTTCGGCGCCGAAGTGAAGCGCCGCATTCTTCTGGGCACGTTCGTGCTCTCTGCCGGCCACTACGAAGCGTATTATTTGAAGGCCCAGAAGGTTCGCACGCTCATCGCGCGCGACTTCGCGGAGGCGTTCGAGCGCTGTGACGCCATCGTGTGCCCTACGGCACCGACGCCCGCGTTCCTGCTCGGCGACAAGACCGGTGATCCCCTGTCGATGTACCTGTCGGACGTCTACACGCTACCCGCCTCGCTCGCCGGCCTGCCCGCGATGAGCGTACCATGCGCTCCGGCGAAATCCGGCCTTCCGGTGGGCCTGCAGATCGTCTCGAGGCCTCTCGACGAAGCGACGATGTTCGCGCTGGGGGCCGCCGTCGAACGCCATCACGCTCCGCGCGCGGCGGCGCTATGAGCTTCGTGATCGCGCCGCTGTCGCCAGCGCACATCAGCGCGTGGGGCGAGCTTTTCGAGGCCGCCGCGTCGACCTGCTTCTGCCGATACTGGCACTTCGAGGGCGACAAGAACGCGTGGCTCGCGAGGAGCGCTTTCGAGCCTGAGATCAGCCGAGCCGAGCACGCCGCATGCGTCGAGCGCGGCGACGACGACGGCAAAGGCCTCGTCGCCCTCGAAGGGGAGCTGTGCGTCGGATGGCTCAAGCTCACGCCCCGCGCGAGCGTGCCGAAGCTCCGGCGACTGCCCGTCTACAAGAAGCTCGACCTCGGCGAAGAAGCGGGAGCGTGGTCGATCGGCTGCCTGCTGGTGCGACCGGATCGGCGCGGCGAAGGGGTCTCGCGAGCGCTAATCGCCGAAGCGGGCGCGCACGCGAGAGCCTGGGGCGCGACCTCGCTCGAGGCGTACCCTCACGTGCAAGATACACGCACTTCCGACGAGCAAATGTGGCGCGGCACGCTGAGCGCCTACCTCGCTGCGGGCTTCGTCGAGGTGGCAGGCGAGCGCCCCTACCCGGTGCTGCGACTCGCGCTGTGAAATGATCTTCCGCTGGCGTAACGTGGTGGCGATGCGAAACCGAGTTGTCACCGGCTCGACGCCCGCGCCTGACAAGTTGGTAGCGAAGGAGTCTCTCATGTACGCGCGCCGTTCTTCAGTCTTCGCGATCGCCCCGATTGTAGCCTTGGCCGCCTGCAGCAACGGCAAATCCGGAGCGGTGCTTCCCGACGCCGGCGCCGACGAAGACAGCGGCGGAGGCGGAGCCTCGTTCACGTACCCCCCGACCGGCTGCCAATACGTTGTGGCACCCCCGGCCACGCGAGCGTTCGCGGATTTTTCCGTGGACGATACCTCGGCGGCAGTCGGAGACGACACGCCGCGGCGCGTTCGCCTCGGTCTCGGTGGAGGCACCGTCGCGGGCGCGCCGGGCTACGCCGACGCCACGACCTCGGCCGCGTTCACCTGGGAAACGGCCGCGGCGGGCCACGCTGCCAAGGTCAAGCTTGGCAACGACCCGGGGACGCTGGCCGACGTACACGCCGGCTACTCCTGGACGGCGCTACCTCCGACCGTCGGCTTCGGAGACAAGACGCCAGCCTTCTTCCACGAGGTACACGTATGCGGCCTGAAGCCCGGCACAACCTATTATTATCAGGTCGGCGGCGGGGCGCCCGGCGCTGAAAAGTGGAGCGCGGTGCAGTCGTTTAGCACGGTGCCCGCCACGGGAAAGGTCGTCGTCGGCATCATCGGCGACGCGCGCGACACCCTCTCGACGTGGCAGCTCGTTCAAGGCCGCTTGAAGGACGCCGGCGCGAACGCACAGCTCATTAGCGGCGATATCGTCGATCTCGGCGGGGTCCAGTCGCTCTACACGCAGTGGCTCGATGCGATCTGGAAAGACCCGAAAGACGCCACGAAGTTCCTGACCCTGGGTGAAATGCTCATGATCCCCATCGCGGGCAATCACGAAAACGAAGCCTCCCAGTTTTACGCGAGCTTCGCGATTCCCGGGGAGGGCAAGTTTGCCGAACAGTTCGCGTCGCTCGATATCGGCAATACCCACTTCGTGCTGGTCGACGACCAGCCGCTGTCGCAGGACAACAGCGACGCCGGCAATGCGATTGTCGCGTGGCTCGACAAAGACCTGTCAGCGGCGAATGCCAACCGGGCAAAAGTGCCGTTCATCGTCTCAATTAGCCACAGGGGCCTTTACTCGACGTCGAACCACTCGACCGACGGCGACGTGCTGGGCGTTCGAGGCAAGCTCGCTCCGCTCTATGACAAGTACTCCGTCGATCTCGCGTTCAACGGGCACGATCACGAGTACGAGCGCAGCAAATCGCTGCACGCTGGCACGCCGCCGACCGGCGCTCCTGTCGTCGGGGCCGGAACGCAATACGTGATCTGTGCCGGCGCGGGGGCCGAGCCGTACCAAGTTGGCTCCGGCAGCTCAAACTACCGTGAGAAGAATCAGGCATTCGGCAACGGTACGCCGTACATCGGGACGTACGCCCTGCTCGAGCTCGACGGTAACAAACTCACCATGAAAGCCTATGGCCTGACCGCATCGGGAACCAAGGTCTCCGACGACGGCGCGCCGATCGACACCGTGCAACTCACGCACTGAAGCTCCCACAAAGAAAGCCAGGAGGAAACATGCGCCGAGTCGTCGCGCTCGTTACTGTTGTGTCCGCACTCAGCCCGGCGTTGGCGCGCGCCGATGACGCCCCCGCGCCCGTCGCGCCCCCCGAGCCGCCGGCTGCGACCGCGCCTGTCGCGAGCATTCCGGTCGACCCGGCGCCCAGCGCGAAGGCCGCGGCGGCAGAGTTTTCGAGCCTGCGACTTCTCCGTGAGAAGGGCGTCATCACCGCGGCGGAATACGACGCGGCGCTGCGCGATATGGGCGCTTCGGTCGGTTCGCTCGCGGCCGACGCGCCGACCCTCGTGGTTGGCAGGTGGTCGACTACCCTCTACGGCTTCGTTGAGACGGACTTGATCGCCGACTCCACGCAGAGCTTCGCCGACCAGGCCGGCAACGGCCAGGTCCAGCGCCAAAACGGCGACGTCCTGCCGCTCCCTTACGTGCAAAATACATACGCTGGCGACCACGGCAGAACGCAGTTCAGCGTTAGAAACAGCCGCTTCGGCTTGCAACTCAGGGCGCCCGAGGCGGCTGGAGTGCGCGGGAGCGCCACGCTCGAGATGGACTTTCTCGGATTCGATCCGTCGCTCGACCCTTCAATCAACAACAGGGGAGAAACGGTCTATCCGTACGCTACCGGCGGCAGCGAGGCGGGTTTCTGGAACAACCCGACGATGCGTTTGCGCCAAGCGTACATGAAAATCGAGACGCCGATCGTCGACATCACGGTCGGTCAAACCTGGCATATTTTCGGATGGCAACCTGTATTTCACCCGAATACAGTCCAGATTCAGGGAGTCCCTGGAGAGCTCTACGCGCGGACGGCGCAGGTGCGCCTCTCAAAGCGCATCGAGCTCGGCCCGACCACGCTCGAGCTTGCAGCCGCCGCTTTGCGCCCGCCGCAGCGCAATTCGATGATGCCCGAGCTCTCCGGAGGCCTGCGTTTTTCGATCGACCGATTGACCGGCATGCAGACTCAGGGCTCTACGGGTACGGGGCTCTCGCCGGCATCGATCGCCGTGAGCGGGACGATGCGGAACTTCGCACTTCCGAACTTCGAGCAAGTGCCGAAAAACAGCGTCGCGATTACGACGGGCGCCGTCGCCGTAGACGCGTTCATTCCGCTGATTCCCGCGACGAAAGGCCACGAAGGAAACTCGCTGTCGCTCACTGGACAGTTTGTGATGGGCGGCGGAATCGGTGACATGTTTACGGGAATGCAGAGCGGCATGACGTTTCCGTCGCTTCCGAACACGACGGGCGTAAACCCACCCCCGGCGTATCCGCAGGACATCGAAAATGGACTCGTCGTTTACGACACCAAGACGTTCGATCTGCACCCGATTCAGTGGACTGCCATCATGGGCGGCGTTCAATATTATCTTCCGGGTCTCGCGGGCCGCGTGTGGCTAGCGGGTAACTATTCGCACATCGCGTCTCCCAATATCGCCGCCTACACGCGTAACGATTCGTCGGCGCCAAGTCCGAACGAATACAACTACGCGCCTGCCGCGCTCGTTCGAGAGTCGGAAGACTGGTTTGATGCCTGCGCGTTTGTCGACCCGACCCCGGCCCTGCGCCTCGGCCTTGAATACGCGCACTACGACGACAAGTTCGCGGATGGCAAGCACGCGATCAATCACCGCGCGCAAGTGTCTGGCTTCTTCCGATTTTGACCGCCGCGCTTCGCTACTGGCATCTACTGGAGCACTCATGAATACAAAAAATGTCATCGCGCTAATCTCGCTCACGCTCGCCGCGGGCCTTGCGCCGGCGTGTTCTTGCACCGGACTCGTCAGCGTCGATCACACGGCGGACAATCCGCCGGACGGCTTCCGAGCGGGCAACGCCCCGGCGCCGTCGGCAGCGCCCATGCCCGCCCCGGCCGCGAGCGGCTCGCCTGCGACCCCGCAGACCGCTCCCTCGCCCAACGCGCCCATCGCTGCGACCGCGACCCCGCAGACCGCTCCCTCGCCCAACGCGCCCATCGCTGCGACCGCGACCCCCCAGCCTGCTCCTTCGCCCAACGCGCCCATCGCTGCGACCGCGACCCCCCAGCCTGCTCCTTCGCCCAACGCGCCCATCGCTGCGACCGCGACCCCGCAGCCTGCTCCTTCGCCCAACGCGCGCATCGCTGCGACCGCGACCCCCGCCGCGCCCGCCGCTCCCGCACCGACGACGACGCGAGCCAATGGCGCCATCACGCCGGCAGCGGCCCCGACAGCCGCTCCGTCGGCGCCTTCACAGGCGCTCGCTCCGGCGGCGGCCAGCCCCTCCGCGAAGCCGGTTCCGCCCGTGGCGCCGACCGCGACGGTACGCGTACCGCAAGGCGCTCCGGTCATTCGGTGAACGGTCGGGGGGCGCTCAATCGAGACACCAGCGCGGCGCTGAGACCAGCCCTCCGCTCAGCGCGATAAACACTGCGCGCGCGACCTCGTCAGGGTCGGCGATGCCTGCACCATACAAGCGTTGGAGCGTATACGTTCCGTCGATTTGTCGAAGTACCCTCGCCTCGCGATCGGTGAGACGAAAATGCTCGGAGCGCACCGGCGGCGAGGCTGACGGTGCCAGCAGCGCTTCCGACAAGGGCTCCAGTATTCGATCGAGCTCTTCGAACGTGTAGCCCGCGCGAACGCCTCGCGCGATCACCTCGCAGGCATCAATGCCGACCGGAAAGGTTTCTTCGTGGGAACGCGCCCCGCGAACGAACGTGAGTTCACCGCGCCGCCAGCTGAAAAGCTCGACCAGGCGCGCCTGCGTTTGCAGGTGAATCGCGCGAAAAAGCTCGACCGGTCGCAGGACGCCGAGGCCCACGAGCGCATCGCCGATCCGGCCGCCAAATCGAGGGAGCATGGCGAGGGCCATGTCGACTTCCATGCGGAGCACCTGCCCCTGGGCGACCAGATACTCACCGAGGAGCTCGCGTTTGTCTGTAGACGCGACGAACTCCGGGGCGCCTTCTACGAAGTAGACTTTCTTTCTGCGCGCGCCATCCCGAATCAGCAGCACTCCCGTTTCGCGCTCGAACGAAAGCGTGAAGATGACGCGCGGCAACGTTCTTCGCACGAGCGGCGCTCGAAGCGTCGTCTGCCCTGCGGCTTCGTCGTCCCATTGCAACGCCGGGCTCGTGACGAAGCGCGTGAGCTCGGGCAGCGCGCGCGCGCTCTGAAACGCGCCCCCATCTCGCGCGATCGGAGTGCCGCCGTCGGCCCCTCCCGTCGCGAACATTTCGATGAGCCTCGGATACGACATCGGCCCGGCGATCGCGCCGCTCGGGAGACGCACCCGGTAGGCGCGCGGCGGTTGGCCCGCCTCGAGCGCCTGCGGGGAAGTCGGCTGTTCGGCGTCCACGCCGAGCGGCGCGTTCGGTCCGTCGACTTCGACGAGCGCGGTCTCCCTCCCCGCGTGCCCCCCGGCGCTGGAGGTGTCGACATCGTCGACGCGGTCGATGAGGCCGAGGCGCTCGATGCACCGGGCGGTGCGAGCCGGTCCAACGTCGAGCCGCCTTCGCCGAATGATCTCTTCCAACGCCTCGGCGAACGCTCCAGCGGACTGATACCGAAGCGACGGATCGCGCGACAAGGCGCGATACAGCACCGCGCGAACGTCATCGGGCACGCGGGAGGCGTTGCGATCAATGGCTCCAAGGTCGACGTCGCGAATGCGGAGCAGGACGTCGAGCTCGCGGCCACCGCTGAACAGAGGCCGCGCGGTCACGAGCTCGGCGAGCACAATCGCAGTCGTAAAAAGATCGCTGCGCGCGTCGAGCTCTTTGCCCATCACCTGCTCGGGCGACATGTAGCCGAGCTTGCCCTTGAGCTGTCCGACGTCTGTTCGGCGCTCAAAGTCGGCGGCGCGTGCAATGCCGAAATCTCCCAATTTTACTGCACCCGAGCGATCGATAAGCACGTTGCCCGGCGAGACATCGCGATGCACGAGGTGCAGCGACTTGCCTCGTTCGTCGCGCGCGCCGTGCGCGTAGGCGAGGCCCCGAAGTACAGACAGCGTCACGTGCAGCGAAACTTCGAGCGGAATGTCGCTCCCCCGCGCCGCCGCCTCGCGTATCAGTCGCGCGCAGGTCGTCCCATCAACAAACTCCATCGCGAGGTACAGCTCGCCGTTCTCCTCGCCGAAATCGAAGACCTGAACGACATTGGGGTGCGACAGCATCGCGCACACGCGCGCCTCGTCCTCGAACATCTGCACGAATTCCGCGTCACGCGCGAGCTGCGGAAGCACCCGCTTGAGGGCGACTTGCTTGTGAAATCCCCGCGGCCCCTCGCGGCGAGCGAGGTAGACCTCGGCCATTCCGCCCGCAGCAATGCGTCGCACGAGCGCATACGGACCAAGCCTCTCGGGCGACGCTCGAGGCGAATCGGCTGGCAGTTGAGGACGGTCCGAAGCGCGCGGCACTCTGGACCAAGAATAGCACCCGGTTGGAGGAGCGCCCGCGACACGCAGTGCCCTTCGCGCATGGGCTCGGGTACCATTCGCCCATGTCGCAACGTCGAATGTCCGCCGGCGCCTGCGTCGCGGCTGTGGTGCTCCTGTCGTTTGCGACGGGATGCAAAGGCAAGCTCGAGCGCCTGCGAGACTCGCTCGCCAGCGGTCCGCCGGAATCATCTGCGCCGCGGTGCGCGGCTCGATCGAACCTGCCCGCGTGCCTCGACGCCGGCGCGCGCTACTTCATCGAGGGCGCCAAGTTCGACGGAAAGTCGCCCGATCAGGCGTCCGCCGCGGCCCTTTCGCTGCTCGTGAGCGATGGACACGGATGGTGGCTCGAGGGCTCCGGCGTGTGGCTCGCCGCGATGAAAACGTCCAAAGGAGTCGGCGCCGACGCCCTGCGCCTGTCCGTCGCCCACGCGCTCACCGGCCACGCCCCGAAGGTCGCGCAGGCGTTGCTCACGGATGACGACGCAAAGAGGCTTTTTCTCGCGGTTTCTTCGTCAATTCCGGGGGCTTGCGCCACCTACGCGACGCTGGCAGTCGACGCCAACGCCGACAGACTCCCCGCTGCGGACTCTCCGGACCATTCGTCTTGCGTACAGGCGGATCTGATCCGGACGGACGGGCCGGGCGGCGCCTACGGATACGGGGTCTGGCGAGCCGCAGCAGGAGCGCTGGCTGTCTGGAAAGACGCCGTGCGCGCGCTCGAGATCGGATCGGAAGCCATGACGGGATCGCCCCGCGCCGCGCTCCTCGCGGACGTCGCCATGCTGAAAGCGGCCACCGTGAAAATCAGCGCGAAAAAAGTCGACCGACCGATCGGCAACCGCTGGAGCGATGCCGATCACGCCGCAGTCGCGCCGAACCCTCAGTGAACGTTGTCGCGAGAAAGTCCCGGGTGCGAGGCGTCGCCTGGCTCATGCCGCGGGTTTTCGCTGAGTTGCTCGCCAGCGCGATTCGCGAACGACAGGAGCGTGTCCTTGTCGTAGATGAACTGCTCGCGTGAATCATACGGGGCCGCGTGCGCGCCGGTATCCATGCGAATCGCGTCGCACGGGCAAGCCTCGACGCAAAATCCGCAGAAAATGCAGCGCAGCTCGTCGATGACGAAGCGCACCGGAAAGCGCTCGTAGCCGCGGCGCTTGTCACCTTCGGCGTACTCGCCAGGCTCGATGAAGATGCATTGCGCCGGACACGCCGTCGAGCAACACAGGCAGGCCACGCAGCGAGGGCTGCCGTCGTCGCGCTGCGTAAGGCGATGCACCCCGCGAAAGCGCTCCGGGTAATGGCGCTTTTGCTCGGGATAGGAGACCGTCGTGATCCCCTCGGCGAAAGGCTCGGTGATCGGATCGGGGCGCTGACCGCGAATCATCTCGCGCGCATTCTCGAAGAAGTGCTGCATCGAGGTCGCGAGCCCCGTCGCGATCGCGGGCAAATACGACCGCGTCGCGAACGTATCTTCGGTGTACACGACGATCGCCGCGTTGGTGGGCTGAGAAGGCTTCTTGGGGAATGCTTGTGCCATGGTAATCGAAGTCCTCAAGCCTGCATCGGAGTGACAGGAGTTCCGCCCGCGGCGGCAGCCATTTTGCCGGCGCTGCCGACGATAAGCCGCTCGTGCGTGCGCTTACGGAGAAAGCCCACCACGAGGCGCAGCGTAGCCACGGTGAGCACGAAGGCCACGAGCGCCTGCGTGCTTTGCGCCACGACGTCGAGCCCGTTCCAGAGGCTCGCGCCCCCCTTTGCAATGGCCATGTAGACAACGCCAGTGACAACGACATTGGCGAGCGACAGCGGAAGGAGCACGCGCCAACCCAGCTTCATGAGCTGATCGTAGCGGAATCGCGGGAGACTCCAGCGGATTACGGCATGCAGGAAGCACAGGCCGAGCACCTTCGCGAAGAACGCGTGCACCTGGAAGATAGTGACCCAGATGTGCGGCATCGACTGGTGCAGGAGCACGTTGTCGCCGAACGCGATCGTGAGCCCGTCGCGGTGCAGGAACGGAAGATTGTAGCCACCCAAAAAGATGGTCGTCGTGAGCATGGCGACCGTGATGATCTCCATGTATTCGGCAAAGTAGAACATGCCGAAGCTCATGCCGCTGTACTCGGTGAAGTACCCGCTCACGAGCTCGCTCTCGGCCTCCGGCAGATCGAACGGAATGCGCTTATTTTCAGCGGTCGCTGCGGTGTAGAAGACAATGAACGCGAGCGGCTGCGCGAAAATGCCCCAAGTATGCTCGCCCTGCCAACGCACCATCTCGTCGAGACGAACGGTGCCATAAATCATCATCGCGCCGATCAGCGAGATGCCCATGGCGACCTCGTAGCTCACCATCTGGCTCGCGGCGCGAAGTGCGCCCATCAGAGAGAACTTGTTGTCGCTCGCCCAGCCAGCGATCGCGGCTCCAACGATGCCCTGCCCCGCCATCGCGAAGACGTAGAGAACACCGACGTCGAGAGGCGCAACGAGCAAATCGACGGGAAATACCGTACTTCCCTGAACGTGGGCGATGGCGCAGACGCCATAGCGGGGAACGGCGGGGAAGATGTAGCCGAGCACGCCGCCCTTGCTGGCGTGCCAGAGGTCGCTCGTGCAGAGCGTATCGCCGAACGGGATAACCGCGACGAGGGCCAGCACCGGCACCATCGAGAGGATCGGCGCGAGGCGGAAGAGAAGTTTGTCAGCCCTGGGCGGCATGAAAAACTCCTTCGTGAAGAATTTCAGACCGTCGGCGGCGGGGTGGAGCATGCCGGCCAAACGGAACTCCTTGCCGAAGATCTTGAAGACCGCTCGGTTCGGACCCACGCGATCCTGGATGGCGGCGCCGCCGCGGCGGTCGAACCACGTCAGCACGGCGGCCATGTTGAACACGAAGCCGACCATGATGGCGATCTTCACGATCGCCCAGATGAGCTGAGAGACAGTCATGGTTTCGAAGTTCCTGCTTGCGTCAAACGGCTTGCGTGAGGGTGGTGGAGCGCACGTCGGGCGCCGGATCGGAGGCCCCGAGCGCCGCGCGAATTTCTTTGAGCTTCGTCCATGAAACTTCCAGGCCGAGCGCGCGTGCGAGGTCGGCCACGAGCTTGTAGGCCGGCTCACTGGCGCCTTGCGGCGCGATGGCCTTATCGGCGACCTGGCGCAGGCCCGAGGCGTTCACCCAAGTGCCTGAATGCTCGGCCCAGGAGGTGGCAGGGAGCACAACGCTCGCGGAGGCCGTGAGCGAGCTCGTGTGCGCCGCGATCGTGATCAGGACGTCGAGCTTGCCGAGCGTCGCGGCATCGCGATCACCGGAGGGGGTGGCGCCGCCGAGCGCGACGACATGCTTGATCGAGCCGGCCGCGACCGACTTGGCGAGATCGCCAAACGGCTTCGCAGACGGCGAGAGGTCTCGCACGCCGCGCCCGTTCGAGTTCTTGTCTTTATTGATCAAGATCTCGTCTTCGTAGCCGTCGGCCGCCTGCGTGTAAAATACATCTTTCGCGCCAAGCAACTTGGACAGCTCGAGCATCGCCCAGTTGTCCTCGAGCGAATGCTGCGCACTCAGGACCACGGCGATCGACGACTGGGGAACGCTCGCGAGGCGCTTCGCCGCGCCTTCGAGCGCGTGCGCGGGCGTTGACGCCACGCCCTTCACGGAGGCCTCGAGGACGCGGGCCTCATGCGCCGCGGCGTAGCTGAGCATTCCCTCGTCGCACATCCAGTATTTGTTCACCTGCTCGTTGTCGCGCGGGCGGTAGCGGTAGGCCTTGTTGTAGCGCGGGTCGAAGTCGAGCCACGCGTTGCAACCCGTAGCGCACCCCTGACACACGCTCTTCGCCGCGCGCAGAAACCAAACGCGCGCCTTGAAGCGGAAGTCTTTGCTGGTCAGCGCACCGACCGGGCAAACGTGCTCGGTCATCAGCGTGTAGTGACCCTCGAGTTGGCGCCCCGGAGCGACGATTACCTCTTTGAGGTTGCCGCGCTCGCGCATGTCGAGAACAGGGTCTTTCGCGACCTCGTCCATGAAGCGAATGCAACGGGTGCACATCACGCAGCGCTCTGCGTCGTAGACGATGGTCTCGCCAAAAACAGTCGCTTTGGGCTTGTGGACAGGCTCATCGCGCATGCGCTTTTCGTACTGCCCGTGCTCGAGCCAGTAGTCCTGCAACTTGCACTCGCCCGCCTGATCGCAAATCGGGCAATCGACGGGATGGTTCAGGAGCAGAAACTCCTGAACGCCCTTGCGCGCCTGCTTGACGTGCTCGCTGGAGTCCGCGCGAACGTCCATGCCTTCAACGGCCGCCATTTGGCAGGCGGGCTGAAGCTTGGGCTTGCGCTGGGGCTTGTATTCACCGGAAGCCGCGTCCCACTCGAGAATATCGAGCATCATCGCGCGCTGGTTTGCCGCCGGCATGACCTCGACGAGGCACATGCGGCAGTTGGCCGCGATCGAAAGGCCGGGATGCCAACAATAGTGGGGAATCTCGATTCCCTCTTTGTGGGCCGCACCGATGATGGTTTCACCGGGCGAAAAGGGAATGTCTTTGCCGTCGAGTTTGAAGGTGGGCATGGCGTGATTTCTCAGTGATCGCACTCGCCGCCGATCATGTTCAGCGAGCCGAAAGTCGGAATGATATCGCTGAGCATGCGGTGGGTGATGAGCCTCTCGAGGCCGGAGACGATAGCGAAGCAGGGCGGACGAATGCGCACGCGGTAGGGCGTGCCTGAGCCGTCGCTTACGAGGTAAAACCCGAGCTCGCCGTTCCCGGCCTCGGTGTAGGAATAGCACTCTCCGGCCGGCACCTTGGCGCCCTCCATGACGAGCTTGAAGTGAGCGATCGTGCCCTCGATCGTCGTGTAGACGTCACCCTTTTCGGGGAGCATCACGCGAGGGTCGTCGACGTTGACGGGACCGTCGTCGGACATGCGTTCGAGACACTGCTCGATGATTCGGCGGCTTTGACGAATCTCGGCGAGTCTAACGAGGAAGCGATCGAGGGTGTCGCCCCGGGTTCCCACGGGAACCTCAAAGTCGACTTCGTCGTATTTCAAGTAGGGATGAGCCTTGCGCACGTCGTAGGCGACGCCGGTCGCGCGAAGGCAGGGGCCAGTCCAGCCCAGGGCGAGCGCGTCGCTCCCGCTGATGACGCCAACGTTCTGAAGGCGGTCGATGAAGATGCGGTTTTTGAGCAGCATCTTTTCGGCCTCTTCGACGAGGCCGATCACCTTGGGCAACGTCGCGCGGACGTATTCTTTAAACCCGTCGGTCGGAGGCTGCGCCATTCCGCCAATTCGCCCGAACGAGTGCGTGAGACGTGCGCCGGTTTCCTCTTCGAGGAGGTCCCACACCATCTCGCGCGCTTTGACCAGCCACAAGAACGGCGTGATCGCTCCGAGCTCCATGGCCATGGCGCCGTCGCACGTGAGGTGATCGCTGATGCGCGCGAGCTCGCCGAGTGCCATTCGGTACCACTGGCAGCGATCGGGCACCTGAATGCCGCACATTTTTTCGACCGCCAGCGCGTAGCCGACGTTGTTGAGCATCGGCGACACGTAGTTGAGACGGTCGGCATACGGGAACACCTGGGCCCAGGTGCCGCGCTCGCACATCTTTTCGAAGCCGCGATGCAGATAGCCGATTTGCACATCGGCTTTCTGAATGGTCTCGCCGCTGAGCTCGAGGACGATTCGCACGGTGCCGTGCATCGCGGGGTGCGAAGGGCCCATGTTCAGATGCATGGGTTCGGACGGAAGCTCGAGCTCGCTCTCTTCGAGTTCCAGATCTACGGGCTCCATGTCAGTTGTCCTTTGCTTGGAGGATGCGGCGGCCGAAGCTCATACCCTCGTCGAGGCCGAACGGGGCCACCTTGTCGACCGCCAGACCCGCTTCTTCCTCGGTGCGATAGGCCACGAGCGGCTGCGTCTTCTGGGCGGGGTAATCGCGGCGAAGCGGATGTCCCTCGAACTCCGGGTACATGAGAATACGCCGGAGATCAGGATGGCCCTTGAACACGACGCCCATCATGTCGAACGTCTCGCGCTCGAACCAGTTGGCGCCAATCCAAACGCTCGCCACGCTGTCGAGTTCGGCCTCGTCGCCTTCTGCGTCGCCGACCCGCGCCTTGAGGCGGATGCGGTGCCGCTTCGAGACCGAATAGACATGCAGCACGACTTCGAAGCGCGGCGAGCGCTCGGGGTAATCGACGCCGCACAAATCGACGAACAGGTTAAAATCGAGCGCAGGATCGCTGCGCAAGAACTCGCAGGCCGCCTTCCAGGCCCGAGGAGCGACCACCGCGGTATCGTCACCGAACTGGTCGTGCGTCTCGAGAACGTCACTACCGAACTTCTCTTTGAGCTTGTCGAGAACGAGCTTGCTCATCGTCCCGGCTCCTCGTCGCGACGCCCGCGCTTGCCCTCGAGGACCGCCCCCTCGGCGGACGCGCGCAGCTTCACGAGCGCAGTGGCCGGATCGTTGCGGGGTTTGACGATTGCTGGCGTCCGGTTGCCGCTGGTGATTTTATCCTGAATGAGCATCAGGCCGTCGAATACGGCCTCGGGCCGAGGCGGACATCCAGGAACATAGATGTCGCACGGAATGATTTTGTCGATTCCGGCGACGGTCGTGTAGTTGTCGTAAAAGCCGCCCGAGCTCGCGCAGGTGCCAAATGCCATGACCCATTTTGGGTCCATCATTTGCTCGTAGACGCGGCGCAGAACAGGCGCCTGACGCTGGCTGATCGTGCCGACGACCCAGAGCAGATCGCTCTGCCGCGGCGAGAAGCGCGGGGCTTCGGCGCCGAACCTGGCAAAGTCATAGCGCGGGCTGGAGACGGCCATGAACTCCATGCCGCAACAGGCGGTTACGAAAGGGTAGTTGAACAGAGAGTATTTGCGCGCCCACCCAAGCAAATCTTCAAGCTTGGTGGTGGCGAAGCCGCTCTCCGACCCTTCGAGGGTGACCTGTCGGGCCGATGTCAGCTCTCCCATTCGAGTGCTCCTTTTTTCCACACATAAACAAGACCCACAACGAGCACAGCGAGGAAGCCCACCATCGTGCCCATTCCCGTCCAGCCGAGCTCTTTGAACCGAACCGCCCACGGGTAAAGAAAGACCACTTCGATGTCGAAGACGACAAAGAGAATGGCCGTCAGGTAGAACTTGACGCTCAGCTTGACGTGCCTCGCGCCTGAGCTTTCGCTTCCGGACTCGAAGGGCTCCATGCGCCCCGGGCTGAACTTCGCGGCGCCGCCAAGCAGGCGGTGACCGAAGAAGAAGAGGCTCGCGAGCGAAAACGCGATGGTGATGATCAGAATGATAGGTGCGTAAGTTGCGATCATGTCTGCTTCCGCGACCGTCGAAGCCGCACGACCCTCTGGGCCGATGAAATGGGCGGACTCCAAGCCAAATTGCGAGCCGGATGTCTAGTGGCGCTGCCAGGGAGTGTCAATCACGGCAGCGGCCCGACCGCGCCGCGAATGAAGAGATTCGGCGCGGGCCGGGCGATCGAAGCGCGAGCCCGCCGGCCCGACGAGCTTCGTTCAGGCCTGCCACGACAACCGCGTCGCCTTCCAGGACGTCAGCGCCGGGCCGAGGGCCGCCTCGACTTCGCCGAGCTCAGCTGCGACGGAGCGCTCGCTCACGCCTGCGTCGATCGCCGATCGAAAGCACGCGAAGGCTGCGACGTAGCGCTTTCGCACGAGCAATGAGCGTCCGAGCAGCGGCATCACGTCCGCTGCCGTTCCGCCGAACGAGATCGAGCGCCGCAACGGGCCGATGGCTTCTCCGGCGCGCCCGCTCTGGATGAGCGCCTCGCCGAGGCGCCGGAAGAGATCGGCCGCGGCGACGCCTTCTTGCGCGTATTGGATGCCGATTCGAAAGACCTCCTCGGCCTGCTCGAACTCCTTGAGATTGACGCACGCCGAGCCGAGCAATCCGAGCCCCTTCGCGATGAGGGAGCGCGCATCGGACGCGAGCATCTGCCCTTCGGGGGTGCGCAAGAAGATCGACAGCGGCGCGGGCCAGGCGCCCAGGAGTTGAACGACGCGGCTCCAGTCGGCCGCGGCCGTCGCCGCCTCGGCTTCGGCTACTTTTGACAGGTCGATCGTGCCGCGCTGCCCGCTCGACGCGCGATCAATCTCGGCCTGCACGTGCGATCGGATGCGACCGCGAAACTGAGCGACGTCGAAGATTTCTTCTTGTCCGTCATAGACCGCGGTGACGTCTGCGTCCGCGCCCTCAAGGACGAGCTTGCGCAGCGAGTAGCCGTAAAGCGGAGCGATCAACAGGTAACGAACGCCCAAAAAGAGCTGGATCGACTCGGTATCGGTTTCGCGCGTAGGCGCAGGCGCATCGCGCGCTTCGTCGACGATAAGCGCGCCAACGAGTCGGCGGCGAAAGTCGGACAGCGACAACCGTTGCACCTCGGCGTCGACGTCGTCCGCGGCGCCGAGCACGAAGTCGACGACGGTCTGATCCGGGTTGCGGCGATCGACGGTCAGCGCCGTGACGCGCGCGCCGACGATGATCGAAAACGCGAAGAACCGCTCGCCGATGATCTCGCACAGCGCCTGAAAACTGCCGATTCCCTCGCCGATGCGCTCGAACCATCCATCGGTGCGAACGGCGTCGAGGCTGAACTCTTTTCGGGCGGGCATCGTAGTGGGTGGACGCTCGCACACCCAGGCGGCCGCGCCAAGCCCTGCTTTTTGCGCGGGCGCAGACGCAGCCGGCTATCCCTAAAAGGCGACGCCCACAGCGAACAGCAGGCGCGGGCGCAGACCGCGAACCGCGTAAACGCTCGCCGGGAGTTCTTGCGGCAAGAACGTGAGGGTTGGAACCGTGTATTGTACACCCGTTCCGAGGCCGAGAACGAGGCGATCGGCGACGATCGCCTGATAGCCCACGTCGACCGCGCCTCCGAAGTTTTGAAACGTGGTCGACTGCCCCGTGGCCGCCTGCGCTGCGTAGAATCCGAGCAGCACCGAAGGCCCGACGTAGAGGCCGCGCATTCCGCCGTCGCCGAAATAGTAGCGGTAGCCGAGCTCGCCGCCCACGCCCGAAAAGACGTTGTTCGAGTCGCTGTTCGTGCGGGTGTACGCATAGAACGGAGACGCTTCGAACACGTGGTGTGACCCCAACGTGATTTCGAGGTTGGCGCTGACGCGTGACAGCTGCAGCGTGAGCGGATTGTAGGAGACCGCTACGCTACGCGGAGCAGACGGCGGCAGGGGCGCAGGAGCGTCAAGCGCTGCCTCGGCGGCGTGAGCCGCAGGCGCGGAGCCGACGGCCGCGACCACAAGCAGCGATGCGAGCCCCGCCCGGCGCGAGCGGCGACGGGTGAGCAGAAGCGCGGCAAGCGCAAGCGCCGCGCCGGCGAAGCCGCAGGTCGGAGAGCCTGCGCTGCTGGTCGAGCAGCCGTAGTTGCCCGCTGTGGACGACTCCGCGATTCCGTACGGAGGCGTTTCACCGGAGTCGGCGCCAGCGTCGATTGCCCCGGCGTCGCCGTCGCCGGCGTCCACCCCGGCACCCGCATCGGCGCGGGCCACATGGGACCCTCCGAGCACGAGCGCCGTCGCTAAGGCCAGAGCGCGGATTGTGATCATTGGAGCTCCGTCCCGATGGCCTGCTCGAGCTGGTAGATCGCAGTCCAGTAGCCGGAGAGGTCCTGGAGATACTCGCGATTGGTGGCGATGTAGGTGCGCTGCGCGTCGAGGAAGTCCATCAGCGTCGCGCCACCATTTTTGTACTGCACGTCGGTGATGTCGCGCGCACGTCGCGCACGTTCGAGCAGGGCGCCATCCATGCGCCGGAGCAGATCGCGGGCCGCAACGAACGCAGCGTAAGAAGTCGACACGTCACTGGCTATTTGCGCCAGCGTGCGTTCGCGGCTGAGGGCCTGCAAGTCGCGGTCGGCCCGCGCCTTCATGATCTCGCCCCCCTGCTGGTAGAACACCGGCAGGTTGGTGCTGAGCCCGAGCACCAGGTTCATGGGCTGGCCGACGTTCTGACCCATCCCAAGTTGCGTGTATTGCGCAAACAAAGAGACGTCCGGCACCCGCTGTCGCTCGGCGAGCTCGACGGCGCTGTTCGACCGCTGAACCTGAGCGGCGGCCGCCTTCAAGTCCTGTCGCGCGTCGACCGCTCTCGCGAAGAGCTCCTGCTCACTCGTTGCAGCGAGCAGCCCGGGAACAGAAAATTTGAGCGAGTCGCGCGACACATCAAAGTCGGGGACCGGGCCCCGAACGCCCAAGAGCAACGCGAGGGAAACTCGCGCCTGCCGCAGGTCGGCGCGGGCCGAGTCGACGGCCTGATCGGCCTCGAGTTTTTGAACTTCGATGCGCGCGAGATCGCCGTCGTTGATAACGCTCGGATAGCGGAGTCGCGCGAGCTCGAGCGTTTGCATCAAGCTCTTGTCGACGTCGACCGAAAACTCGAGGGCCTGCGTCGCGACCGCAACGGCGATATAGGCCTGCTTGACCTGGCTTGCGAGCTGCCGCTCGGCATCGGCGCGGCCAAGACGCGCCGCCGCGAGCGCCCGACGCGCCACGTCGACACGCAGCCCCCGTTTGCCCACCGCGGCGTCGAGGACAGCGCCGTTGTCGGAGATGCCCCACTGCACCGCATAAGGCTGACAGCCTGGGCACGGACGCGCGGGGGTATCTTGCGCGCTGTAATTGAACGCGGGGCCCGCGCCGACGCTCACGTTCGGGTTGATGAGCGCGCCGGCGATATGGACATCTCCCTCAGCGGCCGCGACCTGCGCGTCGATGATCATAAGGTCGAGGCCCCGCGTATGGAGCATTCGAACGGCTTCGTGCATCGACAGCATCGCAGGCAGCTCGGTTTTCGACGGCGGCACGATCGGGTCGCCCGCCCACGCAGGAGCTGTAACCCCCGCGAGCGCAACGAGCAGGAAGGACGGCCACAAGCTCCTGATCATCGAAGCTCCACACCGAGCGACTGCTCGAGTTGCTCGACGGCGATCCAGTAGGCTCCGAGGTCGGCAGCGTATTGCTGATGGATGGAAATAAACGTGCGCTGCGCGTCGAGAAAGTCGACGAGCGACGCCGTGCCCGCATTGTACTGCAGTTCGAGGATGTCGCGCGCAGCGGACGCACGCGCGAGCAGCCCGCTATTCATACGCACAACGGCGCGCCGCCTGGCGTCGAAGTCGGCGTAGCTGGCGGCGACCTCGGCCGACACGATGGCCTCGGCCCTGGCGCGCGTAAGCGTCGCGACCGTAAGCGCAGCGTTGGCCTTCTCAATTTCACCTTGCCGCTGCGAAAAAACCGGGAGGTTGGCGGACGCACTCCAGACGAGCGCCCCGGGGCTCGCGGCGTCCTGCCCCGACCCGATGCCGCTGTATTGCGCCGCGAGCTGCACGTCGGGCATCACCTGCCGCCTCGCGAGCGCGAGCGCCGCCAGCGCGCGCGTGCGGTCGTAGGCTCGTGCGCGAAGGTCCGGTCTCTCGCGCAGGGCCAGCGCCACGAGCTCGCGCTCGCTCGCCTGTTGCAGTTCGGGGGCGACGAAGAACGTCAGCTCGTCGACTTGAAAGTCGGGAGCGACTGTGCGCGCGCCGAGCAGGAACGCGAGCTCAGCCTGCGCCTGTCGGAGCGCGGATACGGCGATCGTGACGTCGGAGTCACCTCTGAGCTTCTGAACCTCGGTGCGCGCCAAATCGCCTTCGGTAATGACCGCCGGGTAGCGGAGCTTGGCGAGCGCAACGGCCTGAGCGAGAAGCTGCTGCACTGCGCGCGCCTGATCGAGGCTCTTTTTCGCGACAGCGACGCGCGTGTAGGCCTGCTTGACGAGCGAGGACAGCACACGCGATGCGTCTGCGCGATCGAGCCGCGCAGACGCGAGCGCGGCGTCAGCGATTTCGGATCGGAGCCGTCGTTTGCCGGAAACCACGTCGACGATCGCGCCGCTGTCGCCGATGGCGGCTTGAACGCTGAGCCGCGAACAACCGGAGCAGCCGGGCGCCGATGCGTCGTAGTTGAACGTCGGTCCGACCCCCACCGACACCTGCGGATTCGCGATTCGCGATGCGACTGCCGCCTCCCCTTCGGCCGATCGAACGGCCGCGTCGGCGATGAGAAGGTCGAGGCCGCGCGCTCGAAAAATCGACAGAGCCTCGGCCTGAGACAAAGTCGCCGCGGAGATCACGGGCGCTTCAACTTCGGCCGCGAGGGCGGAGGTGCCCACGGTAGCGAGCGCGGCTACCGCGCAAGCTGTCACGACCTTGGAGAGCAGCGTCATCGGGCGACGCGCAACCTAGCAACAAGCGCGCCCCATGTGCGATCCGCACGGTTTTCGGTCGGCAGAACGTCGGGGCTAGGGCGCCCCGCCCCGCGCCCAGTGAATGCACACGGGCATGACGCCGCAACCATCGCAGCGCACGGCGTCTCGGCGCGAGGGGCAGCGCTGAAGCATGCCCATGTGGCAGAGGGCGAAATCGTAGCGGGCCGGATCGGTCGGGTCAAAACGGGCGAGCGCTGCGCCAATCTCGACCGCCGTCTTCCAGCTGAGATCGGCGCGACGGGTGAACCCGAGGTTGCGCGCAAGCTTGTGAATGTGGGTGTCGACCGGACAGAGCAGGATGCTCGCGGACAGGGGCCACAGGCCGAGATCGACGCCGTCTGCGGGCCGGATCATCCAGCGGAGGTAAAGGAGCAAGCGCTTGCTGGCGCTGCCTCCCCGAGGATTTCCGAGGAGGTGCGCGGGCCCCCGTCGGCCCCCGGGTGATGCGTGCAGACTACCCGCATCCCGAATCGCATCGGTAAACCGCGCGAGCGCCTCCCGAAGGTCGTGGGTGGCCTCCCAGTCGGCGCGAAAGCGCTCTCCGAGGGTGCCGTTGCTCCGCTGCACCGCGCGGGCCCCGATGACGAGCGCGGCGATATCTTGTCCCAAAAACACGCGGTGCTTCCAGCCCCGCATGCGACTTTGCAGCGCAGAGGGCGCGTCGCCTGCGGCCGACGGGCTCGGTCCGATGCGCGCGAGGGCGTCGGCGAGCTTCGCGCGAATCGTCTTCACGTTGCCGAACGCGATGCACGCGGCCACGAGCGCTACAATTTCCTGATCGAGCGGGCCCGCAAATTCGTGCACCGCTCCCACGGGATCGGCCGACCGGCGCGCGCCGACGTCGCAGTCGCGTCGCACCTGTTCGAGCACCCCGGCGATCCGCTGCATTCTGTCGTCCGGCCGCCGCACTTTGGTTGGCGCGCAATCTGGCATAAGTATGGGCGAAGCAGCATGTCCGAATCGCGCCAACCTCCGCCTCCGGCTCATGACGCCGAGCGCCTCAAGACGCTCGACGACTTCACGTTGATGGACCTGGAGGCCGTCAGGCTCATCCTTCGCGGCGACTCGGTCATCGACTGGCACAGGTTGAATTTTGCGACGACCGATCAGGTGTCGCGATTCCTCCGCTCGCAGGAGCTGCACCCCGAAGACGCGGCCGACCGCAGCCGCATGGCGTCGATCAAGCAGCAGGCCATCGACTACCTCCGACGCCACTTCGAGTTCCCGATCCCCAAGCCTGTTGAGCTCGCGACGGTTGAAGAGCTGCTCATGGTCGCGTCATCGCACGGCCATCGCCAGACCTGCGCGTGCACGATTCTCAAGTGCATGCACATCATTCATCACCTCGAAGGCCGCGAGCTGCTGTTCATGCTGCCGCTCTCCGACCAGGAGGTGTTTCACATGGTCGAAGAGAAAGTATACCGCGTCATCGGAGGCATGCTGGCCGGCGGGTTTCCGATCCTCGAGTTCGTCGGCGGACGCAAAAACAAGGACTCGCTTTACACGAAGCTGCTGTCGAAGCAGGAGACCGTCGCCGCCCAGATCTACGACAAGCTGCGCTTTCGAATCGTGACGCGCAGCTACGACGACATCGTGCCGGTCGTTCAGTACCTCACGACCAAGCTCTTCCCGTTCAACTATGTGATCCCCGGGCAGAGCACCAACTCGATGTTCCACTTCAAGACCTACTGCCAACAGAACGCCCACATCGGCGCGATGCTGCCCGAAATGCAGGCAGGCAAAGACGACGACTTTACGCCGAGCGACAACCGCTTCAGCGCCGACAACTACCGGGTGATTCACTTCGTGGTCGACATGCCGGTGCGGCTGCCACGCAACGTGCTCGAGCGGGCCCCGGCCGCGGCGTGGGAGATGACGCCGGTCGTGTTCGTGATTTGCGAGTTTCAAATCATTGACCGCGGAACCGAGGCAAAAAATGAGATCGGCGACGCCTCGCATGCAAAATACAAGGAACGCCAGAAGCGCGCGGTGATGCGGCGCCTTCAAATGGGCATGCGCGAATCGAAGCTCCCAGTCCGGCGCGAAGCCCCGCCGGTCGAGCCGGCGCCGACTGCGCCGAGAGCCGCGCCGGCTTCGCGACGGGATGGCGTGCCTCCGCCCTCGCGTGGCGCGGCGAGCTCGCGGCGGGAGAGCGACGCCCAGGCGGCGTCGGCGGAGAAGCGGGCTCCCGCGTCACGTCGTGGAGGCCCCCCGACCAAGCGCGGCAACAAGAAGCCCTGAGTCGCGTCGATGCCGCGGCGTTTTAAGTACATGTATATCGCATGCATTCTCGCCCTGCTCGTCGGAGTTCAGGTGGTCGCGCAGGGCGCTCAGATCGCGTCGGGTTATCGACCGCTGCGCCATGCGCCGGCGCGCGTTCCGTTTTCGTGGGACATGTTCGCGATCAAGATCGAGCGCTGCGCTGTGTCGTGGGATCCGCCGCTGTCGATCGAGGGCAGCCCGGTTACGCGGTGGCGCGATCGCAGCGCGGCGATCGAGTTCGACACAGTCTACGACGAGGCCGCCTACTACGATGAAGCCGCCGCAGCGGGCTGCGCGTTCAAGACCTCGCCCGCAACCGCGACGGCGGTCACATGTGCCAGCTCGGACGGAGAAATTCGTGAACTTCGCAGCCTCTGCCCGTAAGCGCGCGAGAGCGTGGGTCGACGCTGACGACGACAGCGCTGCGCTGCCCCGGTTTCGCGCCACGTATTTCGTGATCTGGCTCGTCTACGACACGCTCGACGTCGCGATGGGATACACCGAGCGCGCCCGCGACTGGTTCCCGCATCCGCGAAGCATCGAGCTCGTCGCGCTGCAGCTCGGTCTGGTGGCCAGCGGCCTGCTGATGCTCGCCACACGGCGCGTCTATTTCTACGGGATGATGTCGGCGGCGCTGCGGCTCATGGTCGCGCTCGTCTTCTTTCGGCTGAACGACTTTCTCTTCTGCGCCGTGGTGACGCTGCTGCTCGCCCATTCCGACGGCGGTCCGTTCGAGAGCGACCGCAAGCCAAAGTGGGTGCGCGACGTACTGCTCGTCCAGCTGGGATGGGTGTACTTTGCAACCGCGCTGCTCAAGGCCAACCCGGACTGGCTCAGCGGAGGGCACCTGTTCGTGCGCACCGAGTACCTCGCGCGCGGGCTCGGTTGGCCGTACCCGGCCTTCCTGCGGGCCGCGTTCGCGAGGCTGCCAGTTGACGCGGCGCTCGCGAAGCTGGCCATCGGCAGCGAGCTGCTGCTGGCGGGCGTGCTGTGGGCGCGCAGGCCGTATTGGCTCGGCGTCGCGCTCGTGACTGGCATTCACACATTCGGAACGCTCGTCACGAACGTCTGGTTCTTCTCCGCGCAGACGATCGCGGCCGTGGTGCTGCTGCTGCCACGCCGCCGCGCGCTTACCGACGCGTCGGGATCGTAGACGACGGCGCCGCCGAAGCTGCGGGCGCCGCCGCCGGCGCATCGGGCGATGAAAGCGAGCGATAAATGAACGGGAAGCA
Source organism: Myxococcales bacterium (assembly GCA_947473045.1). Taxonomy (GTDB): domain Bacteria; phylum Myxococcota_A; class Polyangia; order Polyangiales; family Polyangiaceae; genus JANYHY01. The sequence continues at coordinate 27,389 of CANJCO010000025.1, read as the reverse complement.
GATGAAAAATACGAGGAGCACGGCTGCCCCGACGGCGAGGCCGATCCCCAGCGCGACCTTCTTCGTGTCAGCGGAGTTGACGGCGGCTTCGTGCAACTTCACCTCGCGCGCCGCCTTTCGCTGCGCCACGAGCGAGCGGGCGACGTCCTCGCGACAGGAAGTGAACTCACCGCCGTAGTTACCCGTGTCATCGGCGGCGTCGCGGGCGAACTCGAGCAGCGCGGACCGCAGCTGCTTTCGCGCGTCTTCGACGCCCTCGCTGCGGGTGCCCACGCGGCGAGCGAATCGCGACTCGATTTCCGCGCGCTGCGACTTGAGCGCGGAGACGCGGTTCTGCACGTCGGCGACGCGCCTGCGGGCGGTGGCGAGCCGCGACTGAATCTCGGCGACGACGCGCTCCTGCCGCGCGATGTCTGCCGAGATCGCGGCCTTTTCGGCGTTTCGTGCGTCGATTTGCGCGCGAAGATCGTCGCTCACGGTGCAACTCCGCGCTGGGACTCTTTGGCCTCAATCAGCTGCATCGCATTTCGGATTTCGATCTCGGCTCGCTTCAACTTAACTTCAGCACGGCCTTTGAGGTCGACCGCGCGACCGAGCTCGTCGGCGACAACCTGCTCCTCCGCGCGCGCGACGGCAAGCTCAGACTCGACCGTCGCGATGCTGGCGTCGACCTTTTCGAGCTCGGCGCGGTGGGCGTCCATCTCCTGTGCAAGCGCGCCGTCGCGGGTGCGCAACAAGGCCTCGGCGGCGACGACAGGCTCGAGGGTGCGCGCCCCGACGCGTTCACCAACGGGCCGCGCGCGCTCTGCAAATGCCAGCTGCGCCTCTTCGACGCGCACCGCGCAAAGGCCCGCCTGATCGCGGCGAATCGCCAGCGCACGACCAAGGTCGGCGCGGCGACGCACCACACGAAGCGCGTAAATCGGCGACAGCAGCGCGTTGTCAGGCGCCGATCCGTAATCGGCCAGCGCGCGGGCCTCGAACGGATCGATTTCTTCAGGCAACCCAACCGAAAGCGCGGCGACCGCGCTCGACACGGAGGGCGGCGCTTCATCCGATTCGCCCTCTGCCCGCGCCGAGGCGGGCCCCGCTCCGGCGCCCTGAATCCGCGACGCGCTTGAGAGGCCGGTCGGCAATCCGGCGCCTGCCCCGCTGTCGAGGTCGAGGGAGAGGCTTCCGCCCGCGCCGGCGTTCATGAAGTCGTCGTCGTCATCGAGCGCGCTGATACCTGACGGCGGCGCGGCCGCCGCCGGAGCGACGGCAACCGACGCGGCGCGCGCAGGGGCTGCGAGCTGCAACTCTCCATCGAAGCTCGGCGTAAGGTCGAGCGACGCGTGAGCGCCCGGCGCCGGAGCATCGGCCGCGCCAAAGTCGAGGTCGATATCCAGGTCGCGCGAGCCGCCCGCTGGGGCCGCGTGGCTCGAGTGCGCTCCGGGCGAGCGTCCGCACTGCGTACAAAGGCGGCCCGCCGGCGCCGCACTGAGATCAAAGTTGCACCACGGGCAAACCAACATGCCGGAGACCATATCAAATCAATCGGCGCGCGAGTCGCTCGAAAACAGTGACCTCGGGGTGCAAAGCGAGCTACCGTCGGCGCATGCGTCTATTTGCCGGCCGCGTAGCGCCGATTGCACAGGAAGTAGTCCGGACCCTGATCGCCGCTGGCGACATTGAAACAGAGCGCAGCGGCGAAGTGATCGCCGACGTTGAGGCCGTGCTCAAGAGCTACCTCGAGACCGAAAAAGAGGTCAACGAGCGCACCCGCGAGCTGCTCGAGCGCACGGGCCGGGGCACCACCGACTATTCGCGCGTCCGCACCCAAATCGCCGACAGCAAGGGCATCAAGGTGGGTGACGACGCCCTCGATTACCTGCTCGATCAGGTCGTGGCAATGTTCGGCCACTCGCACAACGTCGAGGAGATCTTCGCCGAAGATGTCGAGCTGCGTCGCAAGATGTCTCCCATTTTCAAGAAGTTCATGATGCAGGACGACGAGCTCGACAAGGAGATCCGGGCGCAGCTCAAGCACGTCAAAGAGGGCTCGCGCGACTGGGACGTCGAGTACGGACGCATGTCCGAAGTCATCAAGCGCAAGCGCGGCCTGTCCTGACGAGTTCGCGCCCGCCCGCGACTTTCGTGTGGCGGCGCGCACGCAGCATTGGCTAGCCTAGGGGCATCATGTCCGACTTCGTCCTGCTAGTGCTGTCGTCGCCGAGCGGCGCTGGAAAAACGACGCTGACGCGCCGGCTCCAGCAGTCATTTCCGGACCTGCGCTTCAGCGTCTCGCACACGACGCGCACCCCCCGAGCCACCGAAGTCGACGGCCGGGACTACCATTTCATCGACAAGGCCGAGTTTGTGCGCCTCGTCGAGTGCGGCGCGTTCATCGAGTGGGCCGAAGTCCACGGCAATTTCTACGGCACCTCGGTCGACGAGATCGACCGCGCGAAGGCCGACCCGAACTGCGGCGGCATCATCTTCGACATCGACTACCAGGGAGCGCGCCAGATTCGCGCGAAGGTGCCCGAAATCACGGGCGTGTTCATCCTGCCCCCGTCGATGCCCGAGCTGCTGCGGCGCCTTCGCGGACGCGCGAGCGAGAGCGAGGAGATCGTTCAACGAAGGTTTCAAGTCGCGATGCGCGAGATCGAGCACTACGCGCTGTTCGACTTCGTCATCGTCAACGACGACGTCGAGCGAGCCTTCGATGCCCTGCGCGCGGTCGTGGTCGCCGAGCGGTCGAAGCGCGTGCGCAAGGCGCACCTGGCCGAAGCGCTCTTGCGCAGCGGCGAAGTTCCGAAAGTCCAGGCCCCGAATGGGTAGGCAATACACTCTGGCGGTGCTTGGCGGCAGCGGCCTCTACGAAATGGACGGCCTTCGCGACGTGCGCCAACTCGCCGTCGAGACGCCCTACGGGGCGCCGAGCGACGCGATTGTCGAGGGCCACCTCCCCACGGAGGCAGGCGACGTGCGCATGCTGTTTTTGCCCCGTCACGGGCGCGGACATCGCGTCCCGCCGCACGCGATCAACTACCGCGCGAACGTGGCCGCGCTGAAGATGAGCGGCGCCACCCACCTGCTGAGCGTGAGCGCGGTCGGCTCGATGCGCGAGGAAATCGAGCCGGGCGATTTCGTCGTGATCGACCAGTACATCGACCTTACGCGTCGGCGAATCTCCACGTTCTTCGACGAGATCGCCGCCCACGTCAGCTTCTCGGACCCCGTGTGCGACAAGCTCGCCAGCGCCCTGACGTCAGCCGCGCGCGCCGTGCACGCGAAAGGCGAACGCGGCGTGCACGACGGAGGCACCTACGTGTGCATCGACGGCCCGCAATTTTCGACCCGCGCCGAGAGCCTCGTCTACCGCTCATGGAACGTTTCGGCTATCGGCATGACCTCTATGCCCGAAGCCAAGCTCGCGCGGGAAGCTGAATTGCCGTTCGCGACGCTCGCGCTCGCCACCGACTACGACTGCTGGCATGTGTCCGAAGAGGCGGTCACCGTCGAAGCGATCGTGGCCGTGATGCACAAGAACGTCAACGCCGCGAAGCAAACAGTGGCCCGCCTGGCAGGCCTTCTGCCGGCGCCGGAGACGAGCCGCGCGTACGGCGCGCTCGCCGGGGCCGTGATGACCCACGAAGGCGTTGCATCGGCGGAGGCGCGAAAGAGGCTCTCCTGGCTGATGCCGTTGTAGTAAGAGCCTGCGCCGCGCTCCTTTTGGGAGCTCAATTTTCGGGAGCAAACACGTGCATCATACACCCAACAGCGTCCTCGTCGTCGGCTCGGTCGCATTCGATGACCTCGAAATGCCCTCCGGCTCGTTCAAGGACGTCCTGGGCGGCGCCGCTACCTATTCGTCGCTCGCCGCGTCGCTGCTGGCGCCCGTTCGGCTCGTCGGCGTGGTCGGCGCCGACTTCGCCGAGTCGCACATCTCGATGCTTGGCGCGCACGGTGTCGACACGACCGGCCTCGAGCGCGCGAGCGGCAAGACGTTTCGCTGGCACGGGCGATACTCCAGCGATCTGGCGAGCCGCGAGTCGCTCGACACCCAGCTGAATGTCTTCGCAGACTTCCGCCCCAAGATTCCCGCCGCCCACCGCGCGAGCGAAATCCTGCTGCTCGGCAACATTCACCCTGCCCTGCAGCTCGAAGTCCTCGAGCAGGTCGAGCGCCCCAAGCTCGTCATTTCTGACACGATGAACTTCTGGATTTCTGGCGAGCCCGAGCTGCTCGGTAAAGTGCTCGCCAAGGTCGACCTGCTCGTCATCAACGACGAAGAGGCCCGGCAGCTCTCCGGCGAACACAACCTGCTCAAGGCGGCGCGCGAGATTCACAAGCGCGGGCCCCGGCGCCTCATCATCAAGCGCGGCGAGCACGGCGCACTGCTGTTCGAAGAAGGCAGCGTGTTCTTCGTCCCCGCCTTCCCGCTCGAAAGCGTGCTCGACCCCACAGGCGCCGGCGACACCTTCGCCGGAGGGCTCGTGGGCTACCTCGCAAAGACGGGCGACGTGTCGCACGCGTCGGTGCGCCGCGCGATGTTTTACGCGTCCGCGGCGGCCTCGTTCTGCGTCGAGGGGATCGGCACCGAGCGGCTCGTTCAGGCGACGAGAGGCGATCTCGGCGTGCGCATCGAAGCGTTCGGCGCGATGGTCGACTACGGCGGCTCGCTCGCGCTGCCGCACTGAAACGTGTAGGGTACCAAGAAGGGTCGAGGCAAAATCATGGGCGCAGAGTCGAATCGCAGGTCAGTTCGTTGGCAGGTCGGCGTCGCGTCCGGAGCGGCCGCCCTTGGCGTCGTCGCGCTCGTCGTGGCTGCGTGCATTCCAGATCCCGAACGTCCGCCGACGGGCGGGGGCCCGCAGAGCGCCATTTCGTGCGACGCGGGAGGGCCGGGGAATTTTCCGGCGGCCAACTGCGATCCGACCCCGAACAGCTGCCCCGCGGCGATCGACCCGACGTGCAAGATCGCGCCGGAGTGCGGGTCGACCTCGACGTGCCTGCCGATGGCCGACAATTCGAAGAGCGCGAAGTGGGATCTGCGCATCCGGCGCCTGTACGCGACGGCTCCCGCGAAGCTCACCGACCTTCAGAAGATCATCGTCGACAAGGGCATTAATTTGCCGCTGAAGCTAGGTTGCGGCGAATCGGGAGACGGCGCGTTCAATTGGCTGATGCAAATCGACAAGGCCGCCAAGACGCTCAAGACCGGCGGCGCACCGCCCGCGACGGATCCGTTCGGCAAGGGCTACTGCTTCTACGACTCGACGGTCAAAGGCGTCGGGCCGGTCGGGCCGAGCCTCGCAAAGCTCGACTTCGCGAGCGACACGGAGTTTTCCACGCAGCCGTACGACCGCGTCAACGTGCCGATCTTCGTCGCCGGTGACATCAACAATGTCGTCGTGCTGCCGATCACCAAGGCGGTCATCAAGGACGTGAAAATTTCGGCCGACGGCAATTGCATCGGCTCGTTCAACGCTCCGGCCGTGGGCAAAAACTGCGTCGATTCCGACCCCGACCAATGCTCGCGCTGGCATACGTCGGGCACGATCGGCGGCTACATCACGCTCGAAGATGCCGACCGCGTGAACGTCGACATTCTGAGCGAGACGATGTGCATCTTGCTCGCAGGCGTTTCGCCCAAGCCCGCGGACGGCAAATGCCCCCGCGACGGCGCCGGCAAAATCACCGCAAAGGGCGACTTCTGCTCGACCACCGGCAAAGCCGGAGACTGCCTCGACAGCTTCTGGCTTTCGGCCACGTTCGCGGCCTCTGCGGTCAAAATTAACGACGGCTCCAGCGACCCGTCGTGCAAGGGCGGGCCTGCGCCCGACGCCGGTTCCGACTCCGGCACCCCGGACGCCGCGCCTCCGGGCGACGGCGGCAAGGCCGACGCAGGTGCCTCCGACGCCGGTAGCAGCGACGCCACCACAGACTGAGTCGACGCCGCGCGTAGCCGTTGCGCGCGCCGACCTTCCCGCCGCGTAATTTGGTGTACAGTGTCCGTTTGGATGGTGGCTCGCGCGCGAGCCTGCTCGTCGCGATCGGCTTTTCTGGAGGACTCCATGCTTCAACTTTGGTGGCGCAGGCTCTCTGTCGTCTGCTTGTTCTTGATCGTCGCTGCGTGTAGCGGCGGTGGCGGGTGCTCGAGTGGCTGCGCGGGCTGCGGCGCGACGCCGCTCCCAGGGGGATTTCCGAAGGGATCGGTCGTGCAAAACGCGGCGGGCGCGCGCCTCACGCGGCACGGACTCGATTTTCTCGGCGACAACCTCGGGTCGATCGCAGGAAGCGTGCTCGGCGGCGCCAACAAGGGCGTCATCAACTTCGCCATTCCGAAGATCTCGCAGAGCATCACCATCACGACGCTGACGGTCTGCGACAAGCCAGCGGCCGGCGAGTGCGTCGCGGATATCAACATCGCGGGCGCGAAGCTCCACCTCGACTCGGCGAACTACAGCAACGTCAAAAACGAGCCGGCGATTCGCATCAGCGGCACAATCCCCGTCAAGGTCGACAGTCTTCCGATCGATCTCGGGTGGCTCGGCAGCGCGAAGGTAGGCGTCGGCAACGGCGGCTGCAACGGAGGAACGCCGAAGATGACGTACGCCGACGTGCCGGTCGACGTATATCTGCCGCTCATTTCGGAGACGATCGCGCCGCGCGACGGCTACACCAAGGTCGACACGGCCAACGCGGTCATCAACGCAAATCTCGACAAGAATTACGTCGCCATCTGCGGCGGGTTCACTGCCACAGTTCTGTCGGCGGTCAAGGGCACGATCGTAAACCAGCTCAACGGGCAACTGGGCAGCACGCTCAAGTCGACGCTCGAGAGCCAGCTGTGCACCAAGCCCGACCCGACCAGCAACCCGCCCTGCCCCACGGGCACGCAGCCCGACGGCGGAAATTCGAAGTGCGTCTACAAGAGCGACCCTTCGAAGTGCGTTCCGATTCAGCTCGGAACCGACGGTCATCTCGATTTGTCGGGCGCGCTCGCGAGCATCTCGCCGGGCACTTCCGGCGGCCTCGACTTCATGCTCGCTTCGGGCGGAAACATGCTTCCGACGACGGCGCCCGCGCAGACCGCGAGCCCCGACGGACAGGGCCACACGGCCAACGGGCTGACGCTGGGTATGATGGGCGGCGCGCTGCCCATGCCGCAGAGCAACTGCGTGCCGATCTTCGCGAATCCGATCCCTCAGGGAATTCCGATTCCCGACGAGCTCGCTTCGAACAGCATCACGCCGTGGGCGCAGGGCGACAAGGGCCCCGACCTCGGCATTGCGCTGTCGGGCCGATTCCTGAACTACGCATTTGGCGGCATTTATAACAGCGGCCTGCTCTGCCTCGGCGTCTCTACCGAGCAGTTTGCGCAGCTTCAGAGCGGGCTGCTCAGCGTGCTCATCCCCGGCATGAAGACGCTGACCTTCGAGCAGAAAGCGGCGCCCGTCGCGATCGTGACGCGCCCTCAGCAGGCGCCCATCGTGACGCTCGGCTCGGGCAAGGACATCAAGACCGATCCGCTTCTCACCATCACGCTCAAGAGCTTCGCGATCGACTTTTACGTGTGGAACCTCGACCGCTTCGTTCGAGCCTTCACGTTCACCGGCGACATCTCGATCCCCATCAACATCACGACGGCGATCGACCCGAAGACCAACCCCGCGGGCGGCCTGCTGCCCGTGCTCGGCGGCATCAACATCGCGCCTGGCGCGAAGGTCACGAACAACGACCTTCTCACCGACAACCCCGACCTCATCGCCGGGTCGCTCGCTTCGCTGCTGGGCGGGATCGCCGGTCAGTTTCTCGGCGCGATCAAGCCGATCGACCTGAGCGCCCAGCTCAGCAAGTTCGGCATCGCGCTGACGATCCCCGACGGCGGCATCCGAAAGCTGACGAAAGACAAAGACGACTTCCTCGGCATCTTCGGCGACCTCGCCCTGCCGAACGGAAACGCGGTCGTGCAGGCCGACGTTCAGGCCCGCCTCGTCGGCAAAACGGTTCACGCCGAGGCCATGGGGCTCGCCACAGCCGATCGCACGAAGCTACCGGCGCTGCACGTGATGCTCTCATCAGCGCTCGACAACGGCGCGCACCGCGTTGAGTACTCCTACGTCATCGACCAGGGCACGCGCAGCGCCTGGGCCGAGGGACGCGACGTCACCATTCAAAACGATGCCCTCTTCTTGCAGGGGAAACACCTGCTCCACGTGTTCGCGCGTGAAGTCGGCGTGCCCGCCAGCGAGTCGACGCAGCCGGCGGATGTGCCGTTTGCGATCGACGTGCTGGCCCCCGTAATGCAGCTCGCCCCGGTCGGAGACGACGTCGAAGTGCGCGCATGGGATATCGTGAGCCAGAGCGGCGCGCTCGTCGCCCGGCACCGCACCACCGATGGCAGCGGCGACGCGGGAGCGTGGTCACAGTGGGCGCCTGTGGCCACGCTGACGCACGCGCAGCTCGGCTCCGCATCGTCGGTCGCCGTCGAAGTGAAGGACGAAGAAGGCAACGTGACCAGCGAGCAGTTGCCCCTGGTGCGAGGCCGTCCCGACCCGACTTCGGGGGCCAGCGGCGGTGGCTGCGGATGCTCGGTTCCTCGCGGCGACACCAACACAGGCTGGCTGTTTGCCGTTCCGTCCCTTGCAGGCATCGCGGCCTTCGGGTGGCGTCGACGCAGCTCGCGGCGAGACGCGCGCACCAAGGCGGTGAAGTGATGAACGCTCGAACATGCCTCGTGGGCGCGCTCGCCCTGACGCTCGCTGGTGTCGCCAATCCCGGCTGCTCCTGCGGCGACACTGAGAACACCGCGCAGACGACAGGGTGCGGCAGCGACTGCAATCAGCCCTGCAACGACGCGATTCCCCTCGGTCTGATCGGCGCCTACACTTCCGTCGCCGCTGCGAAAGACGGCGCGATCTGGGTCTCCGGCTACAACGACGCTCCCGTGAGCAAATCGCTCCAAGCGGGGACTTTGTACGGCGATCTCGTCGTCGGAAAATACGATTCCGGCAAGCAACGCGTTCAGTGGCAGACGGTAGACGGCGTGCCTGCGCTTGCCGAGGGCTCGTGTCCCGACAACGACCCGAAAGGGTGGCGCGGCGGCAGCACCGATCCGGGCAATGACGTCGGACTCTGGACGAGCCTGCAGCTCGACGCCAACGACCGCCCGATGGTCGCGTATTATGACGCGACCAACGGCAGCGCGAAGTTCGCGACCTACGACGGCGCGCAGTGGGCGAGCTACGTGCTGTCCAGCAAGCCCAGCGCCGACATCGGTCGGTACGCCAAGTTGCTAGTCGTCGACGGGAAGCCTGTCGTCGCGTTTCTTGCGATGGAAGCGGGCAAAGACGGCTATACGCGCTCGCGCGTGGTGGTCGGCCGCGCGAACGCCAATCCTCCGACATCGGCGAGCGCCTGGACGTTCGAAGATGCCGCTGTCGACGAGCAGACCCCATGCCTTCCTGACTTTTGCTCCGGCGCGCAGGTTTGCGTTCCCACGGGCACGCTCGCGCCCGGACAGGCGGGCCAGTGCCTCGCTGCCGTCGCCGGATGCACGCCGGCCGACTGTGGCACCGGCAAGGCCTGCGTTACCGTCAAGAACAAGGCGACCTGCGTTGCCGTGGTCGACAAGACGGCGCCACGAAGCTACCCCAACGCCGCCGGCGACTATGTTTCGCTCGCGAGCGGCCCGAGCGGCCTCGGCCTCGTTGTCTACGATCGCACGCGCGGCAACCTCATCGGCGTGTCAAACGCGGGCGGAAAATGGACCGCGTCGATTCTCGACGGCCAGACCGGCGCCAGCAACGCACAGCACACCAACACCGGCGACGTCGGCATCGCCGCAGCGCTCGCGATAACTCCCAACGGGGACTGGCACGTGGTTTACGTCAACGGCATTCAGGAGCAGCTGCAGTACATGCTGGTTCCGGGTGGCGACGCGGCCAAGCATGCCGCGCCCGAAGTCGTCGACAACGGCTCCGACAACGGCAAGCCCTACTCCGATGGCGTACATGTCGTTGGCGACGATGCTGCGATCATGGTGGATGCCACCGGCAACGTCCAGGTCGCCTATCAGGACTCGACCGCCGGAACCCTCAAGCTCGCGTCCGGCGCGGCTCAGGGCGCGACGCACAAGTGGACGACCCGCACGATTCCGCAGCAGCGCGGATTCGCCGGATATTTCCCTCGTTTCGTGCCCAGCACCTCGCAGATCACGAACTTCTACCGCCAGACCGACCACGCGGCTGGAGAGGTCACCGGCGACGTCGCGTTCGTGACGCCGTGACGGCGCCCGGCTCTCCGCGCGCCGCTGCGTAATCGCTCCGGGAACATGACAGCTACCCATCCCGGGCCCGCCGCATTCGGGCTCTCGCGCAGCGCGCGCGACGTAACCGGCAAGATCGCGCGCCTGCGTACGGTTGAGGCCGGTCACGGGCCGACCACGTTACTGCTGCACGATCGCCTCTCGAGCGCGCTCGAATGGGACGACGTGTTCGACGATCTCGCCGGGTCCGGGCGCGTGGTCGCGGTCGACCTGCCTGGGCACGGCGCGAGCGAGAAGCCCGCGCGGCGGCTCTTTTCCTACGGCTTCGATGCGTTCTCCGAGTCGATCGCCGACGTGATCGCGACGCTCGGCCCGGCACGCGTGAACGTGATCGGCCGCGGCCTCGGAGCGCTCGTGGCCCTCACGCTCGCCGCCACGCATTCGGCGCTCGTCGACAACCTCGTACTCATAGCGCCCGACGTCTTCCAGCCGCCGCGGCACTGGCCCGCGCGCGCGGCGCTCTGGCCGGTCGTCGGAAGTGTATTCTACAAGCAAGTGGTCGGCCGAGGCCTCTTCGTCCAGCAGCTGCGCGATGCGCCCGGCGGCAGCAACGGCGACAATCTCGCGCGTTCCATGGCCCAATTTGCCTATTTCGACACGCCGGAGGCGCGCGAGGCGGCGCACGCCACGCTGGTCAGCACGCGCGATACCCGCCCGGTCATCGCGCGCCTGGGTCGCGTTAGCGCCCGCACCCTCGTGGTGTGCGGCAGGCTCGACCGGCGCGTTCCTCTGCTCGACGCGCGTCGCCTCGCGCGCGAACTCCCGCGGGGCGAGCTCGAGGTGCTCGAGTGCGGGCATTCGCCCGCCGAGGAGCTGCCAGCGGCCCTCAGCGCTCTGATCCGCGGGTTTCTCCACGCCGCAGGGTCTCCATCGCCGGCGCGCGCGCGATGATCGACCCGCGGGCGACGAGGCGCTTTACGCGTCACCGCGGCGCGGTGCTCGGCGTCGCGCTCGTCGTGGCGCTCGTGGCGTTCGCGCTGGTCGGCCCGTCGATCGCCGCGCGCAGCGCCTACGAGAGCGACTTCGTCTCGGGCGCGACGGCGCAGGACACTCCGGTCGGTCCGTCGGCGGCCCACTGGCTCGGCACCGATCGGCTGTTTCGGGACGAGCTCGCGCGACTCGCGATCGGCGCGCGCATCTCGCTCGTGATCGCCTTCGCGGCAACCCTCATCGCGACGGTGCTCGGCGCGCTCGTTGGCGTCATCGCGGGCTACTTCGAGGGCAGCGGCGGGCTGAAGGTGCCGATGGTCACGCTCGCGGGCCTCGCCGTTTCGGTCGCGGTCACCATCGCGGGTCACAGCAATTTCGCGCTCGCGATCGGCGCTGCGAGCCTGCTGGCAGGCTACGCCGCGCTGCGTTTCGCGGCTGGCTCGCGGGCGGCAGCTTCGCTCCGCGTCAACGCCGACACGGCGCTGATGCGATTGGTCGACGTAGGTCTGTCATTTCCGTTTCTGCTGCTGGTGATGGCGCTGGGCGCCGCGCTCGATCGAACGAGCGTCGCCACCATCCTGCTCACGCTCGGTCTCACTGGCTGGCTCGGGACCGCGCGCGTCGTTCGTGCGCGCACGCTGCAGGTTCGCGCGCTCGACTTCGTCGTAGCGTCACGCGCGCTGGGGCAGTCGACCTGGCGCATCCTGCTCGGCCACATTCTGCCCAACGTGGCCGGCCCGCTCATCGTGATTTCCACAGCGTCGGTCGCGCAGATGATTCTGGCCGAGAGCGTGCTGTCGTATTTGGGCGTGGGCATCTCGCCGCCGACGCCGACGTGGGGGCACATGCTCTTCGAGGGGCAGGATCTCTACCTCACCGCGCCTTGGATGCTGGCCGCACCCGCGGGCGCGATCGTCACGGCCGTCTTCGGTTTCAACCTCGTTGGGGAGGGGCTTCGCGATGCGCTCGATCCGAAGACTTAGCGGACTGACCTTCTTTCTTTTGAGTGGATGCAACGAGCCCCTCTCGGCCCCCATTCCGACCGCGCATCCCGAGCTCGATGCGCCCGTTCGCGGCGGCGTGCTTCATCTCGCGACGACCTTCGATCTGAAGTCGCTCGACCCGGCCACGTCGGCCAGCGCCCTCGACGCCGAGCTGCTTGAGATGATCTACGCCGGCCTCGTCGACTTCGACGCATCGGGCAAAATATTCGCCGATTTGTCTGAAAATTACTCGATTTCGGGCGACGCCCGCACGTACGCGTTTCGGCTGCGCCGAGGCGTGCTCATGCACGACGGCGAGGAGCTCACCGCGAGCGACGTCAAGCGCAGCATCGAGCGCGCTCTCCACCCCGAAACGCCCTCGCCCTTCGCGAGCTTCTACGATCGCATCGAAGGCTTTCAAGATTATACTGAAAAGAAATCTGAGCACCTCGCGGGCGTGCGATCGACCGGGCGCTACGACGTCGAGATTCGACTGCGCGAGCCGGACGCGACCTTCCTCGCCGCGCTCGCGATGCCGTCGCTTCGCCCCGTGTGCAAGAGCGCCGGAGAGCGCTTCGACGACGCGTGGAGTCCGTGCGGCGCGGGACCGTTCAAGCTCGCCCCCGGCGGATGGCAGCCCTCGCGCAGCGTGTCGCTCGTGCGCCACGAAGGCTATTTCAGAACGAACGAGCCTTACCTCGACGGCGTCGTATACACGCTGGGCATGAACGCCGTCACGCAGCGCTTCAAGCTGGAGGCCGGCGAGATCGACGTATTTCGCGAGCTGACGCAGCTCGACACGACGCGTTTTTCTGCTGATCCGAAGTGGCGCGAGTTCGGATTTCGCGAGACAGCGCGCAACCTGCTCGGCGAAGGCATGAACGTCGAGATGCCGCCGTTCGACAACGTCGAGGTGCGCCGAGCGGTCGCGGCGGCGATCGACCGCGACGAGTTGCGCAGGCTCCGGGGGACCAACCTCGTGATTCAAACGCGCGTCCTCCCCGGAGTGCTCGGCCGCGATCCGGGCTTCGTCGGGCAACGCTTCGACCGGGCGGCGGCGCTCGAACACATGCGCCTCGCAGGATGGCCCTTCGACCCCGCCACGGGCACGGGCGGGTGGCCGACGCCGATCACCTACGTGGTGACGCAGTCGGGGCTGTCGGAGTTCACTGCCCAGGTCATCCAGCAGCAGCTGGCAAAAATAGGGCTGCGGATCGAGCTGAAATTGGTGAGCTTTCCGACCTATCTCGCGCTTACGCAGCGGCGCCACTCCGTCGCGATCTCGAATCAGGGGTGGAACCAGGATTTTCCCGACCCGGCCGATTTTTTCGAGCCCCTGTTTTCGACGTCGGCGATCAACGAAGAGAGTTCGAACAATACGTCTTTCTACTCGAACGACAGGCTCGACGCGCTGCTGGCCCGGGGCCGACGCGCCGCCGATCCGCGCGAGAGGCAGCGCCTTTATGACGACGCCGATCGCATCGTGGTGGACGACGCGCCGTGGGCGCTCACGCTCAGCTATCCGCTGTATGTGGTGCACCAGCCCTACTTGCGCCGATACCGCGATCACGCAGTTTACGGAAACTTCATTGGCGGAACCTGGCTCGACCGCGGCGCGACCGCCGTCGCCAAGCGCGCCGGGGTGCTCGGCTCGGTGCTTGGAGGCCTGCGATGACGCGCTACCTGCTCAGGCGCGCGGTGTGGACGGCGCTGGTCGTGTGGGCAGTGCTTACGCTCGCGTTCATCGTCAACAACGTCGTTCCCAGCGATCCCGCGCGGATGGTGGCCGGGGCGCAAGCGAGACCTCGCGATGTGGATCGCGTTCGGGAGCAGCTTGGACTGAGTCAGCCGATCGCGGTACAATATGGGCGCTTTATGAGGCGGCTCGTGCACTTCAGCACGGCCCGCCGCGGAGATGCTTCGGGTCCGCACGGCGCGTGCGCGACGTTGGGCTGGCTGCACCTCGACTTCGGCAAAAGCTACCAGCGCCGCCGCCCTGTGGTGGACATCATCGGAGAGCGCCTACCGCGCACTGTGATGCTCGCGCTCGCGGCGATGCTGGTTCAGGTCGTCGTCGGTGTAGGTCTGGGCATGCTCGCTGCCGCGAAGCGGGGCTCGCTCATCGATCACGCGTCGGTGGGCGCGAGCCTGCTCGGGGTGAGCGCGCCGACGTTCCTGCTCGGGCTGCTGCTGCAGTTTGTGCTCGCGCACAAGCTTCGACTCTTGCCGCTCGACGGCTACGGGAGCACCGCGGCCGAGCACCTCGCGTGCGTGGTCCTTCCCGCGCTCACCCTCGGTGTTGCCGGAGCTGCCTATTACACGCGACTCGTGCGCGACGAGCTGATCAGCGTGATGAAGCTCGATCACGTGCGCACCGCCATCGCCAAGGGAATGTCGCCTGCGCGCGTGTGGTTCAGACACGCGCTGCGAAACGCGCTCGTGCCGCTGATCACGGTGCTGGGCCTGGACCTCGGCGCGCTCGTGGGCGGAGCGATCGTGACCGAGACGCTTTTCCGATGGCCTGGCATCGGCGCGCTCAGCGTAAGCGCGCTGCTCGATCGCGACGGCCCGGTGATTTTGGCCACCGTGGTCGTGACGTCCACCGCGATCGTGCTGTCCAACGTGCTGGTCGACGCCTCGTACGCGCTGCTCGATCCGCGGGTAAAACGATGAACTACTCGCCGAGCATCTGCTTGCACTCGTCGACACGCGCGCCGCGCCCGCGAGTCGCGCAGGAGCGGTAGGCGGCCGTCGCGGCGCCGTTGTTGCCCATCGCGCCGTAAGCCGCGCCAAGCGTCAGCCACGCCTCGCCGTTCGAGGGATTCTGCGCCGTCGCCTGGCGCGCGAAGGCAACTGCTGCGCCGTTGTCGCCGCGCTCGAGAGCGCTCTTCGCCTGACTCAGCGCAGAACCGTTTGCCGCTGGCGGCGCCGGCGCTGCAACGGCAACAGGCGGGCTCGGCGCTGCCGAGACCGGCGCCGCGACCGCAGGGCTCTGCGGAGCGACAGGCCTGGCGACCACCGAAGGCACCGAAACCGGGGAAGGAGCCGCCGGTTCGGGCGACGGCAACGGCGTGGGCGCAGGCGTGCTGGTGGGCGCCGAAGCGACCTCCGATGGCGCGGCAGCGGATGCGACCGCTACGGGAGGCGCGCTCACTGCAGCGTCGGGCGCGCTGGCGGCGGCTGTTGCCGGCGCGCTAGCAAGCTTGAGCAGAAACGCCGCGCCGGCAAGCAGCGCGATCGCCACGCCACCGAACACGAGGACGCGCCGCGCGCCTCCGCCAGTGCCCGCGACGCGCATATCACCGTCGTCGTCGAGCGACGCACCGTCGTCAGAATCGCCCTGAAACGCAGCACCCGGTGCGCTCTCGGGCGCGCCATCGCGATGGTCATCGCGGTCGCCATCCGCTGGTTCAGGGGCTTGCGGCTCATCGCCTTGCGCGTCGTCGTCAGGCCCGCCGTCCTGCTCTTCTTCGTCTTGTTCGTCGGCTTCCTGGTCATCTTCTTCGCGTTCGCGCGCGTTCAAGGCAGCAAGCGCGCCGGCCTCGACCGCAGACATCTTAGCGGTGACGTTGCCGACCGACATCGTCGCCGTCGTGCGACCGGCCTGCTGAGCGGCGGGCTCCGCTGACCTGGCGACCGAGGCCATGAGGTCGCCCGGAAGCGCCAGCGAGGCGGGGACCGGGACGTCGCGGGCGACGCGCTCGTGGGCGGGCGGCACAGGGCCGTCGACAGGCCGCAGCGTCGAGGTGAAGACGGGCACGTCGCGCGAAGGCTGCGGAGCGGGTCGCTCGGTGCCGCGGGCCGAATCGATGCGCATCGTGCTCCTCGAAGCCATCGACGCAAGCTCGGCGGGCGGCGGAGTAGCAGTGACCGAAGCCGGAACGACCGCGAACTCGTCGATCACCGCGGGCGGCGCGATCGAAGCGCGCGGGCGCCCGGGTGCGCGAGCGTCGCCCTGCGCCCCCTCCCCGTCGCCGCCTGGAACGAGCAGCTCCTCGAAGAACAATTTCGAGGCAGTCTGGAGCGTCGACAGGTCGTCGTAGGGCGACGCGTCCACGACCTCGAGCAGCGTGCGATGGCCATCGAACAGGCGAAGGATCGCGTTGAGCTCGTCGGGGATCTCGCTGAGCCGCACGACGAGCCGTTGATGATCGATTTCGAGCACCGTAGACAGCGGGGGGAGTTGCTCGAGCAGTCGCCCCCACTCGTCGACGCGGCGCATGCCTTCCATCAGCAGCGCCGACGTGGACGACCCAACGATGTCGTCGTTGGTGACCGGACAAAAGATCACCTCGAACGAGGCGTCCGTCCAGATGAGGGCGCGAAAAATGGCCTCTTCGCCGCGCAAAGCGCCAAGTGTTGCGTCGACAACCCTGCCCTCGCGAAAAAAGATTTCGGCAGACTCGGCGGGCGTCTCGAGCTGCACGATGCCGCTCTTTCGCGACACCTCGAACGTCTGAACGAGGTCGACGATCGCCATGTCGGCGATCGACCCACTGAAGCGCGTGCGCCCGCTCGTGGGTCGCGCCGCGGCGAGCGTCTCCTGCGTGCGTCGCGCGAGCAGCGAGTTGACCCGAGCGAGGAGCTCACGCACGAAGATCGGCTTGGTGAGGTAGTCTTCGACGCCCAGCTCCAGGCCGCGGATCTTGTCTTCGATCGATCGCTGGCTCGTGAGAAAAACCACGGGAATCGACGACCAGTCGTCGCGCTCCTTGAGCTTGCGCACCAAAGCGTAGCCGTCGAGCTTCGGCAGCCGCGTGTCGGTCAGCACCAGATCGGGCAGCGAGTGCTCGAGCTTGGCGAGCGCGTCGTGACCGTCGACGGCGGTCGTAACGGAGTAGCCGGCCTTTTTGAGGCTGACCTCAAGCACCCGAATGCTGCGCGGGTCGGCGTCTACGAGCAGGAGTTGAAGTTTCGCCACGCTGGCTTCAGCATGGTTTGCCTGCATGAGAGGTGTCAAGCTCCGCGGCGCAACGCGCGCGAGCACGCAGCCAGTCGCCGCTTGGCACGCAAAAACAGCGCTATTTCCAGGGGTCGCTTATCTCCGTCGGCAGGGCATGCGTCGCGGGTGCCGGCGAGGACGCAGCCGCCGACGGCGCCAGAGTTGCGGGAGCCACGGAGGATGCCGGCGACGCGCGGCCCCCTGCACGTCGGCGCATGCCAACGACCAGGCGGTCGGGCGACGCGCTGCCGACCGAAACGTCCTGATCCAGATAACCGTCGGCGCGCGCGGTATACGTCGCCGGCCGCTCCCCCTCCAAGGCCTTGAGGTCCAGGGGTGTGCGGCCCACGCGCACGTCGCCGAGCCACACCTCAGCAGGCACGTTGCTTTCGATCCGTACCGACCTCGCGCTCGGCGTGCCGACCGCTGACGACGCGCTCGCGGGCAATGCGACGGGCGTCGGGAGCGCAGGTGCCGCCACCGTGGGCCCGGACGCAATCGCCGCCGGCGCGCGCGGCGAGCCGCGACGCGCGATCAGCACCCCCGCGATCAGGACCGCCGCGAGCACAACGGGGAGCGCGAGCCTCAAGCGCATCGCCAGCGCGGAGCGATCCGCTCGGGCGTGGGCCGCTGCCGTTCGCAGCGCGATCTCGGCATGGCTGGGCAGCTCCAGCGCGTCCGCCATCGACGCGGCTGCCGGCTGGCCCGCCCGGATCCCGCGCGAACTCACCTTTGCTGCGCCGTGCTCGTCGAACGTCAGGACGGACTCAATCGCAGCGGCCACTTCCGCCATGCTCGCGAAGCGATTTTGCGGCTGTTTTTCAAGGCATTTGAGCGTGATGTCCTCGAGCGCGCCCAGCGCACCTTCCAGCTGAGGCAGCAAGCTCGATGGCGCCTTCGGCGTGGCGTACAGGTGCTGCGTCAGCACGCCCATGTACGTGTCGCCTTCGAACGGGACCTTGCCCGTGTACAGCTCGTACATGATGACGCCGAGCGCGTAGATATCGGAGCGCGGGTCGACTTCGGCGCCGGCGGCCTGCTCGGGAGACATATAATAGGGCGTTCCAAAGACGATTCCGGCCCGCGTCAGGCGGCTCTTGCCGGCGATCTGCGCCGCGCCAAAGTCGACGACGCGCACCTGCTGCTCCGGCCCGGCATCCGCCCGCCCGAGCAGGAAGATGTTCTCGGGCTTGAGATCCCGGTGAACGATACCGGCGCCGTGCGCCGCATGAAGCGCCCGCGCCACCTTCACAAGCAGCATCGCCCCGCGCGCGGCCGGCATGGCCCCGCCAGCCGACAGCACGCTCGCGAGCGTGCGGCCTTCCAACTTTTCCATCACGAAATAGGGGCGAGCGTCCGCGAGATGCCCGAAGTCGGTGATCGACACGACGCCCGGATGGATGACGGCTGCGGTGGCGCGAGCTTCGCGGATGAAGCGCTCGCCGAGGTCGGCTTCGGCGGCAAGATCGCGCCGGAGCGCCTTCATCGCGAAGGCGCGGTTGAGTGCCACATGGCGCACGTCGTAGACCGTTCCCATCCCTCCTTCGCCCAGCACGGCGTTGATGAGGTAGCGCCCGTCGACTGTGGTTCCGATCAGCGGATCGGCCGGGAGCGCGGCGCCGGAGGGCACGAGCTTCTGACCATCGAACGGGCAAAAAACGCCGTCGGGTCCGTAGAGGTGCCCGCAGTCGGGACAGCGCCGGTGCATCATCAAGGTGCCGCGAGGCTCAGTCACCGCCGTCTCCGCCATCGGTGCTCGCTCCCGCATCGCCCAGCGCGCACACCCCGCTGATGCATGCACCCTGCATACAATCGCGCGATCGCGTGCACGCTCCCCCGATCGCGCTTTGATCGTCTCGCGAGACGCCGGAGCACCCGCTGGCCGCGACCGCCGCGAACGCGACGATCACGAAGACGGTTCCAGCGATCGGGCTCACCCCCCGAGCTTACCCAATCGCTGGTTACCGTGTTGCCCGAGTTAAGAAGGACGCGCGCTCAGACAGCGGCCGCGGAGGTGCCGCAGTTTGCGCAGAACTTCGCGCCGGCCGCGAGCTCGCCACCACAGCCCGTACAGAACTTCTTCTGAGCGGCGAGCGGCTTGCCGCACTCACCGCAGAATTTGCCCTGCGGCTGCTGCGCACCGCACCCGGCGCAGCTCACCATCGGCCCGCCGCCGGAGGCAGGTCGCGCGGGCGGAAACTGCGGCGGAGCGGCCGACGCGGCCATCGAGCCCGCCATCATGTTGCCCATGCCGACGCCGACCGCCATCTGCGCGCCCATGCCCGCGACGCCATCGCCAACGCCATGCGCCGCCATGCCCTGCCCGGCGCCGATCATCGCTTGACCGGCAGCGTAGTTTTGAAAGTTTCCCGCGAGGTTTTGAACGTAGCGCGCGTCCTGCTGGTATTTCTGGTCCATCTCGAACTGGCGCGCCTTGGCCTGAGCCTCCGCGATCTTGACTCCGCGACTGGCCTTGGCGACCTCCGCGTTGGCCTCGACGAGCCGCTCGCGATCCTCCTCGGAGAAGTTCAAGTTGAACTGGCCCATTTGCAGGATGCGAACGCCGATGTCGTTGAGATCGGGCACGCTCGCGACAAATGCCTGCGCGAGCTTCTGCGTGAGGCTCACGGCCTGAAGCACACTCTTGCCCTCGACCTCGCACACTTGCCCGATCGTCGTCTTCACGCCGTTCATGAACAGGCCCTTGACCCAGTCGAGAACCGCGTCGTTGTCGCCCTGCGCTGCCTGCCCGGCGTAACCCACGATGAAGCGCACCGGATCGGTCACGACCAACGAAAACTCGCCGAAGATTCGGGGAATGACCTGCTCGCCGGTGAGCGGATCGATCATGTCACCGATTGGGCCACCGAAGGTGACGCTCCGCACAGGCGAGGTCTTGACGAAGAAGATCTCGGCGATGAAGACGTTGCCGCCGGTGAAGCTCGTGACGATCGAGTTGAGGAACGGGATGTTCTGCGATTGCAGCGTGTGTCGCCCCGCGGGGAGCACGCCCACAACGCGGCCGTCTTTGAAGAATACGGCGCACTCGTCGCTGTCGACGGTGAGCTGGGCGTACATCGGGATGTTTTGGTCGGGGTGCTTGTAGACGATCAGCGATTTCTGCCCGTCGGGCCGAGCGATCGCCATCTCCTTCACACCCTGCTTGACGAAATCAAACACACCCATCGTGATACCCTCCAGCAAGTTGGCGTAGCCCGCGTACAACGCGCACGGTCGCGATTTTATGCGGCCGCGGCCTCACGATAATTCTCCTTTCGCGCTTTCGCCATCGGTATAGCTTTTACCGTCGCTTGTGGGACGGCCGAAGCGCGAGCGCTGCGCTGCGCCCGCATCGACCAGGATCCCCGCCCCATGCATCCCCCGATCGACCTCTCCACACTCTCCGTCGCGGTCGCGCGCGTCCTCGACCTCAAGGCACCTGCCGCCTTGCGCACCATGGCCGCCCGCGGGGTCGCGCCCGGCCTCAAGCCGCACGATGCCCTCACGGTCGTCGCGCTCATGGCGCAGGACGACGCCGATCCGCTCGTCGAAGTGGCGCGCGCAACGCTCGATGCCATCCCGGAGCGGCTCCTCGACGCCGCGCTGGTCGCCGATCTGCCCGCCGGCGTCCTCGCCGTCGTGGCTCCGAAGTTCGCGAAAAACACGGCCGTCATGCTCAAGATTCTGGCGCTCCCCCAGCTGGAAACCAGCACTGTGGCGGCGCTCGCGGCGCGCGCGAGCGAGGCGGTCGCCGAGCTGATCGCGATTAACGAAGAGCGGATGCTCGCCGACTCGACGATCATCGAGCAGCTGTACCTGAACAAGGCCACGCGCATGTCGACGTGCGACCGCATCATCGAGTTCGCTGTGCGAAGCGGCAAGGAGCTCACTGGAATCGCTGCGTTTCACGAGGTGGCGGCGGCGATCGCGGGTGAGCTCATCGCCGAGCCCAGCGACGAACCGGGCTTCGACGACGTGCTGTTCGTGGAGGCCGAAGCGATCGCGACGGAGGTCGAGGCCGGCGTCTCGAACGACGAGACCCACGTCATCGACGAAGAGACCGGCGAAGAGAAGCTCGTCGAGAAGCTCAAGCCCGTCAAACTCAAGCTGACCGACATGAACGTGTCGCAGAAGGTCCGCCGCGCGATGCTGGGCACGCCTTCAGAGCGCGCCATTCTCGTGCGCGACAACAACAAGATCGTGGCCGCCGCCGCCATCAAGAGCCCAATGATCCAGGAAAACGAGGTCGTGCGAATCGCCGGAAGTCGCAACGTATCGGAGGATGTCCTCAGCGTGATCGTGCGCAGCCGCGAGTGGATGCGCACCTATCAGGTGAAGCTCAACCTGGTGCAGAACCCTCGCGTGCCGTTTACGCAAGTTGCCAAGCTCATTCCGCTGCTTCGCGAGAGCGACCTGAAGACCCTCGCGGGCAGCAAAAACGTGAGCGGCGCCGTCTCGCTCGCGGCGCGGCAACACCTTCAGCGAAAAACGAAATAGCGCCCGAAAGGCGCTCCGCCTGCGGTATTTCAGAATCTCCGCGCATCCACTACTGTCCCGCAAAATGGCACTTCGAGGCGCACGCAAGGTCACCCCGCTCGCGTGGGTCGTGCTCGCGGTGAGCCTGGTGGCCGTGTGCGCGGTGCACGGTCCGCTCATCGGATACAAGACGTACGCGAACGTCGACGAGGCCTACGCGATGGGCGTCGCCGAGCGCCTGGTCGAGGGCTTCAAGCTCTACGACGGGGCCGTGAGCCAGCGCGGCCCGCTCATGTATTACGCGTTCGAGCTGATCGCGCGCACGAGCGGCTGGGACAACGTGGTCGCCTTCAGGCTGTGGGCGCTCGGCTTCGCGCTGCTCAATCTCGCGCTGGTCTGGCTGGTGGCGAGACGCGCCCTCTCCGAGCGCGCAGGCGTCGTTGCGACCCTGCTGACGGGCTACGCGATGGCGTTCGGATTTCCGCCGGCTGACGGCGCCGCGCTCCACGGCGAGACCCTGCAGCTGGCCCCCTTGCTCCTCGGCGCGTGGATCGGCGCGATCGCGGTTCGAACAGCCGCCCCGAGCGGCAGGCGATGGGCGCTGCTCGCCGCCTCGGGCGCGCTCTTCGGCGTTGCTGCCTCGGTGAAGCAATCGGCCATGCTGCACCCGGCGGCGCTCGCGCTATGGCTCATCGCAGACGCGCGGCGCGCAGGCCGGGCCACGCGGGCTGCTGGAGAGATCGCCGTGGTCGCCGTCGCGACGCTCGTCGTCCCGGCAGCGATGGCCGTGCACGCGATGTCGGAGGGCACCTTCGACTCGTTTGTGTATTATACAATTACATACAACCGCGAAGTGCACCTGCGCCCGACCACGCAGAAATTCGCGTGGCTGACGAACGTATTTTTTCGCCTGTCCGAGCAGACCGGCTTCTTCTTCGCGCTCGCGATCCTCGCGTCAAACGCCGCCCCTCGCGTGCTGCGGCGCGCGGCAGCGTCAGCGCGGCTGCGCTCCCCGATGGCGCTGCTGCGGGGCTTTGGTCCCACGAGCTACTTCGCGCTCCACGCGCTCATCGCCACTTCAAGCGCAGCCTCGATGTGGCGCTTCTTCCCGCACTATTTTCTTCAGGCATGGCCGTTCGTTGCGCTCTGGGCCGGGGGCCTCGCGCACCGCTTTTCTGTGGGCGCCGTCAGCAGGCGGCACCTCCATCGGCTCGTGTGGGCGGGCTGCGCCCTGCTGATCGCCTGCGCGACAGTGGGGACCATCTTCGGCGAGCGCGTCGACGGCCGCGTCGCGCACGATCGGACCGTGCAGGATCTCGGCAAATACATTGCGGCGAGCACGGCACCGGACGAGCGCATTTTCGTCTGGGGGTTCTCTCCCTGGCTCTACCAGTACTCCCACCGTCGGCCCGCGGGCCGTTACATGTTCGAGACTTACGTCACCGGGATGGTGCCGTGGTTCTGGGAGAAGCTGTCGGTCGAGCGCGCACGCATCGTGCCCGGGAGTGTGGAGCTGCTGCTGGGTGATCTTGAGCGCGAAAAGCCTGCTGTCGTCGTCGACGCCGGGAGCATCATGCTGGCGCGCCCGATGCGCAGCTACGCGCCCTTTTCCGATTGGCTCCACAAGGGCTACTGCTTCGAGTTCCGGCTCGGCGCCTTCGACACCTACAGGCGCAAGCCGCGGCCGGACGCGCAATGCTCGACCGACGCGTTTCCGCACCCGCACAAGCCGGTCGACTGGAGCGGGCGGCCGCTCGTGCTGCCGCTGCCGAGGTCCGCCGACGAGGCGCTGACGCGCAGGCTGCCCGCCGGCAATTATTTCAAGCCGATCTGGTTTCCCGGACAGCCCCCGCCACTTCATCTTGACGCGATGCGCGACTCGAAGCGCGCGCGCGAAGAGGGGGAAGCGCGCGAAGAGGGCTTCGCGATTGAAGGAGAAGGTACCGATGAGTGAGCGCTTGCTGCAAGAACACGCTGAGCTGATGAGCCTCGTCGCGCACGACGTCAAAAACCCGCTCAGCGCCGCGCTCGCGAACCTCTCGTTTGTCGCCGACGTGACCCCCGCCGAGGGCGATGCAGCGGACGCCGTGCGAGACGCCGCGCTGGCAGTCTCTCGCGTACGACAGCTCATCGACGACGCGGTAACCACCGCCCATCACGCTGCCGGCTCGCTCCGGCTTCAGCGCGCGGTCACTCTGCTGGCACCGATGGCGTCCGCGGTCGTTGGCGAAGCGCAAGCCGATGCCGAGCAGCGGCGCGTCGGCCTCGATGCGCGCTGCTCAGACGATCTCGCGGTCGCGGTGCATCCCGAGTACGTGCGGCGGGCGCTCGAGCTGCTGACCGAAGTGTCGCTCCGCTGGGTGAAGCCGCAAGGGCGCGTTCTGGTCGGCGCAGAGGTGCGCGGCGAGAGCGTCGTCATCTTCGTCGCACATGACGCACGCTCGCTGCACGACCAGCCGCAGCTGCGCGCGTTCGCAGAGTCCCCCGGAGAGGCGCGGGCGACCGCGATCGGACTTTCGTTGTATTATGCACGATGCGTGGCCGAGGCGCATGGCGCGTCGCTGGTCGCGGCAGAGGTGCCCGGGTGGCCGACCGAGCTGTCGATCGCCTTCCCCCGCCAGCCGGGCGAGCACTGGCAGGGTGTTGAAGCAGCGCCCTGCTAGCGCGCTGCCCGAGGCGCGTTACCCTCGATTCTTGCGTCGACGCGCGCGCGAAGCGCCGGCGGAAGCGATGCCGCCGGCGCGCCGCGCATCCACCGCGAGACTTGCTGATCGAGGCCAGGCTGGGCGTCCTCGCGGGAAAAGTCCCAGCTGTCCGACAGGTCCCGCTCGCCCTTCGCAGACCCGTCTCCGCACGACAGCGGCCACTGGCGACGCGCGTACACGAAGGGGGCGAAATCGGGCGTGCTGGTGAACGCATCGAACGGCAGCGCGGCCTGCGCGACGATCGCGTTTGGGTAGGGCTTGCCGACGAGGTGCGCGATCAGCTTGTGAATTGAGGCGATGTCGATGTGGGTGTGCGACACGTAGCCGCGACGGATCCACGGCGACACCAACGTGAGCGGCGCCCGATGGCTGTCAACGTGTTCGCCTCCTTGCGACGGATCGTCCTCCGTGATGAGCACCACCGAGGAGGCCCAGGCGGGGCTGTGGCTGAGCGCGTCGAGGAACATGCCCGTGGCCTCATCGTTCACCGCGCAGTACGTCTCCGGCGTTGGCCGCTGAGGCGAGACGCCGAACGTATGATCGTTGGGGAGCGTGAGGTACGTCACCGTTCCAAGATTGCAAAATACACGCAACTGCCCAGCGAGGTAGCAGGCCTTTTCGAGGTCGTTGTAGCCGATGTTTTGAAACGGGCCCCCCGGGTAGGCCGCGTCGAGCGGCGGGTGATCGGTGGGCGGCTTGCGCGGCGAACCGTCGATTTCACCGCGAATATCGTAGGCCACGTGGTTGTCGCCGAGCCAGTCGAAGAGCGAGCCTTCTACCGGTTGCCCGACGTCGATGACGCCCCCACCCGGGACGGGACGCGCGCTCCTTCCGTTGCCGGAGATGGCCCACGTGCGCTCGTTGAAGTCGCTGGTACGTCCATAGGTTGCCCACACATGCCCCTGGGTCGAGTAGATGGCGTCTGTGTAGTAGTTGTCGCTCATCGAGAACGTGCGCGCGGCCTGCCGCAAGTTCTTCCAGATGGCGTCCATCGAGCCCGGCTTGAGCGCGAAAGTCGCCTCGCCGTTGACGCCCGGCATGTCGCCAAAGACGCCATCGAACCCTTTGTTTTCGCGAAGCACGACGAACACGTGCTTGATCACCGGCGAGGGGCCCTCGGTATTGGTCACCGGCAGCGGGAAGTCCCGGACGCCGTCGGGGCACGTCACCTGCGGGGCGCCATCCCGTGCGCCGACTGACAGCGACTTCGCGACCACGGCGTCGGCCGCGGCGAGCTCGGAGGCCGACAGGAGGGGCACGCGCTGGATTGAGCCGCGCATGTGGTCTGCGATGTCGGAGTCCTCGATCGGCCAGTAGACCGGCCGCGTGCCCGTGCCTCGGCCACGCAAGTTCGTCACAATGAGGGCGCCGTCGTCCTCCACAGCGAGCGCCGACGGCCAGAAGCCGGTGGGCATCCGCCCCAGCGGCACGAGCGCCGGCGGCGACTTCGACAAGTCGACGTCAAAAACCGAGACCGCGTTGATGCCTCCCAGCGCCGCGTACAGGCGACTGCGCGCGCTGTCGAACGCCAGCGCTCCGGGTTCGAGTCCGTAGAGCGGTTGGGTAGCGTCAACGCGCACGTCCGTTGTCTGCCCGCTCGCGCGATCGATCAGCGTAAGCGCATCTCCCAAATCACCCGCGGCTACCATCCACCTCGGCCCCAGAAAAGCGACACCCTGCGGGTTCTTCTTCGTGGGAAATTCGCGCGCGAGCACGGGCGCGGCGGGAGCGGTGAGATCGACTTCGACCACCTTCGAGCGATCCCACATGGTGACGTACGCGCGGTTGCCTACGAGATCGGCAGGATCCATGCTGACCGAGAACGTCTCAGAGGCGCCCAGCTCGACCGAGCCGACCAGCGATCCGAAGCCGGGCGACTGGGCGTCGACGTCAAAGGCGAGCAGGCGACGCTCGGTCACACCCGTCGCGACGAGACGCTTTCCGTCGGGCGACGCGGCGAGCCCTGCGACATACCAGGGCACCTTGACGCCGTTGCCGTTGACGGCGTCGGGGAGCTTGATCGTGCGTGCCGGATCGCGCGCGAGGGTGGCCGCCGCAAGGTCGATCTTGAGCGCCTGAATCACCCCGTCGTTGGTCGCCACATAGACCAGATCGGGAGCCACGTACGCGACGGCCGAGTTGAGCGTCGACGGGTTCGCGAAGCGCACGTAGCTCGCGACGGGATCACCGCTGCCGATCTTTGCAGTGTCGATGAGTCTGACGGCGTGGTCCCCCTCGCCAGTGTCGACCGCGAGCACGAGCTGGGTGCCGGGCACGCGCTGCAACGCGGAAGTCAGGCCGCCCACGAGGTCCTTCTCGGCGAACACCCAGTCGGCGCCCGCCGGAGAGAGCGTGCGCCCATCGGGCAGAATCGTGACGCCACCTACCGTTCCCGCATAGGCGGCAGCAGCCCCGGCGGGCGCCGAGGCGACGCAGCGACCGGGCGCAGCCGCCGGGTAGCGGCCGTCCCAGTCTCCGCACGCGGCTTCATGCGGCATCGCTGCCCACGGAGCCATGGCCGGGCACGAATAGGGAGTCCCAACTTCGGCGCATCCCGAGCTCGGACACATGTAGGCGCAGGAGTACGGCGGTCGCTTGAACTCTGAAGTATCGGGCTCGTCGGGCGTCGTGGCCGGCGGCGCTGGGGTCGACGAGCAGGCAGCGGCGACGAGTGCAGCTGCGAACGGGAGATGCGCGATCTTCATGAATGCCTCACCACACGGCTTCGGCGCGGCCCGCGCGCCCGTTCGGGTCTAACAGGCCGATGAACAGCGGCCTGCTAGCCTTTGATCTCGGGGAGGACTGCACCTCCCCGCCTCGAAAAACGCGGTCTTTCGGGGTCCCCACCCCACGCAACTGGCTTCGCCAATTCCTGGCAGGGTGTCTTTCGAGCGCCCTGCTAGCAGGCCGTTGAAGAACGGCCTGCTAGCCTTTCATCTCGGGGAGGTATGCACCTCCCCGCCCCGAAAAACGCGGTTTTTCGGGGTCCCCACCCCACGCAATTGGCTTCGCCAATTACTATCAGGGTGTTTTTC
>CANJCO010000024.1 GCA_947473045.1 Myxococcales bacterium | reverse complement strand
CGAGCAGAGCGGCGTCGATCACGACCGCGACGCCGCGTTCGTACGCGTGACGCGCAGGAACCACCGCAGCGCTCGCGCTGACGACGCGACGCGGTGAGATTTCGAGCGCCGGATTGCCGCGGGTCAGTTGCACCCGAAGCGCGAGGTCACCAGCGCCGCCGTCGATCGCCGTCGCGACTTCCGCGCGAAGCACTTCGGCTCCCGGCCACGGAATCGAAAGCTGCGCGCACGCGCGGCCGAGGCAATCGAGGTGAAGCCCAAGCTCGAACGGGCGCCCCGAATAGACCCGCAGCAACTCGAACGCGGACTCTCCATACAGCACCGCGCGGTCGAGCGGTGACAGCGTCCACGAATCGTTTGAAACGATATTTCCGTCGACGAGGAGCTTCATGCGGCGCCGCGCAGCATCGGCGGCGCTGCAGCGAGTGCGCTCGTTGCCTGCGCGTTCGCGGCATCAATCGCGCGGCTGAGTCGACCGCACGCGTCGGGCAGCTCCGGATCGAGCGGCTCCCCCAGCACGACCACCACGCGCGACAGCGGCCACGGCAGAACGAACCGATCCCACGCGCGGGCCAGCACCGTGCTGCGGGCGCTCGCGGCGCCGACCGGAACCAGGCGCGCGCCAGCGAGCCGTGCGGCTACGATCGCCCCCATTTTCGCTACTCGATGGGGCCCACGCGGACCGTCTACGGCAAAGGCGCCGTCCCCCTTCAGCCGCCGCATCGCGCGCAGCACGCCGCGCATTCCCGCCGCTCCGCCGCGGGAAGACGAGCCTCGCACGACCGTCATCCCCATCACGGTCATCGCGACGGTCTGCATCGCGCCGTCGGCGGAGTGGCTCACCATCGCTACCGTCGGGCGACGACGGCTGGCGGCCAGGGCGGGCAGCTGCGTTCCGTGCCAGAAGCACAGCACCCACGGCTTCGATCCGTCGCTCCTTTCAAGCGAAGGATGAACGACGAGCGTCACGCGCAAAAGGGCGACCCACGCGCGCGCAACGAGACCGATCGCCAGTCCCGCTGCGCGACGCCACACAGACGCGCTCAGCCCTTCAGCTCCGCGATTCGCGCCTTCGCCGTGGCCAGCGAAGCATCGTTTTCGATCGCGCGTTCATACATCGGCAGCGCTTTTACCTTGTCGCCCTGCTTGAGCAGGACCTCGCCGAGATAGAAGAAGACCTCTGCCTTCGTGATGCCGCTCTTGTCGTCAAGTTTCTGCAGGAGCAGCGCTCGGAAGGTCTTCTGAGCCCGCTCGAGGTCGCCGCTCTCCAGCGAGAACACGCCAAGCTCCCGAAGCACACCGATCGCGCCGGGGTCGATCTTGAACGCGAGATCGAACTGGGCGAGCGCGGCCTCCTTCTCCCCGAGCGACGCCAGCGCGCGCCCGAGCTTGTGGTGGAACACGCCGAGTTCTTTGCTGCGCTTGCCCCCAAACGAGGCGATGATCTTCTCGAGCACTTCAGTCGCTGCGCGCTCGCGGCCTGAGGTCGTGTAGACGTCGCACAGCGCGAGAAGCAGCTCGCGGTCGGCTGGGGCGAGCGCCGACGCGCGCTCGAGATGCGGCACAGCGAGGCCCGGTGCGCTGAGCTCGCCCGAGTAGATTTCTGACGCGCGTCGCAGCGACTTGACGACGCCGGCGACGACCGCCGGAGACTTCTCGGCGCCCGCCGCGTCTTCAGCGAGGTCGGCATCCGACACGAGCATCTCGGCCAGCTCGCTCCAGCTCTTGCGCTTCTCGTAAAGGGAGCGAAGCGCGTCGCGCACGACCTCGTTGGATTTTTCGAGCTCGAGAGCGCGCCGCAGAGCGGACGCCACTCCCGCGTCGTCGTCGAGCGCTCCGAACGCCTTCGCAAGGCGCAGCGCAACGGGGACTCCCGAGGCGTCCGTCGCGAGCTCGAGCAACTTCGACAGCGCGGCGGATGCGCGGTCCCATGCTCCGCGCAGCTCGCCGAGTCGGGCGACGGCCTCGAGCGCGCCACGATGCGACGGATCGCGAACGAGGACAGCCTCGTACGCCGCGAGCGCTCGCGGAGTGTCGTTCAAGCGCGACTCGTACACTTCAGCGAGGCGCACCTGGAGCGCGAGCTCCGCGACGCCGTCGCCTCGGTCCTGAGCCTGTCCGAGTTGAACCGACAGCAACTCTGCGAGCTCGTCATCCTGCCCATGCTTTTCGAACAGCTGCGAAAGCGCGATCACCGCTTCGGAATTCGTGGGATTTTCGTCGAGAATCGCGCGAAGCGTGTCGGTCGCCTCACGGGTCTCGCCGCGGGAATCCTGCAGCTTCGCGAGCTCGATCCGCAGCGCCGCGCGAGCCGCTTCGCCGTCTGCCATGTCGACGAGCGTCTCAAGCAGCTCCGAAAGCGCGCGCGTGTTGTTCGTCGCGCCGTAGAGGCCGCGAAGAGCCTGAGTCGCCTTCGCGTCGTTCGGATCAGCCTCGAACAGCTCCCGATAAATCGCGATCGCCCGCTCGGCATCGCCGAGCTGAGCGGCATAGACCTCGCCGGCCCGATGGCGAAGCGCGGCGATCGCGAGGCCATCCGCTTCGACATCGACGCGGCGAAGCAGCAGCGCAGCGACCTCCCCCCACGCGCCGGCGGCTTCGCGCATGCGCGTCAATTCCTCGAGCGCCCACGCGTCCGCGGCGTCTTCGGTGAGAAGCTCGCGAACGAGCGACTCGGCGAGCTGCGGGTCGAGCAGCGTCGTCTCCGCGATTGCCTTCGCCTCGCGCAAGGTGGTTCGTCTCGACGACAGATCGCCGTCGAGCTTCGCTCGGGCGCGCAGCGTTTCGATGAGCTCGCGCTCGCGACCCGGCTGTCGCTGCAGCTCTTCGATAGCCGACAGCACATCGACGTTGTCCGGATCAGCGGCGCGCGCCTGGCCGAACGCTTCCTCGGCACCCGCCGCATCGCCAAGTTTGTCGCGACGCCAACCTGCGATCCGCGACCAGAGCTCGGCTCGCGCGGAGCTCGGAACGTCGTCATGCTGCGCGCGAAGTGCGCTCGCGAGAGCGTCGGCCGCCTCGCGCCATCCACCCGTCGCGGGCGCGAGACGCTCGAGCTCCGCGAGAACGTCGGGCTCGGTGACGTCCGCCACCAGCGCGGCTTCGACGATGCGCTGTGCGCGCGCGCCATCACCCACGAGATCTTCGACCACGCGAGCGAGCTCGAGCCGGGCACGAACGCCCTCACGGCGATCGGACGCCCGCGCGACGCGGCGCTCGAAAAGATTCGCGAGATCGGTCGCGTTTCCCAGGGAGCGATAGACGCCCTCGAGCGCGTCGAAGGCCTCGGCAAAGAGCGCGTCGTCGTCGAGGAGGCCGACAATCGCGGCGCGGCTCGCCGCGTGATCAGGAGACCGCTCAAGGGCAAGGCGGAGCGTGGAAAGCGCGAGCGCTTTGTCCCCGAATTCGCCGCGCTGGATGACGGCCAGGCGATGGTAGAGATCGGCCTGAATGGCGGGCGTACCTTCGAGCGTGATGCGGCGCTCGAGAACGTCAGACAGCGCGCGCACGTCGCCCATACGGACATAGAGGGCGTCGAGCGCGAGCAGCGTCGGAGAGGTGTCGCCGCCATACTCCGTGGCGCGAGCGTAAGCTGCAGCCGCGCGCGGATCGTCCTTGAGGTGCTCCTCACAAACCCGGCCGAGTCGAACATTGAGGTCTGCGCAGATTTGGGGGTCGACGACCGACGCGGCGCGCTGCGTCAGCGCGTCTGCGTAGCGTGCGTAGCCAGCGCCTGCGACGCGGTCGCAAAGCCGCATGATCTCGCCGTGCAACTCGGCGTCGTCCGTCGAGTCGGCGATCGCCCGCACGAGGGCATCCAGCGCGCGGGCATGGTCGCCGAGCGAACTTTCGGAGATCGATGCGATCGCTCGCAGCGTCCGGCAGCGCGCGTCGGGGTCTTCCTGGCCGCGGAGCCTGAGTTCGAGCACGTCGACGAGCTCTGCGTGATTGCCAGACGCGCGGAGCGCCGGCTCGAGCGCGTCGGCCGCTTCTTCGCGCAGCTCGTCGCTCCCTTCGCCGATGGCGCGAATCGCGCGCGCGGCTTCGTCATCGAATCCAGCATCGAGCACGTCGCGGTAGGCGTCGAGGGCTTGGCGCGGGTCCCCAAGCTCGGAGACGAGCAGAGCCCCAATGGCTTTCTTCACGGCGCCGCGTTGCTCGTCCGAGGCAGCGGCCGCCTGAAGCTTGAGGTTGTCAAGCAACTCCGGCCACATGCTTTCGCTGCGATAAAGTCGGCCCAGACGCTCCGTCACCGGCCCATCGCCTGGCTGCACGGCAAGCGCTTCGCCAAGCAGCGCAATGGCCTCGGCCCGGTTCGAAAGCGCCTGCTCGTGCCGGTCGGCCGCTGCTACGAGCAGCTGGTATTTGAGTTCCGCTTCGTCGTCGCCGGCGAGCTCGACCCGACGCCGGTACAGCTCGACGAGCCGAGCGTCGTTGTTCATGGCCTCGTGCAGCGGCAAGAGATTGTCGATCGTCCACGCGCTGTCAGGCTCGAGTTCGAGCGCTGACTCATAGGCCTCAAGGGCGCCCGGGTTGTCTTCAAGCATGTCGCGGCGCGCTTCGCCGACGCGGCGCCAGATCGACGCTCGCTCGGAGTCGTCGAGGGTGAGCTCCGCCTTCTTGACGAGAACCGTCACGACGGTCGGCCAGTCGGCGAGCAGCGTCGCCAAGGCGTCCATGTGCTCGAGCGGCTCGGGCTCGCTCTCGTCGAGCGCAAAGAGTCGGCCGTACGCGTCGAGGGCCTTGCGCGGATCGTCGCGTCGCGCGTCATGCAACTGGGCGAGCGCGGATAGCAGGTCGCGCTTGGTCAGATCGAGCGCGAGCGAGAGGCCCTGCTCGTAAGCGTCGGCGAGATCGTCCCAACGCCCGACGACCCCGCAGAGTCTGTCGAGCTCACTGCGCGCGTCCCCGTCCTCGGGGTCCAGCACGAACGCATCGCGCATGGCTTCAAACGCGCGGCTGCTGTCTGCGCCGCGCTCTTCCCAAATGCGTGCAGCTTCCTTGAAGATGGCCCCGCGCTCGCCCGCGTCGGTGGTGATCGCGAGTCGCTGTTGATCGAGCGCAAGCAGACGACGCCAATCGTCACTTCGTTCAAAAATCGGTCGCAGAATTTCGATGACCCGGGCCTTGTGGTCCGGTTCGCGAAGCAGCGCCTCGAGCGCCTTTACAGCCTGCTCTGAGCCTGCGGTCCCGGGCGCTGCCAGGTCGACCACCGCGTGAAATTCATCAATCGCGCCGGACGGGTCATCCAGCCTGTGCTGAAGCAACTCGCCGAGGTCAAAGCGAAATCGGGCTTCTTCTTCTGGCATCCCCGACTGTTCGGCGCGTCGGCGAATGAGATCCGCCAAATCACGGAAACGCTCTGCGTTGCCATATAGGCGCGAAAGCGCATCGAGCGAGACGGCATCGCTATCGTCGATTTCCAGCGCCG
This sequence comes from Myxococcales bacterium, assembly GCA_947473045.1. Taxonomy (GTDB): domain Bacteria; phylum Myxococcota_A; class Polyangia; order Polyangiales; family Polyangiaceae; genus JANYHY01. The sequence continues at coordinate 59,842 of CANJCO010000024.1, read as the reverse complement.
CGCGATATGTCTCCATCGCAGCCGCAGCGTCGTGCAGCTCGACCTCTTCGAGCCGCGCAATCGTGTGCAGCATTTCGGCGCGCGCCGAGTCGTCGTTCTGGAACTCAAGCGCGGCGCGATAGAGCGCGACGCGTTCCGCATGGCGGCCTCCCGCAGTGAGCAGCCGGTCGACAGCCCCAAACACGGGAGCGTGATCCTCAGGAGAAAACGCGTACGCCCGGCGATAGAAGACAAGCGCCTGAGCAGACTCACCCTGCTCCTCGAACAGCTCCGCAGTCCGCGCGCAAAGCTGCGCCGTCGCGGTCTCGTCGACGGAAACCTTCACCAGCTCCGCGGCGAAGATCTCCGCGAGTCGGCGCGGGGCGTTGGCAACACGGGCAAGGCGCTCGAGCTCCGACCACGTCGACTCGTCGGAAACGTCCTCCGCGAGGAGGCGTCCGGCGTCGTCGAGAGCGGCTCCGTAGTTCTCTTCCTGCTCTTCGTGAAGCTTGATGAGACGCTTGAGCAAAGTGCGTCGATCGTCAGGATCCTGGCTGGCGCGCAGGCGCGCCGAGATCGCATCCATCACGCGGCGCCAATCGAGGCGGGCGAGGTAGACGGGTTCGAGAATTTCCGCCGCACGTCCTGCCGAAGCGTCGGCGCGCATCAACGCCTCCAGTGCAGCGATCGCCTCCGCGTTTTCCGAGTCGTGCTTGAGCGCAGCTTCGTAAGAGTCGAACGCGCGATCGACGTCGGCCAGATTGTTTCGGTAGACCGCTCCGAGGCGCGCGTGAAGCGACGCGAGTTTGTCGTCGTCCGCACCTTCGCCGAGCTGCCGCTCATAGAGCGCCACCATGTCGTCGAACCGCTCGGTGCGCGCGTACAGCCGCTCAAGCGCCTCAATCACAACGGCATCGGTGCCAAGCTCCAAGACCTGCTCGTAGACTTCGATCGCAAATTTGAAGTCAGCGGTCGAATCCTCCGCCACGCGGGCCTGCTTGAGCAAAAACCCTTTGCGCTCAGCGTCCGACACGGCGACTTCGGCGAGACGCTGCAGAATATCACTGAGCGCGGCGAAATCTCCCGCTGCGGAGTAGAGCGACTCAAGCGCCTCGAGGGCGCGAGGCTCATCGCCGCGAACCTGCAACGCCTTCTCGTAGTACTCGCGGGCGAGTGCAGCGTCCGCCAGGTGCGTCCGCGCATGCGAAGCGACCTTGAGCATCACATCGACCTGGGCGGCCTCGTCCAGGACGTCGGGCACGATCCCCCGCAGAAGCGATACAAAGTCAGCCTCGAGCTTCGCGGCAGAAGCCAGGCGCTCCGCGCGCTCCATCCACGCCGTTAGCTCGCCCTCTCCGGCGGCTTCCTTCACTGCGCGCGCTGCGAACGCGAACGCGCCCGCGGGATCGCCAAGCGACTGCTCTGCAACCACCACGGCCTGCGACAGCAAGTCGAGCCTCTCGCCGACCGAATCGGCGAGTCCGATTTCGATCGCGAGCACCTTCAGGAGCTTCGCGTGGTCTCCGTCAGCCTCATAAAGCGGCTTGAGAATCCCCGCGGCGTCGCGCTGCGCGCCATCGTCCGACAATAGCGCCTCGAGCGCGGCGCGACTCGGGACGTGTGAGGAATCGAGGGTCAATGCCTGTCGATAGGTTTCGAGGGCGGCCGATACGTCCTTCAACTTCGACTGGCGAACCGAGCCGAGGCGAACGAGCAACGCGAGGCGATCTTCGGTGGCGTCCGCCATCGACAGGTCTGCTTCGAGCGCGTCGGCAAGGTCATCGTGACGGTCCGCGATTTCGTACAGCATCGCGAGCGCGCCGAGCAGAGCGCGGTCAGCGCCGAACTCATCCTGCAACGCGCGATACGCACCAATCGCCTCGGTGACGTCGCTCAGCTTGTCGGCGAGGGTCTGGGCGAGACGCAGCAGCAAGCGCTTGCGCGACTCCGGGTCGGTCGCATTCTGCTCGCGCGACCGCAGCACCTCGACGAGCGCCTTGTGGTCGCCTGTTCGCTCGTACAGCCGATCGAGAGCCGCGAGGCCCGCGTCGTCGGTGGGGTCGTCCTCGAGGCGGGCCTTCCACGACACAATGGCGCCATTTGGGTCGTCGAGCGCGTTCTCGCAGAGCTCGCCGATGCGGCCGAAGAGCTCACGTCGCGCCTCAGCGCCGTCTTCGAGCGCAACCTCTTTGCGCAAGACTTCGACCAGCTCGCGCGATTTGCCTGCGGCGGCGTAAATGCGGCCGAGCGCGCGCGCTGCGGGCAACGACAACGCTGCGTCGGCGGGGTCGAGCGCCAGCACCTCGCGATAGGCCACTTCGGCCTTGTCCGAGTCGCCGAGAAGGTCTTCCCGAACGCGCGCGAGCTCCATGAGAATTTCACCGCGCGGCTGCGGCACGCGAGCGGCCTTCGCGGACGCTTCAAGAACGTCGGCGGCCTGCGCCTGAGAACCAACGCGACGCGCGAGGTCGAGCAATCTCGTGCGCGCATGCACGTCGTCGGGCGCGATGGGAACAAGCCGCGCGAACGCGTCGAGCGCGGCAACTTCCTCGCTCAGGCCCTCATCGCGAAGCTCTGCGATGCGGCGCAGAAGCTCGATCTTCCCTTCCGTCGTGGCCTCACCCTCGAGTCGAACCTCGAGAATCCGAACGAGGTCGCGCTGGGAATTACTTGCAGAGTACACCGATTCAAGAATCGCGGCCGCGGCCTGACGATGGGCCGCGACGCCCAGAACCTGCTCGACGAGTTCGCGCGCATCTTTCGCGCCCGGATCTGCCTCAAGAACCAAAGCGAGTTGCTCTAGCGCGCGAGGGGCGCTGTCGAGCTTTCCAACGAACAGCGAAGCGAGCCGCACGCGCAGCGGAGCCGCTTCGTCGCCGGGAGCACCATCGACGCGCCGTTCGAGAAGGGCCGCGAGGTCGGCCCACCGGGCCTCCATCGTGTAGAGCGTGTCGAGCGCGCGCGACGCAAGCGGGTGCCCCGCCTGGGTCGCGATGATGCGTTCGTAGCAGGAGATCGCCTTATCGGTGTCGGACGTGATCTCTTCAGCGACCACCGCGAGCTCGATAAGCAACTCGACGCGACGCCCCGAGTCCGAAACGCCAATCGCGGCTTCGTACAAAGCCTCGAGGTCCGTCCAGTTCTCGGAGCCCGTGAGGATCTGCTTCAGCCGGGCAAACGCGCGTTCGTTCGTCGGGTCGAGCGCCAAAACGCGCGCGAGATACGGACGAGCGCGATCCGACTCACCAAGCTCGTCGAAGAGCGCCGCCGCCCGCTCCGACAGCTCGACTTCGAGCTCGGGTGCGAGCCCGCCGCCGGCGACCACGCCAGCCAGAGCGTCGGCAAGGGCCTGAGCGCGCTGGGTACGCGCTGCCAGCTCAGCGAGGCGGTCCCAAACACTGAGAAGCGCAGGAGACTCGGCAGCGGCGCGAACGAGCACATCGAACGCCGTCGAGGGTTCGCCGAGCGCTTCGCGCAGACCGGCCAGCGTGTCGAAAAGCGCTGCGCGCGCTTCGGGCGAGTCCGTCGTCGACAGCAGCACTTCAACCACGCCAGCCTGGCGCGCCTGATCGCCGGATTCAGCGTAGGCCCGCTCCAAGCGTTCGGCTGCGCCGCGTCTGGTCTCGGCGCGCGCCATGAGCTGCTCGAGCACTGCGATCGCGTCGCGGTCGCCCGGCGCGAGTTGCAACGCGCGCTCAACCGCCGACAGCGCAGCGTCGTGGCGTTCGAGGGCTCCGGAGTACAACTTGGCGAGGTCGATCTCGCGCGCCGCGCGCTCCTTGCCCTCGCGCTGGTCACGATCGCGCTCGAGCAGCGTCGCCGCTTCCTCGGGCTCGCCCGCCGCGCTGAGCAAACGCGACAGCGCACGCAGCGCGCGACCGTGGTTCGGAACCACCTCAAGGATTCGCCTGTAAAGCGCGGCTGAATCGGCAGGGGCGCCGAAGACGTCTTCCTCGAGGGCAGCCCACTCCTCGAGCGTTTCGAGCTTTCGCGCAGTGTTCGCGACCGAGACGCGCTGAGCGAACAACCACCGCAAGTCGTCGCGACGGTCCGACGACCTGAGAATGCGGTCGAGCGTCTGAACAGAAACTTCGTCGGTCGGATCCTGCTCTACGAGCGTCTTGTATGTAGCGACGGCTTCGTCGAGGCGCCCGAGTTGCGTAGCGTAGGTTTCGGCGACCTTCGCGCGGATCGTGCGGCGCTCGTCCTCGGGGCTGTCGGCGGCCGCGAGGCGAAGGCCGAGTGCCTCTACAAATGAAGTCCACTCGCCGCTCTCAATCGCGGCTTTCTCGAAGGCGGACAAACGCGCCGGCGCCAGATCGTAGGCTCGGCGAGCATAGCGAAACGCCGCGACCCGGTCCTGCAGGTGCTTGCCGGTCACGCCGAAGAGTTTGTCGAGCCAGACGAGTTTGGCGTCGACCGCGACCGCATGCCCGCAGAGGACTTCGTAGAGCGCGGGAAGCCTCGCCCACTTTTCATCGGCCTCGTAGATGGGCACCAGGGCAGCGGCCGCGCGCTCATCGTCCGGGCGCACACCGAGCACACGCTCGTACGCGCGGAAGGCTCGCTCAGGCGACGCGATCTTCTCGATGTAAACAGCAGCTGCACGGAACGACAGATCGACCTTCGCCGCGGAGTCGTTGACCTTGTCGGCCGCCGTTGAAAGAACTTCGGCGAGCCCTTCCCAGTCGCTGTTCGCCGCGTACAAACTCGTCAGGCCATCGTAGTCACCGACGGCGAGGTAGCTCTCGCGCAGGACGCGAACCGCCTTGGGGTGCGCGGGCTGAACCTCGATGACGCGGCGCCACGCGCCCAGTGAGGCCTCCTGATTCTGCAAGCGTTCGGTGTAGAGTGCACCCAACTTTTGCAACAAGGCCGCTTTGGCCGCCGGGTCGTCAGTCGCGCTGACGCGGCGCTCGATGACCTCCGCGACCGTCGCGAAGTCCTTGTCGCGCTCCGCCTGCTTTTCAAGCGCATCGAGCGCTGCAGCCGCGCCCGGATCTTCTGCGAGTACGAGCTTGTACAGCCGCACGGCATCGGGGCCGCGGTCGAGCCTCTCCGCTGCGAGCTTGGCCATTTCCAGCCACTTTTCGAGACGATCGGCACCTTCCGACGTGGCGACTTCCCGCTCGATCAGCTCGTAAAGCGACTTGTAGGCGCGGCGCTTGACGTAGAGCTCGCGCAGCTTCTGGCGCGCCTCGCTGTCGGTCGGAGCGGCATCGAGCAGACGCTCGTACGCCTCGACCGCGTTCTGCACGTTGGTGAACTGCTCGAGCCAGCGACGCGCAATTTGGCGATACAGCTCCGCGCGCACGGACGGCTCGCGCTCGAGCTCCGCGAGGCGCGCCTGGGTCGTCAGCAGGTCGCGAAAGCGCCCGAGGGCCTCGTAGATGCGAGCGAGCGCACGGGCGGCGTCGGCATCCGTCGTGTCGAGGGTGACAATCTGGGACAGCACTCCCACCAGCGCCGTGTCGTTTTTGAGCTGGCCTTGGTAAATCGCCGAGAGTTCGCGCAGCACTACGAGGCGACCTGCGACGTCATCGGCGGCGAGGCGCTCGAGATCGCCGCGGAGCAAATCAGCCAGAGATGCGTGATTGGCCGACTGACGGTAGAGGCGCTTGAGCGCGTCGCGGGCGTCTTTGTTGCCCGCGTCCTGACGCAAAATGACGCGCCACTGCTCGATCGCTTTCGTGGCGTTCGCGCCGTCTTCGGCGAGCTTGGCGATGTCAGCCCCGACCTGCGCGCGCGCCGGTCCCTCAGGCATCGCGCGCTGGGCCTCCGTGAGAATTTGCGTCAGCCGCTGCGTGTCGCCCCGGGCGCCCAGGTGCTCACGAAAGAACGCCAGCATCCCGGCGTGCGCAGGCTCAACCTTGCGTACGCGCTCAAAGAAAGGCTCGGCGGCGTCGAGGCTCGCGCGCATCTTCCAGTGAATCATCGCGATCTGAAGGGCGGTTCCCGCGTCCTCGCGCCCGGCCCGGGTCGCTGCGCCGAGTTGCTCCTGATAGACGGCGACCAGGTGGTCCCACATCTGCTTCGCAGTAAAGTGATCGACCAAAAAGCTCGTGGCTTCGGAGTTCTCGGGTGCCAGGTCGAGCACGCGCTCATAGGCAACCGCAGCGCGATCCGTCTCTTCGAGCTTCTTTTTGCACACGCGCGCCAGTCGGAGCAGCGCGGCAATCTTTGCGTCCTTCGTCGGCACATCTCCCGCGGCCTTTTCGAGGAGCGCCGCAAGATCCGCCCACCGCTTCGTCTCGCGGTAAATGTGCTCGAGCAGCGCCGCTGCCCGAACGTTCGCCGGGTCGATCGACACGGCCTCGTCGAGTCGCGTTGAAGCGTCGGCGATGAGCGCCGCGAGCTTCTTCTTTGCTCCCTTTTCGCCGGCAATCGACGGCCGGCCGTAGCGGTACGCGGTCTCGGCGGCGCTCACGAGGAGCGAGCTCTTGAGCGCGGGCTCGCTGGCACTCTCGGCCTCGTCGCCATAGCGTTTTACGAGCTCGGCCCATTTCGCGCGCTTCGCGACGGCCGTCTCGAGCGCGTCCTCAGCCTGCGCGTTGCCGGCATCGAGGGTGAGCACCCGTGCGTAGATCTCACCCGCGCGGCCAGCGTCGAACAAGTGTTCGTCGGCGACCCGAGCGAGCTCAAGGAGAAGCGCGACCTCGCGGTCCGTCCCCTGTGCCTGAACGACCTCGAGTTCGAGCAGCGAAGCAACCGCGTCGTATTCGAGTCTTGATGCGTGAGCGGTGCGTGCGGCTTCGAGCAGCTTCGCCAGCTGTTCGCGCGACATGTCGGCGATCGCTTGCCCGCTACCCAGCGCATCGCGCAAATCCTGATACGCGCGAGCGTGGTCGGGATCGTCTTGCAAGAGGCCGAGTGCGTTACGAATGGTCGATGCGCTCATCCATCACCTAGCAGAGGCTGCGAAACTGCGGCCTTCGGACGCCAGAGCTGCGGCGAGCTGCGCGGAGTCGGGCGTAATGCCTGAACCTCCCGCGGCAAGCCGCAAAAAAAGTGTTCGAAAACCGAGAAAAATGGCCAAATTCGGCCGAGTGGGCGCCGATGGTAGGCAGCACATCGGGTTAGCGCAAGCGCTACCGCCCGCCCGCCCGCCCGCTTCTCTTGCAGCGCGGTCGATGTGTACAGGCGGGGGGCCGCAGGACTATGCTGGTCGTCATAAATGGGTAAGTCGCTCGCGCTATCGGTGCGCAACGTCTACGAGACCCTCGCGATCTGCTGGCCGACGGTCGTCGACGCGGCGCTCGGGCGCGTCACGCGCGCTTCCTGCGACGAACGCCTGGCCTCCTGGTCCCGCAGCGTCGTGGCGAACCTGGGGCTCCAACTCGACGTGGTCGGCGCGGAGAATCTCGACCCGACGCGCACCCACATCATCATGAGCAACCACCAGTCGCACTACGACGTTCCGGTGCTGTTTTCGCTGCTCGGCGGCAACATGAGAATGGTGGCGAAGAAGGAGCTCTTTGACGTCCCGCTTCTGGGCCGGGCGATGCGCGAGTCCGGGTTCGTCGAAGTCGACCGCAGCAACCGCGAGCGGGCAGTCGAGAGCCTGCGGCGCGCCCGCGAGCACCTCGCAAGCGGCGTGAATATCTGGATCGCTCCCGAGGGCACCCGCAGTCGCTCCGGCGCCCTGCTTCCGTTTAAAAAAGGCGGGTTTCACATGGCGTTTGAAACCGGCCTCCCCATCCTTCCCATCGCGATCGACGGCACGCGCCACGTGCTCGAAGTGAGCCACGCTAGAAGCTCGCCCGGTCTGCGAGTGCGAGTGACCATCGGCAAGGTCATCGAGATGGGCGATTTCGTTGACCAGGGACGACGCGGCCGCGAAGAAGTCATGCGCCACGTGCGCGATGCCATCACCGGAGGACTCGCGTGAGGCGCTTCGCGCTGCTGGTCAACGCGAACGCCAAGCGTGGCGGACGCCGCATCGCGGCTCAAATCGCGCGCGCGCTTCCAAACGTCGAAGTGCGGCGCACGCGGAGCGAGGCCGAGGCGATCGATTGGCTGCGGTCGCTCGTTGGCTCAGCGTCGCCGCCCGAGTGCTTCATCGCCGCGGGAGGCGACGGCACGGCGATGGGCCTCGTGAACTGCCTCGCGAAGGTCCTTCCGCAAGCGGCGCCGTTTCCGGTGATGGGCGTCATTCCGCTCGGGACAGGTAACGCGTGGGCGAATTCCGTCGGCGCTCCGAAGCTCGCGCGCTGCCTCGAAATCATCCGCGATGCGCCGGCCTCTCCGCTGCCGACGCGCAGCTTCGGCCTCCTCGAGACCAACGGCATGCTCGCACACTTCGCAGGCGCCGGTTGGGACGCGCAGATCATCAATGACTACAAAGACCAGCTCGCCGCGGCGAAAGGCCCCCCGAAGCTCTTCGCGAAAACGGTGTACGGGTACCTCTCGGCGATGCTCTTGCGCACCGCGCCAAAAACGCTGGTCTTCGGCCGCGCGAATGTGATCATCGAGAACCTTGGCGACGAAGTCTGGACGATCACGAGCGATCGGAAGCTCGTGAAGATGCACGGCGTCGGCTACGGCGCGGTGCTCTACGACGGCCCGGTAAGCGTGACAGGCGCGGCGACCTGCCCTGAATACGGCTATCATTTTAAGGCATTTCCATGGGCCGAGCGCTTTCTCGGCATGATGAACGTGCGCGTCTACGATCGAAAAACGCTCGGCGCCATTCGCGACATCCCAAAGTTGTGGCGCGGGCATCACCCCATGCGAGGCATGACCGACTGGTTCACGAAGGGCGTACGCATGACGTTCTCGAGGCCCGTGCCGCTCGAAATCGGCGGAGACGCGGTGGGCATGCACCGCAGCGTCGAATACCACCTCGCGAAGCGCACAATCGACATCCTCGACTGGCAGCGCCTCCGCTGAAGTCCAGCCGGTCCATGCCCCTGCGTGTGTATGATTGAGCGATGCGCGTACTGGTCACAGGGGGCTGCGGGTACATCGGCTCGCACATGGTCCGTTGTCTCCTCCACGCGGGCCACGATGTCACGATCGTTGACGACCTGAGCGCGGGGTTTGCCGACACGGTCCCGGCGGGGGTGCACCTCGCGCCCTTCGACGTGCGCGATCCGCGCGTACGCGAGCTGCTCGTCGATCGGGAGATCGACTCGGTGCTCCACTTCGCGTCGCGCATTCAGGTCGGCGAGTCGATGCGCGACCCGCGGCTGTATTTTCGCGACAACCTGGCAGCTGGCATCACGCTTCTCGAACACGTGCTGTCGGCCGGCGTGCGGCGCTTCGTGCTCTCGTCAACGGCCGCAGTATACGGATATCCGCAATACACGCCGATTGACGAGGCCCACCCGACGCTTCCAATAAACCCTTATGGAGAATCGAAGCTGGCGCTCGAGCGCGTGCTCGCCTCCTACGCAACGGCCTACGGCCTCAGTTATGCGGCGCTGCGCTACTTCAACGCCGCCGGCGCGTGGACGGACGAAGGCCTCGGCGAACGCCACGATCCGGAGACGCACTTGCTTCCGCTTCTTATCGACGCGGCGCTCGGCAAGAGGGCGCCAATGACTGTGTTTGGCACCGACTACGACACTCCCGACGGAACCTGCGTCCGCGACTACGTTCACGTCCGCGATCTGAGCGACGCTCACGTAGCCGCCCTCGTCTATTTGGCAGACGGCGGCGAGAGCGGCGCGTTCAACCTCGGCACGGGTCAGGGGCACTCGGTGCGCGAGGCGATCGCCTGCGTTGAGCGCGTCACCGGCAAAACGGTACCGGTCAGCTACGGCGAGCGACGGGCGGGGGATCCGCCCGTGCTCGTGGCATCAGCCGCGCGCGCTGCGCGTGTTCTTGGATGGCGCCCCTCGCGCGCTTCGCTGACCGAGATCGTCAGCGACGCCTGCGCGTGGCTGGCGCGGCAATAGCGCCTAGTTCGCGCCCGGGAAGAGCACGGCGTTGCCAAAAAAGCCGCCGGACTCGCTAAACGGGCTCGTCACCACAACTGCCGGAGCGCCACCGTCTGCGGCGATTGACACGCTCACCACGCGCACAGTCCCGACTCCGCCGTCGGGCAGCAGGGGGGTCTGCGGTCCGACGATCGACCCGCTCTTTGCGTCGAACGCGAACACGTCGGGGGCCGATGCCAGCGGCGCGCCAAGCGCCGAAGTCGCGGGGTCCCACCGATAGGTCGTGGCATAGGGGCCATATCCGACCTGAACGAGCGCGTCGTGTTGCCCGACGTAGAGCATCTGTCCGGGGAAATCATACGAATTCAGATCGAGCAGCGCCTGGGTCTTGCCGTCTTTCATCGTGACGGCCTCAATGCCCCGGCCCACGAGAGCTCCCGCGCCGCCGTCACCTGCCACCTGATTGCAGCCAGTCGTAAGCACCAGCAGGCGATCTCCCACCGCGTCGTAGGCGAGGCCCCCATAGGCACCAAACTGGGGACTCACGCCCGCGAGGGTGACGCCGCCACCCGGCGCCTGCCCGCCGAGGTCGACCACCTTGTCGGTCGTCGTATCAATCGCGATGATTGAGCTCTTGGTATTCCCGCAAAGCTGGAAATAGCCATTTGGATCAACGTTATTGAGATCAATATTCGACAGCGCCACATAAAGTCGCTTGCGCGCCGGGTCGAAAATGGCGCCGCTCATATCGACCGAGCCGTCGTGGTCGCCCGGTTGCTGAAGCGAAGCCAGACTCACGTAGCTCGAAGCAACTCCGCCGTCTGCGCTCTGGGTCGGATCGATAATCGCGATCGAGTTGCGATTGAATCGCAGCACATATGCCTTGTTGGGCGATACGACAATGACCTGCACGGGATCGGCATAGGCGCTGCCCCCGTCGACGCCGTCGCTCCCCGCGACCGACCACGATGACCGCACGATCCAGGGCTTGTCGCGGTCGAGGCGGGCCACGAGATCGGCGCTGCTCTGCACGAGAAACGGATCGGACTGACCACCGGCCGCAAAACCGAACCCGCTGAAAGCGAGGCGCCCGTCTACCGCGCCCTTCATCGGATCGATCGAGACGAGCTCGCCGCTCTTGGCCTGCTGGGTCATGAGCAGGTGCAGCGCCGGCGGCAACGTCGCGTCGGGCGCGTCGGCAGTGCCCGCGTCAACCGGCGGTTGCGCGTCGAAGGTAGTGGCGTCGCGCCGGCCCGCGTCGGGCGCCGTCGCGACCGAGACGTCGTCTCCCGTACACGCAATTAGAGCAACCGAGCTGACGACAAAATAACGAATTTGCATAATACACCCATCTCCTGCGCAGGCCCGCGCAGGCACATCCGAGTTCGCGCGCAGTCCGGTCTCCGGACTCCCGAATCATCCTCGCCTGCGCCTTCCCAAGCTTGCGCTCAGTGGCTGTTTATTCTGCGCCCGAGTTCGTACTCGGAGCGCAAAAGTGCAGGTTCGTCCTCGGTTACCGTGGCGGGTGCCGTGCTGGTTTTTCACCAGCTTCCCAGCGCGGGACAATCCCGTGCATGACCGCGTGCGAGCAGGCTCGTCAAGGCAACCGCCTCGATCGGGACTGGCGAGCGTGCAGTAACCGACTTAGCGATGCGGCGTCAAACCAGCCGGCGCGCGACTGCGCTCAATATCGCGTCTGCGATGTCGTGCTTGCTCGCGAGCGGAACGGGCGCGTGAGAGATCTCGTCAACCAGCAGAACGCTCGCGTCATCGCCGCCGAGCGACGAGCGCGCCTCGTTGGCGACGACCACGTCGACCCGCTTGCTTCGGAGCTTGCGCCGCGCTTCCTCGACGAGCGCCGCCCCACCGATGGTCTCGAGCGCGAAGGCGACGAGCGCGGGAAAGGCACCGGTGCGCGCAGCCCCGAACTCGGCGATGATATCCGGATTGCGGAGCAGCGATATCGAGACAACTTCGCCCTGTTTTTTGGACTTGTAGGGCGCAATTGCAGAAAATCGGTAGTCCGCCACTGCCGCTGCCATGATGACCGCGTCGACGCCCGAAAGATCGGGCGACGCGACCTGCCACATAGCTTCTCGCATTTCGACGGCGCTTCGCACATCGATTCGCCGCACTCCGCGGGGGGTAGCGAGCGTTACCGGCCCTGCGACGAGCGTCACCGTCGCGCCTCGCGCGGAGGCCCGCTCTGCGATTGCGAAGCCCATTTTGCCGGTCGAACGGTTGCCAATAAATCGCACCGGGTCCATGTCTTCGAACGTTGGACCGGCCGTAATCAATACGCGGCGGGTCGCGAGGTCTTTCGGCGAAAGCGCCGCGACGAGCGCTGCGGCGATATCGTCGGGCTCGCTCATGCGACCGAATCCGCGGTCGCCCGAAGCGACCTCACCGAACACCGGACCGACGAACTGAACGCGCCCGTGTTCGATCAACCTGGCAACATTCGCCTGAGTGGCAGGGTGCCCCCACATCCGCGGGTGCATCGCGGGAGCCACCAAAATGGGACCCTTTGCGCACAACGCAATGGCGGTCACGAGATCGTCGGCGCGCCCGGAAGCCAGCCGCGCGAGGACGTCTGCCGTAGCCGGCGCGATAACGAGCGCATCGGCCGCGTCGGCGATCGACACGTGCATTTCGCCGGCGAACGAGGCGTCCCACATATCGTCTGATACGGCCTCGCCGGTGATTCCGCTCAGCGTGGCCGCTCCGAGGAATTTTTGCGCGCCGCGCGTCATCACCGGCAACACGCGCGCTCCGCGTTGCACCAGCGATCGCGCGAGAGCCGCGGACTTATAGGCGGCGATACTGCCCGTGACAGCAAGCGCAATCGTGGTTGCCCGGAGTCGTTGCATCGACGATCCTGTCTACCACGGGAGCGAAGCGATGCGATGTGAGCGCCACGGGATTGCGCGATCGCCTGAGGGCGAGTGCCTGTTGTGCGTTCGCGAGCAACGGGCCGCAGAGGCGAGGCTTCCGTCATGGATGGCGCCGGCAGCCGCGGCATCGCTCGCCCTTCTTCTGGCGGCGGGCCTCATCAAGGTCGGCACTCAGAAAATCGGAGCCATGCGCGCGCGCCAGGAGGCCGCCTACACGCACGGCACGACCGATGATTCCCTGACTCCGACCCGCGAGTCGCTTCCGTTGCTGCCGCCAGAGCCCGACACTCCCGACTGGCGCAACGAGGTCGCGGAGCAGCTCCCCGCGGCGCGACGGCACGTCTCGATCACAATCTACTCCGCGGTGTGGTGCGGCCCCTGCCGTCTCGCGAAGGCCTGGCTCGACGAGCGCCAGATCCCCTACATCACGGCCGATGTCGACCTGACTCCCGGCGCGAGACAAAAGCTCCGCCAGCTCAATTCGAGCGGAACGATTCCGACGATCAACATCGAAGGGGAAATCGTCACCGGCTTCAGCGCGCAGCTGCTTGATGCCGCCGTCGACCGCGCGGCGCGCCGCAATATCCTGCTGCGCCGCGTGGCCCGGGGCGGCTGAGCCGGCGGTGACGGCGGGCGACCGCGCTTGCCCGACGCAGCCGCGCGTGTTACCTGCGCCTCGCAAAATCCATGGGTCTCTCCGTCGGAATCGTAGGCCTCCCCAACGTCGGTAAATCGACGCTCTTCAACTCCCTGTCATCGGCGAAGGCCGAAGCTGCCAACTACCCGTTTTGCACAATCGAGCCCAACGTCGGCGTCGTCATCGTGCCGGACCCCCGGCTCGATGCGCTCGACACCGTCGTGCACGCCGACAAGATCGTTCCCACCTCGATTGAGTTCGTCGACATCGCCGGACTCGTGCGCGGCGCGAGCAAAGGTGAGGGGCTGGGCAACCAGTTTCTGGCCCACATCCGCGAAGCGAACGCGATCTGCCAGGTCGCGCGCTGCTTCGAAGATCCCAACATCGTGCACGTCGAAAATCGCGTCGACCCGGTCAGCGATATCGCGACGGTGACCTACGAGCTGTGCCTCAAAGACCTCGACACGGTTCAAAAGCGCCTCGACCGCTCACGCAAGGCTGCAAAAAGCGGCGATCCCAAAGAAAAGCTCGCGGGCGAAATCTGCGAGGCGCTCGCGAAAATTCTCGACCAGGGAATACCCGCGCGAACGTTCAAGCTCCCCGAAAACCAGGACGCGCCGATCATTTTACGCGAGATGCAGCTGCTCACCGCCAAGCCTGCATTCTACGTAGCGAACGTCGACGAGGCGTCCCTCGCGAACCTCGAAGGCAACAAGCACTTCATGGCGCTCAAGGCCCTCGCTGACGCCGAGGGCGCTCCGGTCGTCCCCGTGTGCGCCGCGCTCGAAGAGCAAATCGCGTTGCTCGATCCGAAAGACCGTCCCGAGTTCCTTGAAAGCGCCGGCCTCAAAGAGCCGGGCCTGTACGGGGTAATCCGTGCAGGATACAAGATTCTCGACCTGATGACCTTCATCACTGCCGGCAAGGTGGAGATCCGCGCGTGGACCACGTTCGTGGGAGCGCGCGCGCCGCAGGCGGCAGGCGTCATTCACACCGACTTCGAGAAGGGCTTCATTAAGGCCGAGGTCATCTGGTGGGAAGATTTCGTGAAGCTCGGCGGCGAGTCCAAGTGCCGAGACGCGGGCAAGCTCTCGATTGAGGGCAAGGAATACGTCATGCGCGACGGAGACGTCGTGCACTTCCGCTTCAACGTCTGACCGGCGAGTCGGCGGCGTCACGACCAGACAGGACGACCGTCCCGTGACCGCCCCCGCGTCGCCGTCTTCGGAGACCGTCTGGCAAGGGCGCAGGCGAAGGCTCGCACTGCCCGTCTTGACGCTCGGGCTGGCGCTCGGTCACATGTACACGCGCGCCCTCCACTGGCGCTGCCCGGTTGCGCGCTTCGTGCACCACCCCTGCCCCACCTGCGGCGTGACCACTGCGACCAAGCTCGCCATCAGCGGTCATCTCCACGCGGCGCTCGCCCTGCATCCCCTCGTCCTCGTCGTGAGCCCTTTCGTCGCGATCATCGTGGCGCTCGAGCTCGGCACGTACGTGTGGAACGGGAACCTTGGTACCTGGTCGGAAAAAAAAGAAGCGCGAGGCGCGACCGTAGTGATCGCCCTCGCGCTGTTTATGCTGTGGCTGAGCCGATTCTTCGGCGCGTTCGGTGGGCCGGTCGAAACCGACTAGCCGCCCGACATCAGGTCTTGACGAGCGGCCGCCCCTGCGCGTCGGTGAACTTGCCGGTCAGGATCATGATCAGATCGATCAGGGCCCAGATACCGCAGCCGCCGAAAGTGAGGAGCATGCCGACGCCGCTCCCAATCTTGCCGACGTAGAATCGGTGAACGCCGAGGGTTCCGGCGAACACGCACAACAGCAAGGTGATCATCCAGGGCTTGCCTTCACCTGCGGGCGCCATGGCGCCGGGAGGCGGATATCCGCCCATCCCGCCCGGAGCCTGATACTGCCCCATGCCGCCTTGCCCCTGCCCCTGATAGGGAGCCATGCCGCCTTGCGGCCCATAGCCTCCGGGAGCAGCCTGATAGGGAGCCGCTACGGGCGCGCCGTAACCACCACCGGGCGCCGCGCCAAACGACGGATCAGCGGGAGGTGCGCCATAAGCCTGCTCGGGGGCCGGAGCACCGAAGCCGGCGGGCGGCGCGCCGTACGTCATCGCGTCGGGAGCACCCGCCACGAGCGTCCCCGCGAGGGCATTCACTGGCGCATCCCAGGCTGCCGGGGCAGCCGGAGCAACGTAAGCCGGCGCCGGGGGGGCGACATAAGCGGGCGCCGGGGCAGGCGCCTCGAAGGCCGCCGGGGGAGGCGCCGCAAACAACGAGGGCTCGGGCGCAGGAGCGTCGGGGGGCTTGGGAGCAGAGCCCGCCATGGGAGGCGCAACTCCCACCATCGTGCCCTTCAACGCGCTCGCCATCGGACGCGGCGGCGGAGGATTGGGAGCCATCGGCGGAGCGCCGGGAACGCCGCCCGGGGGCTGATTCATCATGAGCATCGTGCCCTTGAATTTCGGCACCGCCGCGCCCTTGAGATTAAAGCTGCATTTCGAGCAGGTCAGCTCCGCGTCGCCGTTTTGAGTGCCGCAATTAGGACAAAACACCGCTCGTACCTCCGCTGGTCGCCTGGCGCCGGTATGCCGAGTTTGTGGCCCGGCAAGGGCGCGAATGAGTCGCCACCCAATACAATGGCGCGGGGATCATACTCGCCGGGACCACCGGGGCTCAAGGACTATCCGCCCCCCAGGCCGTTTCGGGGCCGCGGTGCGACGCGCGAGCGACCCTCGATGCGGGCGACCGACGCCCGCTCCGACCTAGTGCTTGACACCCGTGCACCCTCGACACTAGTTTCCCGCTCGCTCTGACGACCGTATCCCGCGCAAAATAAGGCATTTTCCTCTCGCTCCGAGAGAACGAGCCCGACCAGGAACGAATACCCGCGATGTCCTTCGCCTTGACTGCCGACCGCGAGCAGAAGCTCGCTGAGCTGCTCACGCGCTATTCCACAAAAATGGCGGCGTGCATTCCTTTGCTGCACCTTTGTCAGGAGCAGAACGGCTGGGTCAGCCCGGACGTCGTCGACTTCGTCGCGCGCAAGCTCGACCTGCCGCCGGCCCACGTCCAGGGCGTGGTCACGTTCTATTCGCTGTTTAACCAAAAGCCGGTCGGCAAGCACCAGGTTTGGGTGTGTCGCACCCTCCCCTGCGCCCTGCGCGGCGCAGGAGCCGTGCTGCATCAGTGCGAGAAGAAGCTCGGCATTCATGCCGGCGAGACGACCAGCGACGGCAAGATCACGCTGCGAACGGCCGAGTGCCTCGCCAGCTGTGGCACGGCGCCCATGATGCAGGTCGATCAGGACTACTTCGAGAACCTCACCACCGCGAAGGTCGATGAGATCCTCGACCGGCTCAGGAAGTAAGCATGATCAAGCGCACGGAATTCCTCAGCAAGGTCTACGGCCTCGCCAACGGACACTCGCTCGATGTGTACGAGCGTGAAGTTGCGGGCTACGCCACCGCCCGAAACGTCCTGACGTCGATGACACCTCAGCAGGTTGTCGACGAGGCGAAGAAGGCCAACTTGCGCGGCCGCGGCGGCGCCGGTTTCCCGATGGGCGTCAAGTGGAGCTTCATGCGCCCACACCCCACGAAGCCTTCGTATCTCGTCATCAACGCCGACGAGGGCGAGCCCGGAACCCACAAAGACCGCACGATCATGGAGTGGAACCCCCACTCTGTAATCGAGGGCTGCATCATAGGCTGTTACGCGATCGGCGCCCACGTCGCGTACATCTACGTGCGCGACGAGCTCCACTTGTCGAAGGCCCGGCTGTGGGGCGCGATCGCCGAGGCCAAGGCAAAAGGATACCTGGGCGCGACGCCCTTCGGCAAAGCCTACCCGGTTGAAGTCTACGTTCACACCGGAGCTGGCGCGTACATTTGCGGCGAAGAAACGGCGCTCATCAATTCGCTCGAAGGCAAGCGGGGCGAACCTCGCCTGAAGCCGCCGTTTCCCGCGCAGGCAGGCGTGTACGGCTGTCCGACGACCGTCAACAACCTCGAAACCATCGCAGCTGTCCCGTCAGCGTTTCGAATGGGCTGCGACGAGTTCAGCAAGCTCTCGGCGCTCCACGCGATCAACGACGGTGGCTTCCGGCTCTACGGAATCAACGGGCACGTAAAGAAGCCCGGAGTCGTCGAGCTCGGAGTAGGCCCGACCCTGAACGAGCTCATCTACGACATCGGCGGCGGCGTGACGGGCGATCGCAAAGTGATGTGCGTGATCCCCGGGGGTTCTTCGACTCCCGTGCTTCGGCCCGAAGAAACAGTCGATGCCCCCGACGAAAAGAGCCCCCTGCACGCCTGGCACGGCAAGAGCGTGTTCGACGTTCCGCTCGGCGTCGACACGATGCGCGGTGTAGGCACGATGCTCGGCACCTGCTGCATCACCGTCCTCGCTGAGGGGACGTGCCCCGTGCTCGCGATGCACAATCTGATGCAGTTTTACCGTCACGAGTCGTGCGGCCAATGCACGCCTTGCCGCGAAGGCGGCGCATGGCTTTTGCGCACGGTCGACAAGCTGCTCGACAACAACGCGACGATGCAGGAACTCGACCAGCTCCACGACATCGCCAACAACATCATGGGCAACACCATTTGCGCCTTTGGCGAGGGCACCGCGATGCCGGCCCTCGGCTTCCTCAAGAAGTTCAGGCCTGAATTCGAGGCGTACGTGCGCGGCGAGCGCAACCGGAAGGACGCCACTCTTACGCCGTCCTGACGGCGCAAAAAGGCGAAATAAACCATGACAGCGTTGGGCTTTGGCTTCTTCTACACATGCGCGGCAATCGCAATCGCAGGCGCGATCGCAACGGTCGCAGCCCGTAACCCCATTCGTGGTGCACTGGGCTTGATGCTCATGATCGTCGCGGTCGCGGGGCTGTTCCTCGCGCTTCACGCGCAGTTCCTCGCGATCATCCAGCTCATTGTCTACGCGGGCGCCGTAGTCGTTCTGTTTCTCTTCGTCATTATGCTGCTCGGGCCCGACGCGAGTTCGTCCCGCGACAGCCGCGGCCAGGTGACCCGCGCGATCAGCGGCGCACTCTTCGGGGCGGGCTCACTCGGAGGCCTGTACCTCGTCGTGCGGCCCGCTTGGAACCACGCGATGAAGCTCGTGCCCGTCGACAGCGCGTTCGGCGGCGTCGACGCCATGGGACGCGCGCTGTTCGGCGACTACGTCGTTCCGTTCGAGCTCTCGAGCGCCCTGCTGATGGTCGCCATCGTCGGCGCAGTAGCCGTCGCGCGCGGTCGCCACCAGACCGACGCGAAGAACCTGTCGAAGGAGGCTGAGTCGTGATCCCCACCGAGCACTACGTCGCGCTTTCGGCCATCCTCTTCGCGATCGGCGGGGTCGGCTTTCTCGTTCGCAGAAACGTGATCTCAGCGTTGATGAGCATCGAGATCATGCTCAACGCAGTGAACATTGCGCTGGTCGCGTTCAACCGGGCGCAGCCCATCGCGCACACCGGGCAAATGTTTTCGTTTTTTCTCATCGCCGCCGAGGCCGCAGAGGTCGCGGTCGGTCTGGCCATCGTCATTTCGTTGTTCCGCATCCGCCGCACGGTGCGCACCGACGATGCCGATCTCCTCAAGAACTAGCCGTTTGCTGCACTTTCCTTCTGAGGTTATAATTCGATGTCGCAACCTGGCTTGATCGCCACGCTGTTTCCCGAGAACGATTTCGCGCTCATCGCGGTCGTGCTCGGTATGCCGCTGCTCGGCGCGATCGTGAACGGCGTCTGGGGCAAGCGCCTCGGAAAAGAAGCCGTTCGCATGATGGCGCTCGTCGCCATGGGCGTTTCCTTCCTCGCTGCGACCGCGACCTTCCTGCAGCTCCAGACGTTGGTCTCGGCGAGCGCGCACGTCGAAGATGGCAAGAGCGTGCTCGAGCATGTCCGCCTGTCGTGGACGGCGTGGGACTGGATGCACACCAACGGCGGTCGCTCGGTCGCCGGCGTGCCCATCGCGGTCAAGTTCAGCGTCGACGCGCTCTCTGCCGTCATGATGCTCGTGATCACCGGCATCGGCTTTCTGATTCACCTGTACGCGTCGTCGTACATGGGGAGCGACAAGGGCTACTGGCGCTTCTTCGCCTACCTGAACCTCTTCGTCTTCTCGATGCTCGTGCTGGTGCTGGCCGACAACCTGCCGCTGCTGTTCGTCGGCTGGGAGGGCGTTGGGCTCTGCTCGTACCTCCTCATCGGCTTCTGGTACGACAAGATGCCGAACGCGGCCGCCGGCAAAAAGGCGTTCATCGCGAACCGCATCGGCGACTTCGGCCTCATCTGCGCCATGTTCCTGCTGGCCCACTACACGGGCGCGCTCGACTGGGTCGGCATCGAGAGCGGCGCGACGTCTCTCGTCGACTCACCAAGCGACGCCATGCGCATTCACGTTTGGCCCATTGGCGGCGGCACCTATCAGGGTCTGTTCGCGTTCTTGCAGCCAAGCACGCCGCTGACGATCAGCGCTGCTACCGCTGTTGGGCTGATGCTTCTCCTCGGCTGCACCGGCAAGAGCGCGCAGCTACCGCTCTATGTTTGGCTGCCGGACGCGATGGCCGGCCCAACGCCGGTTAGCGCCCTGATTCACGCGGCGACGATGGTCACGGCTGGCATCTATCTGATTTGCCGCCTCTCCTTCGTGTTCGTTCTCTCGCCCTTCACCATGATGTGCATCGCGATTATCGGAGCGGCAACAGCCCTCGTCGCGGCCACGATCGCTGTCGTTCAAAACGACATCAAAAAGGTCCTCGCCTATTCGACGGTGAGTCAACTCGGCTTCATGTTCCTCGGCGTAGGCGTTGGCGCGTTTACGGCGGGCTTCTTCCACGTGTTCACGCACGCCTTTTTCAAGGCCTGCCTCTTCCTCGGCGCGGGCTCCGTCATCCACTCGATGCACGGGCGAATCCACGATGACGTGAAGAGCCAGGACATGCGCAACATGGGCGGACTGCGCAAGTACATGCCCTACACGTTCTGGACGTTCTTCGCCTCGACGGCCGCCATCATCGGCACGCCGTTCCTGAGCGGGTTCTTCTCCAAGGACGAGATCCTGTTCCGCGCGTATACGAACCTTCAGAGCCATCCGATGATGGAGCGCCTCAAGCGCGCCCACAACGAGCCCTTCGTGCCCCCGACCTGGGTGGGTCCGGCCCTGTACTGGGTAGGTATTCTCGCCGCTACGCTCACTGCCTTTTACATGTGCCGCGCCCTGTTCATGACCTTTTACGGCGACTTCCGCGGTTGGACGATCGGCCGCGCGAGCCAGCTCGCGCACGCTCCCGTCGCGGATCCTGCCGATGACGCGCACGGCGACGAGCACCACGACGAGCACCACGACGACGACCTGTCGGCCCCCGGGCACGCACCGCACGAATCGCCATGGCAGATGACGGTACCGCTCATCGTGCTCGCGACCGGCGCTGTTTTTTGCGGCATCTTCAACATGGGGCCGTTTCACATCACCCCCCTCGATCACTGGCTCGATCCCGTCTTCGAGAGCGCCGTGAAGGGCGCCGTCAAGTCGCGCGAAGGGGCCGAGCATCTCGAGTGGACGCTCATGGCTCCCGGCTTCTTCGCCTTCCTCATCGGGACAGGAGTCGCCTATTACCTCTACGTAATCGGCAAGAGCGAGCACGAAGAGACGCTTCAGAGCTACGCACGGCGCATCGTTCCCGCGGTTCCCGGCGTCATCGTTCTGGTCATCGGCCTTGTGCTCGTGAAGTCGTTCGGAGTCACCGGCGCGCGCTGGTCATACGTCGGCGACGTGCTCGTGGTTGCTGGCGGAGCGCTCGCTTGGTTCTACCGAGACATCGGCCTCGATTCCCTCTACGAAAAGACCATTCTCGATGGCACGGACGCGCTCGCCGATACCAGCGCTGCGTTCGATCAGTGGTTCGTCGACGGCGTCATCGCCAAGCTCACCGCGTTCGTCGTGGCGGCGCTCGGAACTGTGCTTCGCGCCTTCCAAAACGGAGTTGTTCACGTCTACGCGTTTGCGATGGTGCTCGGCGTCGCAGTCATGGGTTGGTTCTTTGTGGGGCCGCACGCTGACGCCTCCGTCGCGAAGGCCGGCGATGACTTCACGGTCACCGCTGGCGCGGTAGCCGGGTATCTCGACTATTCCTACGAGTGGTCGCAGTGCGAGGCCGACAAGAAGCTCTGGCGCGAAAAATATACCGCCGCTCCGGCAGCGAAGCGCGCCGCCGAACAAGACGCCCTGAACGACAAGCACGCAAAGTGCGAGGCTCCCGGCGACAAGTGGACGGCTGTTGGCCCCGAAGGGTTCACGCCGCTCGCGGAAGTTAAGCTCCACGTCGAGTCGGACTCCGATGATGTCGCCGAATCGAGCAGGCCGGTCCGGCTACGAACCCGAAACGCGTTCAGCCCGACCTTCGGTGACTGGACGGCATCGAGCACTGTGATGGTGCCGCGTCAGGCAAAGATGAAGATGCTCGAAGTGGGGCAAAACTGATGGACCACTCGCAACACGCCATGCCCGAGCCTGCCGAGTCTCCGCGCACCTCGCCTGGCCAGATCGCGGTGCTTGTGCTTGTGGCACTCGTCATCGCGGGCGCCTCGCGCTACGTCGACGGCGCCCTCGCCTTCGCGCTCGCCGCCTTCGTGGCGGCCGCCATGCCGCACAAGCACGGCTGGAACGTGCGTATCCCGCTCGCGCTGATCGCCGGCACATTGGCCTTCTTCGTGGCTCGCATGTGGATCTCGCCCGAGGTCGCCCTGGATACCGAGCTGCTCGCGCCTCCCGAGGAGTCCCATACGCTCCTCAGTTGGCTCATCGCGCTGCCGATCGTCGGCGCTGTCGCCGTGCTCTTCATTCCGCGTCAGGCGCCGCGCGCGATTCAGGCCACCACGCTGGCGATCATGTTTGCAACCCTCGCAGCATGCATTCCGCTTCTTCGCGTCGAGATGGGTCGCGGCTACCACTTCAATCAGGACATCGTCTGGATTGAGCGATTCGGGATTCACTATCACGTGGCCCTCGACGGCATCTCGCTTTGGCTGGTCGTCCTGACTGCCTTTATCGTGCCGATCGCGAGCTACGTTTCGTTCGGCTCGGTCACCACGCGCATGAAGGACTGGTGCTTCGCGCTGCTGCTGCTCGAGGGCGCCCTGATGGGTGCGTTCGTGTCACTCGACCTTTTCCTGTTCTATGTGTTCTTCGAGCTGTGCCTCGTTCCGATGTACGTGATGATCGGTGTTTGGGGCGGACAAAACCGCATCAAGGCAGCGCTCAAGTTCTTCATCTACACGATGGTTGGCTCGGTGCTGATGCTCGCGGCCCTCCTCTACCTCGCCTACACGTACTCGCGCGCGAACGACGGAATGGCCTCGTTCGACTACTTCGAGTTGCAGCGCGTACTGCTTCCGCGGCACGTGCAGATCTGGCTTTGGTCTGCCTTCACGTTGGCGTTCGTCATCAAGGTGCCGATGTTTCCGGTGCACACCTGGCTTCCAGATGCGCACACCGAGGCCCCGACGGCGGGCAGCATCGTGCTCGCCGCCGTCATGTTGAAGCTCGGCACCTACGGATACCTGCGCTTCTGCATGGGCCTGTTTCCCGAAGCGTGCGCTGAATTCGCGGCCAATCTTTCCGGAGTCGCCGTGCTCGGCGGCATCCTTTACGGCGCTCTGTGCGCGTGGAAGCAGGATGACGTCAAGCGACTCGTGGCGTACTCCTCGGTAGCCCACCTCGGGTATGTGATGCTCGGCCTCTTCGCGGCGACCCCCGCCAGCGTCGAGGGCGCAGTGCTCCAGATGGTCAACCACGGAATCTCGACCGGAGCCCTGTTTCTGCTGGTAGGCGTCGTCTACGATCGCCGGCATACCCGCCAAATCGATGAGTTCGGCGGCCTCGCGAAGGTCATGCCGGTGTACACGACGCTGTTCGTCGTCGCGACGCTGGCTTCGATTGGCCTCCCTGCGACCAACGGGTTCGTCGGCGAGTTCATGATCATCACCGGGACGTTCGTGTCGAACCACCTCGGGCACTTCAACGGCATTCAGGCCGTAGGCGCTGCGATTGGGGTCATCTTCGGCGCCCTCTACATGCTCACGGTCGTGCAGAAGGTGTTCTTCGGTCCGATCACCAAAGCGGAAAACAAGCACCTGACCGACATCAACGGCCGCGAGCTGATCGCCGTCGCACCGCTGGTCATCATGATGTTCGTCATCGGGCTCTTTCCCAATATTTTCCTCAAGGGGATTCAAGGCGCCACCTCGAGGGTGCTGGCCGATTACACCTCCCGCATCGAGCAGCACGCGCCGCCGATGTTTTACGACGGGCCCATCAAGCTGTTGCCGCGCAAGAGCGACGCCACCCCCATCGCCAAGGTCGGCGCAGTCGCCGCCTCCGAGGAGCACTGAGCCATGCCGCTCGCGTTCGCACTGTCTCCGTTTATCGTGTTGGGCGTTGGCGCCCTGCTTCTCATGCTCGCCGAATCGTTCGCGAAACAGCGCGCGGGGTTGGCGCTTGGCGCCACCATCATCTTCCTCGCGACCGCCGCATGTTCGTTGGGGCTCTGGTGGTTTGGCGTCGATCACATCGAGGGCCTCGAAGCCCTCTCGCCTTGGCTGGTCATCGACCGGTTTTCGCTCTTCTTCTTCGCGTTGCTTTGCCTCGGCGGCGCGCTCGCTTCCCTGCTGGCGGGCGGCTATCTCCCAGAGCACAATCTCGACCGGGGCGAGTTTTATGCCCTGCTGCTCTTCTCGACGTT
Organism: Myxococcales bacterium; assembly: GCA_947473045.1. GTDB lineage: Bacteria > Myxococcota_A > Polyangia > Polyangiales > Polyangiaceae > JANYHY01. The sequence continues at coordinate 35,700 of CANJCO010000024.1, read as the reverse complement.
CGGCGCGATGATGCTTGCCGCGTCGGGCGACCTCCTTACGCTGTTTCTTGGTCTCGAGACGATGAGCATCGGCGCCTACGCGCTCACCGCGTTCCGCCGCGCCTCGCCCCGGTCCGCGGAAGGTGCGCTGAAGTACTTCCTGCTCGGCTCATTCGCGGCTGCGTTGATGCTCTACGGTTTTGCGCTTCTGTACGGCGCGACGGGACACACCGATTTGGCGGGTATCGCGTCTTCGATCGCTCAACTTGCCGCGCACACGCCCAATCCTGACGCGCCCGTGATCGCTGCGGCCGCTCGCGCGCCGATGATCCTGCTCGCGCTCGTGCTCGTTCTTGCGTCCCTCGCGTTCAAGGTTAGCGCCGTGCCGTTTCACATGTGGACGCCCGATGCCTATGAGGGTGCCCCGACACCTGCGACGACCTTCATGGCGGTCGTCGTCAAGGGCGGCGCTTTCGCGATGCTGATGCGCCTGCTCCTCACCGCGTTTCACGATCCGCAGTCGGCCTCCTGGTCGTCTGGTTGGCCGCCAGCGCTGGCCATGATTTCGGTGCTGACGATGACGGTCGCGAACCTCATCGCCGGGCGGCAGGAGTCGGTGAAGCGCATGCTTGCCTATTCGAGCATCGCGCACGCCGGTTACCTGCTCGTTGGCGTCGTCGCGAGCATCCGATCGGACGACGGCGCGGGCAGCGTCCTGTTTTATCTGCTGACGTACACCGCCTCCACCGCGGGTGCCTTTGGCGCTCTCATTCTGTGCGGAAGCAAGGGCGCAGAGGCCGTCAGCTATGAGGACCTCGCTGGTATCGGTCGCCGGCACCCGGCTGCTGCCCTGCCGTTTGCGCTGTTTTTGCTGTCGCTCGCTGGCGTACCGCCTACTGCCGGGTTCTTCGGCAAGTGGTTCGTGTTCCGTGCGTCGATGGATGCCGGCCTGCACTGGCTGACGGTCCTCGCGTTCCTCAACAGCGTACTCGGGGCGTACTACTACCTTCGTGTGCTCGTCTTTATGTACATGCGCGAACCCGCAGCGGGAGCCCCCGTGGCGACCCCGATGCGATCGGGTTACGTGACCGCCGCGCTCATCGCGAGCGCCGTTCTCGTGCTGATTCTCGGCCTGGCGCCCGGCAAGTCGCTCGATATCGCACTCGCGGCGGCTTCCGAGCTCGGCCACTCGTGATTGCACGATTCTTGTAGAGGATGACGCTCATGCGCATCTTCCTCACTCCGGCCTTTGTGTCGTATGCCCTTCTTTGCGGCATTTCGTGCACGAAAGATGGCCCGGCAGCCGACTCGCACAAGCCAACGTCGTTGGCGCTCGACGCAACTCCTGCAACCCCCGCCTCGGTGCCGCTCAACACGACGCCAGTCCCAACGGCAGCCATCGCGGACGCTATCAATCCAGACCACGCGCCACCCTATGCAGGACCGACGGGAGTGGTCGAGGGAACGGTTTACGTTTCAGGGCCTCCCGCCCCGCCGCTCATGGGCAAGACGTACGATAAATGCCGTGACGCTGCGCGCATGTACGGCAAGACGTTCCGCGAGGGCCCGGCGCTCCCCGATGGCAGAAGGCCGCTTGCTGACGCGGTGGTGGCGGTTACCGGATATTCAGGATTCGTCGCCGAGAAGCGCGAGGCCGAGAAACTAGACATCGTCGATTGCGCGTACAGCGCCCGCACTATCGTGATGACGCTTGGTCAGCGGATTGAAATCAAGAACAAGTCCGTCGGCCTGATGTTCGGGCCTGCCCTCGAAAACCAGCCTGCGCCTGCTCTTATGATGGCGACCCCGGGCAGCGACGCCGTGAAGCTCTATCCGGCGCAGATGGGCCGTTTTCGTATCATCGACAAAGCAGGCAGCGACTGGATGGAAGCCGATGTCTACGTGCTCGGGCACCCGCTGCACGCGGCCACCGATGAGCGCGGGCACTTTCGCATCGAAGGCGTTCCCGTCGGTAAGTTGAAGGTCGGTGTGCGGCACCCGTTTCTCGTCGGCGACAAAGTTCAGGATGTCGACGTGCAAAGCTCGACTGTCGCCACTGTCGAAGTGACCCTGCCGCACGACAAAGACGCTCCGAGGCCGCCCACGATCCGGGACGCGCCGGTGCTTCCCTAAGCCCTAGTCCCTTGGCGCAACCTGCGCCGCAGGTCGTGCGCCGAGCGGGTCTGATGCGATCGCGGCACGAAGCTCGGCCTTATCGACGACGCCGAGGTCTGCGAGCTCGGCGGCGATCGGCACGAGCAAAGCATCGCGACCGTCGAGCCCGCCGCGCAGCTGCAGTCGCGGCAAGAGCTTTGCCGAATCGGGCGCGATTCGGACGATGGTCATGATGAAGACCAGGTTTGCAGCGAAGCCTGCTGTGCGCGCGACCTCGCCGAAGTCAGCGATCGATAGCGCCAACGCGAGCGGATCGGACGCGGCGGCCCCTGCCGCAAGCAAGACCATTCGCGCGTCAACGTCAGCCGGATCGGCCAACCGAACCAGCTCCGCGAGCTTGGTAGCGATCGAATATCGGCCCATCGCCAGGGCGCGCGCCGCCACATCTGTGAGGCTTGTCGCGCCGCGCGCAGCGCGCTTGCTGGCAAGCGATTCATCGCCACGCGCCAACGCCTCATCGATCGCGAGTCGGGCGACCTCGCGATGTGCCGGGCGGAGCGCCTCCCCGGGGGCGTCGACAACCGCCGCGGCGATCGCGCGCGCGAGGGCAACCCTTCCCTGCCCTGCGGTGGCTGACGCCCGCGCCGCGAGCTCGAGCGTGGATGCGTCGGATCGTCCAGCGAGTCGCTTCGCTGCCAGCACCTCGAGCCCGTCGTCGCCGTGAGCCGCGGCCCATGCGCGCACGGCCTGCCACGAGAGCGTGGCTCCGTCCGCGAGCGCGGCTCCGAGGAGGCGATCGCGCCCGGTCGCCTCGCTTGATGCGTCGGCGACTGCGCCGGCGGCGAGCGCAACGCGCCGACACGGGGAGATCGCTGGATCGGCGCCGCGGAGCTGGGGTTCGAGGGCAAGAGCGCGATCGAGAGCACGCGAGATACGTGCGTCATGCACATTATCAAGGCAGAGCGCGCTGGCGAGCTTCCACCACACCAGAGCGTCAAGCGGGTCGCTGATCGAGAGCGCCTCAAACGCCGCGATCGCGTGAAGAGGCTCCCCGGCATCGAGAGCGATCTCGCCGCGAAGAAACAGCTCGTACGATTCCGGAGCGACAAAGCGCCCCTCCGACGTTCGCCCATCGACTACGCGCACAACCGGCGGCGGCTCGATGCAAGCCGCGAGGGCAAGGGCCGAAGCGAGGGCGGCTAACCCAAAACGCACGATTGCAACGCCTCGAGCATGCGACTGTTGTCGGCCTCGGAGCCGATGCTGATGCGAAGCTGGTTGGCGAGGCGGCCGCCGACGCTGTGAAAACTGCGGACGAGAATGCCGCGCGCAGCGAGCCCTTCGAACGCGAGTTCAGCCGGCACAGGAGTTCGGACCCAAACGAAATTGGCGTCGCTCTGAGTTACGACGCACCCAGTGGCGGCGACGCGATCGCTCACGCGCGCGCGCTCCCGTTTGATCGCGTCGACGTGGGCGGTTACGTCCTGCCAAGCGCTCGAAATGACAGCCTGCGCCGCCCGCTGGCTTAGCGCGCTCAGATTGAACGGCTGCCGCACTTTGTCGAGCGCCGCGATGACCTGCGGCGCCGCTTCGAGCCACCCCACGCGCAACGAGGCGAGCCCGACCTTGCTCAGGGTGCGCAATATCGCGAGATTGCTGTATCGCGCGCGCCACGACGACAGCGAGGCAGTCGAAAAGTCGACGTAAGCCTCATCGACGACGACGAGCGCGTCAGGGGAGGCCTCGATCAGCGCGGCCATGCGCGCCTCGCTCATCGTATTGCCAGTAGGGTTGTTGGGGCTCGCCACGAACACCACGTTCGGACGCATGAACTCGATCGCGCGCTTCATGCCGGCGACATCGAGGTCCCACGACGCGTCGAGGGGAACTTCAACAACCTTCCAGCCATGCCCGCGCGCGGTGACCCGGTACATCACGAACGTGGGAGTCGGAGTGAGTAGGGTCGGCTGCGGAACCCCTTCGCGGGCGCGCGCGAAAGCCGTGAGGATCAGCGAGATGACCTCGTCCGATCCGGATCCGACCAGCAGCTCGTCGACACGCGCGCCGGAAATGGCGGCGATCGCCGACTTCAGCGCGAGCGCCTGCGGATCCGGGTACCGCTCGATCGGCAGCGACCGCGCGGCCGATGCGATCGCCTCTCGCACGCGCGGCGACGGATTTTCCGGAGCCTCGTTGGCGTCGAGGCGAACCTCGATTCCCGGGCGCGCGTGCGGCACGTAGGCAGCGAGGTCGCGCAGTTCGGGGCGAAGCAGCGAGGCGATTCGATCATTCATCGGACGGTTCGCGTCTCCGTGTCTAATTCGGATTGCACGGACCATCGCAGTAGCTGCGGATCTCGCCCGTGCGAAAGAAGTGGTCTTCCTGATCTTGCGCGCTGGGGAGCTCTCGCACTTTGTCGTGCGGGTCTTCTCCCGCGCCGGGTCCGTTAGGGGGCATGTTCACGACCGGCACAGGCGCATTGCCGAAATCGAATTCGACGATTCCCGACCCGGTAAACGCGGCGGGAGCGTCCTCGACGCCCCATATCGGGCGATTCGCCGGAACGACATTTTTGGCCCCGATGCTCCGCGCGATCAGCTGGGCCCCGAGCGTAGAAACTTGGTGGTCGCCAATTCCAGCGTGAATCAGCACTTCGTGGGCGGGCGTGCCAGGAAGCAAGTTCGCGCGCATATACGGGATATAGCCATCGGGCTCGGTGCGATCCCAACTCATTTGCAGGAGCGCGTAGGCCACCCGCAGGTCGCGCCCAGCCGGATAAGTCCCTCTGAGAAGAAACTTGTATCCGCTGAAATCGACGCTTCGATCGAGAAGCAGGGTATACGGCGCCCCGGGCTCTCCGAGGAGCCCGCGAGTCACGTCGGTGGAGATCGTCATGTACGTCCCGCCGAAGATGCCTCCCTGGCTGTCGCCCCGATAATAGGCTCGCGCCGGGTCGAATACCGGCTTCGAATTCTGCTGCAGCAGAGGCTCTCTCTGCATTCGTCCCTTCATCATTCGCATGGCGAGGAGCGCGTTGATGAACCCCTGATGCTGGCGATCGACTGACCGCTCAAATTTCGACAAGTCGCCGCTCGACGCGTCGATGATGGCCTGAATATCGTCATGGGCCATTCCCGCCCAGTCAACGGCTATGCCGACGTAGCCGTATTGCTCGCAAATCTGGGCAAAATACCCGTTTACGCCCTCACGTTTGCTGCCAAGCAGACCGTGGCCGTTCTGCAAGATACCCAGCGGAGCGCTCGCGGATATCGTCTTTGGAATGAGCATCACGAACTCGTACTGTGCCGTCCCGTTTTGCCTCGGCAGCCCATCGGGGCCGCGCACGATCGCAGCGCCTGGCCCCGGCTGGTCCAGATACAGGGGAACGGTCATCATCCCCGTAACGAGCTTGGACAAGTAGGGATTGGGCGCGTCGGCGACCTCGGTAATCGTGTAGGAGGGGCCGTCCTGCCCGACAGTCGCGAGCGCCGCGTCCCGCATCGCGAGCATGTCGCGTGTATTTTGGGCGCGGCTGGCTGTCGTAAAGTCCCACGCAATTTGAAGGTCGCCGCGGGCGACGCCGTGCGCCTGCAAGATGGAGAAGATGTCCTCGAAATGAGGTCGCCGGGCCTCGAACTCCGCGCTCTTCGTAGCCGCGCCCTTGTCTCGAAGGTTGGCGAAGGCAGGGCTCGCCGCGATGGCTTTTCCGTCGACATCGACCACCCGCCGAACCGCGACAACGTAGCGCGTGGCATCCTTGAGCCGCGACACCGGATGAATGAGAAGCGACTGGTCGTCGTCCCGATGGGTCGACAGGTCTATTTCGGAGAAGTGCGCGACGCGCTCACCGGTGCTCGTGTCGATAACGACTGTCAAGGAGTCGTCAGTGAGCGATTGGCCTATCGAATCGAACCCGGCGAGCCCGGCGCCGGTTGCTCCCGGTATGATCGTTACGAGCTCCTGGCCTGGAGAAAACCCATCGTGAGCATTCCAGGTCGCGGGATCGATGTGGCGGTGCAGAGGCGCGATCATCGGCAACGTCGACGCGCCGAACGCGAGGTGGCCCGAGCCGCTCCCGTCAGTCACCCGCCAATAATCGTTCGGCAGTGGAAAGCCGCACTGCTCCGGAACGAGGGGGTCGCATCCTTCGGCAATGCCGTCCGTCGGGTCGACCGGCGGAGACGAGGTTTGTGACGAAGAACACCCTGACGCCACCGAAGCAGCCATCGCGCTGATGAAAATGATCCGAGCCGGCCATCGCATGCACGCCAGACTAGCCAAAAATTCGGCCGGGTGGGGAGTCCCTGCGCCCGCGGAAATGCGACGAGTCGCTCGGGTCGCCTTCCGATGGGTCATCGGGCACGTCGCGGGCTTCGCTTCGCAGGGGAGCCTCGGCTTCACGCAGCCGCTCCGCAATTTCGATGAGCCGCCTCTCTACGCGACCGAAGACGCTCCACGCCGGGAGTCGGCCCGCCTCGTCGCGCTCCCCGGCGGCTACTCCGGTAAGCAGCTCGATTCCCTGCGCGACCGAGTCGAACGCGTAGAGGTGAAACAGGCCGTGCTCGATCGCTCGCACAACGTCTGCGCGAAGCACGAGATGCGGAAGGTTCGACCGTGGCATCATCACGCCTTGCCGGCCCGTCAGTCCGCGCGCTGCGCACAGGTCGAAGAACCCCTCGATTTTGGCGCACAGGCCTCCGATCGCCTGAATTTCGCCGAGCTGGTTGACGCTGCCCGTCACCGCGATGCTCTGGTCGATCGGCACGTCGGCGAGCCCCGAGAGCACCGCGAACAGCTCGGCGCCTGATGCGCTGTCGCCGTCGATCTCGCCGTAACTTTGCTCGAACGCGAGCTGCGCGCGCAGGGAAAGCGGTCGCTCCTGCCCGAACATCCGGCCCAAATAGCCGCGTAAAATCGCGACGCCTTTGGTGTGCACCGAGCCTCCGAGCTGGGCCTCGCGCTCGACGTCGATGATCCCCTCGCGGCCGAGCGCGACGACGGCGGTGATGCGCATGGGCTGGCCGAACTCGACGTCTCCGGCCGAAAATACCGAAAGCCCGTTGATGACGCCAACCCGCGCGCCGTCGGTGTCGAGAGAGATTTCGCCGCGCAGCATCAGGTCGCGAATGTGGCGCTCGGTCGACCCGAGACGTTCGCGGCGCTCGCGCCAGGCGATGTCGATGTCTTCTTCGCTCACGACGCTCAGGGACGGCGGCACGATCGATGCGCGAAATGGGGCGGAATCGGCAGGAGCCGGGATGGCCACGCCCGCAGCCCCGAGCGGCTCCATTTCGTCCGAGGTGGCGCGCGCTGCGGCGAGCGCGCTCGCGAAGGCCGCCGTTTCCTCGAGCGGAAGCAGCGACAGCGTGAGGCGTTCGCGGTCGCCGGCCAGACGCGTAGCGAGGTCGAGGAGGCGCGCACGGGCACCGCGACCGAACTCGCCCCACCCTCGCTCCGCCGCCATGGCCATGAGGTACGCATCGAGCGCGAGGAGCTGCTCGGGCGTGCGAACGATCGATCGCTCGACCTCGACTTTCACCCTGAAAAGCGCCGCAAAATCAGGGTCGCCGTCGAGCAGCAGGGCGTAGAGCTCGGGCGGACCGATGAGCACCACGCGCACGCGAACCGGCACAGGCACCGGACGGAGCGAGGTCGCGTAAAGGCCGAGGGGGCCGAGCGGGTCTTCGGCTCCAATTCTGCGCTCGCGCAGTACGCGCTTCAAACGCTCCCAAAGAATTGGGTCTGCCAGCACATCGGCTGCGCGCACGACGAGCACGCCCCCGGTCGCCTGGTGAATCGACCCGGGGCGGATGCGCGTGAAGTCGGTCTGGAGCGCGCCGAACCGCGCGCGACGCTCGAGGTATCCGAACAAGTGCGGGTAGGTCGGGTTCGTGTCGTAGACGACCGGAGCGTGCGACGATGGCTCGTTGGCGACGAGGACGTTCACTTTGAAGCGGTGCAGCCGCGTGGCGTGTTCGGGATCGAAGTCGCGCCCAGGATCGCTGCCGCCTTCGGCTTCGAGAGCGTCGGCGTCGCCGTCGATGAAGTCTTCCCAGTCTTCTGCGAGCGCCGCCATCACCTGCTGCGTCCACGCGCTGACGTCATCGCCGAGCGCTTCGAACCGCGCGAGCGCGCGCCCCGCGTGGTCGGCGATCACGGCCCGCGCCGCCGCCGCATAAGCTTCATCACGCTGCGCTTCAAAGCGCGCGCTCTCGGCTTTCACGAGGCGCGCCGCCTTGTCGACCTCACGCGTAAGGCGGTCTTCGGAGGCACCAAGCGCGCGTTTGGTGACCTCGTCGAGCGCATCGAACTGCTCGGTCGTCAGCGGCTTGCCGTGAAGGACCGGAAACGTCTGCACGCCACCGTGAACCGATCGCACGCCGAAGCCGAAGCCCTTCGCCGTGGTTTCGAGCCCGCCCAAAACGTGACGCGTGCGCACGTCGAGCTCGTGCGACATTGCGGCGAGGCTGCGCTTGATATCGTCTGCCTCCGTTGTCGACGGCACCGCTTCGAGCAGGTCATCGATGAGCTGATCCATCGCGCTCGCGAGCTCGGTCGCGGCGCCCGCCGGCAGGACGAACGGGCGCGGCGCCTCCGGGCGGTCGAAGTCGTGAACATAGGCAAGGTCGGGAGGCGCAGGATGCGACCCGCTACCGTGTTTGCGACGTGCAAATCGTTCGGCGTAGCGCACGACGTCAGCGTCGATCATCACGTCGGGATCGGCCGCAACGAAGACGTGGAAGGTCGGCTCGCGCGCTGCGAGTCCGAGCTCAAGGGCGCGCCGCGCGACGAGCGGAAGCAGCTCGAAGCGTCCCGATATCTCCCGCGGTTCTTCGGGAAGCAGCGCCGGATCCGTGCGCAGCGAGGCTTGCTCGAACGAGACCTTGAGCGCCAGGCGGGCTGCGTGGCTTGCCTCCGCCGACGCCGCAGCGCTCCACGGCGCAACGCTCACGGCCGCTTCGACAGGACCATCGCCTTCAATGGGGGCCGTCGCCGTTGCTGGATTTTCGGGGAGGGAAAAATTCGGGGCGTCTTCGTTCATGCAAGCTTTGCGGGAGGCAGGCCCCCCACGTGGTTGCCAGCATTGTGGCACGGCAGCGCGCCAGCGCGCGACTCCCGGCGCAAATCGTTTGAAATTCCGCCGGGATCGGTCGCCCCTGTTGCGCCGCGCACGCATCGGCTAGACTGTGGCAATTGAGAGGCACGATCTTCCTATGGCGCGCTTGATCCTGGCAACGATGGAAGGACAGCAGGTGATCGACCTGCGGCTCGTCAACAGCCTCGGGCGCCACCCGAACAACTCGGTTCAGCTGCTCGACAAGATCGTCTCGAAAGAGCACTGCATCATCGAGGTTCGGGATTCGCAGTTTCTGCTGCGCGATCTGGGCAGCTTGAACGGGACGTACATCAACGGTGAGCGCGTTCGCGGCGAACAGTTTCTTCGCCACGGCGACGAGATCGCTCTCGGCTCGACGCGCGCCCGGTTCGACGACGGATCCGGCCCCGTCAGCGCAGCGCCCCTGCCCATCAGCCCCGGCGCGATTCAGCAACCGCTGCCGACCACCCCCGCGGGACAGGCGCCCGCGCCGCCGCAGCAGGGCTGGGGCGCGCCGCAGCAGTTCCCGTCGCAGCAGGGCATGGCCGCCGTTGCCCAGCCCCCGCGCTTTTCGTCGCAGCAGGCCATGGCGGCCGTGCCGCAGCAGTATCCGCCGCCGTCGACCACCAATCCCCAACCGCCACGCCCGGCGCCGCAGCAGCATGTGGCGTCGCAGCCGCCGCCGATCGGCCTCGCCACCGCGCCGCTCGGCGCTCCGGCACCGGCGCACTTCGCGCCTTCTTCTCCGCAGCGAACGGTTTCGGGCACGCCGATCTTCCGGCCGCCGTCCTTCAGTGGCACCCGCGTCGACATGCTCGACTCGGCCCGCGCAATCGGCACGCAAATCGCGGCGACTGCGCCGACGATTCAGCCGTTCGACGTCGTGTCGAAAGACCCGCAGCAGCTTCGCGTCGACTACGAACGACTCCGCATCACCTGGGAGCTGACGCGCGACATCAGCCTCGAGCGCGACCTCGACAAGCTGCTCGAAAAAATTCTCCTCGCGCTCTTCAAGTTCGTCAAAGCAGACCGCGGCGTGATTCTGCTGCGGGACGAGCAAGGGACGCTCGTGCCGAGGGCCGCGCGCAGGCGCGATGGAACCGACGCGCCGATTCAAGTGTCGTCGACGATTTTGAACCACGTCATCACAGAGCGAGCCGGCGTGCTCACGCACGACGCGTCGATGGACTTCGCAGCGTCAAAGGGGCGCTCGATGATCCTCAACCGAATCTCGAGCGCGATCGTCGTTCCGCTGCTTCACGAAAAAGATGTACTCGGAGCCCTGTGGCTCGACAGCGAGTCCCTGGCGCAGTTTCAGCAGAAGGACCTCGAGATCATCACCGCGGTCGCCAATCAGGCCGCGATGTTCATCGAGAACAATCTGCTCGCGCGGAAGATCGAGCACGAAATCGTCACGCGCGAGCGGTTCAGCCGCCTGCTGTCGCCGAACGTCGCCGAAGAGGTGATGAGCGGCAAGCTCGAGGTAAAGCTCGGCGGCACGCTCGTAAACGAGTGCACCGTTTTCAACAGCGACATTCGCGGCTTCACGCGCATGAGCGAGGGCAGCACGCCCGAGGTCATGATCGAAATGCTCAACGGTTACTTTGAGCGAATGGTCGAGGCGATCTTCAAATATGAGGGCACGCTCGACAAATTCATGGGCGACGGGATCATGGCCATTTGGGGCGCCCCCGCGAAGCACCCGGACGACGCGGTTCGCGCAGTGCAGTCGTCGCTCGAACAAATGAAGGCGCTTGCAGAATACAACACCGAACGCGCTGCGGTCGGCCTGAGCGAGCTCGAGATCGGAATCGGCATTCACACCGGCGCGCTCGTCGCCGGTTACGTCGGCAGCAGCAAGGCGCTCAGCTACACGGTGATCGGCGACACCGCCAACACGAGCGCCCGCATCTGCGGCATCGCCAAGTCCGGCCAGGTGATCGTCAGCGAGAGCACCCTGTCGCGTCTGGGCGATCGCTTCGACGTAGAAGAGCTCCCCGCCGCCGCGCTGAAGGGCAAAGAAAAGCCGCTGCGCATTTTCAACGTGCTTCGCGAAAAGCAGCGCTTCGTGCCGCCCCTTCCCAGGTAGTGCGCCAAAACCCCGTGCTTTGGCGCCGCGGCCGTTGTGGTAGCGTTGTGCAACCGTGGCTGCCTTCGCCCTCCCCTTCGAGAAGCCGATTGTCGATCTCATCGCCCGCGTGCGTGAGCTGCGCGAGCTGGCCGAGCGCGACGCATCGCTCGCAAGCGAGCTTCGTCAGCTCGAGGAACAGACCGCGCACCTCGCCCGCGAGCTGTTTTCGAGCCTTACGCCGTGGCAAAAAGTGCAGCTGTGCCGGCACCCTGCCCGCCCCTACACCCTCGACTACATCGAGCACATCACGACCGATTTTCTTGAGCTGCACGGCGATCGGCGCTTCGGCGATGATCCCGCTATCGTTGGCGGACTCGCCCGATTTCGCGGCCAAAGTGTTGTCGTCGTCGGCCACCAGAAGGGCCGCAGCACGAAAGAAAAAGTCACGCGCAACTTCGGCCAGGCCAACCCCGAAGGCAACCGCAAGGCGACCCGGCTCTACGAGCTGGCCGACAAGTTCCGACTGCCGATCCTCACCTTTGTCGATACGCAAGGAGCCTATCCCGGTATCGGTGCAGAAGAGCGCGGCCAGAGCGAAGCGATCGGCGCATGTCTCGCGGCCATGGCGCGCGCTCGCGTGCCGATCATCGCGACGATCATCGGCGAAGGTGGCTCCGGCGGAGCGCTCGCGCTCGGCGTCGCCAACCACGTGCTCGTGCAGGAATATGGCACCTACAGCGTGATTTCGCCTGAAGGTTGCGCGTCGATTCTCTGGAAAGACGGCAGCAAGAGCGATCTCGCCGCGCAAGCCATGAAGATGACTTCGACCGATCTGCTCGCCCTCGGTATCGTCGATCGCATCGTCAACGAGCCGCCCGGCGGAGCCCATCAGGACGCCTACGCTGCGGCCAAGCTCGTCGAGGCATCGATCGCAGAATCGCTCGCTACGCTCTGCGCTCTGTCGCCCGAGGCTATCGTTGAGCACCGGTACGCGCGCTTCCGCGGCCTCGGCGCATTCGTCGGCTGATCTTGCTGCTGGCGAGCGCGCGCACTACCGTCAAGTGATGCCCGTCCGGCCACGAAGCACTGCGAGCGACGTGATCTTCTGCGCCCTCGTGGCGGCGTCGACAGCGCTCTTCAACGCCACCCTCGCGCTCGTATTTTTCAGTGCGCCCGTCGAAAAGACGATGGGCATCGTGCAGAAGATTTTCTACTTCCACGTGCCGAGTGCCTACAGCATGTACCTCGGCGCGGTGGCGTGCTTCGTCGGCTCGGTCGGCTACCTGCTTACCCGCTCATCGCTGTGGGATGCTGTTGCGCGCGCAGGCGCTGAGATCGCCGTGGTGTTCGGCGCCATCGTGCTCGTGACCGGGCCGCTTTGGGCCGCGAAGGCGTGGGGATACTACTGGACGTGGGACCCGCGCTTGACGACGGCGATGCTGAGCGTGCTGATTTACGTCGCCTACCTGGTGCTTCGCGCGTTCGCGGGGGACGGCGAGGGTGAAAAACGTTTTTCTGCGGCGCTCGGCGTGCTCGGAGCCGCGAACCTGCCCATCATTCACTTCAGCGTTCAAAAGTGGAGCGGCCAGCACCCAACGGTCATCACGGCCAAAGGCGGCGGACTGCAGCACCCCGACATGAAGCTCGCCCTCACGCTCAGCTTCGTCGCCTTCACCCTGTTTGTGGTCGCCGCCCTTTGGGCGCGCGTGCGCCTCGAAACAGCGAAAAACAGGCTCGAACTCGCTGAAGAAGACCTCATCGACACAGGCCTGGGCGAAGACGAACAAGGAGCAGACACGTGACGCAGCAGATTCCGACCCCGGCGCCTTCCGCCAGCGCAGAGCCTGAGGGCCGCGCCTCGACCTTCCGAGCCGTCGAAGGCGGCACCGAGACGCACAGCGGCACCGTGCTCCTCGTCGAGGCTTACGCTGCGATCTGGCTTATTTTGATGGGCTGGCTGTTCATGCTCTGGCGCAAGCAGCGAGGCCTCCACGCGCGCCTCGATGACGTCGAGCGGGCTCTCGATCGCGCGTTGGCCGACAAAAAGTAGCTCCGATGCCGATCGAACACGTCATTTTCATTCCAGGCGTGCTGCTGATTGGCACCATTTTGGGCTACGTGCTCGGGGCGCGAGCCGCCCGTGCCGGACTCGAAAAAAAGAAGCGACGCGCTCGCGAGTAACTCAGCCGCCGCCGACCAGGTGCACGAGCTCGATCACGTCCCCGGCTGCGATCAAATGCTCGGCATGCTGGGCGCGCGGCACGATCGCGCGATTGATTTCGACGGCAACCGGGCCGCCACCAAGCCCGAGGTCCTCGATCAGCGCGCGGACCGTGAGGCCATCGCGGACGGGCGTCAACGCTCCGTTGATCATAACGTTCATCGCGATCGCTGCGAGTACACCGGCGCGAGCGCGTCTGCAACGCGCGCACCCACGGCGAGGCACGCGCCGGGACTCCGCAGGCCGTTTGAGCGCGCCTTGTTTGGCGCACCATCGCGGCCGGGGCGCCAAAATGCGCCGCGGGCGCCCCAAAACGTCGATTCTCGATTGGACGCGCTCGCGAGGTTGACCGACACTTCATCCCAAACCATGAGCTCCATCCCCGACGCGAAGAAGGCCGACCACGACACCGTCACTCGCGCGCTCGCCGCGGCCAAGGCCGAATGGTCGCAGGGCCGCAAGGCAGAAGCGCTGCGATCGCTGCGTCGCGCGGCTGAGGCGGCATCGGAGGTCGAGGATGACCTGCGCGCGCTCGAGCTGGCGAAAGCCGCGGCGAGCCTGGCCACCGCGCTCGGCCCGGCCGCTGCGTCGCGTCCACCGCCGCCGCTGCCCGGGCGTCCGACCCAGGCGCAGCCGTCGATCCCGAGGCCGAACGTGAGCGCAGGCGCGCAGCCGCAGCGGCCGGCTACGCGCCCTCCCGCGTTTCCGCAGACGCCGCAAGCCGACCGATCGCCGCCCAATCGGAGCCGCAAGCCCTCGTTGGTGACCGAAGAGAAAACAGACACGCACAACACGCGCATCGCGGCGGCGGCGGCGCCCGCGATGCGCCCGAAAGCGCGGAGCAAGAGCCTGCCCGAGGCCTCGGAACTGCGCGCCCAGGCGCAGCCGTCGCCCCGCCGAACAACGTCGCAAATGCCCACCTCGCCGCCGGTTGGATCGCCCAGCGCAGCCGAGATGGACGCGTGGCCGACGGAAGTCCTCGCGGGCGACAAGCTGCCTGACTTCAACACGGACACTGCGCAAAATGGCGTTTTTGCGAGATCGCCGCGGACCCCGCAGGACGCTGGCGCGCCGCGCGCGACGCAGGCGCTCTCCGTCGTGCTGTGGCGCGATGCCGCCGGCGTGCACGTTGCGCCGTCGGGCGGCCCGGTCAGGTCCGGTGCGCTTCTGGCCGTCGTCGTGGCATCGGATCCCGACGTCGATCTCGCCGATTTCCTGAGCGCGAAGTGACTCTTTTTCCGCGGTAAATTGGCTCTCCCTGCGCGTTTTTTTGCGCTAGAAAGGGCCGATCGTACGCGCGGCGCCCGCTCGTGACCTGGCCCCATCTTCAGAAAACGACAAAATGTTCGAAGAGTTCGGAATCAACGCTGGATACGTCGAAGACCTCCACGCACTGTGGCTTCAGAGCCCGCAGGGAGTCGACGAGAAGTGGCGCGACTTCTTCGGCGCCGGCGGCACCCAGCGCACCAACGGCGGCGAGCCTGCGCCCGCGACTCTCCCGCTCCGCGAAGCCCAATCGCGCCCCGCCGCGGCTGTGCATCTCGACATGCCCAACGAGTCGCTGCCGCCGCCGAGCGTGCTCGCCGAGGCTGAAGCCGGCGGAAGGGTCTACGCGCTCATCAACGCCTATCGCGTGCGCGGCCACCTCTACGCCAACGTCGATCCGATCGGCGCGGCGCCGTCTGGCGCGAGCGAACTCGACCTGGCCAACTACGGCCTGGCCGACAGCGATCTCGACCGCACCTTCCCAACGCTCAACCTCGGCGGCGTCGCCGAGACCGCGACGCTTCGCGACATCATCGCGCACCTGCGCGAGACGTATTGCGGGTCGATCGGAGTCGAGTTTACGCACATCGAGTCTCCCGAGATGCGCGTCTGGCTGCGGGAGCAGATGGAGAGCTCGCGCAACCGCGCAAACCTCGGAAAAGAGCGGGCAATCCGCATTCTGACGAAGCTCACCGATGCCGAAGCGTTCGAGCAGTTCCTCGCCAAAAATTTCGTCGGCGAGAAGCGCTTCAGCGCCGAGGGCGCCGAGAGCCTCATCGCGATGCTCGACGTGCTCATTCAGGAGTCGGGCGATCGGGGCGTCGAAGAAATCGTCTTCGGCATGGCCCACCGCGGCCGCCTCAACGTGCTCGTGAACACGCTCGGAAAGAAGGCTCGCGAGATTTTCGCTGGCTTCGACGACAAGCACCCCGACCGATTCCTCGGCGGCGGCGACGTGAAATACCACCTCGGCTATTCAAGCGACACGACGACCGAAAAGGGCAATCACGTTCACCTCACGATGTGCTTCAACCCCTCGCATCTCGAGTGGGTCAATCCCGTCGTCGAAGGCCGCGTTCGCGCCAAGCAGGACCGCGCCACGGAGCGGGGCGCACGTCGCGACGTGATGCCGCTGCTGATTCACGGCGACGCTGCGTTCATGGGCCAGGGCATCGTGCCCGAGACGCTCAACCTCGCGGGCCTCGAAGGCTACGCCACGGGCGGCACCGTACACGTCGTCGTAAACAATCAGATCGGCTTCACAACGCTGCCCAGCGACTCGCGCTCGACGCGCTACTGCACCGACATCACCCGCATGATGAAGGTGCCCGTTTTTCACGTAAACGGTGAAGATCCCGAGGCCGTGGTGGTGGTCGCGAAGCACGCGATCGAGTTCCGGCAGCGCTTCGGAAAAGACGTCGTGATCGACATGTACTGCTACCGCAAGTACGGTCATAACGAGGGCGACGAGCCGCGCTTCACGCAGCCGCTGATGTACGCGCTC
Organism: Myxococcales bacterium; assembly: GCA_947473045.1. Lineage (GTDB taxonomy): Bacteria > Myxococcota_A > Polyangia > Polyangiales > Polyangiaceae > JANYHY01. The sequence goes on along the minus strand of CANJCO010000024.1, from coordinate 19,448 downwards.
ATCGACAAAAAGCCCGGCGTTCGCAAGATGTACGTCGAGCGCCTCGTGGCCGCCGGACAAATCACGCGCGAGCAGGCTCAGGAAATCGCGGAGGCCAGAAAGGCCGTACTCGATGCCGCGCTCGCCGACGCGCGGAGCGGCGACTACCTCAAGCCGCCAAGCGCCATGCAGGGACTGTGGGCGAACTATAAGGGCGGCCCCGACGCCGCTGTCGCGGAGGTCGAAACCACAGTGCCGCGAGAGGCGCTCCTGGCGCTCGTCGACACGATGGCCGTGCTGCCCGCGGGCTTCACGCCGAACGCCAAAGTCCACGCGGTGTTCACGCAGGATCGCCGCGCCAATGCGCACGCGGGCAAGCCGCTCAACTGGGGCGCAGCCGAGCACCTCGCATACGCCACGCTGCTGACGCAGGGGGTCCCCGTCCGCCTGACCGGTCAGGACTCCCAGCGCGGCACGTTCACGCACCGTCACGCGACCCTGTTCGACGCAAACACCGGCGTGCCGCACCGACCGCTGGCGCATCTCGCGGCCGGACAGGGACGGTTCGAAGTGTTCGACAGCCCCCTTTCGGAAGCCGGCGTGCTCGGCTTCGAATACGGATACAGCCTCGACCGCCCCGACGGCCTCGTGGTTTGGGAGGCGCAATTTGGCGACTTTCTGAACACGGCGCAGGTCATTATCGACCAGTTCATCTCGTCGGCTGAAGACAAGTGGCTCCGACTTTCCGGCCTCGTGCTGCTGCTGCCGCACGGCTACGAGGGACAGGGCCCGGAGCACTCGAGCGCGCGACTCGAGCGCTTTTTGCAGCTCGCCGCCGAAGACAACATTCAGGTTCAAAACCTCACGACGCCTGCGCAGATTTTCCACTCGCTTCGCCGTCAGGTGATGCGACCGGTGCGCAAGCCCCTGATCGTGCTCACCCCCAAGAGCCTGCTTCGTCACAAAGACGCGGTATCGACAGTCGACGAGCTCGCCACGGGGGGCTTCCAGCGCGTCATTGGCGACGCGGCGGTAGACCCGCAGAAGGTCAGCCGCGTGCTGCTCTGCTCCGGCAAAATCTACTACGATCTCGCCGAAGCCCGAAAAAAGGCTGGCCGCGACGACGTCGCGATCATTCGCGTCGAGCAGCTCTACCCGCTCGGCGACGCCCTCAGCCGCGTGCTCGCGCCGTTCCGTGACGGCACCAAGCTCGTGTGGGTCCAGGAAGAGCCCCGCAACATGGGCGGCTGGTATTTCATGAACGCCCACCTGCCGGAGCTTCTCGGCGGCCGCTTTCCGCTAACGGTCGCCGCGCGCGCCGAAAGCGCGAGCCCCGCCACGGGCAGTCGTTCGAGCCACGCGCTCGAACAAAAAATGTTGCTCGACGCGGCGTTCGGCTGACGGGGGCATCGGCGAACTTGGAGTGGTTCGCTCAAGCGGCGGAGCGGCACGTGCTGTGGCTCCTCTTCGCGGCGCTCGTGCTCGTCGCGGCCCTCGTAAGCCGATTTTCACGAGACCGACGGCACAAAATCCGGCGGGTCTTTATTCTGTATGTGCTCGCGGTGGCCGCAGAGTTCGCGGCGCGTGCTCTCGGCTCCGCCAAGCTCTTGCTGTGGCACGATCGCCTCGAATTCAGCGGCCACCTGCTTGAGTCGTTCGTGGTCATCAACCTCGTCGCGATCGCGATTTTCGACGTCATCACGCCGGCGCTCGCGTTTTCGGTTCCGATCATCGCAAGCGACCTCATCTCAGGGTGCGCCTACGTCGTCGCCACGCTCGGCTCTCTGAACAGCGCCGGCGTCGATCCGACCTCGGTGTTGGGCGCGTCGGCGGTGGTCTCCGCGGTGCTCGCCCTGTCGCTGCAATCGACGCTCGGCAACGTCATCGGCGGCGTGGCGCTGCAGCTCGACGGCTCGGTAAAAGTTGGCGACTGGGTGCAGCTCGAAAATGGCAGACAGGGCAAGGTTCGCGAAATACGGTGGCGGCATTGCGTGCTCGAAACACGCGACTGGGGCACGCTGATCGTGCCCAACTCGAGCCTGCTTCAAAGCCAGATTCTCGTTCTGGGCAAGCGCGTGGGGCAACCCCGACAGCATCGCCTCTGGGTCTATTTCAATGTTGATTTTCGCTTCGCCCCGTCGCGCGTTGTCGCCGTGGTGAACGAGGCCCTGCAGGCGAGCGCGATTCCGAACGTGGCGGTCGACCCCAAGCCGCACGCGATCGTCATGGACCTCTCTCGCGACGGCAAGGAGAGCTTTGGCTACTACGCCGCGCGCTACTGGCTTACGGACCTCGCCGTCGACGACCCGACGAGCTCGCTCGTGCGCCAACGAATCTACATGGCCCTCAAGCGCGCCGGGATCCCGCTCGCCCGCCCGACGAGCAGCAGCGTCTTCATGACGGAAGAGCCGCCGGCCGCCCGTCTCGCGCGCCACCGCGAGACGCGAGTGAAGGCGCTAAGCGACCTCGCGCTGTTCGCGCCGCTTACCGATGACGAGCGCGCATCGATCGCCGAGCACCTCATATTCGCGCCTTTTGCGGCGGGAGAGCTGGTCACACGCGCCGGCAACGTCGCTCACTGGCTCTACATCCTGATCGCGGGCGAGGTAGACATTCAGCTTCGGGACGGCGACGACACGAAGCTGCTGTCGACGATCACGGCGCCCGGCTACTTTGGCGAGATGGGCATGATGACCGGAGCGCCTCGCGCGGCCGACGTGATCGCACGCACCGATGTCGAGTGCTACCGCCTCGACAAAAGCGGCTTCCAGCAGATTCTCGCGGCCCGCCCCGAGCTCGCAAAGGATATGAGCCACACGATGGCCAAGCGGCGCGCCGAGCTGAAAGCGGCGCGCGAGGGTATGGCCGACGACTTGCGCGACAGCTTCGCGGAAGAAGAGCAGGTTCGCATTCTCCACAGCGTCGAAGCCTTTTTCGGGCTCCGATGATCGGCTTCGAACTTCCCGCGAGCACCGTCGAGGAGGCGCTCCGCGTGGTGCGCGCGCTCGGCTCGCACCGATACATCGCGGGGCAGCAGCTCATGGCGCACGCGCTCGTGCTGGCCGACGCCGAAGACGCTTCGGAGCCCAGCGTGTGGGCGCGCACCACGCTCGCAGACCCGGCGATCGACGCGGCCTCGCGCGACGAGCGCCTGATGCGCGCGTGCAGCACCGCAGAACTCGAGCGCCTCCTGTCGCGCTACTGGAGCGAGGGCGCTGGCGCTGCGCGTGCGCGGGACGCGCTCAAGGCGACCCTCGATCGCCTCGAGTTGCCGATCCCGGAATTCGAGCTGTTCGACGAGCGCCACGAAGACGAGATTCACCCGCTGCTCGTCGACGCGGGATGGGAGCTGCTGCAGCTCGCCGAACTGGATCCGGAGCGCCACAAGGGCGCCATCGGAACGTTTGCAGAATACATTCATTTCGAGGTCGCGCGGTTCGAGGAACAGGAGTCGATGCCGCCGATGACGCACCTCTACGAGCTCGGCGCCATCGGCCCGCGCGAGCTGCTCGAAGGCGCCCGGGACGGGAAGCTCATGCAACCGCTTGTATTGTACACGCAGGGGAACGAGTCGTATGTCGACTACCTCGTGCGCGGCGTGCTCCGCGCGGCGAAGCTGGCCTGATCAGTCGTCGTCTTCGGTCGCCGCGTCGTCGGCGGCAGCCGTTTTTGCAGACGGCTTCGTCACCGGCCCGTCGGCCACAGGCGTCAGGTCGCTGCGGGACGGCGTTCGCGCCAGTGCCCAGGCGACCCAAAGCGCGAGCGCTCCGAGGGTCACCGCAGTCACATAAAACAGAACACGGGGATCGGCCGCCATGGCGCGGGACCCTAGCCGATTTGCGCGGGTGCGCGGCATGAACGTTGCGGTTACAAGCAAGTGCCCAACATGAGTTCACCCCTCGCCTTCGCCCCATTACGCGTTTCAGCGCTCTTTTTCGCCGCGCTGACGGCGGCCGCCGGCGTCGGGTGCGGAAGCAACGATCCAGGCTGGATCGGCGCAGGTCCGGGCGCACATCCTACGGGCGACGGTTCAGCGCCGGGCGACGGAGCGAGCGCGGCGGACGCGGCGCCGGCCTATCGCGATCCGTCCGGCGGCGACGGAGGCTGCTCGCAGCCGAACCTGACGTGCGCGGACGCGTGCATCGCCGCCGGCTCCGACCGTGAAAACTGCGGGTCGTGCGGCAACGCGTGCCTCGGAAGCGACTCGACCTGCGTCGCCGGAAAGTGCGCCTGCTCGGGACCGATGATGGACTATTGCGACGGCGCCGGATGCATGGACGTGTCAGCCGACGTGAGCAACTGCGGCGCGTGCGGCAACGTATGCGACCCGAACCTCTACGACGCGTGCCTCAACGGAGCGTGCGTCAATTCGGCGCCGTAGTCGGCCCACTCAGCCTGCGAAGTCGAGCAACTCGATGTCGAATTTCAGGCCTGCGTCACCGGGGATCGTCGGGGGGCTGCCCGTCTTGCCGTAGCCTTTGTCTGCCGGGATGACGAGCTTGCGCTTGCCGCCCTTTTTCATGCCGACGACGCCCTCGCTCCAGCCGGCGATGACGCCCTGGCCCACGGTGAACTCGAACGGCTCGCTGCGATCGCGCGAGCTGTCGAACTTCTTTCCGTTCATGAGGGTGCCTGTGTAGTGCACCTTGATCTTGTCGCCGGCCTTCACGGCGCGGTCTCCTGAGCCGACCGACTCGTCGATGATCTCGAGGGCCTTCGGTCCGGGGGGCAAGGGCTCGCCAGCCGCGGGAACGTAGGCGGATTTTTCGGGTTCAGAGGGCGATTTGTTGCACGCGACGGTGCCGAACGGGAGGGCAAACGCTGCGAGCATGAGTGCAGAATACAAGCGCATGGCGAAGCGTTCTAGTCGGTCGCCCGCGCGCGACGCAAGGAGCGTCAGCGGGGCGGTTCGAGCGGCGGCGGCGCAGGCGCGTCTGGCGGCATCGCCGCGCCCAGCTGCTGCGCGGCCAGCCCGACCACCGCGTCGATCTGCTCCCTCGACGCGGGCGCGTGCAGCTTGACCATCGCCCCGTCGCTCGTGATCTCGACGGTGTTCAGCAGACCCGCGCTGAGAATGCGTACGCCGATCGAGTTGCGTCGCGACAGTTCACGATTGAGCATCTCTGCGGCCTCGGCAGCGCCCGCCGCGTCGGGGCAGTCGCCCTCCGCGTAAACATCCGCACCGCCGTCCGCGCTTCGCGGAACGATCCACATGCGCAGCTCAGTCACGCTCGGCGGAATGATGCTGATCGAGCCTCCGGGGCGCAGCGCGCGGATGCTCATGGCCTCTCCTGCGCGGAGCCTCGGCGTGAGCGGACTCTGCGCGATGACTTTGGCAAATTGCGCAGCGTGCGTCGCCGGAACGATCACCGCAACATGGGGCCGCGGACGCAAAAACGCCCGCTCGGCGCCATCTGCGAACGCCCGCCAGGCCTTCACGCCCTTGACGCCAACGCTGAAGCTGCCCCCCTTGGCGTAGGTTTTGGAAATGCCGTCGATGGCCGCGTCGACGAGTCGATCGTCGGCGTTGTAGTGCACGTAGACGGCGTCCCGATCGGTGTGCACCAGAGACGGTCCCATGATGAGCACCCAGTCGGTGTCGCGCAGCGGATCGAGCGGTGCGCCCGCCATGAACTGACGCCACTGGGGGATCGCCGCGAGCACAGGCCCGAGCCTCGCACCTTCGGGGTGCGCCCGAATCACGGCCATGTTGATGAGCAGCGTCACGTTGTTCGGTCCCGCGCTTACGCCTGCGGCGGCGCCCACGAGTGACGACGGATCGCGCGCGGACGCAGAGCCTGCTGCACCCGCGTCGGACTGCGCGACGAGCGCCCCGGCATCGGTCGTGGGTGCGCGAGCGTCGTCATCGGGCGACGCCGCCTCGCGCGCCGCGTCCGCGCCTTCGCCGGCGTCCGCGCCGCCGCGCAGCCCCGCCGCGGCGTCGCGCGGGACGCTGCGATCGATCGAGGCATCGAGCACGCTCGGCCCTTTTGCCGGTTCACCGCTAGCGGCCGCGCCCGCAGTCGACGTCGCTGCGGGGGCAGTCGCGACGGGCTGGGGCGGCGCCGCAGGCTCGCTCAGCGTATCGACCGGGATGGTGAGCTCGCCGTCGCTGTCGTTCACCTCGATGGGCGGCCCCTGTGGCAGCAAAGACCACGGGCCAACCACATAGTGCGCCAGCACCGAGATCGCGACAGACACCCCAAGCGCGCGGCGCGCACGTCGAAGGCTCCAAAATCGGGCCGGGCCCGAGTCGCTGGCATCGGTGTTCTCCGGGGGAGTTGCGTGCGGAGCCGTTGGGGCAGCCGCCGCCGCTCCACGCTGCAGACGTGTCTGTTCAGCCACGCGCGCCTCGCCCCTCACCCACGATCAAGCGCGCCCGATGGCCCAAAACTTCCCGCGAATCATCAGCCGCTCGACGGGCACGACCATCGCACTGCTTGCGCACGTGCAACGCTCCGCCAAAACTATCGAACGACACAAACTGGATACGCACCGCCTATGCGCGCTACTACGAATCAGCCCCGCGCGCAGTCTTCGCATGCGATCTCAATCCCTCTTTCTCGCTGCCCCTGTCCTCGTAGCTGCACTTGCAGCGGCCTGCAGCCAGACGCGCCCGGACGTGAGCAAACCCGACGCGGTAGCGCCCGTCGCGGACGCGCAGCCGCTCCCCGCTCCCAGCGCGGCGGCCGCCGACGCAAGCGTCGATGCTGAGCCGCTCGATGCGGGGAGCCAGACGTTGATCGGCGCGCTGTTCATGCAGACGCCCGTCATGAACGAGATGGACTGGCCGACCAAAGCGGACGACGACCCCGCGAAGCGCCACCGACGCCGCGGCGACAAGGAGCCGCCGAAGCGCATTGGCTACCTCCGCCAGGGAGCGACCGCGCCGGTGATTCCCGAGCCTCACCGAACAGCCAACTGCACTGAAGGCTGGTACGAGCTCGTGGCCGGCGGGTTTGTTTGCGGCAAGTACGCCACGCTCGATTTAAGCCACCCGAGAATCAAAACGGGCCCGCACGCGCCGTTCGCCGATCAAGCCCTGCCCTATCATTATGCCACGAACACGGGCAACGGGACGCCGCTGTACCGGAGCATCCCGAGCCGCGAAGATCGCGCGCGCTTCGAGCCCTGGATTCAGGCGCAGCGAAAGCCGAAGTCGAGGGCCGAAGAAAACCCCTACGATCCGACTCCCGCACCGACCGCGACGGCATCGCCGAGCGATCCGATGGGCCTCGGCATCGACGAACTCGACGCCGGAACGCCTTGGTATCTTCGCGAGTGGGACGGCGGCAAGCCTCAGGTGACGCTCGACGATCTCAAGGGCGAAGGCCCCATCGTGCGACGCATGGTGCGCGGGTTCTACCTCGCGCTCGATCGCACCGTCGATGGTGCGGGCGGGCGCTGGTGGAAGACGACCGCCGGCTACCTCGCGCCGTACGACAGAATGTACGTAACCAAGCCGCTCACCGATTTTCACGGCGTATGGCTCAATACGGAAACGCCGCCCGCCTATCCGGCCGCCGTGGCGCAAGACGGCGGCGCGCCGCCGCCCTACTGGGTCGACCATCCGCCGACGCACCTGCCCATGGCGTTTGTGTCGTGGCCGCGCTCCCGCAAATTCACGCTGAGCGCCGACCACAAAAAGGCGACTCCCGTGGCCGAGCTCACGTCACGTTACACACCGGTGCAGCTCACCGGAACGAAAGAGACCGTTGGCGGCGTCGTCTACCACGAGCTCGAAGGCGGCTCCTGGATGCGCGCCGGCGAAATCGTCGTGCTCGAACCTGGCGCGGCGCCGACCGATCTCGCGCCCGGCGAAAAATGGATCGACGTCAACCTCGCGAGCCAGTCGCTCGTCATGTTCGAGGGCGACAAGGCCGTCTATGCGACGATGGTGTCGACCGGCAAGACCGACCGCTTGAAGGAGAAGGACCACTCCACTCCAACAGGTACGTTCCGCATTCGCGAAAAGCACATCGCGGCGACCATGGACGGCGACGTGGCCAGCGACGGCCCCTACTCGATCGAAGACGTCCCGTGGATCATGTACTTCAGCGGGAGCTACGCGCTTCACGGCGCCTTCTGGCACAACAACTTCGGCCACAAACAGAGCCACGGCTGCGTCAACCTCGCTCCCAATGATGCGCGCGCGATCTTCGGCTGGACGGAGCCTCGCCTGCCCGACGGATGGCACGGCGTGTGGGCTACCGATACAAAGCCCGGCACACGCGTCGTCGTCCACGACGGCCTGCCGAAGCCTGTCGCTGCGCCCTGAAAAACCGCTTTCCCGGTCAGAAAAAATCATATACATATAAAGGATGCGCGCATCCCTCAGCTTGCTCATCGTCGCCGCCGTCGGCTGCAGCTCCGCCAACCGATCCGGTTTCGGAACCGATCCGGACTCCGGCTCGCCGGACATCAACACGACCCCCGACAGCGGCGGCACCGGCTTCGGCGACAGCGGCGGAGGCTCGGGCCCCACCGGCGGCTGCACCGACGCCGCGAAGCTCGTCTACGTCGTGTCCGACATCGGCGACCTGTGGAGCTTCGACCCCGGCGCGCTCAAGTTCGCGAAGATCGGCGCACTCGACTGCCAGACCGCTTCGCATCCCAACTCGATGGCCGTGTCGCGCGACGCGACGGCCTACGTCAACATGGCCGACGGATCGCTTTTCAAGGTCGACACGACCAACGCGCATTGCACGGCCACGAGCTACGCCGTCGATCAGCAGAACCTGATCATCAAGGGCATGGGCTTTTCGAGCGACACCAGCGGCGGCACAAGCGAGACGCTCTACACGTGCGCGGACGACGAGCTCGCGATCGACCCGTTCCACCCGGGCGCCGGACTCTACAAGATCACCCTGCCCGGGCTGAAGCTCCAGAAGGTCGGCAACTACGGCGGTCTACTCAACGGGGCCGAGTGCGAGCTCACCGGCAACGGAGACGCGCGGCTGTTCGCAGACTTCGCGCTTGAGACGCCCCCGAAGCTCGCCGAGCTCGACAAGGCCACGGGCAAGGCGGGCACGCCCACTTCGCTGTCGAGTGTGCCGAGCAACATCAATCAGTTCGCGTTTTCGTTCTGGGGCGGCGACTTCTGGTTTTACACCGACAAGAGCACAGGTTCGAGCAAGGTCACGCGCTACAAATACGCGACCGACAAGTCGTTCTCGACGGTGGTGCCGAGCACCGGAATGTCGATCGTCGGAGCCGGCGTTTCTACCTGCGCGCCCCTCCAGCCGCCGAACTGAGCCACCTGCGAACGCTTGACTCCAGGCCTTCCGTAGGCAATCAAAGCGCCTACGCACCCATGGACCAGCTCACCGCCACTCTCGATCGAGGCTGGGACCTCGCGCAGCGCGGTGACTCCGCCGGCGCAGTAGCCTGCGCAAAGCGGGCCTTCGAGCTCGATCCCCAGTCGCCCGAAGTGCACAACCTGCTCGGCTTCTCGGCGGCGCTCGCCGGCGAGCCCGAAGCGGCGCTGGAGCACTACCGGCAGGCGATCGCGCTCGACGAAACCTATCTCGAAGCGATGCTCAATGCGGCCGAGGTGCTGATGCACCCGATGTCCGAATGGGATGAGGCCGTGACGATGTGCGATGAGGCGTACGGCCTCGCGCAAACCGACGAAGAAGTAGCCGATTGCGTGCTGCTGAAAGTGGACGCACTGATAAGCAAGGGCGACATGGAGGAGGCCGCGCGCGCGATGAAGCTGATTCCCGAGGTTCCATTCGAGAGCCCCAACCACGTGTTTTTGATCGGTCGCGCTTACTACGAGCTAGGCGATATCGATCGCGCCGCCCCGCTGATCGAAGAGGCCGCCAAGACCGATCCCGCCCACGCCGACGCGCAGTACTATCTGGGCCTCGTGCGCGACGAAAAGGGCGACGCTCGCGGCGCCACTGAGGCCTTTTTGCGGGCGCGCGCGCTCGACACCGGGCGCGAGGCTCCCCCGTGGGCTCCCACAGCCGAGACGTTCGCCGTGGTGCTCGAGTCCGTGGTGCGCAGGCTCGACGCCGTGCTCGCGCGCTACATCCGCGAGGCGGATGTTTATGTCGTCGACGTGCCCGGCGCCGAGCTCGTGGTCGACGGTGTCGATCCGCGCGCCCTGATGATCCTCGACGCGCCCGCACCGCTCGCCTCGGGTGAGAGCGCCTGGGGCACCGCAGAGTCGTCCCAGCGCAAGTGCCGCATCTTCGTCTACCAGCGCAACGTCGAGCGCGCCGCAGGGAGCGTCGAGCACCTCGAAGACGAGCTGCTTCACGCGCTCGAGCGCGAGATTACGGCTGTATTTCTTGAAAAAGGCGGCGAGACGAAGCCCGATCCGCGCGCGCTGAACTAGCGATCCGTCGTCAATGCCACACGCCGAAGTCGAGCGCCCAGTTCGTGTAGCGCGGCGCGACATCGACGCCGAGGGCGAGCTTCCATACGGTGTCGGGGAGCAGGCCAAACAAGTCGAACGGCAGCAGCTTCACATCCCCTCCGAACGTCAGGTGCTGACGCGGCGTCGCGTCTGAGAAGCGTGCAGGTTCCACGTATCCACCGACGCGCACCACCAGTCGGTTGGTGACCGGCTCGCTCTCGATTCCGAAGCGGGGCGTGAGCGTCCACTGCTGACCGTAGGGCTCGTAGCGCTGCGCGAGAAAACTCGAAATCGCGATGCCGTCCGTGACCGGCGCAGCGGCTGTTACGCTCGCGACAACGAGCACGCGCGCCCTCGGAGCGTTTTCGGCGCGCGCCTTTCGCGCCGCAAGGAGCGAACGCGCGCTCGCGTCGAGGTGCGCCTCGTCTACAGCCCGAATCGCCGCTTCGGCTGCGCTGAATTCTGCGCGCAGAGCAGGTCGATCCGCCGCGGACGCCGCCGCCAACGTTCGGCCCAACGCGGCCTGACGCGCGCGTCGACGCGATTCGACCCGCGCGCGCACGGGAGCCTCTTCTTCGCCGGGCTCGCGCCAAATCGGGTTGAGCGGGCGCGGGCCGAGCTCCACCGCGACTCCTGCCTCGACTTCCGCGGGCAACGCGACCTCACGCGGCAGCACGAAGCCGTCCGCAGCGCGCACGCCTCCCGCGTCGAATGCAGCGCGCGAGCTGATCTCGCCAGAACCGAAGACGGGTCCACGAACCGCCGCGCCGAAACGAAAACGCTGCTGCTCCGGACGCACGAGCACGCCGGCCTGAAGGCCGACTCCGCCCATCGCGAGCAGCGAACCGACAGTGCCTCCGCTGCCCGACAGCAGCATGCTCGCGGCACGAACGCCGATGCCGATGCACAGCTGTTTGCGGAAGAAGCTGCGCGCCACCGTCACATCAGCGCGTGCAATCTGCATCGAAAGCTGTGCGCCCGAAGAGGCGCTCACCCGAAAGCTCTGCGCGCGCGTGAGCGCGGCGACCCCCCAGTCGCCGAGCTGGAGCACCCCACCGAGCTCCGTGCTCAAAAAGCTGTCGTAGACCGAGCCGTGCGAAGACGCTGACGCTCCGCGATTTTCAAAGTCCGTCCCCGCAAAAAAGCCGGGGAGCACCACGCTGACCGTGCCGTCGAGGTCGACGTGCTCGACGCTGAAGGCGTCGCGAACGGCAGACGAGGCTGGATTGACCGCCACACCTTCGATGCCTTCGGCAAACCCGATGTAAGCCCCTCCCACGCCCATCACGCGCACCGGCGCGATGAGCGGCCCCGGGCCAGCCGAAACGGCAAAGCCGTTCGTGGTCAGCGCGGGCGCGTCGGCGCGTGCCGCAGACGCGGAGAGCGTCAGGCTGAGCGCTGCCCCAACAAAAAGCGAACAAGCGGCTCGGCGTCGAGCTTCGCGGTCGACAGCAGCGCATCGAGCATTCGCCGCCCGAGCCGCGCAAGCTCCAGCAAATGCGTGATGCGCTCCCGCTGAAGCGTGATCCGCGCCATCATCTCGCGCTGCTCGCTGCCCACTTTGCGCGTCGCCTGCTCTTCGAGCCGGTCGAGCGAGACGAGCGCCTCCTCGAGCGTCTCGATCGCCGCATGGATTTCGCTCTTTTCGCGCTCGTTCCAGACGCGGGAGATCATCCGCCACAGGTTCACCTCCGCGGCGAAGTAATCTTTGCGCTCGCCTTGCACCCACACGCGCCGCACGACTCCCCAGCGCGACAACTCGCCGAGCGTCATGCTCACCGACCCGCTCGAAAGCGACAAGAGGCGACGCAAATCTTCTGCGCTGAGCGGATCAGCCGATAAGTAGAGCAGCGCCCAGACCCGCCCCATGTTGCGCTTGAATCCCCAAAACTCGATGAGCCTGCCGACGACCTCACTCACGGCGGCTTCGCTGGGCCACAAAACGCGCTTCGGCGGCGTTTCGACCGTTTCCCGGGTGGTCGCGCCCATGGCGGTCAGCTCGCGCGATTCGTGAGCTCGCGCGCCACTGCGGCGAGCAGGCTTCGCGCCGGAGATTCGGGCAGCGTCGCGAGGGCCGCGAGCGCACTCTGGGTCTCTTCGGCAGCGCGAGCCCTGGCGTGCGCAGCCCCCCGCGATTCACGCACTTTGCCGACGAGCGTTGCGGCGGCTGCAGCGTCGCCCTCGCGCGCGGCCTCTAGAAGCGCAACGAGCGAGCCGTCTTCGGCCACAGCACGCAGCAGAGGCAACGTCAGCTTACCTTCGCGCAAATCGGCATGCAGCGCCTTGCCCGTGGTGCCGGCGTCTCCCGCGTAGTCGAGGGCGTCATCGACGAGCTGAAACGCGATGCCGAGATGACCGCCAAACGCGCCGAGCGCAGCGACGGCCTCATTGGGAGCGCCGGCGGCCCGGGCTCCGCTTCGCGCCGCCCACGCGAAGAGCGACGCGGTCTTGTTCGTGACGATCTGAAAGTACGTCGTCTCGCTGACGTCGAGGCGCGTGCGGCCACGAAGCTGAATCACCTCACCGTCGACGAGGCTTCGAAGCGTTGCAAAAAGATCGGATAGCGACTCGCCGGGCGTCACGCGCGCCGTGCGCTCGAGCGCGTGCGTGAGGAGAAGATCGCCCGCGAGCACGCTCACAGCGTTGCCCCACAGCCGCCTCGATGTGGGCTGCCCTCGGCGCTCGATGCCGTCGTCGACCACGTCATCGTGCAGCAGCGTTGCGAGGTGCACGAGCTCTGCGACAACGCCGGTGTCGCGCGCAGTCGCCGGAAGGGTCGCGCCCGAAAAACATGCCGCCGAGAGCAACGCGAGCAAGGGGCGCACGCGCTTGCCCCCCGCGCCGAGCAAGTGCGCGGCGGAGTCGGTTGCGGGCGCCTTGCCGTCGCGGACGTGAGCGCGAAGCTCGCCTTCGATGAACTGAAGCTCGTCGGCGAACAGCGCGGATACCTCGACCAGGCGACCCGCCGCTTTGTCGCCAACACGCTCAGCGGTGGCGGTGTCGCGGAGCATGCTAGCGGCGAGGGAGGCTTCCAAAGTGACGCATTTCTCGGCCTGATCGCAGGCCGTCGCAAGTTTCAAAAACTTTTGAAACTTATGGTGGCAACGTCCACCGGCGTCAAGGTGTTCGCCCCGCAGGCCGCGTGATTTCAGGGGCCCGAACGTACAAGGGCTCGAGCGTCGCCGGGTCGCAGGCCGCGCGGCCCAGAGCGATGAAGCCAATGGAAGAAGCTCGCGGAACGTCGTTGGGGGCGGTGCTCACGAGCCTCGCGTTCAGGCCGTCGAGGGCGACAGCCTTGGCGCCCTCTCCCACGAGCAGCAGCGGAGCGCTCAGCGACGCGAGCAACGCGCGCACATCGGGCTTGGCGAGGTGGGTCGGCGCGTCGCCGGCGACCTGCACAAAGAGCTCATTTTTACCGGCCTCGAGGAGCGCGACGCGGAGCTCGCCGGGCGCAGCGAGCGCTCCGAACGCAACCGCTTCGAGCGAATGAACCGCCACCATCTCCGCCCCGGTCGCCAGCACGATGCCCTTCGCAGTGGCGAGTCCGATGCGAGCCCCGGTGAACGAGCCCGGGCCGACCCCGACGGCCCAGCGCGCGACGTCGCGCGGACGCCACCTCACCTCGGCGAGCATCGCGTCGAGCGCAAGAAGCAGCGATTCGCCGTGCGCATTCGATACGCGCTGCTCACGCTCGAGCAGCAGTGCGCCGCCTTCGAAGAGCGCGATCGTGCCAAGCGGAGTTGACGTATCGATGGCAACGAGTCGCACCAAGTTGAGCCTCAGAGTTGCGCGAAACGGCCGCTGCGGAAGGTGGCCTCGAGAAGCTGCTCGACGCGGCGTGCCAGCTCCGGAGCGCGAGGGTCCGGCGATGCGCCCAGCGCCGACTTGATCTCGTTGAGCGCCTTCAACTGGCTGAACATCTGGACGTCGCCGAGGCCGCTCGCACCGGTGAGAACCTGCCGCACGCGGTCGATTTCGGCGGAGAGCGCCTCGATACCCACTCCGGCCGCCCCCACGCGCCGCGCACCTGGATGCTCGCGGTAGTGCGCCTCTAAAGCCGGCGCCACAATCGCCTCAAGAATGGCAGCCTGATCTTCGTTGTTCCAAATGTGCTTGAGGACGAACAGGTCGCCAGCGTCAGGCTGCGCGCGACCGTCGAGCGTCGCGCTCGCAGCGAACAGCTTGAGCAGCTTCACGACGCGGCGATCGCTGAGCGTGATGCCCTCGGCGCGGATCTGGAAAACGAGCCCCTTGTACTGGGAGAAAAACTCCTCCGTGAAGCGAATGCGCTGTCCGAACGTGCGGTGCAGCTCGCCGAGCTCCTTCGCGCTGGCGAGCGGCTGCACCGGCGCGTCGGCGAGGCCCATGATCTCGTTGTCGAGGCCCTTTTGGAGGAGATCCTGGAAGTGATAGGCGTCAAGATTATCGGAGCGAATTCGAAGCAAGAAGCGGTCAAAAATCGCGGTGAGGGTCTCGTCCGCAGGCACCTCGTTCGATGCGCCGAAACACGACAGAACAGGGACGCGAATCACCTGACCGCCGCTCGTGTACTTGCGCTCGTTCAGCAACGTGAGCAGCGCGTTCAAGATGGCCGAGTTGCTCTTGAACACCTCGTCGAGAAAGACGATCTCGCTGTCGGGGAGCATGCCCTCGATGCGCCGGACGTATTTGCCCTCGCGGAACTGCGCGATGTCGACCGGCCCGAATATCTCGTTGGGTTCGGTGAAGCGCGTGAGCAGGTATTCGAAATAACGGGCCTGGATGAGCTTCGCGAAGGTGCGAATCAGCGCGCTCTTGGCCGTGCCGGGCGGGCCGATGAGCACCGCGTGTTCGCCGGCCACCGCCGCGATGAGCAGCAAGCGAATCACCTCGTCTTTGCCAAGAAACCGCGACTCGAGCTCGCGCGCGATGCCGGCGAGGCGCGTGATGAGGGGCTGAGGTTGCTGGGCCATGAGCGACGCAGGCTACCAGCGCGGCCGTCGTGGCGAAACGACAACGGAGCCGCCCGCGGGATGAAGCTGTCGCGCGGCGGGCCCGACGCTGCCATCGTCGACCGCGCAGCCGGACACGCCGCGCGCAGCTCTGCAGAGCGCAGAAAGGCTCAGCCGCGGGATTGCGCTCGCTCACGCGCCACGGTCGAAAATGCGCCGACGTCTATCGCGCGGCGCTGCAAACGGCGATAGGTTGCGGGCGTGCATCCGCTCACCTCGACGCGCTTCGACATCGTGAGAACTGCTTTGGCCGACATCGTCGTTCGGCTCGCCGAAGCGGCGCAAACCGACGCGATCTCCGTGCTGCGAACGCGAGCGACCGACTACGAGCGCATCGTCGCGTCGTGGGAGTATTTGCACCCCACCGAAGAAGAACGGGCAAGCGTGATGAGTGAGGTGCTCGAGCTGAACCTTGCCGTGATGCGCATCGGCGTGTCCGGGTGATCTCCCAAGAGAAAATTGGGACTACGCTCAGACGCGCACTCAGCTACGGTTGAGCTGTGAGAATCAGGGGGCACGCTTTTAAGAGCTTCGCGACGGCGCTCGCCAAGCTCGAAGGCGACCGCGCGATCGACTCGATGTTGGCGCGCCTTCCTGCTGCCGTCGCCGAGGCCTGGAGGGCCGACCGAATCGCCAGCGCCGCGTGGTATCCTGTGGAGTGGTATGTGGCGGTGCATCGCGCGCTCGACGCAGCCACCCACAAGGGTATTCCCCTCGCCTACGCGATCGGGCGCGAGACGGCGCGGGTCGACTTCGGCGGCGCGCTGCGGTTTTTTTCGCTGACGCTCGCCCCTCACGCCATCGCCACGCGCGCCCCGGCGGCGTGGGCGCTGTTCTACGATGCCGGCCAAATCACGGTCAGCGGCGCGCGGCAAGGGCACGTCGTCGTCGAAATCGAAGGCTGCGCGGGCTTCGACGGACGGGTCTGGGCCGACATCACGGGCGCGAGCGTCGGCATTCTCGAAGCGGCGGGCGCAGCAGACGTTGTCGCGCGCACGCTCGCCGGCGGCGGTATCGCGGGGCACCTTCGGATCGAGCTCAGCTGGAAGTAGCGCGCGGTTCACGGGCGCGTTTCGGGTGTGCTAGACTCACAAACGTGCGCGTCAAAGGACAGTCGTTCAAGAGCATCGTGGCAGCGCTTGGGGTGCTCGAGGGGCCTCGGGCGGTCGAGACCATGCTGGCCCGCGCGCCCGACGCCCTCGCCGAGGCGTTGCGATCGGGAGCGCTCGTGTCCGGCGGTTGGTATCCTGTCGAGTGGTACGTGGCGCTCCACAGGGCCGCTGCCGACGCCACGGGCCGGGGCACCGACCTCGCCGAGGCGCTTTCGGCAGAGGCTGTTCAGCAGAATTTCCGCGGCATCTACCGCTTTTTTGCGCTCGTCATCACTCCCGAAGGGATCATGGCGCGCGCGCCACGCGCCTTCAGACTCTTTTTTTCGTCCGGAACGCCCATCGTTCATTCCGCGCGGCCCGGCTTCGTCGACAATGAGTTCGTCGACTGCGACGGGTTCGACGAGTACGTGTGGGCCGACGCGATCGGCGCGAGCAAGGCCATGATCAGCTTCGCCGGCGGGCACGACGTCGCGTCGCGCGTGCTGACCGGCGGGCACCGAAGCACGTCGATGCGCGTCGAGCTGTCGTGGTCGGATCAACCTGCGCGAGTCACGGAGCGGCAGCGGTCGGAACCTGCGAGCGCACGAGGCTGACGAGCTCCCTGCGCTTCGGCTCCGGCAGTGGCCCCGCGAACGCGAACAGCAGCTTGCCGTCCTTGTCGTAGAGCACGACGTTGCTAAGTGCCTTCGTAAAGGCAAAGGCCTGCGCCGCGGCCCCCGTGAAGTCGACGTACATGGTCACGCCGACCTTGTTCGACCACTTCTGCAGTTCGTTCTTGGCGAGCCCTCGCGCCGGCCAGTAGTTCCAGGGCGTGAGGTCGATCACGTAAATTTGCGCGACGCTGCGGCGGTAGGCAATCGCCGCCTCCAGCGCGGTAAGGTCGTCTTTGACTTGTTGGTTCGTGAAGCCGTCGTCTTTGTCTTCGTAAATGGCGAGCAGTGGTTTGCCGAGGCGCGCGAGATCGAGCTCGCGGTCCCATCCGTCGACGAGCTTGACTGCAGGACGCACCGCGCCCGGCTTCGGCAGCGCGGCCGAGGTGGCAGCCCACATCGCGAGCACGACAGTCAGGGCGAACGACAAGCGGACCTTCGGGGACAGCACACTTTTCACTTTAGCCACGAGCGCGTGGTGTCGCCACGCTGCAGTGGCCCCTGCGGGGGTCGAACCCGCACGCCCTTTCGGGCCGCGGATTTTAAGTCCGCTGCGTATGCCATTCCGCCAAGGGGCCTGCTTTCCCAACTCTAATCCACGCGACGCCGCGACATCAAACGGCTCACGCGAGCGGTCCGGTCGCCGCCTCGACCGCACGGGCGAGCGCCCCCGTCGCGATGAGCTCGGCGACGGCCGCGATATCC
Organism: Myxococcales bacterium; assembly: GCA_947473045.1. Classification (GTDB taxonomy): domain Bacteria; phylum Myxococcota_A; class Polyangia; order Polyangiales; family Polyangiaceae; genus JANYHY01. Next base: position 1,645 of record CANJCO010000024.1, on the reverse strand, counting down.
TTGTAGAGTACACGGTCTCCAGTCATGGGTGCGACCCGTTCGCGCACGCACGCCAGCGCGGCGCCGACGCCTCGGCTCGGCGCGAGCGGCTTGCGTTGGTCGACCCCCGCGGCGGCCGTCATGATCTCAATGGCGAGGGCGTTGCGCACATTGGCCACGACGCTGAGCAACTTGCGCGCGCTCACACTTCCCATCGAAACATGGTCTTCGCGACCCGCGCTGGACGGGATCGAGTCGACGCTCGCCGGATGACAGAGCACCTTGTTTTCGCTCACGAGCGACGCGGACGCGACCTGCGCGATCATGAACCCCGAGTGCAGACCGCTGCCAACCGCGAGAAACGGGGTAAGCCCCGTTGAAAGCGCCGGATTGACGAGCTGCTCCACGCGGCGCTCGCTGATGTTGGCGAGCTCGGCTACGGCCATCGCGGCAAGATCGAGCGAGAGCGCGAGCGGCTGCCCGTGAAAATTGCCGCCGCTGATGAGATCGGCCTCAGCGCCCTCGTTGAGGAACACGCTCGGGTTGTCGGTGACCGAGTTGAGCTCGCGTGACAGCACTTCGCGGACCCACCCGAGCGCATCGCGCGACGCGCCGTGCACCTGGGGCATGCAGCGCAGCGAGTAGGCATCCTGCACGCGCCCGCAATTTTTGTGGCTGTCCATGATCGCGCTCTCGGCCAGCAGCGACCGGAGATTGGCTGCCACGAGCGACTGGCCGGGATGCGGCCGCGCGCGCTGCAGCCGATCGTCGAAGGGGGCATTCGAGCCCTTGAGCGCTTCGAGACTCATCGCGCCGGCGATGTCGGCCGCCAGACAGAGTCGCTCCGCGTCGCGCAGCGCGAGCGTGCCCAGCGACGCCATGTACTGGGTGCCGTTGATGAGCGCGAGCCCCTCCTTCGCCTCGAGCACCACCGGGCTGATGCGGGCGCGCGCGAGCACATCCGCCGCGGGCTCGTAGGTGACGGTCGCGTTGACGTCGGTCACGATCGCGGCCTCCCCTTCGCCAATCATGGCGAGGGCGAGATGCGCGAGGGGGGCCAGGTCTCCGGACGCGCCTACCGATCCCTGCGAGGGTACGCGCGGAACGACGCCCTTGTTAAGCATCGCGACCAAGGTGTCGAGCACCTCCGCGCGCACTCCCGAGTGACCGAGGGCGAGCACCTGCGCCCGCAGAAGCATGATGCCGCGAACCGCGTCAGGCGCGAGGTCCGCGCCGATCCCCGTCGAGTGCGAGCGCACGAGATTCCGCTGAAGCTCGCGCACGTCGGCCGCAGAAATGCGCGTCTCGGACAGCGCTCCAAAGCCCGTGTTGACCCCGTAGACGTTCGGGGCTGCGTCGCCGGCGCTTACGATCGCCTCGATCGCTTCGCGCGATCGCAACACCGCCACGCGCGCATCGGCGTCGACTTCGACCGGGCACATACGCCGCGCGACCGCTTCGAGATCCGAACACGCGATCGGACGACCCACACGAACGAGCTCACTCATGAGCCGGACACTTAGCAGGGTGTTGAAAAACACCCTGATAGTAATTGGCGAAGCCAATTGCGTGGGGTGGGGACCCCGAAAAACCGCGTTTTTCGGGGCGGGGAGGTGCATACCTCCCCGAGATGAAAGGCTAGCAGGCCGTTCTTCAACGGCCTGTT
>CANJCO010000023.1 GCA_947473045.1 Myxococcales bacterium | reverse complement strand
CTAACAGGCCGTTGAAGAACGGCCTGCTAGCCTTTCATCTCGGGGAGGTATGCACCTCCCCGCCCCGAAAAACGCGGTTTTTCGGGGTCCCCACCCCACGCAATTGGCTTCGCCAATTACTATCAGGGTGTTTTTCAACACCCTGCTAAGGCTTCGTCGCAGCGGGCGGGCCGGCGGCGCCGTCGACGACGAAGCTGCGAACATCGTCGAATGCGCGCTGCAGCGTCTTGACGTTCGCCGCGCCGGCCACGACGAGCATGATGCTCACGCTGTCTGACGGCACGACCACGAACGACGGCGCCAGTGAGTAGACGTCGGGCGCGTATCGCGGACCGAAGCCGTAGGAGAGCGCTGCGCCGACCAGCAGCTCACCGCCATCGCCGATCGTCTCGCCACCGATGCTGATGCCGATTCGGTTTTGATGTCCGGCGTAATCGTGAAATCCGGCCTGCGCCGGCACCGGCGTGGAAACCAGCGCGAGATCGGCGTTGGCGCCTCCCAAAACGCCGTATCCCGAGGCGAAGCGCCGTTCGAAGCCGCCGGCGATCGACAGCGCCGGGCGCGAAGGAAGCGTGATGTCGGCCTCATAGGGAGTCATCGTCGCGACGCCGCCAGCGACCACCGAGCTCGTGCCCGCCAGCGTCGCGTTAAAGGCCGATCCGGTCGGCACCGAGACGCCGACGTCGAACTCGACCACCGAATTGGGAGATGAAAATCCCGCACCTACATCGAGCCTCATGGGAGGCGTGGCCGAGAAGCTTCCGCGCGCGCCGAGCGAGTTCGTCACGTCGGAAGCTGTGCCCGCGATCTGAGAGTCAGTCGAGACCTTCGAGACGCCGTAGACGTGAATGGCGGGCGCGGTGAGAGCAGCTCCGAAGGTGGCCTGCTGGGCTCGGTAGGTCATGCCGAAGAGGCCTGTGATCTCGAAGGATGTGCCGATGGCGTCGTCGAGGAGCGTCGTAGAAATGGCGTGCCCCGCGGCGTCGGCACTCAGGGTGGTCGCGCGCCACTGAACGCGGCGTGTGGTGAGCGTGCCGTGCAGCGAGGCGCCCACCGAGAGGTGATCGGTGAGCGCGAGCCCGTACGTCGGGCCGATTGAGGCCTTTCGAAGGCGCTGGCTGACCGAGATGCTCTCGAGCGTCGAGAGCGTAGGAGAGCGCCCGGAGACGTTGGTCGCGGTGGTGGAGAAATCGTCGATGAATGTCTCGCCGAAGCAGAGCGCGAGCTTCTGCCGGCCCGCGCGCGCGACGCCCTCCTCGAGCCTCGGGCCGTTGCCGAGCGTAAAGAAGAAGCAGAGCGTCGAGGGGAGCACGTCGAGCTCGTCGTCGAGGTAATCGCCGCGATCGACCGACAGGCCTGAAAATGGGGGCGCGAGCGCCTGACTCGGCTGGAAGAAATGGGCGAGGTTGTTGAGGGTCAGGCGGTAGACATTCATCGAGAACGCGAGCTTCGTGTCCTCGATCGAGCCGATGGTCGCGGGATTCAGAAAGGGCGCCGAGCCGTCGCGGCCGAGCGCGATTCCGGTGTTGCCCATCAAGAGCGATCGCCCTCCGGTCGGCAAGTTGCGCGGCGCGTCCTGCGCGAACGCGGGGAGCGAACCCGCGATTGCGGCGGCGACCACAGCGCCTTGAAAGGCTCTACGCACGACGCGTCAGTAACACAACCGCACGGGGCTCAGCGGCGGGACGCGCGGGGAGGCTGCACTTCGGAGGGCGCCGCAGCAGGCTCGGCGCCCGGCTCGGACGACGGCAGCTCGACGCGCAGTCGACGCGCCCCTTCGCCGTTCACGACGTAGTAGACTTGGCCGCTTGCATCGAGCTCGAGGGCCACGCAGTCGGGTTGCGATTTGGCGAGCTCCGTGAGCAGCGCGTCGGCGCGTTCGTGGCCGATTCCCAGCGCGCTCGCCACTTCGTTCGCCCGCACAACGCCCCCGCGCAGCGACGCCATCGCGAAGATCGCCGCGATTTTTGCGCGTTTCTCGGCAGCCGCCCCGCCCCGCTCAAGGGAACGACCGCCGCGCCAGAGCATGACCGCCGACGCGAGCGTAATGACAGCGATCCCGCCGCCGACAGCATAGCCGACGAACCCGCCGGGAAATGCGTATTGCAGGACCGCGAGCAGGGTGAGCCCGAGCAGTCCCCCAACGGCGAGCACGAACCATCCCAGCGCGCGGCCCAGCACCCCGCCGATCTGGGAGGGACGCCCGGCGAGGTTGACGCTGCTCGCGGTGAGCGGCAAGCGAGGCGCGCCACACGCGGTGCAGTAGGCCGCGAGGCCGCGGTAGACGATCGGTGCGTCTTGTCGGCAGCGCGGGCACAAGGTGTCTGCCAAGTTGACCACGCGCGGCGCGACGTCAATGCCCTCGCGCTACGCGAGCCTCTGCTTGAGCGCGGCGGAGACGAGCCCGGGGTTGGCGCGACCGCCGCTCGCCTTCATGACCATGCCCACGAGCGCACCGAGCACGTTCACGTTTCCGGCTTTGTAGCGGGCGACCGCGTCGGCGTTCGCGGCGAGCACCGCGTCGACGGCGGCGTCGACTGCTCCCGAATCGGTGATCTGCCGAAGACCGCGCGCAGCCACAATCCCTCGCGGCGTGCCCTCCCCTGCGAACATGGCCGCGAGGACGTCTTTCGTGAGCTTCGTGGAGAGCGTTCCGTCGGCGGCGAGCGCGAGCAGCTCGGCGACCTCTTTTCCGCCGAACGGCGCGACCTCGAGCTTGCGGGTGCGAAGGTCGCCAAGCACATCGTTGGCGAGCAGGCTCGCGGCGGCCCTGGGCTGCGCGCCCGCAGCGATCGCCTCCTCGAACAGCGCCAGCAGCGAAGCCTCGCCCGCCAGCGCGCGCGCAAGGTCGGCAGTGAGGGCGTGCGCGTCGCACAGCCCGCGGGCGGCGTCTGAAAGCGGCGCTTCATCGCCCGCGGCTCTCGCTGACTGCGGCGCTTTGACGGCCTTCGGGGCAAGCTCGGGCTTGGCAGCGATCCGGGTCCAACCGTCTTTCAGCGCGACAGTTCGATTGAACACGGGGGCGCCCGGCGTGCTGTCGTCATCGACGTAGAAAAAGCCGACGCGCTCGAACTGGTAGCGCTCGCCTGCGACGGCCGCCGCGAGACTGGGCTCCACCTTCGCGGCCACCACGGTGAGCGATCGCGGGTTCAAATCGAGCATGAAATCGCGCCCGTCTTCGCCAGGGCTCTCCACCGAGCAGAGCCTGTCGTACAAGCGCACTTCGACGCCGAGCGCGTGCGCGACGCTGACCCACTGAATGGTGCCTGCGATGCGCTCCCCTTCGGGCGCGGCGCCTCCGCGCGTCGCCGGATCGCAGGTGCACTCGAGCGCGACGACCTCGCCGGCGTCATCGTGAACAACCCCGGTGCATGTGATGACGTAGCCGTGACGCAGGCGCACCTTGCGACCGGGCGCGAGCCGGTAAAAGTCCTTCGGCGGGGCCTCCAGGAAGTCGTCCTGATCGATGTAGATCTCACGCGAAAACGGCAGGACGCGCGAGCCGGTCTTTGGGATGTCGTGAGGCCAGTACGGGGCGTCGAGCCACTCGACCTGCCCCTCGGGCCAGTTGGTGATCGTCACTTTGAGCGGCCGAAGCACGGCCATGACGCGCGGAGTCCGCGGGCTCAAATCTTCGCGAATCGAGTGCTCGAGCAGCGCCATGTCGATGGTCGACAGATTCTTGGCGACGCCGATGCGCGCGCAAAAGTCGCGGATGGCCTCGGGAGTCACGCCCCGCCTGCGAAGGCCGGCGAGCGTGGGCATGCGCGGATCATCCCAACCCTGCACGTGACCTCCCACAACGAGCTGAAGCAGCTTGCGCTTGCTCATCACGGTGTAGGTGAGGTTCAGGCGCGCGAACTCGGTCTGACGCGGCACGTGCGGCACTTCGGTCGCGGCGATGACCCAGTCGTACAGCTCGCGCGCGCTCTCGAATTCCATCGTGCACAGCGAGTGCGTGATCCCCTCGAACGAGTCACTCAGGCAGTGGGCGTAATCGTAGAGCGGATAGATGCACCACGCGTCGCCGGTGCGGTAGTGGCGTGCGTGCTTGATGCGATAAAGCGGCGGGTCGCGCAGCTTCATGTTCGGCGAGCTCATGTCGATCTTCGCGCGCAGGGTGCAATGCCCCTCTTTGAAATCGCCCGCGCGCATGCGGCGCAGCAGCGTGAGGTTTTCGCCCACGCTGCGATCGCGAAACGGGCTGTTTTTGCCGGGCGAAGAGAGCGTGCCCCGATGCTCGCCCATCTCGGTTTCGCTTAGATCGCACACGTAGGCGCGACCGAGGGTGATGAGGTGCTCGGCGAGGTCGTAGAGCCGCGCGTAGTAGTCAGAGGCGTAGAACATGTTGTCGCCCCACTCGAAGCCGAGCCAGCGCACGTCGCGCTGAATCGCCGCGACGTACTCGGGGTCTTCGGTGGTGGGGTTGGTGTCGTCCATACGAAGGTGGCAGACGCCGCCCAGCTCGCGCGCCGCGCCGAAGTTCAGGCAGATCGACTTGGCGTGACCAATGTGGAGATAGCCATTGGGCTCCGGCGGGAAGCGCGTGCGCACGCGGCCGCCGTGTTTACCGGCGGCGACGTCGGCGGAGATCATGTCGCGAATGAAATCAGATGCGGGCTCGGTGGACATCGGGCCGGAGACGTTACTCCGGCCGGGCCGCGGTGAGAACGGCGTGGTTGCGCCGGCGCTGCGCGCGCGCGCCGAATATGCGCATCAAGTGCCTTAAATAATGGCATTTTCGTAAACTTCGGGTCCGAACTTCCCTTCCCTCTCTGCGGGCCGGGCGTTACGTTTGTTGTGCGCGATGCGGTCGCGTTGGGGGGACGATGCACACCGAAATGGAAGCGGCGCGGCGGGGACGGATCCTGCTCGTGACAGACGCGAGCAACGACAAGCGCGGCCCCCTTCGCGAGGGTCTCGAGCAAGACGGCCACGAGGTCGTTACCGTGGGCCCCGGCGCGCCCGCTCTCGCTGCCATTGGCGCGCGCGCGCCCGACTGCGCGCTCGTCGATTTTCACCACGCAGGCGCCGACAGCGCGAACTTCTGCCGGGCCATTCGCGGAAATCCCGCGAACGCGTCTACGCCGATCATCGTGCTGAGCGACGCGCGTGACGTCGCGTCGTTCGATCGCGCGATGCGGGCCGGCGCCGACGACTTCATCGCCAAACCGGTGGCGAAGGGCGAGCTTACGTCGCGCATCGGCTGGGCGATCGCGGCCCAGCGGCTGCGCGTGCAGCTCAGCGCGCACCTCGAGTTCGCCAAGAATCAGCGCGACGCACTCACGAGGGCGCAGCTTGAAAGAGACGAGCTCGCGGCGTTCATTGTGCACGACTTGAAAACGCCGGTGCACGCCATCGACCTGTACGCGCAGGTCATCTTGCGCACGCATGCGCTCGCGCCCGCGATCATCGAGTCGGCCGAGCACATCCGGAGCGAAGCGCGGGCACTTTCGCGCATGATCATGAACCTCCTCGATGTGAGCCTGGGCGCCGAGTCCGGCGTTCGTCCGGCTCGCGTCGACGTCGAACTGCGGCCGCTGATCGATGAGGTGCTCGAGAGCCTGTCGATGAAGGCACGGACCCTCGGCGTGACGTTTGAAGTACGGCTCGAGACCGCCCGCATTGACGCCGATCCGCACCTGCTGCGGCGCATCATCGACAATCTGGTCGGCAACGCGCTGCGCTACGCGCCGAAAGGGTCGCGCATCTCTGTTTCGAGCGCCCGAAGCGGCGGCAACATCGAGCTGCGCGTGAGCGACGCCGGCGAGGGCGTTCCCCAGGCCATGAAGGAAAAGATCTTCGAACGCTACGCGCAGCTCGAAGACGCCACGCACTCGGGAGCGACCAATCGCGGGCTCGGCCTCGCGTTTTGTAAGCTCGCGGCCGAGGCGCACGGCGGCTCGATCTGGGTCGAAGGTGCGGAGCCCGGGTCGGTGTTCTGCGTGAGCCTGCCGTCGGGCGACAAGCCCAGCTGATTTGCGGCACACGCGCGCTCGCGGCATGCGCGATGCACCTGCCGGATCGTCGAACTCCGAGGAGGCATCATGCTTGTCAGTTCAATGATCGCGGTATGGCTCGCAGGGCTGGTCGGCGGCGTCGCAACGCTCTTGCTGGCGCGCAGCGACGCGCATGTGCCCAGGTGGCGCAAGGCCTTGGTGGCCGCAGTCGTGGCGCTCGCGCTCGGGCCGGTCATCGCAGTGGTGGCGCTCTTCACGGCCGCGATCGCGGGGCTGCCTGCGCTCGTCGCGCTTCCGATGCTCGTCTCGCTTGGCGCCGAGCAGGCACACGTGACGGGCGGGTCGGACAGGTCGCCGCGCGGGTCGCTCCGGCACGCGTAAGGTGCGCAGCGACCCACAAGAACTGGGTAGCCCACACACAAGACCGCCCCCGCCCTCCCGTGATGGGGGGGACGAGGGCGGCCGGCAGGCGCTGATCGATCGGGCTACGCGCGGCGCGAGATGCTGCTGTAGGAGTCGGGCGCCTCGACAGGCGCCTTCGCGAGCCGGTCAATTAGAAATGCTCCGGAGCGATTGCGCGCCATTCCGTAGGCCTGCAGCCGGTATTGAATCGTCCGCGTACCAATCCCGAGGATCTCGGCGGCGCGCGAGGTCGAGCCGTTGACCGCCTCGAGCGTCTTCAAGATGGCGTAGCGCTCGAGCTCCTGCATCGAAGCACCGGGGACACGCAGCTCGCCGCGCGGCTCGAGCGACGCCTCGATCGGGATGTCGGGCTCATCGATGCGCGCGCTGTGGCACATGACCACTGCGCGCTCGATGGCATTTTCGAGGGCGCGGACGTTTCCCTCCCAGCGCGCAGCGAGCAGTCGGTTTTGCGCGCGCTCGGTGAAGCCCTCGACCGTCTTTCGGTTCTCGGCCGCGAACTTCTGCAAAAAGTGCTGGGCGAGCAGCAGCACGTCGGTGCCGCGCACGCGCAGCGGGGGCATCTCGATGTTGACGACGTTGAGGCGGTAGTAGAGGTCCTCTCGAAAACGCCCCGATTTCATGTCCGCCGACAAGTCGCGGTTGGTCGCCGCGATGAGTCTCACGTCGACGCGAACCGGCTCGTTTCCGCCCACGCGCTCGAGCGTGCGCTCCTGCAGCACCTTGAGCAGCTTCACCTGGATCGAAGGTGGGATCTCTCCCACTTCATCGAGGAACAGCGTGCCGCCGTCGGCCAGCTCGAAGCGCCCGACGCGCCTGCGATCGGCGCCGGTAAACGAACCCTTTTCGTGGCCAAAGAGCTCGCTTTCGAGCACGCTCTCGGCGAGGGCCGCGCAGTGCAGGTCGACCAGCGGCTTGTCGGCGCGCGGGCTCATCGCGTGAATGGCGCGCGCGAGCTCACCCTTGCCCGTGCCGCTCTCGCCTGTGATGAGCACAGTGGCGCGCGAAGCCGCCACGCGCTGCGCGTCGTTGTAGATTTTCTGCATCGAGGGGCTCGTGCCCACGAGGCCGCGAAAGCTCGCGGCAGAGAGCCCTGGAACGCGCTTGCGAACCGAGCTGGGTTCGTCGGTCAACGCGCGGATACCCAGCGCTTTTTCGACGGCCGCGAGCAGTACGCCCCTCTCCACAGGCAGCGTCAGGCAGCGCTCGACTCCGGCGCGCGCCGACGCCACCGCCGCGGCCAGATCGGCGGCCCCCCGCAGCGCGATGACCGGCAGCGAAGGCCAGGACGCCCGCAAGTGCTGCACCAGGCTCACGCCCCCCTCGACGACGAGCGAGGAATCGGTGACCACCAGGTCGATGCGACCGGTTGCGATGAACTTCATCGCGGCGTCGCCGTCGAGCGCCAGGGTGACTTCATAGTCAGCCGTCGCAAGTTCAACAGACAAAGCAGCGCGGTCGCCCGATGGCTCGGACGCAATCAATACTCTCGATTTCATAATCCCCCCCAGTAACAGTGTGACTTAGTGCCTTACGACTAGCCGCAGAGGCGGCTTAAGCTTGAAAGACCAGTCGATGAACGATTTCTGAACGATTTCTTTCAGCGGGCAGAGAGCGCAAAATCTGCGCTCATCCGCTCGCTGTCGTGCACCGGCGATTCGTTAGTGCCCCATGACGTAAGACATCAGGGCAGTAATTTCGGAATCTTTTGACCGAAGCGCCCACGTCTCGAGATCAGAGCAGGAGACCAAGCCGATAAACGACTCCTCGCCCGATACCGGAACCTGGTGAACGCCGTTGGCGTGCATGTAGGAGAGGGCGTCTTCGGCGCTGCTCGTGGCAGGCAGCCAGACCACGGGTGTGGTCATCACGCTTGCCACACTTGTGGTCTGCGGATCGAGGTGGGGTATTACAACCCGCTCGAGCACGTCACGTTCACAAATGATGCCGAGCGGGTCGACAGCGTCACCTACGAGCACCGCGCGTACGTTCCACTTGCACATCTCCCGCACCACCTCGCTCACGGTGGCGTCAGGACGGACCGTCCGCACCGATGGACCCGTTTCAATGACGTCTCGGAGCATACACATGACAACCGTCTCCCTGTTGTTTGGAGCGCCGATTTGGCGCCCGCAACGGTCAGTGCAGCGGACATGCCACGCGCCGTCCGGGCGCACCGGCGCTTCTTTCGCGAGGGGAACGCCGCTGTTACGCCGGAAGGTGCAGCGCGCGCACGAAAACCGGCAATGCGTTCGCCGCGACCTTGCAGCGGGCAGCCCAAGGGCGATAGGTCTGGCGGACCATGAAGCTCACCCTCCAGCCGGGCCTGCGTGTCACCGTTTCTGAGCTGAGCGAGACCCCGCTGGAGGCCATTGAATCGCGCCTGACGCTCGCGCCGCAGGCTGCGCCGGATGCGCTGGGCGATCGCGACGTGCTCATCGCCGTAGAGAGCGCGCAGGTCGGATGGGTCGATCTGCTGATGACGAGCGGCCAGTACCAGCACGCGCCGCCTTTGCCGTACACGCCCGGGCTCGAATACGCCGGGGTGGTGGCGCAGACGGGGGCGCGCGTCTCATCGGTACGGCCGGGGGATCGGGTGCTGGTCGACGGCCTGGTCTCGGGCCCGCGGTCGGTGGGTGACTATCAACAGTGGGGCGGCTTCGCCTCGTGGGCCGTGGCTCCGGAGCAGGCGGTCCTTCCCATTCCCGGCGCGCTCACCTTTGATCAGGCCTGCAATCTACTGGGTAACTACGAGACCGCCTACCACTGCCTGATTACGCGCGGTCGCCTGCAGGCCGGGGAAACGGTGCTCATCAACGGGGCTTCGGGGGCGACCGGCCTGGCGGCTGTGCACGTCGCCCGGCTCGTCGGCGCAACCGTGATCGCGAGCGGTCGGTCGGCGACCAAGCTCGCCATCGTCAAGGCACAGGGCGCACACCATGTGATCGACTGCGGCGATCCGACGGGGGGCGCAGGCATGCGCCGCTTTCGCGACGACGTAAAAGCACTGACCGGCGGCAACGGCGTCGATCTCGTGTACGACGGCGTGGGCGGCGAGGTGTCCCAGGAGAGCCTGCGCGCGATCCGGTTTGGCGGGCGTTTTCTCGTCGTGGGATGGGCGTCGACGCCGTTCGTGGCGAAGGGCAAGGGGCTCCGCGGCGCACCCAACGCGAACCAGCTACCTACCAATATTATCATGATGAAGGGACTCGACGTTCTGGGATGTCCCACTGTGCTCTCCACGCTGCACGATCCGTCGCTCCGCGCGCCGCGGCGCGAAGCCGTGCTCGGCTGGGCTTCGCGAGGCGAAATTGCGCCGCTCGTCTCGCAGGCGTACCCGCTCTCGTCGTTTCGCGAAGCCATGCGCGCCAAATGGCACGGCCACCACGTCGGGGGCGTGGTGCTGCATCCGCCGCGATAAAATCAGCCTTCGACGAAGCCTTTGAATTTGCGGAGATACTGCACGAACACGTCGCTCACGGCACGCTCGCGGAGGGCGCCCGGGCTCAGCGGCGGACGCGTCGGCTGCCACGCCGGATCGGCCACTTGCAGCCCCCAGTCGGGGTTCGCGATGGCCGCGCGCCCGAGCGCGATAACGTCGGCGCCCATGTCCAACATGGCCTCGGCATCCTGCAGTGACCACAGGGCGCCCGCGACGATCAAGCGCACCTCCGGGGGCAGCGCTGCGCGGAATACCGTGAGCGCGTGCTGGTCCGGCCGCTTTTTGGTGTTCTGGTGCGCATCCCAAAGCGACAGGTGCACGAAGTCGACGCCATCTTCGGCGAGCCAGCGCGCCACTTGCACGCTCTCGTCGAGGTCGAGCCCGCGCGCGTTGCCGAAGTCTTCGGGCGACAGGCGAACGCCCACAACGAAAGGTGCCGGTACACGCTCGCGCACCGCCCGCGTGACGTCACGAATGAGCCGGGCGCGACCCGCGAGCGAGCCGCCCCACGCGTCGTTCCGCACGTTGCCGGTCGCGCTGAGAAACTGCGTGAGCAAGTAGCCGTGCGCGCCGTGAAGCTCCACGCCGCCGAAGCCCGCGCGCTGGGCCCGCGCGGCCGCGTCTGCGAACTGCGCGATCACTCGCGCGAGGTCTGCTTCGGTCGCTGCGCGCACTCCCTCCGACGGCGACGCGCTGAACGGCTGCTCGCCGGCCGGAGACCCGATCGCCCGCGCTCCGCCGTGAAAGATCTGCACGACGCCCATGGCTCCGTGCGCGTTGAGCGCCGAGGCCAGCCGCGTGAGACCCTCGAGGTGCTGATCACCCCAGATGCCGAGCTCCCCCGCAAACCCCTGCCCCTCGCGCGCCACGTGGCACGCGCACGTCGCCACAAGACCGAACCCGCCGCGGGCGCGACGCTCCAGCCAATGAAGCTCATCGTCTCCGAGCGTGCCGTCCTCGTGGCTCTGCGCGTTGGTGAGCGCGGCGAGGGCGATGCGGTTTTTCGAAGTCGCGCCCGAGCGAAACGTGACCGGTTCGAAGAGTCTGCTCATCTCCCCTTTAGCTACGTCATCGCGAGCGCGCTGGCGAGGGCTGCGCGGTCAGTGCTTGCTCCGCCGCGCCTCTTCTACGCGCCCAAGCTGCACATCGGTGTTCGCGAGCGTTCGGGTCACCCGCGCGAACACGCATGCGGCGCGCTCCATGGCGGCGCGGTCGACCACCTCGGGCACATCGGCCGCGGTGTGGTGCACGTCAAAGTAGTGCTCCGCGTTCTGCATGACATCGACGATGGGAACGCCGAGCGCACGGAGCCCCCCCACATCGGCGCCGCCCGAGGCGTCGGCGCCAAGCACTTCGACGTCCGGAATGCCTGAGAAGAGGCCACGTGCGGCGTTTGACTGCGCCGAGGCTGTGAGTACGCGCACGCCCCACGCCGCGCCTGCGCCCAGATCGGCCTCGAGCGCTGCGAAGTGGCGCGCGGCCTCCGCAGCATGCGCGGCTGCGTAGGCCTTGCCACCCGCGCCGCTGTTTTCCTCTGCGGCGAAGAGCACGACGCGCACCGTTCGCGCGGGCTTCGGCCCGGCCAGAAGCTCGTGGGCGGCGGCCACCACGAGGCCCACACCCGCGCCGTCGTCTATCGCGCCGCGGCCGAGATCCCACGAGTCGAGGTGCGCGCCGAGCACCACGAGCTCTTCGCTCACGCCCGGCACCTCCGCCATCACGTTGGCCGTCGCAGCGTCCGGAAGGGTGCGCGTCTCGATCGACAGGCGCAGCTTCGCGTGCGGATCGCGCTTGAGGGTTCGCGTGAGCAGATCGGCGTCGTTCGTCGACAGCGCCGCCGCCGCGATACGTGGGAGGTCTTTGTCATATCCCATCGCACCCGTGTGGGGCAGCCGTGAGGCCTCGGTGCCGATCGACCGAACGACCATGGCCATCGCCCCGCGCTTCGCCGCGGCGCTCGCTCCCGCGATGCGCGCCCCGACGGCCTGCCCGTAACCCGAACCATCGCGCGTCCGCGCTGTAACAACGTCGATAAACGCTATTTTTCCCGTCAAATCAGCCTCGGTCCGGCGAAGCGCATCGAGCGACTCGAACCGCACTACTTCCCCCGTGACGCCGCCCGGAGGCGTCGACACGCTACCTCCCAGTGCTGCCACAGCGAGCGACATGGGAGGTTCGACGAGGCTGGCCGACTCCGCCACGCGCTGCCAAACCGGCGCCTGCACAGCCTCTGCGCGAACACTCGAAAAGCCGGCCGCGGCGAAGGTCTTGAGGGCCCAGGCCACGGCTCGGGCGTCGCCGGGCGACCCCGCAAGCCGCGGCCCCACTTCGTCGGCGAGGCTGCGCATCGTCTCGAACGCGAAGGCGCCCGCGCCGCACGATGGCGCCGCGGCAGCCGGAGGCGTGACCTCGATCGACGCGACGTTTGCGGGCGCCGGAGCACGCGCACCGCCACAGGCTGCAGCCAGCAGCCCCGTCCACAGCGCGAGGCGCCTCACGCCTGCCCCGCGAGCATCGGCGTAAGCGCGTCGCGGAAGCGGTCGCTCCACGGGCACGGCTTGTTCGTCTCGGGATCGAGCCGCACGAGACGGGTGGTGCATTCGGCGTGCAGCGTCGAGCCATGAAACGACTCGAGCCGCGCGCTGAGCACGAAGCTCGAGCGCCCAAGGTGCGTCGGGGTGAGCAGCACGACGAGATCGCCCAGGCCCCGCACGGGCACGAGGTACTTGATGGCGTGCGCGGCGACCACGTGAAATTTGTCGGGATTCGCCGCGAGATCGTCTTCCCAGTGAAAGCCGAGCGCGTCGAACAGCTCGCCGCGCGCGCGCTCGGTAAACAGCAGAAAGCGCACGTTGTGCAGGATGTTCAGGGCGTCGAGATCGTCGAAGTAGACGTGCTGCACGGAGCGAAACGGGGAGCGCATGGTGGCGTCGCTAATACGGCCGCGAGCCGCTGCGGGGAAGAGACGTTGTATGCTGCCCCAATGTACCTCGTGGCTCTGGCCGATCTCGCGACGAGCCCCGATGAAGAGGCCCCGCTGCTCGCGCGCGACCTCGGGGTGAGCGCCTACGATGCGCGGGGCCTGCTGTCGGGGGAGCGGCCGAAGGTCATCTTGCGCACGCCCGATCAGCAGCGCGCCCGCGCCCTGCTGGGTGCCCTGCGCGAACGGCGCCACGGAGCCGTGGCGTTCGACGCCCGAGCGATCGTGCCCGCCGCCGCGATGGTCAACGTCGGCGACTTCCGGTTCGAGCCCGAGTCGATGTGCACCGATCGCGGCGAGGCGCTCGCCTACAGCGATGTACTGGCCATTCTGCGAGGCGTGCGCTCGCACCACCAGTCGTCGAGCAAGGTCGTAAAGGAGCGGAAATTCGCAGTCGGAGCGGCGATCGCGAGCGGCGGACTCATCCTCACCAAGAAGTCGGAGCGCGAGGTCACGACGCGCAGTGAGACGCGCGAACAGATCATCTTCATCATTCGAAAATCGGGGATGACGCCGTGGCTCATCGCGGAGCAGCGGGCCTGTTTCGAAGGCCTCGGCGCGGAAATGGCGCCCAGCGTCACCGAAAACCTCGTGCGCTTCCTGTCCGCGCTGCGCAGCAGAGCGCAGGCTGCGACGTACAACGACAGCCTCATGCGCTTCCGGGCCGGCAACGACGGCGTCGGCCACGAAGAGCGCCTCGCCGAGCAGGTACACGCCCTCGCGCTGACGATCTCGCGGCTCGGCGCCGGCCCGTACCGGTAGCCTTCGGCGCCGATCGCACGCGCGCGCGCGGCGAGGCACGTGTGATGCACCCACAGGGGGAATCATGCGCCTTCATCGAACGCTGCTCAACATTGCCGCGGCTTCACTCGCGGGTCTTGTGCTGGCCGGAGGCTGCGTCATCGACGTCGGTCAATGGCGCCACGACGGCCAGGCGAGCCTGAGCTGGACAATCGACCACGGGACCGATCCTGCGGCGTGCGACCGTCGCCGGGCCGCGCGGGTCGAAGTTCGCACCTACGACGCATGGGGCGCCGTTCGCTCGGTCGTGGGGGCGCCCTGTGCTGCGTTCGCGACCACGATCGCGCTGGAGAGCGGTTGGTACAACGCCGATCTCGTCATGGTCGACAGCGTCGGCCGATCCGTCACGCAGACGGCAAAGGCCGAGCCCTTCTGGATCGCCCGGCAGGAGACTACCTACTTGCCGACCATCGACTTCCGCGGCTGCAGGGATATTCCACCGGTCGGCGCGAGCTTCTGTCAGGCGGGCGTGATCGCCGAGCGCATCGACAGCTTCGGCTGCCTGGCCGAATATGTCTGCATGATCGACGGGCGCCCAGCGAATCCCTGCGAAGCCCTCGGCGGCGCCTGCCTGCCGATTGTCCACGGGGTGTGTCGAATCTGGGGACAACCCGAATCGTGCGACGCGGCCGTGGGAGTCGGATGCTGTCTGGTGCCCGCCAGCGTTACTGCCCAGTCGTACCCGGTGACCGCCTCACGCTGATTTGGCCGGTCTCGCGCGACGACTGCGCAGCGCACGCAGCCAGAATTCAGCTCGAGTGCCTGAAACAGGCATCAAGACGAGCGGCACAGCGGGTGCTTACGAGGTGCGCGGAGGCTCACCATGGCGCGCATTCTAGTTGCATATTTCTCACGCTCCGGGACGACCCATCGGGTCGCGCTCGACCTCGTCAGCGCGCTCGATGCCGATCGCGAAGAAATCACCGAGCGCGTTCGCCGCCGGGGAATCATCGGATATGCCCGCTCCGCAGTCGAGGCGACACTCAAGTCGATTATCGATTTGAATCCAACTGGCCACGACGTAAGCGCCTACGACGTCGTGGTCATCGGCACCCCTGTCTGGAACGGATCCATGTCGAGCCCTGTGCGCTCGTTCATTCGCAATCACCGCGCAGACATGAAAGCCGTCGCGCTCTTCTGCACGTATGGCGGTCGGGGCGCCGAGCGCGCCCTCGCACAGATGAAGCGCGCCTGCGCGAAGGAGCCCGTCGCCGCTCTCGCCCTGCGCGAGTCCGACGTCTGGGGCGGCGCGCGCGCGGTCACGACGGCCAAGTTCGTCACGCGTGTGCTGGAGCACGCCGAACCCGCCCCGAAAAACGCAGCGCCCGCCGCCCACGCTCCGTTGCCCTCGGCTTGAGCCGCGCGGAGCGGGAGCGGCCCGCTGTTAGCTGTGCGCGACGACGATTTGAGGGCGGGGCGCCGTGCGCAGCGCGCGCCGCGCGACCTCAGCGCCTTGTGCGAGCGCCTCGAGCTTCGCCCACGCGATCGAAGGGTGAACGACGTTCATTCCGGCGAACGTCGAGAAGCCGCAGTCGGTTCCGGCGATGACGCGGTCGGCGCCCACGATGTTTACGAACCGCAAGATACGCTCCGAAATCAACGCCGGATGCTCGACGAAGTTGGTCGTTGAATCGATGACGCCGGGGATCAGCACCTTGTCTTCGGGAATATGAATCTGCTGCCACACAGCCCATTCGTGCGCGTGCCGCGGATTGGCAGCGGCAAACGAAATGCCTCTTGGACGAGCAGACAACAAAATATCGACAATATCTTTGAGCTCAACGTCGCGGTCGTGCGGTCCGGAGTAATTACCCCAGCACACATGAATTCGCATGCGCTCAGGCGGAATGTCGGCGACCGCGTGATTGAGCGCCTCGACTCCCTGCGCGAGCGTCTTGCGAAACTCTTTCAGCGACAAGCCTGCATACTGCATGTGACCCGACATCGCCAGGTCGGGGCAGTCGAGCTGCAGAACGAAGCCCGCGTCATGAACGGCCCGGTATTCGGCCTTCATCGCGTGCGACAGAATGTCCAGATACGACTCATGACTTCGGTAGTGCCGGTTCTTCAAGTACAGCGCAATCACGCCCGGCGACGCCGCGGTGACGAAGCCGCGCGCGCGGCCTCGAAGCGCATCGCGAAATCGCGACAGCTCCTGCGTAATAGCGTACCGGTCGCGATACGCGATGGGGCCGTTGCAGGCCGGCGTTTTTAGCGAAGTGATGGCCGAATGACCGAGCACAACACGCGCATAATCAGGATAGCGCGCCAGGTCGGCCGGCCGCGGGAAGTCGCTCTCTCCCGAGAAGCCCGTCAGGCGGTCTTTGACGTAGGTCGCGTAGCTCGGCTTGCCCAGCTCGCCGTCGCTCACAATATCGATGCCCGCCGCGATTTGGCGGTCGACGCACTCGCCTACGGCCCGCACGAGGAGCGCCTCATTCGCAGCGACGTCCTGCTCGCTACCCTCGTCGCGCTCGGAGAGCATGCGCACGACGGCCTCGGGCCGGGGAAGGCTGCCAGTATGCGTCGTCAAGATCCTGTCGTTCGCCATGGGTGATACCTCCGAGCAGCGTGTGTGTGATCTTCTCCCAGAGCAAAGCCCGCGCCGCCGTCGACTTCATGCGGTTACTGTGCGGCGGGCACCATCGGAACGAACCACACCGAGCCGAGCTCGCGCTGGCTAATATTGGCGCCGGTTTTTCGTAATTGAAGCAGCGTTTGCGCGCCTCCCTCCGGCCCAACAGGTGCGACCAGGACGCCCCCCTCAGCGAGCTGTCCTAAGAGCGCGGCCGGCACCTCCGCTGGCGCAGCGGTCAGGATGATGCGGTCGAACGGAGCGGCCTCCGGCCATCCGCCGAAGCCGTCGCCAGCGCGAACTTCGACGTTGTCGTAGCCCAGGCGGGCGAGTCGGCGCCGCGCCTTGTCGGCCAGCTCGGGGAAGCGCTCGATGGAATACACGCGCGCTGCGAGCAGCGACAGGATCGCGGCCTGGTAGCCCGACCCCGTTCCGATTTCGAGCACCCGCTCGCACCCGGTTAGCTCAAGCGCCGCCGTCATCAACGCGACAACCGTCGGTTGGGAGATCGTCTGTCCGAAGCCGATCGGAGCCGTATCGTCCCGATAGGCGCGCCGCGCCGAAACGCCATCAACAAACCGGTGGCGTGGCACCGTCTGCATGGCCCCCAGTACGCGCGCGTCGCGAATCGCCCCGCGTAGTCCCTCAACCAGGTTCGCCCGGTATCTTGCTGATTTGTCATCCTCGTCGGTGTCGTTCGAGTGGTTCATACCCAAGGCGCGAGCAAGCGCCGCGCCGAGCGGCCTCTCCGAGTACGGTTTTTGCGAACGGGAAGTATGGGCTCGTCACTCCGCCGGGCGCACGCAGCGGCTGCGTCTGCGTTGCTGATCGGCACTGCGATCATGTCTCACGCGTGCCGCGACCATTTGCTGGGCGCGACGATGCCGCTTCGACTGACCTCGCCCAGCTTTGCCCACGGAGCCCCGATTCCTGCGCGACATACGTGCGAGGGCGCGGGGAGCTCCCCGCCGCTGTCGTGGTCCGACGCTCCCGCGGGCACGCAGAGTTTCGCGCTCATCGTCGACGATCCCGACGCGCCGGGCCCGCGAGCGCCGGCAGCAGCCTGGGTCCACTGGCTGGCCTACGACATTGCCTCAGTCGTCGCCGCGCTCCCCGAGGGCGCCGCGCCCGACCGCCTCCCCGCGGGCACGCGACAGGGCACAAACAGCTGGAAAATGGTGGGATATCGCGGACCTTGTCCGCCCGACGGGCGCCATCGTTACTTTCATAAGCTCTATGCGCTCGATATCGTGCTCCCCGACCTGGCGCAGCCCGACAAAGCGGCGCTTGAGCGGGCGATGAGCGGGCATGTTCTTGCGCAGGCAACGCTGATTGGCACTTATGAAAGGGCCAGTGATCCATGATCACGAGGCGCGGGCCATTTCAGTAAACGTGAATGGCGCCGGCGGCGAGTCGGCGGGCGAGGGCGCCCAGCGCCGCGACTTGCTGCAAGGCCACGGCGCGCACGGCGCCTGTGACTTCCGCGGGGGGATTTTCATCGCGCGTGCGAATGCGGACGTCGACCAGCACAGGCTCATCGACGCGGCGACCGATGCGACTGAGCATGAAGCAGTGCGCCTCGCGCACGACGGGCACGTGAGCCACCACGGAAGCAGCGATTCGATGGGCCGCCACGTTGTAGAGCTTGCCCACGTGGGACATCGGGTTTTTGCCGGCGGCCGCTTCCATCGACATGGGCCGGCACGGCGTAATCAGGCCGCTTACGCGATTTCCACGACCGACCTGTCCGTCATCACCCGCCTCGGCTGACGTGCCGGTCACGGTCACGTACGCCCTGCCCGCTGCGCGGTCGTCGGCCGTGTTGAGTTCAACCACGACGTCGCGGCCAATCGCGTCGGTCGCCGCGAGGGCGACCTCCCTGCGAACGTGCTCGCGCCGGGCCTCGTAGTGATCGAGGCCGGTCAGGCTCCCGCCGATGAACGCGCACGCGACCGTCAGGCTGAATCGGCCGTGCAGCCTTAGCCCCATCACTTTGGTGTCCTCGCCGACTTCCGGGCACTCGCGCGCAAGCGAGCGCAGTCTCGCGGCCGCCGCCAAAACGGCGCGTTCGAGCGGAGAATGCGGAGCATATCCGGCGCCCACCGACGTGTCGTTCGCGAGCCACTGCGCGCCGTGGGTCTGCCCGGACGCGAAGAGGTCGACGAGCTCGTCGGAGCCCGCGCGAACGAGGCATTGCCAGTTCACGTGGCTCTCCGGATCGACTGCATGCAGATGCGAGCGCATCCAGGCCTTCGACGTCTTTACCGCGATCGCTTCGACCGGAACCATTTCGCCGCGTACGCGCCTTGTCGCGCGCCCTCCCAAAATCATTTGCATAGGCTCGATAACCCGGCCCCCGCCATAGGCCGGCGAAGACGCCCCGGCCACCAGAAGAGCCTTGTCGACATTGAAGTGAAGGGGTCGGCCGAAGTGCTCAACGTAGTATTGCCCGAGCGCCACGCCAAACGCCTCAGCGAGCGCGTCACAAATGGTGTCGGGATGACCGATGCCTTTGTGTTCAACGACCTCGGCGACCGGGTCGTCGTGGCGCATGGCAAGCGGGCTTACGATGAGTTCCATCCCAGCTAGCGCGCGCCAGAGTCGCTCATTGAAGCAGCGGCCCTGCGCGCCGTCGCCAGGGCATCCGGGCGCGCGACCGCGGCCGCCGTTTCGAGAACCCGGCATCCCAGCCGCGTCAGCTCCTCGACGAGCGATTGTCGGTCGAGGCGCCCTTCATCGGACGCGTCGCACACGCCTTCAAGCTCGCCGATGAGCGCGAGCACGACATCGACTTGAGCCCAGATGCGCGAGGCATCGAGCGGCGGCGAAGCGGAGTCTACCCGAACAAGGCGCAGGAGCGCTCGACTCGGATTGGAGGGACGTAATTTGGACACGGGATTACCTCGGTGTGAATGCGGGATCGAACGCTCAATCGGCGGGCGGCCTGGCTCGTAGCCAGTCAGGGATGCTGGGCGGGGCGGCCTCGCGCGAGCAGGGCGCCGATGCGCGCGCGGGTCTGCTCGAGGGGCCGATCGGTCGTGATGACGACATGCTCATTCGTCGGCAGCTCGGTGACGGGCTCGAACGCCGCGGCGAACGCGTCGAACACGTCGAGTCGGCCGTCCGATACGCTCGGGGAGAGCGCGCGCGTAGCCAGTCGAGCGCGGCATACGTCGGACTGAGCGCGGCACTCCAGAAAGCGAAAAGGCGCCCCATGGGCTCGCGCGAGCTCGCGTGCCGACGCGCGCGACTCAGCGGACCGGAACGACGCGTCGAGCACGACCGGACGCCCCGACGCGACAACGACCGCCGCGCGGCGAAGCACTTCGGCATAGACGCGCGCCGTCAGCTCCGGATCGTACGCGCCATGCCATGCAGCGTCGCGCATTGGCTGCTGCGCCTCCGCGCCAAGCATCGCCTTGCGCGTGCGGTCAGAGTCGATCACGGGCGCGCACAAGGCGCCCGCGACGAGCTCGGCAATGGTGCTTTTGCCAGAGGCGATGACGCCTCCTACGGCGACGACCTCCGGTCCGATAACCGGCGGGCAACTGGCGGCCAGCGAGAGCCGAAAACAGGTGAGCGCAGTCTTTCGGGCAGCTTCGCGCAGCTCGCCCGCGACGCCGGCGTCGTCCGCCACGATCGCTGCCACCTTTCCGCGCACCAGCGCCCGGTAGCTTTCGTAGAAATCGACCAGAGCGTACAGGTCATAGTCACTCGCCTCGCGCGCATACCGCGCGAGGAGCTGCTCGCCGAAATCGCGCAGGCCGTGCGCCGCGCAATCCATCGACAGAAACGCGATATCCGCGCACACGTCGGCATAGCGAAAGCGGTCGTTGAACTCGATGCAGTCGATGATCACCGGCCGTTCGACCCGCGAATCGTCCGCCGGCGACAGGCCGAGCGACGCGCGCAGCGGAGGCAGGTACACGTGCTCGAGGCGCAGGTCGCCGTGACCGTCCCGCACACGGCCGAGGCGCGCGCGGCGTTCGATCAGCGGCGCGTGACGACGAATGAAATCGACTTGATACTGCTGAAGAGTGGTCACTTCTGACGCGCTCAAGTAGTGCTCAATCGTGGCGCGCGTCTGGGCGAAGTTCTCTTTCACGTTTCGCAATACCGCGTCGGGCATTCCGTAATACTGAACCTCGACACCACTCGCGCAGCGGGCATGAAAATCCGATATTTCATGCGCCATCATCAACATGTGCTGTGACGTTAGATCTCCGCGGCGCGCGAGGCTGTCGGCACGTCTGCCCTCAGGCAGACGCCGCATATGCACAGCCCAGTCATCAATTTCGCCGCTGCTGCAAAGACTGAATCGTCCGGCGTCGTTCCTGGTCACCGGGACGACTCCCAGATAAACCTCCGGAGCCAGCCTCGAATTGAGTCGGACCTCGGCTTCGCACGCGGCGTGGCGCAGGGTTGATGTCGTAAAGTCGAGAAATCCGAGGTCGACCGGCTTTTTTACTTTGTATACGTGAGCGCCCACGACAAAGACCCACGAAATATGGGTTTCGATCAGCTCTACGGTCTCGTCCGGAGCGGCCCCACAGGCTTGTGGCTGCATCAAATCGGTTTTCAGACTCACGCCATGGCTCCCCGGCGGTTACGCTGCGTTTGCTATCGCTCAATAGTTTGCCGGGGAGCCGGCGAATATCACTCGCCGGCTCCCCGACCCGCTCCCCCCACTCCCCCCAGAAGTCAGGCTATGAGCTTCGAGCCTGAGACTTCTGCGCCTGAATGACCGGGCCGTTGGTCGGCGCCAGGATTCGAGGTTCTTCGCGTGTGACCGCAATCTTTCGCGTGCGCGCTTCCGGCGACTTCGGAATATGGATCTCGAGAACGCCATTCCTGAAGTCGGCGTTGATTCGGGACGTATCGGTTCCCGCAGGAAGCGACACCGAGCGCGAGAACGCCCCGTAGCTGCGCTCGCTGTACTCGTAGCCCGGCGCGCGCTTCGAGACGTCGTCGCGACGCTCACCGGAGACCGTGAGCAAATTGCTGTCGTCGATGCGCAAGTCGATGTCCTGCTCGCGAATGCCGGGCAGGTCGGCCTTCATGACGAACTCGTTTTCATGCTCCGTGAGCTCCAGCGCCGGCATGAAGGTCTCGCGGCTCTGCGTAAGGGCGCGCGTCGTCGGACCCACGACATCCTCGAACAGGCGGGCCACCCGCTGGCGCATGGTCGTCGGCGAGTCGAACTCGTCGAAGAGCCGGTCCATCTCGCGCCAAAGGGGACGCGGCGACGTGAACTCGTCGAACAGTCGCGACATCTCGCGACGAAAGCCGCGCGGCGCCGGAAAGTCTCCGAGCATATCCTCGACGTCGCGCTGAAGGCTGAGCATCGACGGACGCCCCCATTGAATCAGATTGGCCATAATTCAGACTCCTGTTTCCCGGCTCGCGTTCCAGCGCCCGGACTCGCTGGCTTTGCACGGCAGATGCCATCGGGCGATTCGGCGAAGATTTGCGCGCCCGGGAGGCGTCGCTGGCGGCACCCGAGCCCGCGTGCTGCGCGGCTGGTTCGCCCGGACGCAAGGGCTGCACCGAGCCCCGAACCCTTGCGCGAAGGGCGCTTTTTTCGTCCAATGCGCGCTCGATGAATGCGCCTTTTGTCGCCGAGCCGCTGCAGTCCTATTCCGGTCAGGTCGTGGTCGGTCACGTTCGCACTGCGGGCTCGGTCGAGGAGCTGCGGGCGCACCTCGACGAGGCCCGGAGCCGCGGCGTCACCGCTTCGGTTCGAAGTGGCCAGATGGCCTTCGACACGCACGCGCTCAGCACCGGGATGGTGATTCAGCTCGTCGGGTTCGACGCCATCGGCGAAGTGTGTCCGAGCGGCACGATCACCGTCGGAGCGCACGCCACGTGGGGCGCCATCCTCGAGGCGACGCGGCGCGCCGGCTACGTTCCGTACGCGATGGCGAGCACCGAGCGGGCCACCGCCGGAGGAACGCTGTCGGCCGACTGCCTCTCGCGGTTTTCACCGACTTGCGGAAAAGAGGGCAATCACGTGGCTCGCCTGCGCGTACTCACCGCACGCGGCGAAGTGCTGGAGTGCTCGCGCGATCAGAACGCGGCGCTGTTTCGCGGCGTGATCTCGGGCTTCGGCTGCGTCGGCATCGTGCTCGAGGTCACCTACGAGCTGCTGCACGTTGGCTTTAGCGACGTGGTGGTCGCGACGACGTTCACCGAGTTTTCGGGGCTCGGCGGGCTCGCGCAAGCGCTGGTCACGAAGGTCGAGGGCGCGGCGACCGCGACGGGCGCGGCGGGGTCACCCAGTGGCGATCTTCGACTCCGACGGAAGGTCGCAGCGAGCGAAATGCAGGCCATTTCTGCGGTGGCCTACCTGCAAGGCGCGGCGCGTGGATTCGTCATGCACTCGACCTATGTCGACGGCGCTTCGCACCCGCTCAAGCCGTCGCCGCTGCACCAACCCCGATCGATCGTGGAGCAGGCGCTGCAGGCGCTTGCGTTCTTCGAGCCGGCGCGCGTTCTCGGCTACCGGTACCTCCTCGACGTCTACCTCCCCGAGCACGCAGACGCGGTCGACCCACTCGCAGACTTCACGTTCTTTCAGGGAGGCAACGACGCCGTCATTCGCCACGGGCGCGCGCTCGGCTTCGCCATGGGCATCCGCCAGCAGACGTGGATCGTTCCGATGACGCCCGGAAATGCAGTCGAAACCAGCGCGCGGCTTGCGCAATTTCTCGCCGACGCGCAGGCGGTTCTCGAGCGTCACGACTTGCTTCCGCCGCTGATCGACGTGCTGTTTCTCCCCGACGATTCGGGCGAAGGCTTCGCGCTGTCGTCGAACCGGGCGGGGCCCGGCTTTGCGGTGACCCTCACCTTCGAAGCGCCGTTTCGCACCGACTTTCCCGACGAAGAGCAGGCTTGCGTCGCGATCTCCCAACTTTGCGCGAGCGTGGGCGGCCGGGTGCACCTCGTCAAGAACGTATTCGCCGACGCGCCTGCGATCGCGACGATGTACGCTGGCGGCATCGCCGAGCTAAGGGCCCTGCGCGCAAAGCACGATCCGACGGGCACCTTGTCGAGCGCGTTTCTTGAGCGCGTCGCTCCGGCGCTCTTCGATCGCTGAGCGCCTGCGTCTCAGCCGTGCCACGAAAACTCGACCGTCATCGAGTCGTCGCTGGCGCCTCCGCCCGCCAGCTGCGTGCGGCGCTTGATGCGCGCGCCGCTCATGGCGACCAGCGCTTCCATGGAGTGCATCTGCGCGAGCCAGCAAGTCTTGTCGAAGCCTTTGCACCCGCGCCACTGCACGCGCGCGAGATGCGACTCGGGGATATCGACGAGAAATTCGCCCTCGAAGAGGCTCGAAAACACGCGTGAAGCTTGTTTGATGAGCAGCGCCGGGGTGAAGGCGCGCACCAGAAGGCGATGCACCGCGCCCACGTTTTGTCGCGTCGCGCAGTGAATGACCTCGCGGAGCCCGAGCGCACCGCCGCGGTCGATGACGCCGCCGAGCAGCGCGCGGTGCCACGCGACCGGATACCAGCCGCTGGCCAACACGGTGTTGGTGCGTACGGCGTCTCCGAAATCACCCGAGAGCGCAAGGACCGCGGCCTCGCGCGCGCTCCAGCCGCCGACAATCTCGATGGCCTGGAACACCCCGAGAAACACCGAGCCTTTGACGCGAATCTCGACCATCGGAAGAACCTTTACAATATCAGCGTTCGGCACCCGTGGAAGCGGCTGGCTCATCCAGCATCAGAATTCCGAACGCTTCGGGCCTGTGAAAATCGGGCTTAGTCGTTCGCGGCGGGCTCCACGCGAGGTAGCTGCGGGGCATTTTTCCCTCCATGCGAAAGAGCCCCATCGGCAAGGCTGCGCCCACCTTGAGCGCCGCGGTGATCTCGCGCGCCGCGATGCGGGCCTCGATCGTCGACGTGCCCGCGCCGGGGTCGCTGCTGGTCGCTACGCGAAGGTCGCTCGACCACGCGACGTCGCTGCGGGCGCGCGGCCCGGTTCGGTCCAGGGCCACATCGAGGAAATGCCCCATCGGCCCCAGCTCGATCTCAAAATAGCGCCGCGGCTGCTTCGGATCGGGCGCGATAAACAGCTCGTCGCAGTCTTCCTCGTAGAGCTTCGCGCGCTCCACGCCGATGGGTCGGCGCGCGTCGACGTGGAGGCCAGCTCCCTCGTTGTCGATTCGCATGTAGAGTGCATCTTTGTCCCAGACGAAGCGCGCGTGCGTCACGATGGCCGTGTCTCGACCGGCGAAGTCGGTGTCCCACGTGACGGCAGCCGCGCGGGCCCAGGCGGCGTCGTCGCCCTTGCCGTCGACCGCGATCGCATCGCCAGCGAGCGCCGCCGCGTGCGCGACCGGCGAAGGGTCTGTCGATGCGCCCGGCGCGGAGTGAATGGAAAACCCAGCCATCGCGTCGAGATCGGCGCGCCTGGGCCGGTCGAGCAACGCCTTGCCGTCGCCTTCGATCAGGGGGCTCGTGAGGTCGATCGCGAAGCGGCGGCCGGCGACCTCGAGCAGAGGAGAGGTTGCGTGACCTCCCAGCTCCCGTGCAAGGTCACGATTGTCCCACAACCCGAGCAAGGCAGCGCCAACCCGGTCGACAAGCACCGCGTTGGTACCTCCCACCGCAAAGCTCTCCGCGGACGGCACCTGTTTGGCAAATCCGTCGCCGCCCATGGCCGGGGCGCCCTCTGCGAGCACCACGTCGGGCGTATTGACCTCGAACACATCGACAATGCGCTCGGCGAACGCCTCGAGCGAGCGCACATAGCCCGCGCGATCGTCGGCTGCGCCCTTCTTTTTGGCCTCGATCCACGCGCCAAGCTCGCGATGCATGCGCCACTTTTGATGAAACGCTGGCGAGGCGTCGGAGAGCATGACGGTGCCCTGCGTTCCCTTGATGGCCATCGAGAACACCCCAAATCGATGCGCCTTGATTTTTGGCAGCGATATGAACATTCCGTGATCGAGGTGCTCTGCGAGAATTTTCGGGATGAGCAGCGTCGGCGCCCGGGTGTGCTCCATACCGGTGACCCGGAGCGGCTTGCCTGGCGTGTCGCCCTCCACGTCAAACACGCCGTCGTCGTCCATCGCCACCAGCTGCACGCCCTCGTCGCGCGTCATCGCCTCGTAGCCGCTGGCCTTCGCGAGGCGGACCCAGTCTGCGTGGGTGGCTCCCCACCCGTCCGCCACCGTAATGCGCGTATGCCCGCGGGCTTTGAGACAGCGAATCACGCCGCGAACGAACTCGGGGTCGGTGAGCCGCCCCTTGAGGCCGTCATCTGCGCCCGACTTGAACCACTCGAAGCCGCCGATGTTCGGCTTCAGTAGAATCGGCACATCGGCCGCGCGCACAGGGACGCTCGCTTCGCAGAGGCGTCGCCCCAGAGCGAGCGCCGTGCCTCCTTGCACAAGCGTCACCGCCGAGTGGTCCCATGCGAGGCGCGCACGATGCCGCTCGCGCAGCGCGGCGCCATCGACTGAGCCGGTCGCGAGTACGGCCGGGCCCGCGTCGTACGTCCCCGAGGCGCCGGTCACCACGTCGGCGTCGGCGGCGCTTGGCGCCCTCAGGGCGACCGGAGCGGGCGCCGCGTCGGTGGGCCCTGGAGGCGGCTTGGCGCGGCACGCGCAGACGACGACCACGGCTGCGGCCGCGAGCTTGGCAATTTTGGACACGCGCGCAGCTTAGGCCACAATCGCCGCTGCGCGAGTGGGCTCGCCGGCAGCGTTTACCGCCCCGCAGGTTTCCTCTATTCTGAGTTGTTCATGCGCCCACTCCGAGACGCCACGGCCCTTGCGGTCACGGTGCTTTTTTCACGCATCGCGCTGGCCGAAGACGCGGCCTCCCCGGCACCAGCGCCCGCGCCAACCGAAATTCAAGTGTCGGCCGATCCGCCGCCGCCCGAGTTCGATCCGCCGCCATCGGTATCGCCCCAGTATCCGGCGCGGCTGGTCGAGCCGTGGTCGGACGCGGACCCTCCTGCCCCGATGCAGCGTCACGCCATCGGCGAAATGGGTGTGCGGGCCGGCCTCGAATACCGCGCGCAGCTGCTTCATATCAACAACCTGTCACCGACGACCGAGACCGCGCGAAATCTCGAGTGGCTCGAGCACCGGCTGCGCGCCGACGCGACCGTCGACTACCGCGACAAGGTGAAGGTCGTATTTTCGGCCGATATGCTCGACGGCGCAGTGTGGGGCGACAACGGCTCGCTGTTCGGCGGCCCGCCTCCCAACTCGGGCGCGAACATCAACGCGCGCAGTCCCAACACGACCGCGCCGTGCGTCACCTACCGCGCGGGCGATCCGCTCGACTCAAACTCCTACGGTTATGGCCTTTGCGCGGGCAACCAGCTGATGGTGCGCCGCGCGTATGGCGAAGTGGCGCTCCCGGTCGGCGTGCTGCGCGTCGGACGCATGGGCGTCAACGAGGGCGTCGGCGTGCAGGCTGCCGACGGCGACGGACGGCCCAACCGGTTCGGCATTTCGCGCACCGGCTCGATCGTCGACCGCGCCCTGTTCGCGACCAAGCCGCTCGAGGCCTTCAAGCCGCCGGCGCTCCGCGACACGAGCGCGGAGCGGGGCGTATTTTTGGGACTGCTCTACGACCGACTCGTCACCGACAGCCCCCAGGCGTTTGGCGACGACGTGCAGCAGGTCGCGGCGTCGGTGCGGCTGCTCGCCCCAAAGCACGCGCTCGGCTCCGACCTTCACGCGAGCCTGTTTTTGGTCCACCGTTGGGCGACCGGATCGACGATCAACGGCGTCGGCGTTCGAGCCTACTCTACATTTGGCCACTTTCGCGCGGGCGTCGACGGAGCGCTCAACACCGGTTCGACCCGGGAGATTTCCGAGGCCTACCAAAAAATCAGCAACGATCCGCCGTCGGACCAGTCGATCCTGCAAGGCGGCTTTCGCGGCGTGATGCGCTATGATCACAAGCTGTTTTCGCTCTATCTCGAGAGCGACTACGCCTCGGGCAGCGACGATCCGAGGGCCCGCGCGACCCTCTCCCAGTTTCTGTGGGCCGAAGACACCAACGTCGGTCTTTTGCTCTTCAAGCACGTGCTGGCTTTTCAGACGGCGCGCGCCGCTGCGGCCGGAACCGAGCTGCTCCACCGGCTGGGAGCCACCCAGTTTCCGACGACCGCGATCGACACCCGCGGCGGGCTTACCAACGCCGTCACCATCTTTCCGCAGGCTGATTTCAGGCCTCATCGCGACGTGCTCATTCGCGCTGGGGTGCTCTTCGCGTGGACGGCCACCCCGCTCATCAATCCCATCGCCTCGCTGCAGGCCCGAGGCAGCGTCGACTATCGCGACGACCTCGTGAACTTCGCCGGCGGCAAGCCAGGCACCTATTACGGAACCGAGCTCGACGCGCGCTTTCAGTGGCGCTTCCTCGATCACTTCATCTTCGATCTCGAAGGTGCGGTGCTCTTCCCCGGAAGCGCGCTGCAAAACAAAGACGGCTACGCCGTGCGCAGTTACATGACCCAGGCCCGCACGACCTTCTTCTTCTGAGGCGCCATCGTGAAGCATCTCTCCATCAGGCTCCTGTCCTCGGCCGTCGTGCTGGCCGCATCGTGCGAGCTCTACGACGGCCCTGCCGAGCCGAGCCTCGCTCAGGCCAGCTCGGGGCTCCTCGGCGATCCCGCCGCACCGGTGCTCGTCGCCTTCAGCAAGCCGATCGATCCGGCGACGCTCAGGCTCGAAATCGCCCGCTACCAGACCGACGACCACGGGCGCCTCGCCGACGAGTCCGGCGATCCCGACGGCAAGCTGTCGACGCTGTTTTCGCACGCGGACGGCGAGCCCGACGTAGGGGGCGCGCTGTCGATTGCGGCCGATCGACTGAGCGCCACCGTCACACCCAAAACGCCGCTTCCGATCACCCCCAGGCTCGTGCTGCTGGTGGAGCCGGGTCTCCGGAGCGACACCGGCGTCGTCACCGTCGCGCGCCGCAAGCTCATCTTCGGCTACCAGTTCGACCTCACGTGCAACAAGCCGAGCTCGGTGCTCCCCGCGAGCGGCCGCTACTTTTTCGTCATCGACGTGAAGCAACCGGTGGGCACGCAGGTGCGGCTTTTTTCGACCATCATCGTCGATCCCGCGACTGGAAAGTTTCGCGCGCAGTTCGTTCGCGCCAGCAGAAACACCGACGCGAGCCGCTGCGCCGCGCTTGGCTGCAAGAGCACGGAGGCGTGCCGAACCCTCCCCTCGCCCGCCTGCGTCGTGCCGAGCGAGCGCGCGAACAGCACCGACGAGTTTGTCGATTTTCTGCCCGACACCACGTCCCCGGCTTCTTACCAGTTCACCACCACCGGGTGCGTGGTCGATCAGCCCGACGGCACGGCGCAGTTCGTCAACGCGCCGGTCGACGTGTTCACGCAACTCCCCACAGTGACGCTCCGAAACACCCGCCTCACCTCCCAGTTTCAAAAAGATGCCAGCGGCGTGCTTCGGGTCGCGGGCGCACTCAGCGCCGACGAGGTTCTCCTTGGGGCCATTTCGAGCGGACAGGGTGTGGGGGGGCTCGCCGGGCGCGTAATGACGGACGCGCAGGCACCTGCCGGAATACCCGACCCACCTCCCTGATGTTCAGGCGCGTTGCCGCGACGCCGACAGCGCCTTTTTCAGCTCGGCCACATCGGCCAGCTTTCGCGACAGCGGCTCCCAGTCGTCGCGGGCGTCGATGGCCTCCCACACGCGCTCGACTTCGTCTTTGTGCATCGTGACCGGTGCCTCGCGCGAAAAAGCCGGGCCCTCGAGCAGCGCGGCGCAGGTGGGCTCAAAGAGCGCAAGGTGACCACGAAGGGCCGTAAATTCAGGCCGCTCGTAGGCCTCGTGCCAAACGCCGGACGCCGCGCGCGCCGCGCTCGCTTCGCCTCCGAACCAGTCGAAAAACAGTCGATCGAACGGCAGCTGCGTGACCTCGAGAAACGCAAACACTTCGCCGATGAGCGCGTCGTCGATGGCGACTCCCGCGGAGCGAAGCCCGAGGCGGCCGAGCAGCGCACGCCGCGTCTCGCGCACGAACGACGTCTCGAACTCGGCGAGCGCCTTCCCCACAGCCAGCGAGGGCTCGAGGGTGCGAAGCGCCTCCCCGAGACGTGTGAGGTTCCACAGAATGGTGCCGGGCTGCCTCCCATAGGCATAAAGCCCGGTATGGTCGAAATACGCGGCCGTAAACTCCGCGTCATAGGTCGGCAAAAATCGCCAGGGGCCGTAGTCGAAGCTCTCGCCCGTGATGTTCATGTTGTCGGTGTTGAGCACCCCATGAACAAAGCCTGCGACCATCCACTCGGCGGTGGTGCGCGCGTGCCGCTCGGCGACCGCGCGGAGCAGCGAAAACACGGGCTGTGGATCGCTCTGAAGCTCGGGGTAAAAGCGCTCGATCACATAGTCGACCAGTCGCCGCATGCGCGCCGCGTCTCGCGCGTGGGCGAGGCGCTGGAAGCTGCCGAAGCGCACATGCGAATGCGAAAGGCGCACGAGAACCGAAGAGCGGGTCGGCGACGGCTCGTCGTTGCGATACAGGGCCTCGCCGGTCTCGAAGAGCGACAGCGACCGCGAGGTCGTCACGTCGAGCGCTTCGAGCATCGAGGTCGCGAGCACTTCGCGCACGCCGCCCTTGAGCGTCAGGCGGCCGTCGCCCCCGCGCGACCACGGAGTCGTGCCGGTGCCTTTTGTGCCGAGATCGAGCAGCCGCCCCTGCCCGTCCTGCAGCTGCGCGAACAGAAAGCCGCGGCCGTCGCCAAGCTGCGGGTTGTACGAGCCGAACTGGTGGCCGTGATAGCGGAGCGCGAGGGGCTTTGGGAGGTTGCGCTCCAGCGGCGAAAATCTGGCAAACGCGGCCTCCCACGCGACTTCGCCCAAGTCGTCGAGGCCGACTTCGCGCGCGGCGTCCTGGTCGCGGTGGCGAAGCACAGCGCGAGGAAAGTCAGCGGGCTTCACTTCATCGAAGAAGCCGTCGCCAAGGCTCAGCACATCGGTGCGCGGCCTGTAACTCAGAGAACCCATGGCGCCGACCCTACCACCGCGCCAGGCTGCGCCGCGCAGCGCTCACGCCTGAGGGACGCGGCACGCGCCATTGGGCTCGCAGCGGCCCGTCCACTTGAGCCGGTTCCTGGCGAACACGCGGTAGCCGAAGTCGAGCGCGTGCGACACGCCTGGCACCCGCGTGAGGGCCACCACCGGCGCGAAGCCCACCGCCGCGTAGAGCTGGCGAAAGACCTCGACGCCCTCGATGAGCTCGCCATCGCCCGTTCGACCGTGAATATGCCCCATGAGCTCGTCCATGGTCTTGCCGAGCGGCGCGGGGTCGAACGCGGGCGCCGCAATGTCGGTGAACGCAATGCGGCTGTTTTTATCGAGCCTTCGCAGCATGTCGATTTCGCGGGTGCACAGCGGGCACTCCCCGTCGAAGAACACTTCTACCGTCTTGCCGATCGCCAGCTGGGTCATGTCCCGTTCGATGGGCGCAGGCGCGCCGCCGGTGCGAAAACCGCTCGCCGCCCGAGCGCTGGAGCTTGCCGCCCGAGCGCTGGAGCTTGCCGCCCGAGCGCTGGAGCTTGCCGCCCGAGCGCTGGAGCTTGCCGCCCGAGCGCTGGAGCTTGCCGCCCGAGCGCTAGAGCTTGCCGCCGCGCGACTCGAGAAACCTGCCGAGTCCTTCGGCGGTGCTCACGAGGTTGGGCTGAATCTTCGACACGAGCAGGTCTTCGACCGCCTTGCCCACCTTGCCTGCGAGCAGCCCGGGCACGCCTGGGATCTTCTTGGCATCGATCGCGATATTGCCGCGAATCTCGAGGATTGTGCTGCCATCACGCTCGATGAAGCGGTTGCCGCCGCGGCAGCTCACGGCCTCGCTGAACGCGTGCGTCTTGATGACCCACTCGCAGGTGAATTCGGCTTCGTTCCAAGTGGCGCTGTCGTCCCAAGTGAGCATTTTCTCGCTGACGAACGCGCGCGCGACGCCGGGAATATCGCCGCCGCCGTGCCACACGTTGAGCAGCTTGACGACGCCGGGGGCGGGCTCCTCGCGCGACGCCTGCTCAATCTTCCGAACGTTCGGCAGATAAGGCAGCAGGTCGGCCAGGTGATCGCGATACGCGGCGAACACAACGGCTCGGGGAAAGGCGAATTTGGCGTCGGCGCGAAGCTCCATGGCTCCGCGTATATCGCGCGCGGGGCCGGGAGAAAACCGATACGGTTCGGGCATGGATTTTTCGCTCGGCGCAGGAGCGTGGATCGTCCGGGTGAGCGCCGCCATGCCGCGAGGTCTCGACGCGCGACGCGTGGTCATCGACACCATCGGCGACGATGCGTCCCGGCCCGCCTTCTTCGCGCTCGTGGCGCGCGCTGCTTCGGCCCCAAGCCTGCTCGTCGTTGGGCGTTCGCGGCCCGACTACCCGCCCGGACTGCACATCGTCGCCGAGACGAACACCCTCCTCGTCGGATGCGGGGAGAGCCTCGCAGCCTACGATCTCACGGCCGCCGTGCGCACCCATCTCGACGTCACGCCGTACTCGTTTCGCGCATGGGCGCGCCACGACGACGTCGTGATCATGTGCGGCGAGCTCGAGGTCGCGGGGTACGACTTGAGCGGGCAACGGCTGTGGGCGGCGACCCTCGAGCCGCCGTGGAACTACGGCGTCGACCACGCGACGATGTTCACGATCGCGGCGGGACACCGCACCGAATTCCCGCTGCGGTCCGGCCCCGACCGTGATGCTCCAGAGGGGTAGTCGCCTCAGTGGATCGAAGATCGAATGCGCTCGAGTTTGGCGACGAGCTCGCGCACGCGCACGTCGGCGTCGTGGGCCGCATCATCGAGCGCCTTTACTGCGTCTTCGACGGCGGGTTCGAGCTTGCGCCACTCGTCCTTCGCGTCCATCCCCGCGAGGTGAATCTTGACCCGAAGCTCATCGCGAAGGGCCGCGAGCTGAGCGACGCGGAGCTTGAGGGTAGTGCGAACCGGTTGTAGATTTTCACTCATGCCCGCGGTCGATGCATCGGGCACGCCAGCCCGATTCGGCGGCGTTCGAGGCGCGCGCCATCACCGGCACGCATCCGGTGCGCGCACGCGTGCATCACTCGTAATATCGGGAGTGAATCGCCACGGCCGTGAGAATCGCGATCTCACGCGGAATGCCGGGCTTTGCCTCGACTTGAAAGCGATCGCGGAGGCCCACGCCCTTGCGAAGCTCGAGCGCGACGACGCCGTCGTTGTCGGCGCATTGATAAATTTCGGTCGACACGCCGCCGCTCGTGGCGTGATAGCCGCGCCCGCCAAAGCTCAGCGTCATCGTCTTGCGAATCGAGACGGCCGGAAAATTCACGACCCCGAGCTCGGCGCCGGCGGCGTCGGCGATGATGAACTTCGTCTTGAGCAGGTTGCCCCGCAGTGTCGCGACGATCGCGGTGCCTGACAGCAGCGCGAGCTTGGGCGTCGACGTCGCGAACGTGCCCTGCACGAGCAGGCTGGCCTCGGACTCATCGCCCACTTTCACTTCGTAAGCGCTTGCGAGCGCCATCAGACGCTGGGTGATCTCGAACGCCGCCATGACCGTACAGCGTACGTCGACCGCGCGCGAAAACGAAAAAATAGCGCCCCCGCAAGCGAATCGAACGACGACGCGCGATCCGGGCATGGACGCTGCTCGGTGCGGCCCCTAACCTCCGGCGGCATCATGAGCCGCTCCGTTCCTCAAGGTCGCCTGTCGAGGCTTGCAAAGCTGGCGGCGGCCGGCGCCCGCAGCGGCGCAGGCATGCTCCTGTCGAAGGCTTCGGGCAGCGGCGCCGATCAGACCGCCGCGATCCTCGGCAACCTGCGCGGTCTCGCCGCGAAGGTCGGACAGATGGCGAGCTACGTCGACGGCGTCGTGCCCGCCGAGCACAGGCTGGCCTATGAAACAGCCATGAAAGGCCTCCGCGCCGCAGCGCCCACCTCGTCGCCGGCGGAGATTCGAAGCGCGCTCGAAGAGGCCCTCGGAGCCCCTGTCGATCGCCTGTTCGCCGAGTGGAGCGACACGCCGGTCGCGAGCGCTTCAATCGGGCAAGTGCACCGCGCGCGGCTCGCCGACGGACGCGAAGTCGCGGTCAAGGTTCAGCACCCGGGAATCGCAAAAGCGATGGAAGGAGACCTGAAAAACGCGGGCCTGTTCGAGGCGATGGCAGCCGCCGGCGGAGCGCGCAGGTTTCAGTCCAAAGAAGTGCTCGAGGTGATGCGCACCCGATTTCGCGAGGAGCTCGACTACCGCCACGAAGCCGCGCAGCAAACCTGGTTCCGCGAGTTTCACGCGGGCGACCCTCACGTGCGGGTGCCGGAAGTGATCGCTTCGCACTCGGCGGCGAGCGTACTGACGAGCGCGTTCGTGCGCGGCGCCGACTTCGACGCGGCCTGCGAAGCGCCCGCGGAGCAGCGCGAGGCCTGGGCCCAAACGCTCTGGCGGTTTGTGTTCAAAGGCAATCTCAAGGGAGGCCGCTTCAACGCCGATCCGCACCCGGGCAACTACATTTTTCACGAAGGCGGGGCGATCACGTTCCTCGATTTCGGCTGCATTCAGCCGCTCAGCGACGCGGCGTTGCCCTTCGCGCGCGGCATGCACCGTGCGGCTATCGGGCGCGACGAGGCGCGTTTCCGTGAGGCCGCCCGCGGACTGTTCAGCTCGCGCCCGGGTCGCCACGAAGACCTCGTGATGTCGTTCGCGCGCGCCTGCTTCGACCCGCTCTTCGAGCAGCCCTTTCGCTTTACGCGCGACTACGCCGCGAGCCTGGTGCACGAAGTAAAGCGCGTGAGCCAGGCTGCGCTCAAATTGAGAGACGACGAAATTCTCGAGATGCCAAGCGACATGTTCTTCATCAACCGGCTCGAGTTCGGCCTGTATTCGATCCTCGCGCGGCTCGACGTCACCGTCGACTACGCCGAAGTCGAGCGCAGCTTCATGCACGAGCTGCCCGATTGACGGCTACCCGCGCGGCGGACGCGACGATGCGCGGACCGTTTTCATCCGGGCGGCGAGGCGAAATGCCATTTCGAGTGCCTGCCGGTAATTGAGCCTCGGATCGCAGGCGCTCGCATAATTTTTGTCGAGATCGTCGGGCGTGATCCCGCCGCCCGTGCACTCGGTGACGTCTTCGCCGGTGAGCTCGAAATGCACGCCTCCGAGGCGCGATCCGAGCGCGTGATGCACCTCGAACGTGCGCTCGATCTCGGCCAAAATCGACGAAAAATCGCGTGTTTTTACACCCGACGGCGTGACTGTGGTGTTGCCGTGCATCGGATCGCACACCCACAGCACGCGCCTGCCGCGCAGCGCCTCTACGATAGCAGGCAGGCTGCTGGCTACCCGATCGGCTCCCATGCGCGAGATCATCACGAGCTTGCCGGGCTCATCGCCCGGGTTGAGCGCGATCGCGAGCTCGAGCGCCTCTGCGGCCGGGATCGTCGGCCCAATCTTCACGCCCACCGGGTTTCGAATCCCGCGAAAGAACTCGACGTGGGCGCCCGAGATGGCGCGCGTGCGCTCGCCGATCCAGGGCAAATGCGTAGTGAGATCGTAGTGCCCATCGCGCCTTGGCACCGTGCGCGTCTGAGCCGATTCGTAGTGAAGATTCAGGCCTTCGTGGCTGGTGAAAAACTCCGCCCGCGTGAGGTCGTCAATCGCGCGTTCGCCCAGCGCCTCCATGAAGCGCAGCGCCTCGGCCAACTGGGCGCTCGACCGCTGGTATTCGTCACGCAGCTCGGCCGGGAGATCGGCCCGCTCGAAAAAGGACAGGTCCCAGTTTTCGGGATGGTGCAGGTCAGAAAACCCCCGATCGGTGAGGCTACGCACGAAGTTAAGCGTAAGCGCCGCGTGGTGGTAGCCCGCGATGAGCAGCTCGGGATCGGCGCGCCGCGCCTCGGGCGTAAACGCTGCGCGATTGACCAGATCGCCAAAATAACTGGGCAGCTCGACGCCGCCGCGCACCTCGGTCGGTCGCGAGCGCGGCTTGGCGTACTGGCCAGCGAATCGGCCCACGCGCACCACCGGAAGCTTGCCGCCCTGCACGAGCACGAGCGACATCTGCAGAAGAATCTTGAGCTTGCTCGTGATCGCGCCCGGACTGCACTCGTCAAACGTCTCGGCGCAGTCGCCGCCCTGCAGCACGAAGCGGCGCCCGGCCTGCGCCTCGGCGAGCAGCGTTTTCAAGCGCTCGACCTCCCACGAGGTGACCAGCGGCGGCAAGCCTCGCAGGCGCGCCACAACGCGCGCAAGCGCCTCATCGTCGTAGTCGATCGGCTGCGCGTCGACGCAGCCGCGAAAAGAATCGGGCGACCAAATCGGCATCGGGGCGCGAGGCTATAGCACCGCGCGCGGCGGGCGCCGTGCGCCACGGTGGCCCCTGGGTCGGCCCTGCTTCGGCATGGACACCCGGCGATCCATTCCGGGCGACCAAAGCGCAGCAGAAATCGCTACAAATTTCTCTATGCGACACTGGCGCACAATATGTATGTATTGGACTCCATGCGCACTCGCTCCGCCGCCCTCGGTCTCGTCCCCGCCCTGTTCGCTTTCGTCGCGTGCGGCTCCGCCGACCGCGTGCAGAACGCGCCCGTCGACGTGCCGGACGCAGCTGCTCCGCCCGCGGCCGACGCCGCCGTCACACCGGAGCCCGACGCCGCCACTGGGTTCTGTCAGGACGCGGCGGGCGTCTACAACGCCGTCCCCGAAGCGTCGAACGTGCTGTTTCTGATCGACCGTTCCGGCAGCATGCAAATCAAGCTCAGCGACAACTCGACGCGCTGGTCTTCGACCAAAAAGGGACTGTTCGACCTGCTCGGCGCGCTCAGCGGCACGGGTGTGCGCGCGGGCGCGATGATGTTCCCCCAGGGCGACTCCCCGATTACGTGCTGCGGCATCGACGTGGCGCTCAACGACGTCAAGTGCAACTGCGCCCCCGGCCAGGAGCCGGACCCGACCCTGCGCTGCGCTGAAAAGACCTACAAAGTGCCGATCGCCGTCAGCAACCTCGACGCGACGCACACCAGCGATATCGAGGCCTACGTCTCCACTTCTGACAAGTCGTTCTACTGGGGCACGCCGCTCGCCACGGCGCTGCAGAGCGCCATCAACGCGCAGAAAGCCAGTCCGAACGACGGTACCCGAAGCGTGGTGCTCCTCACAGACGGCATTCCGACCTCGTGCGACACCGTCGCGAACCCCGGCGCGAACGACATTCAGAATGTCGTGGCCGCAGCGACGGCCGGCGCGTCGGGCAAACAGCTCGTGCGCACCTTCGTGCTCGGCGTCATCGATGGCACCAAGGGCGCCCGCGCCGACTACCTGTCGCCGATCGCCAAGGCCGGAGGCACCGCGCGCGCGGCCGGCTGCGAAAAGACCAACGACTGTTTTTACCCGATCAACGCGCAGACCTTCGCGACCGATCTCAAGACCGCGCTCGACAGCGTCGCGCTGCAGGCGTTCGACTGCACCTTCAATCTGCCGCCTGCACAAGGCGGCGCGCAGAACGATCTGTCGAAGGTCAACGTGCAGGTGACGAGCAAGAACGGAACGCAGGCCCTGTCGCGCGACACCACCCATCTTTCGGGTTGGGACTACCTTCCCAACCAGACTCAGGTGCAGGTCTACGGCGCTTCGTGTCAGGCGCTGCGCGACGACGCGAGCGCGAAGGTGCAAATCGTGGTGGGCTGCAAGACGCAGGGTAGCTGACCCGGCGCGCGCGTCCGCCGCGACCTGCTACCTCACGTCAACCGTGCGGGCCGACCGGACCGACGTCATGCGCAAAAAACAGGCGCTCGTCGCCATAGCGTGACGCGAGCCAAGCGCTGTCCTGCCAGATCGCCCCAAGAATCTCAGTCGGTTCGTCGATCGCCGCCGCGGCGAGCACATCGAACAGCTTGGTGCCTGCCGGCACAGCCGCGAGCGCTGCGCGAAAATCGACTCCTTCGGGACACGCGCGGATCGCGTCTTGCGTCGGGCGGAGCTCGACGCGATCGGGGACGACGGCGACTGCGGGCGCTTCGCCGTTTTCGGCAATCGACGCCAGGTGATGCAGCGGCAGATAAACGGCGTGCAGGCGCGAGCCTCCGAGCGCACG
The DNA here is from genome assembly GCA_947473045.1 of Myxococcales bacterium. Classification (GTDB taxonomy): domain Bacteria; phylum Myxococcota_A; class Polyangia; order Polyangiales; family Polyangiaceae; genus JANYHY01. Next base: position 29,006 of record CANJCO010000023.1, on the reverse strand, counting down.
CGACGTTCGTTCGAACGCCCCTTGCACCAGCTTCCCGTCGAAGGTGGTGGCCCCTGGAGCCGCGTTGGAAAACGCGCTCGAAAAACAGCGAGCGTCACCCTTGGCGCGCGCGGCCGCCGGCAGGGTGAGCAAGTTCCGCGACGCCTGACCGTCGACGAAGAACTTGAGCGCGATCGAGGGCAGAAAATCGCCGCCCCCTTTGGCATCGGAGAAGCGCGCGATCGCTTCGCCTCCCGTCTCGAAGAAGCCAGTATAGCGGGTCTTGTGCGTGATTTCGAAGCGCAGCCGCGCGCAGGCGCCCCAGGTGTGCACCAGCTTGCGCCGCTCCGGCGGGAGCGCGTCGCCGGGCAGCTCGAACGAGCCCCGGTTGAAGTCGACGCTGAGGAGTCGCAGTCGCGAAAGTCCGCCGGGAGCGCGCGACGGCAGCGCTCCATCGGCGTGCAGATCAGCCGCGATTTCGGACCACAAAAGGGCGCGTTTTTCGCTCGCTTTGCGAGCCGCGTAGTCAGCGGTAATCGACATAACGGCGACCATGCTCCGGCATCAAAGCGCGCGTCAAGGGCAGCCCGCGCAAACCCGAAGCGCGAGGCGTGCGCGAAGCTGGGTGGCGATCGCGAGGGCGGCGCGAGCGCGCGCTTCGTCCGGCGTGCGCAACAGCCGATCGCGTGGGCGCGTGCCCTGAGTCGGGCGAGCGAGGCCGAGTTCGGCCTCAGGGAGCGAACGACTTGGAGATCCCGTCGGCGCCCGCGCCGCCCGCGGCCGAGCTTGCACCGCCGCGGCCGGCCGGACCAATCGTGTAGATGACGTGGTCTTCTGCGGGGCGCTGCGAGCCCACGAGCCACACGCCCACGCTCGGACCGCCCGCGCCGCCACCGCCCGCGCCGCCCACGCCGCCGTGCTGCCCGCCGCCACCGTTGCCGCCGTTGCCGATCTCGCCGGCACCGGTGGTAGCCCCGTTTCCGCCGAGCCCGCCTGTGCCTCCGGCGCCGCCAACGCCCCCTGCTCCGCCGCTTCCGGCCGCCGCCGTAATGAGCTGCACGCCCGCGAGCGAGAGCCCCGACCGAACAAGCACCACCGCGATTGAGGCGCCGCCGCCCCGGCCGCCGTTGCCCTTCTTTCCGCCGCAGCCGCCAGCGCCGCCGCCGCCGCCGCCGTTGCCCGAGCCGTCGATGCAGGCCAGCCCCGTCTGCCCCGACGAGCCGCCGCCGCCGCCGCCGCCTGCGCCCGTCTTGCCGTCTTCGCCGCTCGCGCCATCCGCTGGCGTAAACGCATAGGTCTTGAGGTCGACAACGCCGCTGGCCGCTCCTTTTCCGGTGGCACCGGAGTCGGCATCGACTGTGATTTGCCCGCCCGATTTCGCGCTGGAGGGCGAGCAACTGCCGGTCGACGCTCCGGCGCCGCCGAGCTCTCCGAGGTTGCTGTCGCCTCCTTTCAGACCTGCAAATCCGGGAGACTGACCCCCCTTTCCGCCCACTCCGCCTCTGGCGTCCGGACACGAAAGGTTGTCGCCCGCGCCGCCGCCGCCACCCGGGGACGCCTGATTGTCGACCGCGCCTCCGCTGCCCGGCAGACCGGGCTTGCCGTCGTCGCCGGGTTCGCCGTCGCCCCCGTTGGCGCCGCTTCCGCCTCGGCCCGCTGCGATCACCGTCGCATCGAAGAGCTTCACGTCTTTCGAGTCGACAATGCGCAGCGCGATCGAGCTGCCGGCAGCTGCGTCGCCATCGGCCGAAGACAGGCTGATTCGGCCGATCGCGACGGGATCGGCCACGCCGCTGATTTGCAGCGCGACATCCGGCCCGCTCAGCGTCGTCCCCGACGACGCTACGCCCTCGGTCGCGGCCCGCGACCACGCGCTCGCGGCGTCGTAGCCGCCATAGAGGCCGACGCCCGCGCTGACCGTGAGCGTCTTGCTCTCCGCGTAGGCGCCGTTCGCGATGAGCACCTGGGAGAGCTTGAGCTGAGCAGCCTTTTCGATACCCGCGCGAACCGTGCGCAGCGGAGCGTCGCGCGTGCCGGCGGCGAGATCGTTGCCGATCGTGGCCACGAACACGGCTTGCGAGACGTCGCCGTCGATGCCGTCGCAGTTGTCGTCTTTGTTGTCGGGGTCAGGCTCGTCGACGGAGAGGCAACCAGCGCGGTCGTCGGTGCTCGCCGCGCACGAAGAAGCCGCCACGAGGGCGAGGGTGCCCGCCACGAAACCAAGCTGAGAAAAGCGCATCCCAGCATTGTCACACCGGCGGACTGCAGCTTCAAGTGCGCAGAGCCCCGACGACCGTGGCGTTACGCCCCACCGAGCACAAACGGGACAGTCCGCGACGCCGGAATTCGTTCTATCCGCCGCATTTATCCGTGGCACGACTCATGCTTTTTACGTGGCCTATGGGACCTCTCTTCGCAGTCGCGGCGACGCAAACGACCCGCTCGGAGCGCGCTTGTCGCGGCGCTTCCCGAACGCGGCAATCCGTCCCGGCGGTGACCTCGAGGCGCACGGGCCGCCGCGGCGCACCGCCCGGCTTCACCCTGATTGAGCTGATGATCGTGGTCGCGATCATCGGCATTTTGGCTGTGCTCGCGATTTACGGCGTCAGCCGCTACCTCAAGTCCGCGAAGACCGCCGAGGCTCGAAACAACGTCAGCCAGATCGGCAAGAACGCCGCCGAGGCCTACAACCGCGAGAAAATGTCAGGCGCTTACCTCGCCCCGGGCAACTCGGCCAGCGGATCGCAGGCGTTGTGCGCGAGCGCGGCCTCTCCTGTTCCGTCGGCGGTACCGAAAGCGGCGAAGTTCGTGTCCGGCCCGAGCGACTGGCTCGCCGGCGACACGACCACCGGCTGGGCATGCCTCAAGTTCGACATTCTCGGGCCCCAGTACTTTTCGTATTCGTATTCAGCGGCTGCCACGACCGGCTTTACGGCGACCGCGAACGGCGATCTCGACGGGAACTCGACGACCTCGGCTTTCGCCTTCGAAGGCCGACTCGTCAGCGGCACCGTCATCCTGGCCCCGCGCCCTCTCGAGACGAGCCCCGACGAATAGCGGCTTGGCTGGGACGCCCGGTGCGTTGCGGTAACCCTTCCGCGCGGGCCGCATCGCGATATCGTGACGGTGATGCCGCCTTCTGCGCTGCCTCCCCTGCTCGGCGTGTCGGCGCGAGGCCTTCGGCTTTCGGCGCTCGGCTTGTCGTGCGGGGGAATCGCGTTCGCGCTCACGTTCGGCGTCTTCATTCGGCGGGCGATCGCGATGGGCATCGCATCCGACCACGCCATCCCGGTCGTGCTCACCGCGCTGCTTGCGCTCCTCGCCGCGCTGCTGCTGCGGATGGGCGCTTCGCTGTGCGAGCTCATGTGGCTTGAGCGCGTGTGGTCCAGCCTGCCCGCCGCCATGCGCGTGGTCGGCCCCGTGAAAGACGTCTCGTCGGGAATGCTGATCGCGCTGAGCTTCATCCCGCTGTTTTCGTGGCTGTGGAAGCTGGGACTCGTGACGGCGATCGCGCGCGGCCTGGAGCAGCTTCGCGCCGGGCGGCCCGCCCCCGCTGCGGTCACGCCGATTCCGAGGCGCCTCGGCATGACGGCCGTCATCGTGGGCTGGATACCGGGCCTCAACGTGTATATTGCACCTTTTTTGTGGGAGCTGTTCGCCACCCGAATCGAGCGAGTTTTGGCCGAAGTCGGCACCACCGAGCTCGCCGGCGACGCGGCCACTCCGGCGTGATCGCTCAGGGATGGTGCTCGTGGGCCGCCTGCGCCAGGACAGGCTCGGCCATCAGCTCGAGACCGCCCTGCACCACGCCTTTTGTGGCCAGAATGCGGCCCGCGACCTTCTGCAGCACATCGGCGCGCCCGCGCATCACGATCACCTCCAGGCAGAGGTGATGCGTGAGGTGTACATGCATCGTCGAGCGCACCGCCTCGCCGAGCTCGTGCTGCATTTCGGTCAGCTTCTCGGACAGCTCGCGCACGTGGTGATCGTAGACGAGGGTGAGCGATCCCACCGCCATCGCGCGGCTCGCGACCTGCGCCCGCGCGACCTCTTTTCGCACCAGGTCGCGCAGAATCTCCGAGCGCGAACCCCCGCGCTCCAAGACGAGCGCGTCGAGCGACTCCAGGAGCTCCGACTCCATCGCGACGCCGAACCGCACGAGGTTTTTCGCCATACTGAACCCTAACGGTAGCAAGCGAGGGGTTGGGGTACTAGCTTGCCGCCCGTGCGATTTGTCGACTCCTGTGAAGTGAAGATCAAAGCCGGCCGCGGCGGTAACGGGTGTGTCGCGTTTCGTCGCGAGAAGTACATTCCGTTCGGCGGGCCCGCCGGCGGCGATGGTGGCAAGGGGGGCGATATCATTTTCGAGGCCGATTCTGGCCTCTCGACGCTGCTCGACCTGACCTACAAGCACACGGTCGAGGCCGAGTGGGGCGAGCCCGGGCGCGGCAAAGATCAATACGGCGCGGGCGGCGAAGACTTCGTCGTGCGCGTGCCGGTCGGCACGCAGGTGTTCGACGCGGCGACCAACGAGCTGCGCTTCGATCTGAACGAGACCGGGCTGCGCATGATCGTCGCTCGCGGCGGCAAGGGCGGCCGGGGAAACATTCACTTCTCGTCGAGCTTCGACCGCGCGCCGCGGCGCATGGAGCCGGGCGAAGAGGGCGAAGAGTGGCAGGCCCGCCTCGAGCTCAAGGTGATGGCCGACGTCGGATTGCTCGGCTTCCCGAACGTCGGAAAGTCGACGTTCGTGCGCGCGGTTTCGCGAGCGCGCCCCAAGGTCGCCGACTACCCCTTCACGACCCTGGTGCCGCACCTCGGGGTCGTGCAGGTGGGCGAAGAAGCCTCGTTCGTCATCGCCGACATTCCCGGCCTCATCCCCGGCGCTTCCGAAGGCGCAGGCCTGGGCATTCGCTTCCTGAAACATGTAGAGCGCACGCGAGCGCTGCTGCACCTCATCACGCTCGATCCGTCGGAAGGTCGCAGCCCGCTGAAGGACTACACGGCGCTCACGAAGGAGCTCGCCAAGTTCGACCCCGAGCTGGCGAACCGGCCCACGATCGTCGCGCTCTCGAAGGCCGACATCACCGAAGTGAAAGACGACTTCAAGCGCCTCAAGGCAGCCTTCAAGCGCAAGAAGATCGACCTCCGCCTCGTGTCCGCCGCGACCGGCGAGGGCGTCAAAGAGCTGATGCGCGACCTGTACAAGCTCGCCAAGGGACGCCCCGACGTAGACGACTGGACGTGAGCGAAAAAAGCCACGATCCCACTCCGACGCGGCTTCGAAAAGCCCGCGAAGACGGCGACAGCGGCGCGAGCGCAGTGGCGGCGCAGGCCGTTGGGTTCTTCGTGGCTGTGACAGTCGCCCCGGCGGCGATCGCTGCGCTGGCGACAGCTTCGGAGTCGTCGTTGCGCGCGGCCATCGCGCGCGCGGGCGATCGCGCGGCTCCGGCAGGCGATGCCGCTTCCATCGCCACCGCGGTGCTCACCCTCGCGCTGCCGGTGCTCGCTGCGGCAGCAGTGGCCGCGGGCGCCGCTCAGCTCGTGCAAACGGGCGGCTTCATCGCGACGCGCAAGCTCGCGCCGAAGCTCGACCGTCTGAACGTGCTGTCGGGTCTGGCGACGCTCGTAACGACTGAGCGACTCGCGTCGGTCCTGCGCTCGCTGGCGGGGTGCGCGCTGGTGACATGGCTCGGCTACCGGACCGTGCGCCTGCACGCCGCAGACCTCGCGCGCGTCGCAGGAAACGTCGGCGCCGCCTGCGTAGTTGCGGGCAAGCTCGCGCGGGACCTCTCCTTCGACGCTGCGCTGGCAGGCCTCGGGCTCGGCGTCGTTGATCTGCTCGTGGTGCGACGCGCGTGGTGGAACAAGCTCAAGATGTCGCCCGACGAGGTGAAACGCGAGCATCGCGAGAGCGAAGGCGACCCGCAGAACAAGGCGGCGCGAGAGCGCGCCCGCCATGAGATGGTGGCGTCGGCGAACGTGGCGAACGTGAAGAACGCAACGGTGGTGATCGTCAACCCGACCCACCTCGCCTGCGCGCTGCGCTACGCCGCCGAAGAAGGCGACGACGCGCCCGTGATGGTCGCCAGCGGCGAGGGCGATCTCGCTCGGCGAATCGTAGAAGCGGCCCGCGCCTACGGCGTGCCTGTGCTGCGGGACGTGCCGCTGGCTCGCGCGCTCATCGAGCTCGAAGCCGGTGAGGCCATCCCCGAGGCGCTCTACGAAGCGGTCGCAGCGATTTTGCAGGAAGCCTGGGCCGAGAGCGACAGCCCCTGACGCGCGACCGGCGAGCCGCCGCGCCGCACGCTCAGACCCGCACGCGTTTTTTCAGCGCCGCGAGATCGTCGTCGATCTGCGGATCCCCGCTCGATTTTCCGCCGCCGTGTTCGAGCTCTCGAAACTTCGCGTCCACCTCAGCGCGCGACATCGCCCCGTCCCGCAGCGCGTCTTCTACTTCGGCCATCGCCGATCCCTGAGCCTCGCGGCCCTCGATTTTTTCTTCCATGCGCCGGAAGTTCTCGAACGCGCTCGAGCCTCCGCGCGCTCCGAGACCGGTGACGCCGTCGGCCGATTTGGCCTGCTGCGCGCGCGCCGCGATCGCGCCCTTGCGCAGCTTCACCTCTTCGAGCTTCTGCTCCATGCGCTCGAGCTCGCCCTTCATGGTGAGCGCCGTGGTGCGAGCCTCGACGCGTGCTTTTTCGACCACGTCGGTGTCGCCCATCACGCGACGCTTTTGCTTGAGCGCTTCACGCGCGAGCGCCTCGTCGCCGCTCTTGAGCGCGAGCTCGGCGCGCTTGTCCCAGCGCTCGCCGTCTTCCTGCAAGCCATCGAGCTTCTTCTTGAGCTGCTTCTCCGCGGCGACCGCGCCGATCACTTCCTGACGCGCCGCCTTGAGCTGTTCGCTCATTTGTTCGACGTTCAGCTCGATCAGCTTCTTGTCGTCTTCGGCCTTGTCGAGCAGCGAGTTGAGGTTGCTGGAGATGACTTTGCCCATCCGGTCGAAGATGCCCATAAGTGCTAAGATTAGCACGACACCGCGGCGCGCCACTGCCGCGCAACGAGGAGCACGACATGGCGACCTGCAAGGTTTGCGGCGACGAATGCGAGGCGCTGATGAGCGTCAAGCAGGACGGCAAAACCAAGAAGATGTGCGAGGACTGCGCCGACCGCGCGCGAGAAGCGAACGAGATCGCCGAGGCCAGCGAGTCGGTCGTTCAGGGCATGATGGGCTTCAAGGGCCGGCGCTGATCACGCCGGGCCCTGTGCCCGCAGGCAGTCAGCGGTTCATGATGTGAATCGCGTGGCCGAGGCCGTTCATCGCGGCCTCCATCATGCCCTCGCCGAGCGTCGGGTGCGGGTGAATGGTCAGGCCGAGGTCTTCGAGGAACGCGTGCATCTCGAGCGCGAGCGCGCCTTCGCTGATGAGGTTGCTGGCCTCCGCTCCAACGATGTGGACACCGAGCAATTCATGGGTCTTCGCGTCGGCGACGACCTTGAAGAAGCCGTCGGTCTCGATGACCGCCATCGCGCGCCCGAGCGCCGAAAACGGAAACTTCCCGATGCGCACCTCGTGGCCCCGCTCTTTGGCCTGCTGCTCGGTCATGCCCGCGATGGCGATCTCGGGATCGGTGAACACCGCGGCAGGGATCGAGACCCAGTCTTTGGCCGCTTTGTGGCCCGCGATCACCTCAGCTACGACTTCGCCTTCTTTGCTGGCTTTGTGCGCGAGCATCGGGTGGCCGCTCACGTCGCCGATCGCGTAGATGCCCGGCACGTTCGTCTTGCCGAGCGGATCGGTCGGGATGAAGCCGCGCTCGACCGTCACGCCCGCGGCCTCGAGGCCGATGCCCGCGCTGTTCGGCCGCATGCCCACGGCGACGAGCAGCACGTCGCAGGCGAGCGCGTCGGTCTTGCCCTCGCCGAGGTCGACCTTGACGAGCAAGCTGCCGTCGGGCTGCTTGTCGACGCTGACCGCCTTGGTGTTTTTGAGAATTTTCGCGCCGTGCTTGATGAGCTTCTTCTCGACCACTGCGGTCAGCTCGGGGTCGATGCCCGGCAGCAGACCCGACGTTGCTTCGAGCACGGTGAGCTCGCTGCCGAGCTTCTGGTAGACGGTGCCGAGCTCGAGGCCGATGACGCCGCCGCCGATGACGACGAGCCGCTTGGGCACCGCGCGCAAGCTCACGCCCTCGCGCGCACCGATAATCTGCTGGCCGTCGAACTTGAACGCGCCAAGCTCCACGGTCGACGAGCCGGTCGCGATCACGATCGCCTTCGTGGCCTCGATCGTCTCTACGCCGCCATCGCGCGTCTGCACTTCGATCGTCCTGGGGCCGGTGAGCTTCGCGTTGCCGTACAGGAGCTCGACGCCGTTGCCGCGAAACAGTCCGCGGATGCCTCCGGTGAGCTTCTTGACGATGCCCTCTTTCCAGTCCTGCATCTTGTTCACGTCCATGCGGACGTTGTCGGCCGTCAAGCCCATGGCGTCGCCGTGCTTGGCCTTCTCGTACGTGTGGCTCGCGGCGATGAGCGCCTTCGAGGGCACGCATCCCCAGTTGAGGCATACGCCGCCGACTTCTTCTTTTTCGATGCAGAGCGTCTTGAGCTTGAGTTGCCCGAGGCGAATTGCGCAGGCGTAGCCTCCGGGGCCGCCGCCGATCACCACCACTTCGTAGGTCTTGGTCGCCATGATGTTCCTGTAGGGTCGAGACGCGCGCGAGGCGCTAGTTGTGCATCGGTGCGGGAGGAAGTCGGAGGAGCTCGTCGCGCTGCTCGCGCAGGTTCCACGGGAGCTCGGCGTAGACGTCGTCGAAGAGCGAAGCGCGGTCGGGCGCAGGCATGGCCTCGACCTCGTTGACCGCCGCGGCAATTTCCGCCGACAGCGCGTTGTCGAGCGTGACGTCGCTCGCGTCGTCGACGAGGCCAAGCAGCGCGAGGTGCTTTCGCAGGCGATCGAGCGGGTCTTTCTTTTGCCACGAGGCAACCTCTTCGTCGCTGCGATACCGCGAAGGGTCGTCGCTCGTGGAGTGCGCTCCGATTCGATACGTCAGCGCCTCGATGAACGTCGGCCCGCCGCCATTGCGCGCGCGATCGGCCGCCTCGCTCATGACTTTGTGCATGGCGAGCAAATCGTTGCCGTCGACCCGCACGCTTGGAACGCCGTAGGCGCGGCCCTTTACCGCGAGCGTCTTCGACGCGGTCTGACGCGACGTCGGGACGCTGATCGACCAGTGGTTGTTTTGGCAGACGATGATCGCCGGCACCTTGAACACGCCCGCGAAGTTCATCGCGTTGTGAAAATCGGGCTGGCTCGTGGCGCCGTCGCCGCAATAGCCTACCGAAACCCCGGCTACCTTCTTCAGCTTCATGGCCCACGCGCAGCCCACCGCTTGCGGCACCTGCGGGCCGATGCACGACGACCACGAGACCTGGTTGACGCTCCGACCGGAGTGATGGCTCGGCATCTGGCGGCCCTTGAGCACGTCGGCGCTGTTGCCGAACACCTGCCCGATGAACTGCACGAGCGGAAACCCGCGCACGAGCATCACGCTCTGCTCGCGCAGCGCGGGGAACACCCAGTCTTGCGCCTGGAGCACGAGGCCCGTGGCGATCGGCACGGCCTCCTGCCCTGTGCAGGCGCCATAAAAGCCAACGCGCCCCTGACGCTGCAGCACGATCATGCGCGCGTCGATGAGGCGCAGCTTGCGCATTTCGCGATAGGCCCGCAGGAGCGTAGCGGCGGGCAGTCCGGCGTCGGTGGCCGGATCCGTCGAGCCGTCGTCACGCAAAACACGCAGGAGACCGACGTCGGGCGCGGACTCGGGGAGATCGAATTCGGGAATGGTCATCGGGCGGGCGGCACTCTATTCGCAGAGTGCCGCGCGCTCAACGATTGTCATTGGCAGGTCTTGAGCCAGTCGGGCAGACCCTTAATCGACGACACGCCGCACACCTGGTTTGGGGGACAACCGCCGAGGCCCGCTGGCGAAGAGGGGCCGAGGCCGCCTGCGTCGAACGGCGGCGACTTGCCCTTGCCGAAGCACGTGAACGTGCAGACGCCCGGGGTGCCGACGCACATCATGCCGTCCTGGCACTCGTTGGCGCTCGTGCACGACTCGCCGTCTTTCTTGCCCGGGGGATTGAATATGTCGATGCAAATGGCAGTGCCGACCGCGTCTTGAACGAGGCAGGTTTGGCCCGACGGGCACGCCTGAAGGCCGAACGGCTGACACGGCTTTGCGTAGAGGCAGACCTCGTAGAGCGGCGTCTGCGTCTTGCTGTCGACGATGTTGAGCGTGCATACGCCGATGAGGCCGTCAGGGCTCGTGCCACACTGGCTCGTGTCGCTGCAGCAGTGACGCGAGCAGCGCGCATTGCCCTTGGAGCCGAGGCACTCGAGCCCGGCCACGCACGGGTTGTCGTTTCCGACCTTCGTGCACAGATCGCCCTCGACGATGCTGCCTGTTCCCTTCGGCTGACACTTGGTCACTTGCGGGCCGGCGTCGGCGGGCACCACCGCGCACTCGCCGTTGTTGGGGCAGTTTTGCGAGACGACGTCACACTCGCCCTTGATGCCGTTTTTGGTGCAGACCGGCAGGGGCGGCTTGGCCGAGTCGGGCTTGCCGGCGTCGACTGTTACCGAGCCCGTATCGGTGCCGCTGTCGACGCCCGGATCGGGAGTGGTCACGGTCGGGTCGGAGCTGCAAGCGGCCATGAAGCCGCCCGCGGCGCCGATGGCGGCCAGGGCACAAAGAAAGGGCGCGCGGTAATTCATGCTCGATCTTGTGAACCAGCGCCCGCAGCTTGTCTAGTGTTTCTCGGCGAGCGCGGCCGCGACGGATCACGTTTTTCAGCGACGAAACGGGCGCACAAACGCGAAACGGGCAGAGCCCGAAGGCCCCGCCCGCTCGCGGTCAAACCCTTACGGGTTCGATTCGATCAGAGGCAGAACGCGCCGGCGATCTGCAGGAAGCCGGACTCGAAGTCCTGCCAGCCGGTGCACTTCGCGACGCCAACGCCGCCGTCGGCCTGCTCGCAGGCCTGGGCCGCGTCGACGTACTTCTTGCAGTTGCCCTTCTCAGCGGCCGTGCCGCAAGCGGTGAACGCGTCGAATGACGCCTGGTCGGAGACCGGGCAGTTCGCGGCGCACGCGGCGTCGGTGCAGCCCTGGGGAGCCGCGATGGCGGCGCCGCAGGTCTTGTCACCGGCGAGCTCGAAGCAGCCGCCGATGTTGAGGGAGTAGTAGCCGGTGTGGAGGATGAGCGGGCCGTACTTGGCGGCCGAATCCTGGCTCTCGAGGCACTTGCCGCAGTTGGCGTTGGCCTTGGCCCACGCGCTGCAGTCGGCGTTCGTCGCGTTCGCGCCGAGGCACTTGTTGTCGAAGTCGGTGATTGCCTGCTGGGTGCACGCGCCGGGCGTCCTGGCCGCGGGGACGTAGGTGGGCATGTAGCTGCTCACGTCGCCAGGAGCGCAAGCGCCCGGGTCGCCGCCGTCGGCCGGGGGAGCCACGGACGAATCCTTCTTGACGCCGCTGTCGACAACGGGGGAGCCGCTGTCTTTGCCAGACGTGCCCGAATCGGGCGGATCGGTCACGGTGACCGTCGAGGTGCAGCCTTCTGCCATCGCAACCACAAGCGCCGCCGAAGCCGCGACCATCATTCCCTTGATCAACTGCATGAGAGCCTCCAGTAAACACGCGGCAAGCGCCGCAAGCGAAACGCCGAAACCACGAGGATTCGAGCGATTTTTATGAGTTCGCGGTTTCACTAAGAAAGTCCGCGACGCTAAACCTGACGTGCTTTCGGGAATGTGCAAGCAGGCAAGCCGGCTGTGCGCGCTTCGGGAAAGGCGCGCGCAGTATACCTGCACAGCGCAAATCGTCAACAGCGGCGTGAGCGCTTCGCGACGACGTTGAAACGCAAAGGACGTTTGAAGGCGCGCCGGCGGGGTCAGGGTTCGGGGCGCCGCTGGGCGAGGGCTGCGACAGAGAGCACCACAAAGCCGACGAGCGCGGCGGACTCGGATTTGCCGCAAAGTTCGGAGAGGTGATGCGCGGCGTCGAGCGCCCTTCCGAGTTCGCCCGAACCCCGCACGGCGCCGGCCGTGTGCAAGTGCGCGATCTGCGGAGAGAGCCAGAGGCCTTGGGTGAACGCCAGCGCCGAGGCCACTGCGGAGGCCGCGAAGCGGGCCAGATCGATGCGTCGCACCGGAGCCGTGCGCGATCCGACGATCTCGCAGACTGCGATCAGCACCGCGGCGCTCATGGCAATTTTGTCGAACGTAAGAAACACGCGCGTCATCGCGTCGGCGCTTTCGGGCGCGTGAACCACGCGGAACACGAGCGGCGCGACGATCGCGCCGAGCACCAATATGCCGCCCAGCCACACTGCCGCGGCGAGCAGCGACAGCGCGGCGGCCGCGACGCGAATTCTATGCATCATGCAATTATCTCGATTCCGTGGTTGGGGTCGCGCGTGCCGATTTCGAGCGCGGCGCACGTGCTGCGCAGCACGAGCGGCGCGTGCCCGGGCCGGGTAAGTTCGATGCGGGCCTGAGCGAAGAGCGAAACAAGCGAAAAGAGCCGGTCGCCTGGCCCGAAAGGCTCGCGGAGACCCGCGAAATCAGCCGTATCGGCCCATATCTCACCGCGAAGCGAAGCGCCCTGGCCAGGCGCCTCGAAGCGCCACCGTCGCATCGAAACGTCACCGGTGACGCGCCCGAACGCGTGGCGCGCGCCGTCAACGGTCAAGCTGAGCACCCGCGCGTCGACAGGAGCTCCCGCGACGCGAAGGCGTTCGGTGCCGCCTCCGAACGCGGCGTTCAGCCCGTCTTGCCACACGCTGCAGCTGCCCGAGACGAGCGCGCGCGGGCGCAGCGCGGCGGATCGCGATGTGAGCGCGCCGTGCCAGCCTGCGATCGGCCACACCTCGCCACGAACGGTGGCCGTTCCGTCAACGGCGAGGCGGACCATCGGCGAGGCGATTCCGGCGCCGAGGAGGCGCGAGAGGCCCGACGGGGCAACGTCGCCGCCAGCGCCCGAGCCCGAGAACGCGACTTCGCACGCGAGTCGCTGCGGGCCGGCGCCGAGAGCCACACGCGCCCCGTCGCGGGCGAGTACGCACGGCCCGACCCCGGCATGCACGCCGCCGCCCACGAAGCCGGCCTCGTCGCGCGGCAGGCTGAGGGAGGCAGCCACCGGGCGCCGCCCTCGCTCAAACGCCACCGCGCTCACCGCGCAGCGATCGCGAAGCGACCACCGAAGCGACAGGGCGCGCTCACCGCTCCGGTCGACCGCGTCGAAGGCCCAGCGCAGATCGGCGGAGCTCATGCGCCGAGCGAGGCGAGCGCCTCATCGCGCAGCTGCGCATCGACGTCGGTCGCGGAGGCGATGAGCGCGCGCATCGACGCGAGCTTTGCGCGACCCGCGGCGACCACGCCGGCCTGCCGACGGCGCGCCGACGAGGCACGCAAGTCGGCGTCGATCGAGGCCACCGCCCGCGGGTGCCCCATACGCGCCAACGCGACGATTGCGTGGAAACTACATGTATCAGTCAGCTTGGCCGCCAGCCCGAACGCGCGGCGCTCGAGGGCAGGCACCGCGGCGGCGAGGTTTTCGGCGCCCGCAAGCTCAACGGCCTCGCGCTCGTCTTCCTTTTGCACCGAAACGTCTCCGCGAACGATCGCGAGCACGAGCGCGTGGCCGCGCGCGTCGCCCGACTTCGCGAGCAGGATCGCGGCTGCGGCGCGGACCTCGGAAGCGGCATCCGACAAAGACTTCGCTGCGCATTCGAGCACGCCGCCGCCCGTGATGCCGTGCTCTTCGGCGAGGCGCAGCGCGATGTAGCGAATGTTGAAGTCATCATCACCGGCGGCCCGCGCGAGCGCCGCGGCGACCTCGTCTTTGTCGCGGCAAACGCGCACAAATGCGATGATCGACTGGTAGCGTACTTCGGGACGCGAATCGGACAGGGCTCGCGAAAGGCGCGCGGCTGCCAGGGGCTCGCCGATCTCGCCGAGCGCGCTGATGGCCATCTGCCGGACGTGCGCGTCGTCATCTTCGATCGCGGCGAGCAGCAGCGGTACGGCGCTTGCGGCCCCCAGATCGGCGAGGGCGACGGCGGCGGCCGAACGAACGCCGGCGGCCTCGTCCGAGAGCGCCCGCTCCAGCAAGGGCACCACGGCGGCGCGCAGGGCGCTGTCGCCCGTGACGTGACGCACGACGTCGGTCACTGCAGAAGCGCGAACGGCGGCGTTGGTCGACGCGAGATCGCGCAGGCAAGCTTCGTATTTTCGTGGCAGCGGCTGAGGTTGAAACATCGCGTGAGGCAAGTTCGTAGCACGGCCGCCGCCGGGTCTGGGCTAACGCGCGCGGGGCTCCGCAGCGCGCCCCGCAATGAGCAGCGACAGGCTCGTGACGAACACGCCGACCGAGCCTACCGCGAGCACATGCGGCGCGCGCAACATCGCAAAAACGCCCTGATCGAGGACGCTTCCGAGCGATACGCCGTCGCGGGGACCGAGACCCACGAACGAAAGCGCCGCTTCGCTGACGACGATGGCGGCCGCGGTCGCTCCCAGCTGAACAGCGAGCGGCGCCATCAGGTTCGGCAGCACGTGCACGACCAGCACGCGCAAGCGCGAGGCTCCGAGCGCGCGCGCCGCCTCGACGAAGGCCGCGCCCCGAAGCACCCGGGCCTCGGCGAGCGAAAGCCGCGCGAAAGGCGCCCAGGCTGTGAGCGCAAAAACACATGCAAGATGCACGCGATTGGGCGAACGCACCGCGGAGAGCACCGCGAGCGCGAGCAAAAAAGAAGGGAACGACTGCACCAGATCGCAGGCGCGATCGACGACGCGTTCGAACGTGCCGCGCGCCAGCGCCGCGGCCGCGCCCAGCGGAGCCCCGAGCGCGAAGCCCGCCAGCGCGACGACCACCGCCAGCGCTGCGGCGCGCGCGATCGCGTGAGGCACGACGGACGCGAGATCGACGCCGGCCTCACCGTGACCGAGCAGCGCTGAAGCGGTCGGCGCTGAAAATGCGCGCGCGAGGTCAACGCGATCGGGCTGCGCGTGCGAGCGCGCGATGAGCCATCCTGAGACCGCGAGGAGCAACGCCAGCGGCACGATCCGCAGCAGTCGCGCGCGGATCACGGGCGCCTCACGCGAGGGTCGATCGCAGCGTGGGCCAGGGCTGCGACCACTTGAGCGCCGACGAAGAATCCGCCCGCGGCGATGATGGCGGCCTGCAGCACGGGCAGGTCGCGCGCCGCGTACGCTTCGAGGATCAGCGAGCCTAGCCCGGGCCGCTCGAAGAGGCGCTCGAGCACGACCGCGCCGCCCAAAAGCGCGCCGAGCTGCGAGGCCACCACGGTGACGATCGGCCCCGCCGCCACCGGAAGGGCATGCACGACCCACGTGCGAAGCGAGGTCGCTCCCTTTGCGCGCGCCACCGACAGAAACTGCGACTGCGCGATCTCACCGAGCGAGGCGCGCGAGACGCGAGCCACCTGCGCGCCGAGCGGCACGGCGAGCAGGGCGCTCGCAAACAGCAGGCCCCCGAGGCCTGCGTCGGGATCGCCGGGGAGCGGCACCACTCGGGCGCGCGCGGCCAGCGCGAACGTGAGCAGCGGCGCGAACGACAGAAGCGGCGTCGCGGCGACCGCGGTCGTGGCGCGATCGATCCACGCGCTGCGCCTGCCCAGCCAGGGCCCCACCGAAAGTAGCGCGAGCGCGATGCCGCCCGACGCGCCCATCAGCACCGCGACCGTAGCGAGTGACGCGGTCGGCGCGAGCGATTCGGCCACGCGCGACGCCGCGGCTTCGCCCGGATGCCGCAGCGACTCGCCCCAGTTGAGCGTGGCGAGCCCCTTCAGAAAACGTGCATACTGCACAGGAAGTGACGCGTCGAGGCCGAGCTTGAATCGAATCGCCGCGAGCTGCGCAGGCTCAGCTTCGTCGCCCAGCACGAGGCGCGCCGGATCGCCGGGCAACAGGCGCATCGCGAAGAACACGACCGAGGCCATCACGAGCACCACGGCGACGGCCTCGAGCACGCGCGACAACAGCGTGCGAACCCACGCCATCGGGGCTCAGTCGGCGGCGGCGTCCGCGGCCGGCTCCGACGCGTCGGAAGCATCGGGCGGCGCGGAGGCGTCGGGCAGCGCGGCGTCGACGACGATCGCGGCGTCGGCGTTCGAACCGTTCGGGCTGCAAACGGGCGATGAGCCCGAATCGGTCACCGCGAGCGCGAGGCCCGACGCGGCGACGAGGCAGACCGTGGAGCGCGTATCCGCGAGGAATCGTGCGCCGTAGGGCTGCGTGGTCGGATCGGCGCAGACGTAGCCCGCGCGGCAGTCTGCGCCGCTCGCGCAGGCCAGCAGGCACATCGAGCGCCCGGTTCGGCCCGGATCGCGGCGATCGTCGAGGCCACAGCCGGCGACCGCCCCCGGAAAGAGCACGCACACGGCCTCTGTCGGGCAGTCGTCGCCGGTGCAGTTGAACGCGGTGCAGTAACCGTCGGGCTGGGAGACGTCGCAGAGGCGATCGCCGCGCGACGAGCAATCGGTCGACAGCGCGCACTTGTCGCCGATCGACGGCGTGCACCCGGCGAGCACAAGCGCCCCGCACAGAGTCATCAGCCATGCCGTTGTTCGCGCCATCGAGACCGGGTTCGTACTCCCACGCGCAGCAAACTTCCACCATATCGTTTTTGGCTCTGATTGGGGTTTGACATCGGCCACCGCTCTTCCTACGTTTCGCCCGCCTTTCCCGGGGTATTTTCCGCGCAGGCAAAGGCACAACAGAGCAGCCATGTCTACGCACATCACGAGCGATTGCATCAACTGCGGAGCCTGCGAGCCCGAGTGTCCGAACGAGGCGATCAGCGAGGGAGACGAAATCTACGTCATCGATCCCGAGCTGTGCACCGAGTGCGTCGGCTTTTATGACCACGAGGCGTGTCAGGCAGTGTGTCCCGTCGAGTGCTGCCTGCCGAACCCCGAGCACCGCGAAGAAGAGCCCTCGCTGCTCGAGCGCGCACTCAAGCTGCATCCCGACGACGCCGAGCTGCGGACGCGCGCGACCAGCAACGACTACCCGTCGCGATTCCGCAAGTGAGCGCGGGCGGGGGCGTAACGCGCGCCCTCGCGTGCTCGGTGCTCGGTGTCATCACGGGGTGCGGCGGGGCGTCGCCGCTTCTTCATCCCGCGCACGTGCTGCCAGCGGGCGAAGTGCGGGCGACCTCGGGCGTGAGCGCGCAAGCGGCCGTCGGGCAGCTCGCCGGTGACCTCGACCGCGCCTACGATCTGGCTTCGCGCGACCCTTCGTTGCCGGGCGCGCCGGGCAGCAACGCCGACTACGCCAAGGGCGCCCTCGTCGCCGCTGCAGTCGCCCCGGGACTCGCGCCGGTCGTCGGCGCGCGCGTCGGCGTCGGAGGCGCTTTCGAGGGCGGCGTCACCTACACGGGTCGCGGCGCGAGGCTCGACCTGCGCAGGGCGTTTCAGCGCAAGGCCGTGGCCGTTTCGGTTGGCGCCGGGCTCAACGCTGCGTTCCTTGGCCGTCCCGCCAACCCTGCCCTGCCCGGCGTCGCCCTTGGCTCCGCCCGCGCCTACGGCATCGACGTGCCGCTGATCGCGGGCTGGCGCAGCGAGGCGAGCCTTTATCAAGCGTGGGCGGGACTGCGCGGCGGCTACAATCGCGTGACGATCGCCCCTGTTTCGAGCGAGCCCGGCGGTGCCGCCACGAGCAACGAGATGGCCGCCGATCACCTGTATTTCGGCGCGCTCGCGGGCGTCGCCATCGGACTGGGTCACGTGCATGTCGGGCTGGAGCTGGACGCCACCTGGCAGGTCGTCACCGGGACGTTCAACGGTACGAGCACAGCGGTGTCGGGGTTGGTCATCGCTCCTGCGAGCGCCATCATGTGGGATTTCTGATCGACTGCCCGCGCGCCGAGAGCCAGCGCGAGACCAAATCGGCTGCGGCAACCTCCGCGGCGCTGTGATGCGCGCGCCACTGGTCGCGGCCACGGGGACCCACATCGTTGGCGACGGCGAACACCGCCGCGAAAGGCACGCCGAGGGCCGCGCAGACGTGGGCCACAGCATAAGCTTCGAGGTGCTCGACGTCGGGGCCGAGGCAGCGTTGCAGGTCGACCGCGAGCGAATCGGTCGTCGTCAGCGCGAGCGTGGTGGCGACCGCCGCCGGCTTGCCGCCAAGCGCGACGAGCGCTTCAAACACCGAGGCATCGGGTTCGAATGCCAAGGTCATCGATGGCAGCAGCGCACCGTCGCCGCGGGCAGCCGCTGCAGAAGCGAGCACCACCCGCGAGGCCACGACGACGTCGCCGATGGCGAGTCCGGACTCGGCATACGCTCCGCAGGTTCCGACCAGAATGACCACGTCCGGACGGCGCTCGGCGAGGGCGCGGGTGGCACCGTGAGCGGCAGCCACGAGACCGATCCCCACCGTCGCGGTGCGCACGCGCGCAGCGAGGTCGCCAAGCTCCGGCGCGAAGGCGGCAACAACGAGAGGCATGGCGCCACCATAGGCGATCACGCCCGGGTTGCGAGCGAGCCCGTCGTTGTCTAGGTTCGGGGGGTTGATGCTTTCCAGGCGGCTGCTTCCTGCGCGCGCGCTCGCGCTCACCCTGATTGTGGTCGGCGTGGCGATCGCGGCCGGCGCCGCAGCGGAAAACAAGCCAAAACCGGCCGCCGCGCGCGTGGCGACGAGGCCGCACGTGCCGGCCTACAACGCGTTCGTTCGCGCGTGGCACGCGCCCGCGGAGGGCAAGACCGCGCCGGTCGACGACAACGGACGCCCCAAACTGGTGCTGTCGGTGCTCAACACGCGGGAGCGCGCCGAGTTGACGGCGCTCGGGGAGAGCGGCGGATTTACCGCGCGTGATCTCGACCGCGCCGCGCACCTGCTGCGCGATCCCGGCGCAGCGGCCTCGTATCCTGTCGAGCCGCGCCTGCTCGACGTTGTCTACGGACTGCAGCGGCACTTCGCAGCCCAGGAAATCCGCGTGATCTCGGGCTACCGCGAGCCGCATGGCGGGGGCGCCTCCAATCACGGTAAGGGCCGGGCGATGGATCTCGTCGTGCCGGGCGCAACCGACGAGGACGTCGCAAAGTTCGCGCGTGAGGTTGGCTTTTTGGGTGTCGGCATCTATCCCGTGAGCGGATTTGTGCACGTCGATGTGCGCGATCGCAGCTATTTCTGGGTCGATTCAAGCGGACCGGGCCGGCGAAATCGTGAGCGCGGCGTGCTGGCCGATGTCGCGCGGCGCGCCGATTCCGCAGCGACCGCGCGAGGCGAGCGGGGAACTCCCTCGCTGATGATCGGCAGCGACGTCGACGCTGCCCGCGCAGCGCCGCAGGCCCTCGCGCCGAGCCTGCCGATCGAAGATGACGAAGACGACTACGCGCCGTGATGCACGCCGACGTCGAGCGACTCGTTCGGCAGGAGCGCATGCAGGAGGCGGCCGCGAAGGCGCTCGAGCTGGGCGATGCGAAGACCGCGAGCGCTCTCTACGAGCGCGCGTGTGACTTCGCGCTCGCTTCGGCCGCCGCAATACGTTCGGGCGACGGGGCCCGTGCGCTGCTACTCGCCGTGACCGGAGGCGATGACGAGGCGGCCGCGCGGGCGCTCGATTTCGCGCGCGCCGATGCGTCGGGATGCAGCGAGGCCGCGGCGAGGCTGCTTTCGCGCGGAGACTTCGCGTGGGCCGCGCGCGCGTTCGAGGCGACCGGCGATTTTCCGTCGGCGGCGATCGCGTGGGAGCGCAGCGGAGACGCGGCCCGCGCTGCGGAGCTCCTCGAGAAGGCCGGCGATCCCGTGGCCGCGGCAAAAGTGCTCGAGGCAGCGATGCGGCGGCAGCCCGATCGCGCAGCGCTGCCCTTCGCGTTGGGAGCGCTGCTCGCGCGCCATGGCCGTCACGAGGCTTGCGTAAGGGCGCTGCAATCGATCGACCCGCTCGCCCCGGAGCGGCGCGAGGCGCTTCGGCTGCTCGTACGCGAGCTGCGCGCGCTCGGAATGGACGAGGCCGCGATGGAAGCGCGCCGCGAGCTCGGCCCCGACGATGCGCCCGAGCCCTCGCCGATCGCGCCGCCGTTGCAGGCAAAACGGCTTATTTTCGGCCGTTACGAGCTCGTGAGAGAGGTCGCGTCGACCGCGAACGCGCGCGTCGTCGAGTGCATCGACACCGTGCGGGGCGAGCGGGTCGCCTTGAAAATACTGAGCGCGTTCGAGGCTCGCGGCGGGGGACGCGACGCCCTCGCGCGGTTCGAGCGCGAAGCGAAGGTGCTCGGCACGCTCGACCACCCCAACGTGGTGCCGCTGCGCGACTACATCGCCGAGGGCCCGGCGATCGCGGTCGCGTGGATGCCCGGCGGCACGCTCGAGCAAATGATGAGCGCGCCGATCGCTCCGGCGCGCGCGGTCGAAATCGCCGACGCTGTGCTCTGCGCGCTGGGCGAAGCGCACCGGCTCGGCGTGCTGCACCGCGACGTGAAGCCGGCCAACGTGCTGTTCGACGAGGCTGGCGTTGCGCGGGTCGCCGATTTCGGCGTCGCTCACCTCGGCGATCTGTCGGTCACGGCCACCGCCGGGGTGATCGGCACCCTCTCCTACATGAGCCCTGAGCAGCGCGAAGGCCGACCCGCCACGGTCAAGAGCGACCTCTACGGCGTCGGCGTCATGCTCTTCGAAATGCTCACCGCGCAGCGCGTGCGCGTCGACGAGCCGCCCCTTGTGATGCCGAGCGCCGCACACCGTGAGCTCTCCGGGCAACACGATGCGCTCGTCATGCGCTTGCTCGCGCGCGATCCATCAGGGCGTCCGGCCGACGCCTTCGAGGCGCGCAGGGCGCTCGGCTCGGCGACGTGGCCCAACGTGCCGGGTCCCGTCGTTCCCGCGCCGCGCGCAGGCCAGCACGCACCCGGGGCGGCATCCCCGGCGCGCGTCACGCTCGATGCGTCGGGCGCGGCGATCGATAGCCGCACCGGGCAGCGGGTCGATCGCGTCGCGCTCGACGCGCCCACCCTCGCGCGGGCAGGCGCCTTCGCGCGCGCCGGCTGTCGCGCGCTGCAGCTCGTACTTCGGGTCGATCGCGAAGGCGGGTCGATCTGGCTCGAAGCACGCCCCGGGGCGTCCGAAGCCGGCGCGCTGTCACCCGCGGAACGCGGCGCACTGCGGACCGCGCTGCTGGCGCTGCACGCCGAGGGGTGTGTGCACGGCCGCGTCGACGGCGCACATATCCGCCGCTTCGCAGGCGAAGTGACCCTCGCGTTTTGTGCGTCGTCAGGCGAAGGAGCTACCCCCGAGCGCGACCTCGCGCAGCTGGCGCAGCTTTAAACCGAGGCCTGCATCAGGCGCGCGGCACCCGCTGCGAGCCAGGGCTCTCGGCGACCGGCAACGTGACCGTAAACCGCGTGCCTCGCCCGGTCTCGCTCTGCACGGCGATCGTTCCCCCGTGCGCCTCGACGATCTGCTTGACGATGACCAGACCGAGGCCGGTGCCCTCGCCGCTTGGCTTGGTCGTAAAGAACGCATGAAACAGCTTTGGCAGCACCTCTGCGGGCACTCCGTGGCCTTCGTCTTCAACGACCACGCGCGCGTGCGCTTCGTCGGCATCGACCTCGGTGCGCACGAGGACGCGACCACCCCGCGCGTGCATCGCGTGACACGCGTTCGTGACCAGATTCACGACCACCTGCGTCAGCTGATCGGGCAAGCCGCGAACGGGCAGTACGCCGTCTCCGAGCTCGCAGACGATCGTGACGCGGCTCGGCTCGAGCAGGTGCTCGCAAAACGACAGGGCCTGTTCGACGACCGACGAGAGCACCACCGGCTGCATCGCGTGCGGCGACGGACGCGCGTAACTCACGAGCTCGCGCGTAAGGCGCTGCATACGGCTCGCCGATTCGGCGATACGCCGCAGCCGCTCGGCTTCGTCGGCGCGCCCCTCTGGAAGCTGCGCGACTCGCTTCAAAAGAAAATCGGTATAGGCGACGATCGCAGTGAGCGGGTTGTTGAGCTCGTGAACGATGCCCGCCGCGATCTCTCCGAGTGACGCCAGCTTCTCGGCAAAAATCAGCTGCTGGCGCTGATCGGCGAGCTCGCACGACATCTGCGCCGCCAGCTCGAACTCGGCAACCCGCGCCTGGGCTGCGGCGATCACCGATCCCGTCCGTCGCGCAAACACCACAACGGGAGCGTCGTCGTCGTGAAGACACGCGTCGTCGAAGCCAAGATGCATCATGAAGTCGCCGCTCGCGTCGGGCAGGGCGAGGGCCCGCTCATGCGATCGATCGAAAAAGACGCGATCCCCCGACGCGCGGGCAGCGTCGACGCCGATCACGCGCGCTTCGCCGGCGACCCGCAGCGACGCCCCAACCCGCAACCCGGGCACCGCGCGGGCGACCGCGTCGAGCACGAAGGCTACCGCCGCCAGCTCGCCCTGCGAAACGGGCAGCGAGGTCAGCGCGTCGAGCAGCGCGCCCAGCCACTCAGGCGGCACGGCGCGCGAGCGAAACGGCTGGCTGGCAGCCCCCGCGCTCATCGACAGCGACGAAGGTCTCGTGCCAGGAACATCGACGTCGGCGTCGAGTTGCGCAGGCGTTAGCAGGGTATCGCGGTCACGGTGCATGGCGCTTCAGTCGCCTCTCGGCGGACTGCTCCCGTGTTCGACGCTCGCAGCGTCATGTCGTGGCTTGTCTGCGTCGGCTTCGCTGGCCTTGTCGAGGTCGAGAATTCTCGCTCGGCCCACGTAACTCTTCGTTTCGTACCGGGTGATCTTGCCGATCTTTTTGACGATCGTCGCCATGCGATCGGCCTCGTTCCGCAGCACCTCGATCACCGCGATCGCGGGCGACTCCGCGCCCAGCTTTCGCTTGAGAAGATCGGCGCTCATGATCACCGTGGTGAGCGGCTGATTCAGCTCGTGGGCAGCCGCCCCGGCGAGCTCCGCGATCACGGCGTGACGCTCGCGCTCGATGAGCTGACGCTGCGCCGATTCGAGCTGCTGCTCCATGCGCATCTTCTCGCGCAAGTCGGTGAACACCCCCACCGATCCGACCGGCCGCGCGCCATCGTAGAGAAGCATCGCGCTGACGGTGACCGGGACGAGCTCTCCGCGACTGTCGAGCACATCGACGCGCACGCCATCGACCCGTCCGTGCCCCTGCCGAATGAGTCGCATGATGCGCGCGGCGCCGTGAACCGGGTAGAGCGCCCGGACGTCGGAGCCGAGCGTCTCGGTGGCCGTGCGGGCGTAGAGGCGCTCGGCCGCGCGGTTGAAGATGAGCACGCGTCCGGTCAGGTCCGCGCAGATGATCGCGTCGGCCGATGCGTCGATGATGCGGCCCAGAAAGTCTTTGGTCTTGATCAGCTCGCTCGCGACCGAGCGCTCTGCGGTGACGTCGCGAAAGCTGCACAATACAACCGACTCTTCGCGCAGCACCGAGCTGAACGACAGCGACAGCACGATGGGCTTGCCGTCTTTTCGAAGGAGGCGCAGATCGACACCCTGCGGAAATTCGCCACGCGCGAAGCCGTCCTGGAGCGCGCGGCCGGCGTCATGATGGTCGCCGAGCAATTCGCTGATGCGGCGACCGTTGAGATCGGCCTCATCGTAGCCCGTGATCTCACGCGCCTTCGGGTTCGAAAACAGCAGTCGCGCGTCCGCGTCGAAGACCGCGATTCCATCGGCGCTCGACTCGAAGAAGTCGGCGTACCGCTGCAACGATTCGAGGCGCCGCTCGGCCTCGAACCGCGCGACGGTGACCTGCTGCGTTTGATCCCGAAGCGACTGCAGCACCCGCGCGTTGCGCAGGGCGATCGCCATCGCGCTCGAGATCGTGCGACACACGCCGAGCTCGCGCTCCCCAAAGCTGAACGACTGCTTCGCGCGCAGAAACAGCACGCCCATCGCCTTGCCTTCGTAGACGATCGGCAAGATGGCGAGGGCGCTGAACGCGCGGGCGTGGCTGTCACCCTGGCGCACGATCTCAAGCAGCGGATGGGTGGCTGCGTCGGTGATGACGAGCGGCTGCGCGCTCGCGATGACCTGCTTGATTTCGGGGTACTTCGACAGGTCGATGGCGAGGTCACGCAGCTGCGCGTCGTCGCTTGCGGCCACGACGTAGCCGACGTCGCCCGACTCGCGCACGAGCACAATCGACACGCGATCGACGCGCGCGACCTCAGCGACGCGCTGGGTGACGGTAAACAGAATGCTGCGAAAATCGAGGTTCGACGCCAGCGCCTGCGTCAGCTCGAGCACGAGCTGTGCGTCCTTTTCCTTTTTCTCGATCGCGAGCGTGGCGCCGCGCAGACGGAGCTGGCCGCGAATGCGCGCGATGAGCTCGGCCGCGCGGAAGGGCTTGCGAACGAAGTCGTCCGCGCCGGCTTCGAAGGCCCGGGTGATCTCGCTGTCGCCATCGAGGCCGGTGAGGACGAGCACCGGCAGGTCGCGCGTCTCCGGGCGCGCGCGCACGACGCTGAGAACCTCGTAGCCGTCCGGCTGCGGCATGACGAGATCGAGCAGCAGAAGCGACGGCGTCTGGTGCTCGAGTCGGGCGAGCGCCTCGGCGCCGGAAGCCACGGCCACGAAGGGCATGCCGACCTGCTCCAGCGCCTGACACAGCACGTGCCTGCTGATGGCGTCGTCATCGACGATCAAGACCGGATAGGGCGCCACGAACGCCAAGCTTACGACCGATCCAGAGCGCAGTACAATCGCGCCCAATCAAGCCGTTCAATCGTCGCTGGAGTCGAGCGGCAGCTCGGCCTGACCGGCCTCTGCGCTTCGCTTCGGCGCATCGAGCCCGAGGTGCGCGTAGGCCTTGCGCGTCGCGACGCGGCCCCGCGGCGTTCGACCGATGAAGCCCTGCTGGAGCAGGAACGGCTCGTACACGTCTTCGATCGTGTCGCGCGGCTCGCCGAGCGCAGCCGCCAGCGTTTCGACACCGACAGGCCCGCCGTCGTAATCCTCGATGATGACGCGCAGCAGCCGGCGGTCCATGTCGTCGAAGCCGGCGTCGTCGATCTCGAGCCGGCTCGCGGCCAGCTTGACGATGGCGTTGTCGATGACGCCCGATGCCAGCACCTCGGCGAAGTCTCGCACCCGTCGCAGCAGGCGGTTGGCGATGCGCGGAGTGCCTCGCGCGCGCCTCGCGATCGCCTCGCACGCGTCGTCCTCGGTCTTGACGCCGAGGAGGTCCGCGCTGCGCCGCACGATTCGCGCGAGCTCCCCAACGGGGTAAAAGTCGAGGCGAACCACGTGGCCGAACCGCGAGAAGAGCGGCGCGGTGAGCAGCCCGGTGCGCGTGGTCGCCCCCACCAGCGTGAACGGCTTCACGTCGATTTGAAGCGCGGTCGCGAAGGCCCCCTCGCCTGTCATGATGTCGATGCGAAAGTCTTCCATCGCGGGATACAGGCTCTCTTCGACCACCGGATTGAGACGGTGAATCTCGTCGATGAACAGAATGTCGCCGGGCCCCAGCTTGGTCAGCAGTCCGGCCAGGGCGCCCTTGTGCTCGACCACCGGGCCGTTGGTCATGTGCAGCTCGACGCCCATCTCGTGCGCGAGAATTTGGGCGAGCGTTGTCTTTCCGAGACCGGGCGGACCGCAAAGCAGCAGGTGATCGAGCGGCTCGCCACGCCGACGCGCGGCCTCGACGAACACGCGAAGGTTGTCTTTGTGTTTTTGCTGACCGACGTAGTCGTCGAACGTCTGGGGTCGAAGGGCGCGGTCGAAGCGCACGTCGTCGCCCTGCGTCGCACCGTCGACCGGTCGCGGATCGGAGACCTCCGCCTCGCGCTTCTTCGAGCTGCCCATGGCGCAGGTAGTTACACCAAAGGCCGAAGGGCCGCCCGTTGTTCAGAGCAGCGCGGCCGCACGCTCAGCGCGGCACTCTGTTACGGTCGGGCTGTGAAGACCCCCCTCCTTTGCTCGGCTTTTGTGTTTGGCATCGCCGCGAGCCTCACCGCCGCCTGCGGCGACTCGGCCGTCGTCGATCCTCCGCTTGCCGACGCCGGCGCCGAGAGCGCGAGCGACGCGCAGGCGCAGTGCACGGTCGCGCAGTTGCGCTGCGGCGACGCGTGCGTCGACACCGCGAGCGATCCGAAAAACTGCGGATCGTGCGGCGCTGCGTGCCTCTCGGGCGACCTGTGCTGCGGGAGCAAGTGCGTGCAATCTGCATCGTGCGGCTTCGCTGTAACGAAAATCGAGCCGAGCCACGGAAATCAAAACGGCGGCGACTGGCTTCGCATCACCGGCGCCGGCTTCACCGCAGACATGAGCCTGATGATCGGCGACGGGCGCGCTCCGCTGCTCGTGCTCGGCCCGACCACAGCGGTCGCGCAGACCCCGCCCGGGACCGTCGGCAGCTACGACATCACGATCGCGAGCGCGTCGGGCGTAGCCACGACGCGTCAGGGATTCAGCTATCAGTCCGCGCCCCTCGCGCCGCCGTGGAAGGACGTCGCCATGAACACCGTTCGTGGCGAGCATCCGGCAGTCACCCCGCTGCAGGACGGACGCGTGCTCATCGCGGGGGGAACCACCGTTCCGGATCATCCCGAACAGGCGCTGAACACGGGCGTGCTTTTTTCGCGCGAAGGTGCGAGCGGCAAGGTCGAGGCGCCGGCGAACGCGATGTCTACGCCCCGGTGGCGCTGCTCTGCGACCACGCTCCTCGACGGTCGGGCGATCGTCGTCGGAGGCCCCGCCGACGATCCGGCCGCGTGCGTGAACAATACATGCAAATTGGCCGACCTGTTTGATCCGGTGACGAACGCATTCACGGCGGCCAAGGGGCTGATGACCGAGAGCCGCACGTTTGCGTGGTCGGTGCTGATGGTCGACGGACGCGTCATGGTCACGAGCGACGGCTCGCCGACGGTCGACCTGTACGATCCCGCGAGCGACGCCTTCACGCAGGTCGCACTGATTAAGCCGCACTATCTCGGCCAGCGTATCGTGCGCCTCCGCGACGGACGCGTGATGGTGCTTGGAGGCGACGGCTGTGATGGCGTGCATCCGTGCGGCCCGGCGCAGGCCGACGCGGAGCTGTTCGACCCGAAGACCGGCAAGTTCACCCTCGCGGCGCCCATGAAGCAGGGACGGAGCCAGTTCACGGCGCATGTGCTGCCCGACGGCCGCGTGCTCGTGCTGGGAGGCGCTTCGATCTCGGCCGGCGGCGTGCACGTGCCGCTCGACGAGATCGAGGCGTATGATCCGAAGGCCGACACCTGGACTGTGATGCCCTACAAGCTGTCGACCGGGCGCACGTGGCACGCCAGCGCGCTCGTGCGCGACGGAACGGTGCTGGTCATGGGCGGCTACAACCACGACGGCAAGTGCGACGTCACGAACACCGTCGACGTCGTAGACCCAGTAAAAGCAGCCGTTTCGCCGTTCGACACGCTCACCAACGGCAACACCGAGTGGAACGCGGTCACGATGCTCGACGGCTCTGTCGTCGCCGTCGGCGGGGGCGCGTGCGGCGCAACGCAGGCCTTCCCCGACATTTATTTTCTGCCCGGCGGACCGACCCCAAACTGAGCGCGCGGCCGCATCACAACAAAGTGCATATTGCACGTAACATGGGAGATCGAGCGATGAAGAAGGTACTGGTTTCATTGTTTGCCGCCGGCTCGGTCACTGCGCTGGCGTGCGCGGCCACGAACGCCAAGTTCGATGCGCCTGCAGACGCTGGCGCCGACGGGCAGCTGTTCGCGGGCGACAGCGCCGGGGGGCCGGAGGCAGGCCCCGCGTGCGCGACCGGCCAGTACGAGGCCAAGCAGGCCCCCGCCGCGATTCTTGTGGTGCTGCAGCGCTCGGGTTCGATGTCGCAGAACAACAAGTGGGTGTTCGCCGCGCAGGCCATCGTGCAGGCGCTCGACGCCGACGTGTTCGACACCATGAGCGTCGGTCTGCTCGCCGCGCCCAACGCCCAGGTCGCAGGGCCCGCCTGCGTGTTCAACCTGCCGGTGGCGTGCGGCGTCCCGGCGTTTCCGCAGGTCGATCTCACGCCCGCGACGACGTTCAAATCAACCGACAAGGCGGGGCCGAGGCAGGCCATCAAGAGCTGGCTCACCGTCAACGCACCCGACAACAGCGCCGGCGAGGGCAACCCGCTCTACTCCGCGGTTCAGTCGGCGCTCGGCTCGCTGCAGGGCTGGAGCAAGCCGGGCAAGCGCATTCTGTTTGTGGTGACCGACGGCGGCATCAGCTGCACTTCGCTGTCGAACCGGCCGGGCTTCACCGACGGCAACGGCTGCAGCGACTGGGAGAACCCCAACAGCATCATGCAGCTCGTCGCCAAGGCAAACGCAGACCCGCAGAAGCCGGTCGAGACCTTCATCGTGGGCGTCCCGGGCTCCGACAGCTACGACGTGAACGGGGCCGCGTTTCCGCCCTACCACATGCGCGCGGCGCTCTCGTCGATCGCCAAGGCAGGCTCGCCCGCGAACGTGCCCGCAGGGTGCAACGCCACGTCGCCATTCAACCAGAGCGACACCGATCCGAAGGCCTCGTGTCACTTCGACATGACCCAGGGAAACTTCACGTCGGGGGCCATCGCCGACGCGATCGGGCTCGTTCGCGGCAAGGTGCTCGGGTGCGTATTCGAGCTGCCCCAACCCGACGGAGGCACTCCCGATTTGAGCCTCGTGAACGTCGATTACGTGATCGGCGGCGGAGCCGTAAAGCCGCTTTATAAGCGCAAAGACGCCTCTAACGCGTGCGCCGGCGACGGCTGCTGGGACTACACCCCGGACAACAAGGTCGAGCTCATCGGCAAGGCCTGCGACGACGTGAAATCGGCGCCCAACGCGAAGGTCGACATCACCGTCGGCTGCCAGACCCGCATCAACTAACAGGCCGTTGAAGAACGGCCTGCTAGCCTTTCATCTCGGGGAGGTATGCACCTCCCCGCCCCGAAAAACGCGGTTTTTCGGGGTCCCCACCCCACGCAATTGGCTTCGCCAATTACTATCAGGGTGTTTTTCAACACCCTGCT
>CANJCO010000022.1 GCA_947473045.1 Myxococcales bacterium | reverse complement strand
GCAGGGTGTTGAAAAACACCCTGATAGTAATTGGCGAAGCCAATTGCGTGGGGTGGGGACCCCGAAAAACCGCGTTTTTCGGGGCGGGGAGGTGCATACCTCCCCGAGATGAAAGGCTAGCAGGCCGTTCTTCAACGGCCTGTTAGCGGGTCAGCCCGCGGCGGTGCCGCCCGAATCGACCGCCCGTCGCGCACGCACCCGCTCGACGGCCTTCACGGCCGCAGCGCTCAGCACCAGCGCCGCGAGCGCGCACAGCGCTACGATGGGGACCCACTGGCGGGCGGGGTTGATGACATTTCCGAGCGCGTCGAGCTTGAGCTCGTCTCCCGGCCACATCACGCGCGGCAGCGCATTGCGATGGCTCAGGGCGAGCCAGTCCATCAGACCGGCGACCGTGATGTGCACGAGAAAGCCCTGATAGATGCTCTTGGTCTTCATCGACAACGAGCCGAGCGCGATGCCGGCGACGATGGCGCCGTTGGCTTCGAGGTACGGCTTGCCGTAGTGGATCATGCAGTACGGCACGGCCATCACGAAGATGGCGCCGGCTCCGAAGCTGCGCCGCAGCGCGCCGAGCCAAAATCCGCGAAAGAACACCTCGAGCGCGAAGAACTGGAGGAAGTACATCGACTCCCAGGCGAAGAAGTCGAACCAGCTCCGCGACGACTGCTTGTAAAATGGGTAGTACCCACCAAAGTCAGGCTGACGGCTGACAACCCACATCGCCGGGAGCACACATCCCAAAAAGAGCGCGTAAATCCAGGCGTGGTTGAAGAACCCCCGTATGCGCAGCCCCATATCGAGCAGCGAGTCGCTTCGGAACGCGATCTTCCAAACCGTGAAGGGCACGACGACATAGCCGAACACGCGGGTCGCGACCCACCAGCCGAAGCCGTAGAGCTCGTCGTATTTGAGCGTTCGCAGCACGCCGCCGTGCCGCGCGTCGAACACGGAGAGCCACGGGTGAACGGCCTCTTCGAAGTAGCCGCGCCCGCCGTAGTATTCCTGCATCGTGAGGATGACGGCGCACAGCGCGAGGGCGACGAGCGGCCTTTTGTCGGTCTCGCCCCGCTCGAGCGCGAGGCCGCGCTCCTTGTGAGCGTCCACGTCGAGCTCGCGCCACGTCTTTCGGAAAAACAGGTAGACGATCGGCAAAATGACGAGCAGCGCCGGTATGGGGAAAACCGGCTTCGCCGAGGACATAAACGAGTCGAGCGTGGTCGCGCTCGCTCCAGAGGCCGCGCCAAACATGGGGACAAGCGACGCCACGATCAGCTCTGCTTCGCGCCGCTGGCGAGCTCCGCGGCCGCCAGCAGCCGCGCGATGCTCCGCGATTTTCCGAGCACGAAGAACACCTGATACAGGCCCGGACTCGACGACCGTCCGGTGAGCGCCACGCGCGCAGGTTGCGCTACGTCCTTGATGGCCAGCCCCTGCTCCTCGAGCCACGCGTGCGTCCGCGCCTCGACGTCGGCCTCGGTCCACGAGTCAACCGCTTCGAGCACGGAAGCCAGCGCGCGCAACGTCGGAGCGGCTGCGGGCACGAGGAACTTGGCAGCAGCCGCAGCGTCGATCGACGGAGGCTCGCGAAAGTACGGATCGAGCGCGTCGGCCGCTTCGAGGTAGGTGCGGGCGCGGTCACGAATCATCGGCAGCGCGGCCGCGATTGCCTCGGGCTGAGCAGAGAGCCCGCGAAGCGCGAGCAGCGGCGCGACCGCCTGCACATAGCTGCCGTCGCTCGTGAGGCGTGGCTGCTTGAGATGCTCATGCTGCACCGCGAGAAACTTTTTTGCGTCGAACTTGCCGTCTCCGCGACCACAGGCCTCCCAGCCAAACGCCGCGACGAGCTCGTCTTTCGAAAATACCTCCTGATCGCCGTGGGACCACCCAAAACGAACGAGGTAGTTCAATACGGCATTGGGAGAGTATCCCTGATCGCGATACTCGGTCACGCTCACAGCCCCGTGCCGCTTGCTGAGCTTCTCACCGCTGGGAGCCAGCATCATGGGCAGGTGCGCGAACTCGGGCGGCTTCGCCCCGAGCGCCTCGTAGAGCATGATCTGCGGCGGCGTGTTGACCATATGATCCCGGCCGCGCGCCACGAGGGTGATGCCCATGGTCATGTCGTCGACCACCGCGCCGAAGTTGTAGAGCGGCACGCCGTCGGAGCGCAGGAGAACGAAATCCTGCTGCGCCAGGTTGGGCGTCGTCACCGGGCCGAAGACCTTGTCGACGTAGCTCACGACCCCCTCGGTGGGAGCCATGAAGCGCACCACGAACGGCAGCGCCGGCTCGTCGGTGCGGGCGCGGCAGGTGCCGGGATAACGGAACGTGGCCTTCGCGTCGCGCTGCTTGAGCGCCTCGCGCTGGGCGTCGAGCTCCTGCTTCGTACAGTAACAGCGGTAGGCCTTCCCGGACGCGATGAGCCGCTCGCTCCATTCCTTGTAGAGCGCAAGCCTCTGCATCTGAAAATACGGCCCGCACGAACCTCCGACGCCGGGGCCCTCGTCCCAGTCGAGCCCCAGCCAACGGAGCGAGTCGAAGATCACCTCGACGCTCTCGGGCGTGCTGCGCTCCTGATCGGTGTCTTCGATGCGAAGTACGAAGGCCCCTGCCGTCTTTCTGGCCCAAAGCCAGTTGAACAGGGCAGTGCGAACGCCGCCGATGTGCAGATAACCCGTGGGAGACGGCGCGAAGCGAACGCGCGTGGAGTCCGTGCTCATGTGACCCAACGCAAGTAGCAGAGCGGGCGAGCCGATTCCACCGGGCGGCCCTTTCGAGGCGCGATCAGGGTTATGCTCGGGGCGTGCGCTGGCTCTACCATCTGGCTACAGGCGACCTTCGAGGCGACACCTACGCGCCGCCCTCTCTCGCGACAGAGGGCTTCGTCCATGCCTCTTATCGCGACCGGGTCGCGGAGAGCGGGTCACTGTATTTCGCAGGCCGGAGCGATGTACGTGTATTATGCATCGACCCACGCAGGCTCGACGTTCGCGTCGAGGTAGCCGCAACGCCCCGCGGCCCCATGCCGCACATTCATGGGCCAGTGCCCCGCGACGCGATCCGCGACGTTGTCCCGCTCGCCGACTTCGGCGACCAGCCCGACCTCGTGACCGGTACGCGCTTCGCGGTCGTCTCGTTTCCCGGTCTGACCCTGCTCGATCTCGTCGGCGTCTACGATCCGATCGCGCGAATCGCCGCGATGGGCTTCGATCCGTCGTCATCGGTCGCGATCATCGGCGCGGCCTCGCACGAGGACTGGCAGGCCGACGGCGCCGCGCTGCGCGTTTCACGCGTGCGGCCCGACCTCAGCGAGTTCGACGTGCTCGTGGTTCCGGGAGGTCCCGGAGCGAGCGCGCTCGCGTCCGACGAGACGATCGTGCGTTGGCTCGCCGGCTTCCCGGTCAATCGGCTCGCCGTATCGGTGTGCACCGGCTCCCTGCTGCTGGGGGCCGCAGGACGCCTCGCAGGGCGCCGCGCGACGACGCACCCGTCAATGATGAGCGAGCTCGCCCGCTACGGCGCGACCCCGTGTGACGAGCGCGTCGTCGATCAAGGCCAGTTGATCACCGGCGGCGGCGTGACGTGCGCCATCGACGTCGGACTCCACGTCGTGCGCAGGCTGGCGGGCGACGGCGCGGCCGAGCGCATCGCCGCACAAATGATGCATAATACACGCACTTGACGCAAGGCCGAGCCCTGTGCGCTTGCGAAACGCCGCTTTCGCTGGTAGTCACGCGCTCTTTCAAGCCGCGCAAGTCATCTCGCGCACACCCGAGGAGAGCACCATGAACAGCCCCGTTACGATCGTCAAAGAGAAGTTTGGTACCAAAGCCGCGCTCGTCGCAGCAGTCGAAAAGCTCGCCGGCGAAGACCTCTGGGTCGCGCGCACCAACAAAGAAAAGGGCCTCGCTCACGTCTCGAACGCGAAGCTCCTGCGGCTGCTCTCCACCTTCACGGTCGTGAAAGAGAAGTTCGGCTCACGCGACAAGCTCATCGGGGCCATCCTCGAGGTCGAGAAGCGAACCAAGGACGACGGCTACAAGGCGCGCCTCGGAGCCTTCCCGGTTCCGCGCCTCTACGACCTCTACAAGTCGACCTCGAAGCGCGCGACTGCGGCGAGCGAGCCCCGCGTCAAGGCGAAGCGCGCGCCTGCCAAGGTCGAGGCCAAGGCGGCCCCCAAGGCGGCGCCGAAGGCCAAGAAGCCCGCCAAGAAGCGCTGAGCGTTCGAGCGTGAATCCGCGGCCGTCCGCCACTCTCGTGGTGCCCGGACCGCCGCGGATCGTGATGCGACCGAGCGAGCCCGCAGCGCGTTATTTACGGTGCTTTACGGGCTCGGCGGCTGCAAAGCGACCCGGGCGGTGCCACTCTGATCCTTGAAAGAAAGGACGGTACCTGATCCATGTTCACTTCACGTTTTGCACGCGCTTCGGTCATTGCGGCTTCGCTGCTGGCCCTCGAGGCATGCGGGAGCGCTTCGGTCGAACCGGCGCAATCGGCTCAGGCGGGCCTGACCCGCGCGCCCATTTCCGCAGCCGCGCAACTTGACGGTCGCATGAGGGCCTACGCAGAAGCGTTTGCAGAGGTGCCGCTGCGCGACGGCCAGCGCGCCGAGATCGAAAAGCTGCTCGTCGAGGCGCAGACGCGGCATGAGGGCATGGGACGCGCGCGCGCCGACCTGAGCACGGCCATCGCTGCGCAGATGAGGGCAGGCGCGATCGACCGCGCGGCGCTCGCGCCTAGGTTCGAAGCGCTGGCAGCCGAGCGCGCCAAGGCCGAGCCCCTCGATCACGCCGCGATGGAGCGGGTGCACGCGCTGCTCGACGCCAGCCAGCGCGAGGCCCTCGTGGCCGCCGCCCAGGCAAAGATGCACGCCGAGCACCACGGTGAGCGTGGCGCGCAGGGCCCGCACGACATGAAGCGTATGGGCGACGAGCTGAACCTCACCGAGGAGCAGCGCGGCAAGCTCCGCGAAGCGATGATGGCGCGCCGCGGGGAGCATCGCGGCGACCACGAGGGCGCGGCCGCCGATGCACCGGAGCATCGCGGCGGCCACCATGGCGGCCCCATGGGCGAGATGAAGGCGCACTGGGAGCGGATGGCGGCGGCCTTCAAGAGCGACCACTTCGTCATGAGCGAGCTGGCCCCGCCGCATGGCGATCCCGCGCGCGCCATGGGCGACCACATGCTCGACATGATTGAGGTCGCGCTGCCTGTCCTCACACCGGAGCAACGCAACCTCGCGGCCGCGAAGTTGCTCGAGCGGGCGAGGCGCGGCGAAGAGCCGGCCGCTCGCTAACTGTAACCTGCACATATTTGAAATTTGGCGCACGGCGCCCCAGTCGCGATCTTGCGTCGTCGGGGCACACGCCTCCGGACGTCCGCGCTGGCAGGGCAGTCGAAAAACTCCCTGCCAGGGATCGGCGAAGCCAACTTGCGTGAAATAAAAACCACGAAAGACGGCGTTTTTCTGGGCGGGGAGGTGCATGCCTCCCCGAGATGAAAGGCTCGCAGGCCGCTGTTCAACGGCCTGCTAGTGTTCGGTTCCGTGAGCACGCCGGCGAACCACGACGAACACGAGCCCGTGCCGCGGCCACCCGGCTTCGCGGCGCAGGTGGTGGCTGTGCTCGCGAAAGACCTGACGATCGAGGTTCGCACGCGCGAGATCGTCACTACGTCCGGCTTTTTCGGCGTGCTCGTCTCGCTCATGGCTTCGGTGGCCTACGCCACCGGCACGTCGACGACCTCGCGCGTGGCGCCCGGTACCATCTGGTTGGCCGTAGCGTTTGCGAGCGTCCTCGCGCTGGGCCGCACATGGCAGCGCGAACGCGAGGACGCCGCGTTCGTCGGCATGCTCACCGCACCCGTCTCGCGGCCAGCGCTCTTCCTCGGCAAGGCTCTTGGCGTGCTGGCGTTCGTGCTGACGATCGAGTGCGTGATCGTGCCCGTGGTCGCCCTCGTGTTCCATGTCGACCTCACCCAGTTCGGGCCGGCGATCGCGCTGCTGCTGCTGCTCGGAACCGTCGGCGTTGCTGCAGCAGGCACGCTGTTCGGCGCGATGACCGTGCGCACGCGCGCGCGCGATCTCGTGCTCGCGAGCGTGCTGTTTCCGCTGCTGTCGCCGACGCTGATTTCAGGCGTCGCCGCCACCCGCGAGGTGCTCGCCGGCGCGCCGCTTTCCGAGCTGCGCGACTACGCGGTGCTGCTGCTCGCGTTCGACGCGATCGCGATCGCCGGAGGGCTCGCGATGTTCGGCGCGCTGGTCGACGACTAGCAGGCCGTTGAAGCTGCGGCCTGCCAGCCTTTCATCTCGCGGAGGTATGCACCTCCCCGCCCCGAAAAACGCGGTCTTTCGCCGGTCCCCACCCCACGCAATTGGCTTCGCCAATTCCTGTCGGGGTGTTTTTCGAGCGCCCTGCTAGCCCGTCACGCGACCGAGCATGGCAGCCACGAGCGCGTCCGCGTCAGCTTCGATGGCTGCGAGGTCGAGAGGGCAGCCGGTGAGTTCGCCGCAGGCCCACACGCCCTCGCGAACGCGCCCCTCGGGAGCCTGCGCCACATAGCCTCGCGGCTCGTGAACGAGTCTCGCCCCAAGCTGCTCAGCGAGCTCGTAGCTCGGCGCACGCGGCGCGTCGATGAGCACGGCGTCGGCCTCGATTTCACGGTTCGCGCCGTCCACACGCACGGTGATCGCCCTCACGCGATCGACGCCCTTCGCAGCCACGGGATCGCCGCGCACGACCTCAACGGTCACGCCAGCCACCTTCCCGATCGCCGACGCGTAGGCCTCGCCGAAAGGCCCGCCCAGCGGCGAGACGACGACGACAACACGGGCGCCAGGAATCGCGCCGAAGCGCAGCATCACCCCGGCGGCGCGCGCGCTCATCACGCCGGGTAGGTCGTTGCCCGCGAACGCAAGCACGCCGTCGTGGGCGCCGGTGGCAAGCACCCGCTCGCCCGCCGAAAACACGAGCGTCTCCGCGGGAGTGACCACCACGACGTCGTCGCCGAACGTTCCGACCGCGGTCGACTGCGCGAGCACTTCGATCGCGGTCGTCGCCGCGAATCGATCGCGGAGCCCCCGGAAACCTGCGCCCGGCAACGACAGCGCGTTGCCGCCAATTTCAAGCCCGTCGTCGACGATGACGACTCCGCGACCGGCATCGGCAAGTCGGCTCGCCACTGCCATGCCCGACGGGCCGCCGCCGATAACGAGCACGTCGACGTCGCGCCTTCGCGCTGCGCGCGCGGGCACAATTTCGGCTGGCAGGCGCCCCAACCCCGCGACACGCCGCGCGAAAATCTGCATCACCTTTTGCACGCCGACGACGCCGGCGAACAGCTCGTGGTGGTTCATGCCGTCAGGAAAAAACCAGTCGGTGATGCGAAGCAGATCGAGCTTTCGCGACCCGAGCGTGTTCTGCGACTCGACCACATCGCCTTCTTTTGCGGCGACCATGCACGTCATGATGTTGGGCTGTCCGCTCACGCGCGCGAGGC
This sequence comes from Myxococcales bacterium, assembly GCA_947473045.1. Lineage (GTDB taxonomy): Bacteria > Myxococcota_A > Polyangia > Polyangiales > Polyangiaceae > JANYHY01. Next base: position 62,058 of record CANJCO010000022.1, on the reverse strand, counting down.
ATCCGTCGCACGCCGAGCGAAAACACGCGGGGCCGCGCGGTCTGTGAAATTTCGGACTCCGCGCGATCGACAACCCGCGCGCCGCAATGGCCGACGCGATCGGCTCGCCGGGCGCGGCCTCGATGACTTCACCGTCAAACGAAAATCGCACCGTGCACGTGTCGCCTGTCCGCGGCATGCGGCCGTGTTAGCACACGCCGCAGCGGTGCCTCTGGTCAACGCCACGCGATTGCGTCTACACAGCACCTGTGGCGACCATCGCGGTCTTCGGCGGGAGCTTCAACCCTCCCCATTTGGCGCACGTCCTGGCGGCGGCCGTCGTGCTTGCGACGCACGACGTCGATCAACTGCTCGTCGTTCCGGCGTTTCAGCACCCTTTTTCAAAGCACCTCGCGCCCTACAACGATCGCGTACGCATGTGCGAGCTCGCCATGGGGTGGCTCCCGAAGGTGCACGTGTCACGCGTCGAAGAGGAACTCGGCGGCGAGAGCCTGACCCTGCGCACGCTCGAGCACCTCGCGCGGCAGCATCCTGACTGGGAACTGCGTCTGGTACTCGGGGCCGACGTGCTCGTCGACGCGCCGAAGTGGCACCGCTTCGACGAGGTGATCAAGCTGGCTCCGCCCATCGTGCTCGGACGGGCCGGCGTCCACTCGCCAGCGGCCCCGCCCGCGCTGCTGCCCGATATTTCGAGCACAGACGTGCGCGCAAGGATCGCGACAGGGGCCTGGGCTTCGCTTTCGGATGTCGTCCCGAAGGCCGTGCTGACCTACATTCAAGCGCGAGGCCTGTATGCCGCTGCGTGATCGCGTTCATATCCACGGGGCCGGAAAAGTAGGCCGCGCCCTCGCCGCTGCGCTGAAATCGGCAGGCGCGCACGTGACCCTGCGCGCGGCGCGAAAGGGATTTTCGCGCAGGCCGCTGCAATGCGACCTGCTCGTGCTCGCGGTGCGCGACCGGGACCTGCAGGCAACGCTCTCGGCTCTGATCGAAAGCGATTCGCTGCAACGCGCGTGCGTCGTCGTCCATGTCGCCGGCGCGTTGTATTCCGACGCGCTGGCCGCGATCCGGCCGCACTGCGCCGGTGTGGCGCAAATGCACCCGATGATCTCGTTTGCGTCCACACGCGTATTTCCTCAGCTTGCGCGCGGCAACATGCACATTGAAGGAGACGCCGCCGCGGTAGCGCGTGCGCGACGCGTCGCACGAGCGCTCGGGATGACCCCGAGATCGGTGGCCGGGCTCGATCCGGTCGCCTACCACGCCGCCGCTGGCCTCGTGGCCAACGGCGCAGCCGCGCTCGCTGCCGTTGGCGCCGATGTCCTCGTCGCCGCGGGCATCGATCGCGCCGACGCACCCAAATTGCTCGGACCGCTCCTGCGCAGCGTCGCCGACAACATTGAGCGGCTCGGCTTCCCCGACGCGCTTACCGGCCCGGTGCGACGCGGTGACGCGGCGGCGGTCGACCGGGCCTACCAGCTGCTCGCAAGGCGCGTCCCTCACGCTGCGCCGTTGTTCGCCGCTGCGGTCTCCGCGCAGCTGCCGTTGGCCAAGGCCCTCGGCGAGGCGCCCGCGCAATCGTGGGCTGCGCTCGCGCAGTGGGCGGCAGCGCACGGCTCTGGCCCATTACGGGCCCGGCGTTAGTTTCTGTCGTAGGCGGTATCGCCAAGAGACGCTGGCGCTCTGCCTTGCCGCAAGCTCTGCCGCGAGCTACCGTCAAACACTTGCTAGGCCCGCTCTCTGCTCCAGCTCTGGTCGGCAACGGGCGCACCCCGCAAGGCGTACGCGCCTTCGCTGAATTCGACGACGCGCTCGCGGCAAACGTGGGCCTGCTCGTGGCGCGCGTGGCCTCCGAGGCCGCCCGCAGCGCCGTCCTCGCGCACACGGCCCGCCGAGCGGCTGGCGCGGGCCTTCGCACCCTGCACATCGCCGCAGGCAGCGGAGGTTCGGTCTGGGCCGAGCTCGCCGCGCGGCTGCATGTCGACATCGCCGAGCGCGATCCAGCCGGATTCGCTGCTCGCCTGGCCGCCGCGCTTCGGGCGCACGCGCTCATCGCGACGGCCCCGCTGCCACCGTCGGGCACATGGGATCGCGCGGTCGCGCACGAAATTTCCGAGATCGGCGTGGGCCCCGCGTTGGTCCTCGTTGCGCTCGCTGGAGCTGCGATCGACGGCTTCGAAGCGGCCACCTTCGACTTGACCGCCGCTCTCGATGAGGCCAGCAAAGGCCGCTTTTTCGAAGCCGTAACGAAGAGCGCCCACCGCAGCGTTGCCCACGACGACCTCGCGAAGCTCGATGCATGGTGGGAGGCGCGAAGCGTGCCTCGTGCCGACGACACCTCGGAGCGCGACAGCGATATCGGCAGCGCAGCGGGCGCCGGGGTTGCAGCGCTTTCGCTCGCAGGTCGCGCATGGCCCCTCGATCGGCTTGGTGCGTTGCCCGTAACGCTAGGCGAGGCCATCACGCACGGAGCCGCGCAAACCGACGCCGGGTGGGTGTACGTGGCCCCGAGGTGGGTTGTTCGCGCCGAACAGCTCGCGCTGGCCAGCTCCGCGCAAACGCGCTGCGCAGTCGCCGTCGCGCTTCAAGCATGTTTTCCGCTCGACGCTCACGCCTCGATCCGCGCCGCTGAACTTTTACTTGCCGGCGAGGCCCCCGAACAGGCCGACGCCGCCTACGGCGACGCGCTGGCTCACGGTCGCGACGTCGTCATTCGTCAGGAATTGACCGCCCGCTGGGGATCGGCCCTCGAATCTGCGCAGCCCGACACGCGCACGAAGCTGCAGGCGTCCGCGGCCGAGCGAGCCCTCGAGGCAGGCGAAGCCGACCGCGCGTTTCGTTGGGCACGGGCAGCGGCGGCGCACCGACCCGACGATCTCGCGCTCACGCTTCTGGTCGGGCGTGCGGCCGTGGCCACCGGCGACCTCGTGAGCGCGACGGCCGCGCTCGAAGAGGGAGCAAGCCGCGCGATCGCGCCCGAACAGCGAGCGCTGTTTGCTGTCGAACTCGCCGAGCTCGCCTACGCGCGCGGCGACCACGCGCGGGCAGCTCGCGAGTCTGAGCTTGCGCTTGCGACCGCGAAGGCCCATGGCACGCGCCAGAGTGCCCGCAACACGCTCGGCAAGCTCTTGCTCGCGACGTCATCGTGGGCCGCCGCCGAAGCGCACTTCGCCGAAGACGCCTTGACGGCGTCACGAGCCGGCGACCGCGCCGGAGAGCTCCGCGCACGCGTCAACCGCGGCATCGCGCTGCTGTCGCGCGGCTTCCACGACGAAGCCCGATCGATGTTCGACGCTGTTCTATGCGAGGGCGACGCCGTCGGCGACGCCCGCGCGTGCGCCTTCGCTCTCGACAACCTCGCCGTCTTGGCCATGTGGCGGCACGAGTACGGGGTCGCCCTCGCCCACCTCGAACGGTCGCTCGGCATGCGGCTGCGCCTCGGCGACCGCCTCACTACGGCGCGCGTTCTGGCCAACCTCGCCGAGCTTCGGCGCAAGCTCGGACTCATCGACCACGCCGAGCACGCGGTCGCGTTCGGCCGCAGGCAGCTCACCGCTGGAATGCCCAGCGAGGTGAGCGCGCACTTCAGCGCCGTAGCGGCGAGGCTCGCCCTGGCGCGCGGCAACACCGCGCTGGCGCAGCGCGAGGTCGCCCGCGCGATCGCCGACGGATCGGACGCCAATCAGGCCCAATATCTCGCCCAATATCTCGGAGGAGACCACCGCGTCGGCGCGCGCGTCGCGCTCGAAGAGGGGGATCTGGCCCGCGTCGAAGACCTCCTCGAACGCGCGCGCGGATTTTCCACAACGCTCGAAGGGCGCGCCGAAGTCGCCGTACTCGACGCTTTGCTCGCGCGCGCTTCGGGCCGCCCAACCGCAGCGTTGTTTAGCCATGCGGTCGCCCTGGCGCGCGCCGCAGACGAAGAAGAGCTGCTCCGCGAGGCGCTGATGCTCGCCTACGAATATCAGATCGCCACAGGCTCAGAAGCCGCCGCGGCGAGCACGCTCGCGCAGGCCATCGCCGTGCGCGACGCCGTCGCCGCATCTGTGTCGGGAGACGTAAAGGCCGCGTATCTCCGGCGGCCCGAAATTGCTGCCCTCGACAAGGTGGTCCCCCTCGTCGCGGCACAGCCTGCGGTCGCAGTCGCAGACGATGGCGGCGCGCCCGCCCGATCATCGCGAACCCTGCCGCCCGGACGCACGCGCGAGCTCGTCGGTGACGATCCGGCCATCCGCGGGCTGCTGCTCGCCGTCAAGCGCGTCGCACGAACGCGAAGCACCGTGCTCATCCGCGGAGAGAGCGGCACCGGCAAAGAGCTCGTGGCATGCGCGCTCCACCGCGCCAGCGATCGCGCGGCCGGTCCGCTCGTCACCGTCAATTGCGCGGCGCTGGTCGAAACGCTCCTGCTCTCCGAGCTGTTCGGCCACGAAAAGGGCGCGTTCACGGGAGCCGTCGCGAGGCGACGAGGCCGGTTCGAGCTCGCCGAGGGAGGAACGCTGTTTCTCGACGAAATCGGCGACATCTCGGCGCGCACGCAGGTCGCCCTGCTCAGGGTGCTCCAGGAGCGCACCTTCGAGCGCGTGGGGGGCACGGCGAGCCTGCGCGCAGACGTGCGCATCGTGTGTGCCACGCACCGTGATCTCAAGGCGATGGTCGATCGCGGGGAGTTTCGAGAGGACCTCTACTACCGGTTGAAAGGCATCACGCTCGAGGTTCCGCCGCTGCGCAACCGGCTCGGAGACCTCGCGCGCATCGCCGACGACCTGCTCGCGCGCATCGCCGAGGAGCGCGGAGAGCCCTCCAAGTCGCTCACGGAAGGTGCACTCGACCTGCTGCAGCGCCACGGGTGGCCCGGCAACGTGCGCGAGCTCGACAACGTCCTGCGCGCAGTGTCGCTCTTTGCCGAAGGGCAGCGGCTGTGCGCGGGTGACTTTGCGACGAACATCGATGAACTTAGGCTGCTCGACGTCGCGGGTGGCGCGCGGGCGCGCGCGGGCTCGGTAATGCCGCAGTCGGGTGAGCTCCCGTCCGAGAGCGAGTCCGACGACCTCGACGACGGCGCGGACGCGCCACTTCCAACGGCCGAAGCCGGACCGACGGCCGCCGCCTATGCGTGCGTTCGCCAGGGCACCGTCTCGCTCGCAGACTTGAAACGGCAAATCGAACGCGACTGCATCGCGCGCGCGCTCGCCGATACGCGCGGCAACATCACCCGCGCCGCTTCGCTTCTCGGCATGAAGCGCCCCAGACTCTCCCAGCTCGTCAAGCAATACGGACTCGCAGCAGTATCCTCGGAGCCCCAATGACCCTCGCACCTCTCGCTCACGCATGCGCCCGCATCGCTCTGGCCGCAGCCGCCGCGGCGCTGTTGACGCTCGGATGCGCCGCCGAAGTTGACGTTGACGGAAGCGCGCAGCTCATCGCGCCGCTCAGCGCCGCTCCCCCGAACGCGAGCGAAGGTTCGAGCGTAGGCAAGAAGGGCTCCGTCAGCGCGCCGCCCGAGCCGCCCGCGCCCGGCGACGACAACGGCGAGCCGCGCCCCATCCCGTGGTTCGCTGCCAACGACGACAACGCAGAACCGCACCCCGGCCCGTGGTTCGTTCCCGGCGACGACAACGCAGATCCGCATCCCGCTCCGTCGACGACACGCATCGCCACCGGCGATTCCGCGCTCCCCGCGCCGAAGTGACGGCCCAGCGGGTGCGCCAGGCGCTGCGTTGAGCGAACTTCGGCCGAAGACAATTCTCTTCTGCGCGGTGCTCGCGTTCGCGATCGCGCTCTCCATGCTTTTGCGCGGCCGCAAGCCTGTGCACTGGCTGTTCGCGGCCTTCGCCGCTGAGGTCGCCCTCTGGTACGCGAGCCAGTCCCTCTTCGGCCTGTTCAAGACTTCGATCTGGGTGCGGGTCACAGCAGTGCTCACGGTGCTGCTCCCGCAAGTCGCCGTACACCTGTTTCAGGCGATCGTGCCGCTCGAACACGGCGCGCCTCCCGCGCGGCTGCCCCGCCTCGCCGCGCTGCTCGCGATACCGATGCTCGCGCTCGAGTTGTCGCCCTACCACGATGCGCCGCTCGCGCTTGGCGTCGTCTATTTCTACGTGATCGGCCTGCTCGCCGCGGCGCTCATCTCGCTGGCGGTCCGCGGCCGTCGAAGCGCTTCGCGTGCAGTTCGTGACCGCGTCCGCTTCCTCGTCGTGGTGGGCGCCCTCGCCACGACCTTCACGCTCGCCGACTTCCTCTCGTTCCTCGGCGTTGTGCTGCCACCGATCGGCGCCGTGCTCGCGATCGTGTTTCTCTTCGTGCTCGCCGAATCGCTCACGCGCCCGCGACTGGCCGATCTCTACGAGATGGCGGGGCGCTCGCTGGTGTCGACGGCGCTCGCGTTCTCGTTCGCCGGCATCTTCTACGTCTTCGTCACCTACGTCGGCCGATTCAACACGATGTACCTGAACGGCGTGCTGGCTGCGATGGTCTTCCTCGTGCTCTTCGAGCCGCTGCAGACTGAAGTCGATCGCCGCATCCACCAGTTCTTTTTCCGCGAGCGCCGCGATCTCGAGACGAGCATCGCCGACGTTCGACGGCGCCTGTCTCACGTGCTCGAGCGCCAGGAAATGGTCGACGTGCTCCTCGACGGGCTCGAGCGATCGCGGCGCGCGACGAGCTGCGCCATCTACCTGCGCGATCAGGAGGGAAACGGCTTCGATCTCGCCGGGAGCATCGGCCGCGTTCGCGCGGGCCCGGACGACGGCTCCTCGCCGCTCCTCGCGCGCGTCCCCGAGCGCATTGAATCCCTCGCCGCGAGACCGCTTCTCGATCGCCTGCTGCAGCACGCGTCGCTGTCTCTCGAAGAGCTCTCGCGCGAAGGGCGCGCCACCGACGTTCCCGTTCTGACGGCTGCGTCAACGCTCGGAGCGCTCAGCGGCGCAGTCGTTCTCGCGGTGCGCGGCGACGACGACGATCTCGTCGGCATCATCTGCGTAGCGGACGACCGCGTCAGAGATGCGTTCACTCCGGAAGAGGTGAAGATCCTCGAGAGCGTCGCGGCACAGATCGGCGTCGCCATCGCCAACAGCCGCATCTATTCGCGAATGAAAGAGCGCGACCGACTCGCCGCGCTGGGAGCCATGGCGGCGGGGCTGGCGCACGAAGTGAAGAACCCCCTCGGCGCAATCAAGGGCGCAGCGCAGCTGCTCGACGAGATCGCGGCAGGCGCCCCTGTCGACGGCGGCGCCGCAGAGTGGATCGGCATCATCATCGAGGAGGTCAACCGGCTCGATCGCGTGGTGGGCAGCTTCCTCGACTACGCGCGTCCCCACGCGGGCAACCCCGTGCCGCTCGACGTTAACGGCGCCGTCCGACGCACAGTTCAAATTCTCAACAGCCAACAAGTCGAGGGCGTCGACGTCGCGCTCGATCTCGCCGAGGACCTGCCTCGCGCGCGCATCGACGCCGAGCAGTTTCGTCAGGTGCTCATCAACCTCGTGCAGAACGCCGTTCAGGCCATGGACGGGCACGGGCGCGTCTTCGTGAGCACGCAACCGAAGCGGACGCCCCGCTCCAGCACCTGGACCTCCCAGATCGCGTTCACGGACAAGAACGCGCCATCCCAGGAGCCCGAATTTGTCGAAGTCTCTGTGCGCGACACCGGCCCGGGCATCTCGCAAAAAGTCCTCAAAAATCTGTTTGTGCCTTTCTTTACGACCAAAGATCAGGGCACGGGACTCGGCCTGGCGATTAGTCAGAGCATCGCGCAGACGGCCGGCGGCTCGATCGACGTACACACCCACCCAGGGGCGGGCACGACCTTCACCATCTCGCTCCCGGTCGCGGTCGAAACGCTGGGCACACCAAGGCCCGTAGACGTGGCGCCGAGCGCCATCGACGCGATCGCTAGTCGTTCTGCATCAAGCCCTTGATCCTGCCATCAGGCATCAGCCGCACATTCCAAGCAGCGGGCGATTTGGGCAGACCGGGCATGGTCATCATCTCGCCGGTGAGCGGCACGAGAAAGCCCGCGCCGGCGCTGAGTCGCACCTCGCGCACGTTGATCATGAACCCCTCAGGGCGCCCGGGCCTCGCTGGATCGTCGCTGAGCGACAGCTGCGTTTTCGCCATGCAAATCGGAAGCGAGCCCCAGCCGAGCTCCGTCGCGCGCGCCAGATCGGCCGCGGCCCGCGGCGCGACAACGACTCCCGATGCGCCGTAGACGGCCGTCGCGACTTTTCGCATCTTGTCTTCGGCTGTGTCTGCGATCTCGTAAGTATACTTCGCCGTTGGCGGGGACGCGTCGGTGGCGTCGACGACGTCAGCGACAGCGGTCGCGAGATCGATCGCGCCCTCTCCGCCCGCGCTGAATCCGAGACATCGCGCCACGCGGGCTCCGAAGCGCGTCGCGCTCGACTCGACGACTCCAAGCTCGTCGTCGGCGTCGTTCGGAAACACGTTGATCGCGACCACTGGGGTGAGCCCAAAGCTGCGCGCGTTCTCGATGTGCTTTTCGAGGTGAGCGAGTCCGCTGCGCAGCGCCTCCGGATCGGGCTGGTGGGCGAGCTTCACAGGAGCGCCGCCATGCATCTTCAGCGCGCGCAGCGTCGCCACGATCACCACAGCGCGCGGCCAGACGCCCATTTGCCGGCACTTTACGTTCAAGAACTTCTCGCCGCCCAGATCGAACCCGAACCCGGCTTCGGTGACGGCATAGTCGCCAAAGCGCAGGGCGAGCCGCGTCGCAAGGACACTGTTGCAGCCGTGGGCGATGTTCGCGAACGGCCCGGCGTGAACGAACGCCGCGCCCCCTTCTTCGGTTTGCACGAGGTTCGGCTTGAGCGCATCGCGAAGCAGCGCCGTCATCGCCCCGGCTGCGCCCACGTCTCCCGCCGTAATCGCTGCGCCTTCGTGACTCGCGCCAACCACAATGCGCGACAGGCGCGCCTCGAGGTCTTCGTAGCCCTCGGCAAGCGCAACGATCGCCATCACTTCGCTCGCGGCCGTGATGTCGAACCGGTCCTCGCGGGGCACGCCATGCGCCTTGCCGCCGAGGCCGACGACAGCTCTGCGAAGGGCGCGGTCGTTCATGTCGAGCGCGCGCCCCCACGTCACGCGACGCGCGTCGAGCTCGCCCCTTCCGCGGTTGCCATCGCGAAAATGGCAGGCGTTGTCGACGAGCGCCGAAAGCAGGTTGTGAGCCGTGGTGATCGCGTGAATATCGCCGGTAAAATGCAGGTTGATATCGTCTGCGGGCACGAGCGACGCGCGACCGCCCCCGGTCCCTCCGCCTTTCACACCGAACACCGGGCCGAGCGAAGGCTCGCGAAGCGCCAGCACCGCGTTTTTTCCGAGTCGCCGCAGCCCCATTGCGAGCGCGATCGAGGTGGTCGTCTTGCCCTCGCCAGCGGGCGTCGGATTGATGGCAGTAACGAGTACGAGTCGGCCCTTCCCGCGCGCGGCTCCGCCGACCTCGCTGAGGGCGATCTTCGCCTTGAGCCGGCCGTACGCCTCAACCGAGTCGTCCTCGATTCCCAGCTCGCGCGCGACCTCCGCAATCGGACGAATGCTCATGTGTTGCCTCCGGAATTCAGCCGTATCGACGCTCGAACAAGGCGCGTACCGCCGGCAGCTCGCGCATCATCGCCAGCGAGTGCTCCGCGTGATGGTGCGCGTAGCCGTTGCCAATCATGAGATCGACGTCCTTGCCGACGCCCTCGGCGCCCAGGGCGGCGCGCGTAAAACTGGTCGACATGGCAAAGAAATAGGCGGTGCCGCGGTCACGCGTACACAGGATGGCGCTCATCTCGGCCCCCTCGACGTTCACGCACGAAAACGTCACATCGGCGAGGCGTCCACCCGTCGCCTGCGAAATCGCGGCGTAGACCGCGAGCGGATCGCGCGCGTCACCCTGCACAACCGCGTCGCACAAGCCGAGCGCCTCGAGGTCGGCTGCGTACGCTCCGAACGACTCGACGCCGACGATGCACGCCTGCGGGCCGCCGCGACGACGGGCCTCAGCTACGCACAGCACGCCGCTCTTTCCGCCCGCGCCCAGTACGACGACAACCCCACCGGGCTTGACGAGGCGCGCGACCTGAGGCGCAGCGCCGGCGACATCGAGCACGGCGAGCGCGAGCCGTTCGGGCATGTCAGGCGGAAGCTTCGCGAACGGCGATGACGCGAACAGCACCGCCTCGCCCTGAATATCAAGCTGGGCGCTCGCCGAACGCACCGCCGTAATGCGGTCGACGCGAAGGGGCGTGAGCGACAGCGAGATGAGCGACGCGACGCGATCGCCGACCGCGACGCTGCTGGCGTCGTCCCTGCCCGGAGCCAGCTGCAACACGCGCCCGAGGAGCATGCCTCCCGATCCCGTGACGGGGTTGTGCTGCTTTCCACGCGCCGCAACCGTGGCCACCACGCGCCGAGCGACGCCGGCGAAGGCGTCCTCGCCGTGAGCGGCCGCGTCTTCTTCCATCTGCCGAAAGCTCGCCGCGTCGATGTTCAGGGTCTCGACCGCCACAAGCATTTCGCCGGCGAAAAGCCTCGAAAAGTCGTTATCGAGGCGCTGCGCCGGCTGCGGAAGGGCCCCCGCCGGCTCAGCCGCACGATGCGATCCGAAAGAGTCTCCCTGCTGCTCAAGCAGCGCACGCGGCGGCAAGGTCATCACGAGGGCGGAATGTAGCAGAAGCTCCTGACGGGCCGCCCCATTATTGCCCCTCGCACGCTTGACCGCGGCGCGCCTCGCTCGCTACTATTTTAGAAGGACGCTCACCGGCCGCAGCACCGCTCGGCACCGCTGCGCCCCGCCGAAATGCAAGACTCTTCAGCCAGGGGCCAACCGCCGCCGCGGAATCACAGCTTCTTACTGCGCTTCATCAGCGGCAAGTATCAAGGCGGTGAATTCCCGGTCGTAGCCGACAAGCAAATCATCGTCGGTCGGTCGAGCGACCTCGACATGGTGCTGGTAGAAGACATGGTGAGCCGCAAGCACGCGCGCATCGTGTTGCAGTCGGACGGCATCTGGATCGAAGACCTCGGGTCGACGAACGGGACGTTCGTCAACGGCGAAAAGATCAAGCGCTCGCGCCTCAAAGAGGGCGACAGGGTGCTCATCGGCACAAGCATTCTAAAGGTCGTCGCCAGCGACAGCCCTCCGGCCGAGAGCATCACCACGAGCGGGCGGGTCGAACTCGAAAGCGTAGCAGCGCAACGTCGCACCAATCAGACGCGTACGATGAGCGGCGCGATCGAGGAGGTGCCGCTGCCGGACCTCCTGCAGCTCTTCGGCACTTCAAAGAAAAACGGCGTGCTCGTCGTTCGCACCGAAGACGACGTCGGTCGCATTTTTATGCGCCGCGGAAACATCTACTTCGCGCAGATCAACGACGTCGACGACCTGGCGCCGATGAAATGCATGTTCCGCATGCTCACCTGGCAAAAGGGGCTCTTCGACCTCGACCCCCCCGACGAGCGCACGTTCGGCAACGAGATCGACGTCACCGTTCAAGAAGTGCTCATGGAGGGCCTGCGCCAGCTCGACGAATTCGAGCAGCTGCGCCCCAGCCTTCCGAGCCTCGACGCCCGACTTGCGATCGCCTCGCCGCTCACTGCGCTCCTTCGGGACCTGGCCGCCGATGAGCTCGACATCGTGCAGCTCGCGATGAATTACGGGAGCGTCGCAGCGGTGCTCAACAAGAGCCCCTCGACCGACCTCGAGACCGCGCAGACGCTGCTCAAGCTGCTCAAGACCTCGTACCTCCGCACGCTCTAAGCCTCGTCGCGGCGGTCGCCACCGCTCGACGCTCGCGCGCTCAAGGCCACAAAACACGAACGCCCCGGCTCCGTGAGGAGCCAGGGCGCGCGCGGGGGGCGGGCTAGATCAGTTGCCCGATTGTTCGAACGTGCCGAGGTACTTCGCGAGCTCGCGAGACACATCGAGGTTCGAGACGTAACCGGTCAGCTTCGCCGCAAGGGCGGCATCCACGGGCGTCGCCGTGTCGTAGGTCGGGTAGACGAACCCGTCCTTGTCGGGGGCGGTCGAGCCGGTCTGCGTATAGGCAGCCGCGGCGAGCTCGTTCGCGTACTGAATCATGCGCGCACCGATGGTGCGTTCCGACTTCGGCAGCTTGGAGTTGACCGTCTCGAGCCCGAAGGTGCGAGCCGCGTAGATCATGCCGGTCTGCGGATCGCGGAAGCGAACCTGCTCGTTCGGCAAAATCCCCACAGCCTCGACGCCGTTGGGCGTGAAGACGCGGATCTGGTTGGCCCAGTCGTTGGTGAGGGTCGTGGAGCCGTAGATCCAGGCGTTGATGAGGCCCGGGTACTGCTGTTCCCAACCGACGAGCGGCTCGAGAATCGTCGCGTTCGACGGGTAATCGAGGACGCCCGAGCCATCCCATTTCTCCCAGGCGGGATAAATGACGTGGGCCGTGCCAGCCCCGACCGGGGTGTTGTTCGGCCCGACGACATAGGAGCCGAGGCGAAGCGGGTCGAGCTGCATCGACTGGGTGAGCAGACGACGCACCTGGTTCGGATAGACGCTATAGAAGTTGAGGTTCTTGTAGCGACCGTCGAGGTAGTCTTCCTTCGAGTTGGCCACGAAGTGGTTGTACGCCTCGAGCATGAAGAACACCGCGTGCTCCTTCTCGGCGAAGGTACCCGCCTGGGTCTGGTAGGAAGACCACCAGTAGCCCTTGCTGTAATCGTAGTCGTCGTGCAGGAAGCGGCCTTCACCGGAACCGAGGGCGACCTTGAAGTCACCGTTCGGCGTGTTGAGCTGCCCGCCGAAGTCCTCGGCAGCAGCGTAGTTCTGGCCGTTCAGGGTGCGGATGCTGTAGGGCCCGGGCTCCGGACGCGTGAGGACGCGGGCGAAGAGGGCGAGGACGTCGCTGCCGCCGAGGGCGAGCGGCATGAGGTCGCCCGGATCGGAGGTCGCGATGTTCGCGTTGTTGGACAGGCCCGTCAGGAGCGCGAGGCTCTTGACCATGCCCTGCATCTTGTCGAAGTAGCGGTCCATCGCGCGAGCGACCGAGCCGGCCGTCGAGAAAGTGACACGGTTACGACGGAAGTTGTCGAAGATGTAGCGGTTCTCATACGTGCTGATGATGAACTGCACCTGCTCGTAGGCGTCGGCTCCCGCGTCGAAGCGGAAGACCGGGACGTTGCCAGTGTCGGCGTATTCGTCTGAGCCGAACATGTACGGGTGACGTACGCGCTGCTTGCCCTTGGTGTCGGTCGAAACGACCGAGAACTCACTGACGAGGTCGGGGCGGACGGAGAGGTAGATGGCGCCGTATTTCGGCACCGTCGCCATGTCGCGGAGCGGCACGAAGTCGAGGTCGAAACCGGAGCAGCTCGCGCTGAGCGGGTCGGTGGCGCTACCGCCGGTGCACGTGCCGAGCACGTTGAACTTGTCGTTGTACGAGCTGTAGTGGTAGCCGCCGACTGTCCGGCCGCCGATTCCGCCGAAGCCGTCGAGCGACTGCAGCCAGGCATCACCCTTCGTCGCGGGGCGCCGTCCCTGAGCATTCTGGTAGGTCGAGTCGTAGATGGCGTCGTTGTCGACGTCCGCGACTTCGCCGTAGCAGAAGCGCATCGCGGCTTTGTCGTAGGCCCCGAGGTCGTTCATGTCCTGGGTCTGGTCGCCGGGGTAATCCATCACGGTCGTGGAACCCCACTTCCAGATCAGGTTGTTGACCTCGGTGTCGGTCACGGGATCGATCCACCTGGGTCCGACGCAGTCCTCGCCATTGGCGTGCGGCGTCGTCGCGTTCTTGCAGGCCTTCTCGGCGCCGTTGCGCGTGCGAAGCTGCCAGTACTGCTTGTCGTAGTTGAGCGCGTCGAGCGATCCGGTGAAGTTGTGACGGAGACCCATGGAGTGCCCCATCTCGTGTTCAATGACCGAGATGTGGAACTGCTCGCGGATCCACTGGTGAAGGGCCTGGTCGCGCGCGACTTTCTTGGCGACGTATTCAGGGTCGTTCTTGTCGGGAAGAGGATAGAGGCGCTGCGCCTGACGGGCCATACCCACGAGGGCGTCGGGCTCGGGAGCCTCGACCTGACAGGAAGCGCGCTTGGCCATCGTGACCTCGCGCTGGTGGCGCAACCACTTCTGGAGGCCAAGATTTTGGCCGCGCAAGAGCGAGGCCTTGGCGAGCACCTTGTCGTCACCGGCGTACGGCGTCGCAGGGTTGAATCCGGCGAGCGCCAGGTTGCCCGGCGTCGCGAGGCGAGCCTCGAACGGCGTGCCGATCAGTGCCTGACGCTTCGCTTCGATGACGTTGTCGACCGAAGGTCCGAGAGCGCCTGCGAGGTTCTTCGACGCCATCTGCTCGCGCACCGGCTTGGGCAGCTGAGCGTCCGCGGGCTTGAGCCCGTTGAGCTTCGAGAGGGAGGTGTCGAGGGAGGCCAGTCGGCTGTTGATCTCGTCGGTTGAGAGCGTCTTGCTCTGGTAGCCCGCAGTGCCGAGCTGGCTCGCGGCAACCCAGTCTTTGAGGTACGCGCCGCTCGCGATTTGGGTGTCGCTGATTTCCCCGTTGAGCCAGCGAAGGAGGTCTTCGGTGCCCTGCGACGCGATGTCGAGGACATGACCCCACTCGTTGACGCTCGTGACGACTTTTTCGCCGGTGAGCGGGTCGTCAGCGTCGACCATGATGCCCCAGGGCGACGGCGTCTGCGGGGTGTCGATGATGTTGACGCTGTTGTAGCGGAGGTCACCGATTCGCGCGACGGAGCCGACCTTGCCGCAGGCCGCGTCGTCCTGTGCGATGACGGGGTTGTGGCAGAGCGTGAAGACGGGCGTACCGGGGTTCGCCGAGTTCGAATCCGCGAGGATGTCGGCTTCGGTCGTCGAATAGCTGCCGTCGGCGAGCTTGACGCCGATCTGCGTTGCGTCGGCGCCTACGCGGGCTGCGTCTGCCTTCTGACCGATGAGCGCCGCGCGCTTGATGGCGACGTTCCACGAGTTGAGGGCAAAGCGGGTGGACGGGAAGAGGTCGGGGGGCGAGTCGGGGCCGAAGAACCACGGGATGGTCTTCAGGGCGCGCTCGTGCAGCGGAAGCGTGCACTTGTGCGCGAACTCGTCGCAGCGCGAACCGGGGTGGGCGAGCGTTCCGTCGCCCTTGGCGAAGGCGCACTCGGCTTCCGTGTAGCCGTCGTCGGACTTCGCATGAACGTCGGCGCCGGGCTTCGTTCCCGGATGGGGCTTGCCGCTCGGGTCGGGGATCGGGAGGCCGTTGCCATCGACGACGAAGTCGCCGTTGCCGTCGACGCGGTATTTGCCGACGTTTCCGTCGGCGTCGCGCCAGTAGTCAATGGCGCACTGCGTATCCGGCACGTGGCTCTTCGCCCAGAGGTTGTACTTGGATGCGAACCGGTGCCAGCGCTCGTCGAGAATGCCGTAGTTGCGCTCGTAGCCGTAGCGCTCCTGGAGGAACCAACCGAAGGCCTCCATTTTGTTGCCGCTCCAGTCGCTCGCTTCGAAATCCGTGTCGCCTACCTTGCGGAACGACAATCGGAGGGTCACCTCGGTCGGGTTGCAGTTGCCGTAGGGGTTGTTACCGCCGTACGAGATGGGCAGGAAGCACGCGGGGAAGGGACCGAACGGCGTGTCGATGATCTGGGGCGTCGCGAACGCCTTCGTCGTCACGTCGAAGTAGCCCTCTTCGGGGACAACCACCGGCGCGTTGGGGCTGTTCGGGTCGGACTCGTAGTAGGACATCGGCGCCCACTGAACGCCGCCGAAGAGGCCGATCTGTGAGAGCGTGTCGACTTCGTAGCCGTCGGTGACCATGTTGCGGGACCAGTCAACGCGGATGTACTGGCGCTGGTACCACGGGCGGTCGCTCGAGTTCTCCTCGACGACGTTGAGCTCTTCACCCGTTTGCGGGTTGTAGGCTCGGCGAACGTCGAAGTGCCCCTGAATCGCGAACATCGCGACGACCTGTCCGGTCTGGGTGCGGCGGGTGCCGTTGTGATCGCTGTTCTCGACGTGCTCGTGCACTTGCCGTGCGACGATCGCATTTTCGAGAACTTCCCAGCGCACGCGGCTGACCGGCTGCGCGTACGTGGCTGTGAACAGGCCGTCCTGTCCGGCGCCGTACGGCACGTCGATGACCGTGTTGCGCATGTAGAACTCGGGATCGTCCTTCGGATCCTGGAGATTTGCGCCCAGGAAGAACGACTTATCGAGCGCGTTCGGCTGAACCCTGTTGATGGGATCCCGCTCCTGGGCACAGCCCACGGAGCCCCATACGACCGCACCAACGATGGCTCCCATTCCGAGCCGTCTTGTCCACTTCGGATGCATCCCAACCTCCTTCGAGACCCAACCAGACCGCCACGCGGCGGCCAAGAACTCTAGTTTTTCGAGGCCGGCAGCGCGCATTGCGCCATCGGTCCCTTGCGTCGCTTGTAAGCAAGCGGCGCACCATCGTATAAATGACTATGTATTCAGAGCGTTAGAAAAATGCGCGTAGCTTGATGCACGACATTTGTTTGCGCGCCCGTTAGAAGAGTGACTAGCGGTGCCCGCCGGAGTCCTTCGGAAAACGGACTTCGACAGCCCTGGCGTGACCTTCGAGGCCCTCGAGCCGCGCGAGCTCGGTGACCGCTCCGGCCTGTCGGGCAAGGGCGTCGGCCGAGTAGGCGATGATCGAGGTCCGCGAGTAGAAATCGTAAACGCCGAGCGGAGAACCAAAGCGGACGGTGCCGCCTGTTGGCAATACGTGCGACGGGCCGGCCAGATAGTCACCGACAGCCTCCGGCGTCAAGGGACCGAGGAATGCGGCGCCGGCGTGATCGATCGCATCGAGCATCGCGTCCGGGTCGCGGACCTGCAGGCTGAGGTGCTCAGCCGCCACCACGTTTGCCAGCTCAACCATGCGCAGGCGGGTGCCCGCCACGAAGATCGCGCCGTTGGCTTCGATCGACGCGCGAGCGATCGCTTCTCGCGGCAAAACGGCCAGCTGCGCTTCGACCTCCGTAGCGACGGCGCTCGCCATCGACTGCGACGCGCAGACGAGCAGTGCGTACGCAGCTTCGTCGTGCTCGGCCTGGGAGAGCAGGTCGGCCGCGATGACCCTGGGATCAGCCTCGTCGTCGGCCACGACCAGTATTTCGCTGGGACCGGCGATCCCGTCGATGTCGACGGCTCCGAAGACGAGACGCTTCGCGCAGGCGACGTAAGCGTTGCCCGGACCCACGATCTTCGCGACGCGCGGAATCGACTGGGTGCCGTACGCCAGCGCAGCGATGACCTGAGCGCCCCCCGAGTCGACAACAGCGGTGACGCCGGACAGATGCGCCGCGGCGAACAGCACATCGTCGGAGGCATCGCCGGCGAGTGGCGTGGCGAGAAGAATCTCGCGAACGCCCGCAACTTGCGCCGGAATCGCGCTCATCAGGACACTCGACGGGTAGCGCGCCTTGCCCCCGGGCGCGTAGACGCCGGCCCGCAGGACGGGACGCACGCGCGTCCCGAGGGTGATGCCCTCGTGGGTGTACCGGAAGCCAACGTCGCGCTGTCGTTCGTGAAAGGCACGAATGCGCGCCGCGGCGAGCTCGAGGGCCTCGCGCGCGGCGGACGGGAGGCGGGCCAGTGCAGCCTCGCCCTCGAAATCGCGCAGAAGCAGGCGCGCGGGGCGCCTTTTGTCGAACGCCTCGGTATAGCGAAGGACAGCCTCGTCGCCTTCGCGAGCGACCGCCGCGAGAATCTCGCGCACGACGGGTTCAACCTTCGCGTGGTCGGCCTCTCCGCGAGACGCCACGCGCTCGAGCGCTCGGGAGAAGTCGGCGGTTCCGTCATCGAAAATGCGCAGCATGGCCGCGAAGCTGTAGCACGGCGTGGTAGCGTTTCCGGCCGTGCGATTCGTCCGCGCGATTCAGACCTTCGGTCTCGCTCTGGCGGGCGCGTGCTCGGCAAAAGCACCGTGCGCGTACGTAGAACCTGCCCGCTCCGCCGTTGCCCCGCTGACGTGCGCAGCCCTCGCCTGCCCGCTCGGATCGCGCCCCTCTGCCACCGGTCGCTGCGCGTGCGACTCCGGCCTTTTCCCGCTGCTCGGCGGCTGCGTCTCCCAGGACGTGGGCGCGGGAGTGTGTGCGCCGGCGGCCCGCTTTCGCGCCGGCGCGTGCGACGTGCGCGCGTGTGCCGCTGAGCAGGCGATCGACCTCGAAACCGGCGCGTGCCTGCCACAGGCCAGCGTCGACGCCGCGAGCCGCGTGCACCTCGAGCCCGGCGAGCACGCTCGCTGCCATGACCCCGCCGCGACGCTCGCGGTGTCAGGTTCCGCGTATTGCGTCCCCGGGCTCGCGCAGGCGCTGGGTGCCGAAATGCGCTGCGCCGCCGGAGAGGTTCTCGATGAAATCGACGGTCGCTGCGTTCGCATCGTGCGACCGGACCGCACGAGCTACCGCGTCGACGTCGCGAACTGGGCCCGCGTCGTCCTCGGAACCGACGGTGGCCGCGGCTCGCAAAGGCTCTGCAACGCGCTGCAACTTGCGGGCGGAGACGCCGCCTACGCAGCTCGGGTGGAGGTCGCCGTCGAGCTCGTGATGCCCGACAACGACGTCGCGAGCGCGGCCGTCTCCGTTACGCCGACCTTCGGTAACAATCCGCGCGGACTCGCCGTGACCCGCGTGCGGGGTGCGGTCGCGCGGCTTGTCGAGCCGTTGCGATCCATCGGCGGGTCGGCCGAGGCGACCGCCGTGTCACTGCATTTCGCCTGCGATTTGCCGTCGATCGCGAGCGCAGAAGCCGCAGGCGCGCAGCTTCCGGACGGCGGCGGCGCAGCGGGCTTGTAGGCTACGTCAGGCCGTGTAGACTGCTGGCCCCGCGGTATTTCAGTGGCGCGGGGGAAGATCGCCGCCCTGACGGGACGGCCGCAGCGAGGGCCACGTGGACACCGATCTGGCGGACGCAGTAGACAGCCTCAAGCAGATATTCGAGCGGCGAAAACTCGGCCTCACCTTTGGGAAGGCGAAGCCCGAAACCGTCGAGGCGCTCAAAAAGCAGCTGAAGATACCCCCCCGCTTTCGAGGTTTTCTCGCCGGCGCGAACCCGGTTCAGCTCGAGACGGTCACCCCCGTTGAGCGCATTCGGCTGTTTCCCGCCGACGAGCTCGCGCAGGCGCAGGCCGTGGGCACGACTCCGCCCGAGGGCGGAGGCACGGTGCCGCTCGACTGGAAGTCATCGTGGGTGGTCATCGGCGAGAGCTCGCTGCTCGGCGATCCATACTTCCTCGACGTGTCGAAGCCCGACGCCGAGGGTGACTGTCCCGTGTATACTGCAATGATCGGGCAGGAGCGATGGCAGCCAACGCTGGTCGCCTCGAGCTTCGCCCAGTTTCTTCGCATCCTGTCGACGGCGATGGAAGTGGCTGCGGGGTTCGGCGACGCCATCATGGACGACGAAGACGAGGACAGCTTCCGCGAGGCGCTCGGTCCTCGCATCAAAGTCATCGACACCGCCGCCCTTCGAGCCGGTCACTGGACGTGACCCGACCCGCGCAGCTCCGCTAGCTAGCGACGGCGGTGCCTCGGGTTGTGACGGTCGACCAGCGCCAGGTAATCGGGCGGGCTGGGCGGCTCCTCAGCGCGCCAGCTCGCGCGGGCGACTTCAGCGTGCTTCGGGAGGCGCTCGAGCATGCGCGACAGCTCGTCCGCCCCCGGCACTTTTTCGTCGCGCGCCCATAGCTCGAAGCAGCTCGCGAGGTCGCCTGTGCGCTCTCCGCGCAAGTGTCCGCGCTTGGCGAGGTCGAGATAGCTGCGCGCGAGGGCTTCGCCGTCGAAGCGGTGCATCACAACGAGCTCCACAGCCACGCGCAGCACGGCCTCGGGAGGCACGCGCCCGTCTTCGAGGAGCACGAACGCCGCCTGAAGGTAGTTGTAAAATGGGATGAGACGCGGGCCGTAGATGAGAAAATCGTCGGGAGGCGACTGCTTTTCGAGGTGAATGAAGATGCGCTCGACGATCTCGCCCCGCTGGATGGCGCGGGCGTGCGACATCACCACGTCCTGAACGTCGGGATACATGCGACCGCGAACGCAAATCTCGGCGAGCGCGCTTTCGTCGACGCGCCCGGCCACGACATCGCTGTAGAGCGAGTAAACGTACGCGTCGGCTTCGGCGTCGTCGCCGAAGAGCGTCTCTTTGCGCAGACCCGGGTCGTCATGCGTCGGCTCGGTCGCCATCGCGCGGGCGCGAAGCAGCGCAGGGAGCTTGTAGCCAAGCTGATCGCGAAGCGCGCGAAAGCGAAAGCGAAGCATATTTTCGAGATTCGGCTTCAACGTGAAGCTGTCCCATTTCACGCCGTCGAGCCGGAGCTTGTCCTCGAGCCGCCGGCGCATCTGCTCGGGCGATCCGCTCAGGATGTGCACGCTCACGTTCGCACGCACCATCTCGCGCAGCAGCGTTGCCGCGCCGGGATTGGTGCGCTTCTGGTCGGGGCGTTCGAACGCGGTTCGCAGCAGGTCGCGCAGCGAGTCGAACTCGGTGCGCAGATACGTCTTGTCGAGATCCCAGCGAGCGATATGTCGGGGCACGCGCGCTTACTCGCCCTTGACGCCGGTCGGCGGCTTCTTCTTTTTCAGCTGGCGCGGCGGCAACAGCTCGCCCTCATTTTGAATCTTCTTCGCCATGAAAATGGCTGCGTCGAGCTTGTAGAAGTTGCGAATGCGGTAGAATTTGAGCGCGTGCGCGTTGTTCTCGGCGACTTCGAGCACCAAGTGGGTCGAGCCCCGGAGTCGGGCGATGTGCTCGAGCTGCTCCAGGATGAAAGTGCCAACGCCGAGCCCCTGCGCGTGCGGATGCACGGCGAGCTCCTCGACGAAGAGCGGTCGCATTTCGCGGTTGTCAAAGTAGCGCTGGTTCATCCAGCTGTCGGAGCCGACGATCTCGAACGCGCACTCGGCGTAGCCGACAATGGTCGAGTCTTTCTTGGGGGTGCCGTCGATGTCACCCTTCTCGATTTCGAACAAGAGCTGCTCGACGCCTTCTTCCTCGTAGACCTCGAGGAAGCGCTTCTTCGAGCGAGGTCGCTGATACTCGACCGTGTCGCGGTTCACGTCGCGAAAGACGTGCTTGAGAAATTCCCAGACGCGGTTCAGGTCGCGCCGATGGATGCGCCGGACGCGGATTTTTAGCCCGAGCTCCTTCGACTTGGAAGGCGGCGGAGCGGGTACGGCTTGCGGGTCACCAGCAGTCATGACGCGCTTCATCATAATCCGATCGCGTCGCGCGCGCACCGGCCATGACCGAGCCTAAGCGGTCAGGGCGCGGCTCAACTCTTGAAGTTGTACGAGCGTCTCGTGCGCGCCGCTGCGGGTCGCCAGCTCGACGGCTTCGCGGAGGTAGGCGCGGGCGTCGTTCGGGCGCGCGCGGCCATGGGCCACGTGGGCGAGCGCGGCCAAGACGCGAGCGCGGTCCTGACCGCTGGGGCCCGCCACGTCGAGCGCCTCGCGCAGCACACCGTCGGCGTCGGTGAGGTTGCCCGCCGCAGAGAGCGCCTCGCCCAGCTTTCGGCTGAAAATGAGCACGGCGCGCATCGGGTCGTCGAGCTCGCCGCGAAACAGCTCACGGCGCGCCAGCTCGAGGCCGCGGCGCAGCGCGAGCGTGTTGCCCATGACGTCACCGCGGGAAGCGCAGCGGGCGGCGACGCGCTCGAGCAGCAGCAGCGCGTCGAACGCGTTCTGTGCGTAGAGCTCGTGCAGCGCGTGAACCTCGAGCGGCGCACCCACGGTCTCGGCGACGCGGGCCGCGGCGGCGTGCAGCTCGCGGCGCACCGACGCTGGAATCGTGGCGAGGACCACCTCTCGCAACAGCGGATGGGACGTGCGCAGCAGGAGCTCGCTTCGCTCGACCATGCCCGCAAGCTCGAGCGTCGTGACGGCGCCTTCGAACTTGGTGCCCGACGGCAGCATCGGCGTGAGGCTGTTCTGGGTCGACTCGTCGCCAACGACGGCGATCGCCTGCAGTACGCGGCGCGCGTCGGCGGGAAGGCGTTCGACGCGCTGAGCGATGAGGTCCGCGAGTCGCGAAGGCGGCGAACCGCCCTGCTCGCGCACGAGTCGAACGAGCTGCTCGACGTACAGCGGCGCGATTCCGCGACCCGCCGACGAAAGCGAGCCCCCCGGGGCGCCCGCGGTGGACAGCAGCTTGGTCACGACGGGGCCGGGCAGGCCTGCAAGCACGCGCGTGTGGTTGTGCCCCTCCGGCCACTGCGAATCGAAACCCGGGAGGTGCGCCACGACCACGAGCACAGCCACGAGCGGTGGCTCGCTCACGAGATCGAGGAGCGCGTTGCGGCTGGCCCCGTCAATGAAGGAAAGGTCATCGACCGCCAGCACGACCCGCCTGCCGTCCGATCGCGCGCTCGCGCGGATGATCGCCCAGCGAAGCGCCTCTGCGGCCGAAAAGCGCCGCTCGTCGGGGGAGAGCGAAGCCTGGCGCGGCTCGAGCTTGTCGAACACGGCGCCTAGACCGCTCTTCGCCTCCCCGCTCGCGTTGCCCCAGTCCGAGAGCGCGCCGCCGTCGTGCGGCAGTATCGCCAGCGCCGAAATCGCCTTTCGAAGCGCGTAGTAGCCAACCTCGGCAGACGCGGGATCGGGCCCGGACGTCACTACGACATCACCCGAGTCGCTACAGGCTTGCAGAAACTCGCGGAGCAGCCGCGTTTTGCCCATGCCGTGGTCGCCCACGATGCGCGCCGACATCAGCGAATGGGTCACTTCACTTCGCCGCGCTTCGAGCCACGCGAGATCGTCATCGCGCCCGACGAGCGGCAGCGGCAACGCGACCTGAACGGCCACCGAGGGGCCCTTGTTCGAAGGCGGCGGATCGCTGGGCCGCGCCGACACGGCCGCCAACGCGCCAGGTCCCGCCGCAGCGGTCGTCCTCGCGGTCACGATGCCTACGCCTACCGACGGCAGCGCTGCCCCGCATTCGCCACAGAATTTCTGCCCCGAGGCGTTGGCGGTCGCACAGCGTTCGCAAGCGACGAAGCTGGGCTTGCTGAGCGCCCTGCGCGCTGCATCGAGCCCCTCGATCACCACTCCGAGCGCATCGGCGAAGTCGTTGGCGGATGCGAAGCGGTCGTCCGTATCCTTCGCGAGCGCCTTCATCGCGATGTCGATCAACGCGGACGGGATACGTCGCTCGGGGGCCACCAGCTCGAGCGCTGGCGGCGGCTTCGACAGGTGCATGAGCACGACCTGCGTCGGCGAGTCAGCCTCGAACGGCAGCCTGCCTGCCAGCATCTGGTAGAGGATGACGCCCACGGCGTAGACGTCGCTTCGGGCGTCGAGCGGATCGCCTCTACCCTGCTCGGGGCTCATGTACTCAGGCGTGCCGCAGACAATGCCCGGGCTCGTGATCGAAGGCTGCGTCCCCTCGCGCATTTTCGCGAGTCCGAAATCGACGACCTTCACGAAGTCACCGCCGCCGCGCACAGGCTCGAGGATGACGTTCTCGGGTTTCAGATCACGATGGATGATCCCGAGGTGATGGGCCTCGCCGAGGGCCGCGAGCGTCTGCCGGAGCACGTCGGCGATGCGCTTGAACGGCAGGGGGCCATCTTCGTAGGCAACGCGCGCGAGGTCTTTGCCGCGCAGGTACTCCATGACCAGATAAAGCTGGCCGTCGGCCGTCTTGCCGAAGTCGATCACGGCGACCGAGTTCGGGTGATTGAGACGGCTCGCTGCGCGCGCTTCGGTGATGAAACGCGCGACCGCGTTCTCTTCACCGACGAGATGCGGGTGCACGATCTTTACGGCGACGGTGCGGCCGAGCGTCGTCTGCTCCGCGCGGTATACGCGCCCCATGCCGCCAACACCGATCAGCTCGAGGATGACGAAGCCTCCCGGAAGGGTGGTTCCGAGCAGCGGATCATCCGGGTTGATCGCGACCTTTCCGATCGGGAAACCGCACCCCGGGCAGAACTGGTGCGCGGCGTCGCACGACTGAGCGCATTGGGGACACGGACGCATGACCACGACAGGCTATCACGTACGTCTGCGAGCGGTGCGGACACTGCGCGACTGCATTCGGCGCACGAAAGCGTCCGCAAGTTGCTACGGTAACACTGTGGCACGCGTAAGAATCGGGGAGCTGCTCGTCACGGCCAACGTCATTTCGGAGGAGCAGCTCGCGGCGGCGCTGGCTCATCCGAGGGGGTCAGGCGAGCGGCTCGGGGACGTGCTCGTGCACCTGGGCTACGTCGACGAGACGGTGCTGACGCAAGCGCTCTCGCAGCAGCTCAGCGTGCCCTGGGTGTCGCTGTATCACATCGATTTTTCACGTCAGCTGCTCGACCTCGTGCCGAGGCGGCTGGCCGACGAATACTGCCTGATTCCGGTCATGATCCGAAAGTCGAAGCAGAAGGGCGACACGCTCTATGTCGCGATGGACGACCCAACTCACGAGCTTGCGCTCAGCTCGGTGAGCCGCTTCGCCGAGATGCCGGCGCGCCCGATGATCGCGTGTCGCAGCGACATTCAGAACGCGATCCGCGTGTATTATGCAACAGGGTCGGCGTCACAACCACCGAAGCCCATGGCGCGGCCGCCCGCCCCGCCGTCGCTGTCCGCGAACGCTGCTGCCCGCATCGCGCCGGCACCGCTGCCGACGTTCGCCTCCGAGCCTCCGTCGAGCTCGCCGCCGTCACAACCGTCGCCCCGCCCCCCGCCTTCCATCCCGGCCCAGTCGCCAGTGATCGACCCACAACCGCCGCCGCCGTCTGCCCCGGGACAGGCGCGCAATCGCCCCATGGTCGCGCTCACCCTGCTCGACGGCACCACGATTAATTTGCCGTCGCGCAAGTCGAGCGCGGGAAGCTCACCCGCGCACGGCGAGGGCCTGACCGCGCGCGATTTGATCAGCGCGTTGCGGGCAGTCTCCCACGGCGCAGACGCGAGCGAGATTCTCGGCGAGGACGCCAAATGGCAGTCGATGTTCGCGGCGCTTCTTTCGCTCATGCTGCGCAAAGGCCTCATCGCGGACTGGGAGTTCGTCGAGGAGTACCGCAAGATCTGAGCTACCGAACCGCGCCCGTCGCCCGAAGCGCCGCGATGCGCGCATCGTCGAAGCCTGCTTCGCGCAGGATGGCATCGGTGTGCTCGCCCTGATCGGGCGGGGGCGAATGCGCGGCGTCGCGGTCGGTGACGGGCAGCGCGAACTGCGGGAGCGGGCCGCGGGCTGTGGCGATGTCGAAGAACGCGCCGCGAGCGGTCAAGTGGGGGTCGGCGCGCAGCTCGTGCGGTTCGAGCACCGGCTCGAGGCAGCAATCGCGCTCGCGACCGAACGCCGCCCACTCGTCGCGCGTACGGCCGGCAAAAATGTCCGCCAGGCGGGCCTTGAGCGCAGGCTGATGCGGGCCAGGAACGATGCCGCTCATGTCCGCCTCGAGCCCCGCGCCCAGCGCGAACGCCATCCAGAATTTGGGCTCGAGCGCTCCCAGCGCGACGAATTTTCCGTCTCGCGTCGCGTAGACGCCATACGCAGCGAGACCCCCGCTCAGGGGCTCATCGCCGCGCGCAACCCCGACCCCGAAGAGCGCCGGCGCCAGCTGCAGCAGGGCGAAGCCCATCGACGACTCGACCATCGAGATGTCGACAATCGCGCCACGTTTGGTCCGCTCCCGCTCCGCGAGCGCGGCCTGAATCGCGATGACCGCGTAGAGCCCTCCGCTCACGTCGGCCAACTGAAACCCCGGAGGCTGCGGCGCTGATCCGGCCGGACCTTGCGTGCCGAGAACACCCGAGCGCGCGAGATAGTTCAAGTCGTGGCCCGCCCGACTCGCGAGCGGCCCACCCTGACCGTAGCCCGTGAGCGCACAAACGATGAGCGCGGGATGGATGGCGAGCATCTGCGCGTGCGACAGCCCAAGTCGATCCATCACGCCCGGCCGAAACTGGTCGATCACCACGTCGTAGAAGGGCAGCAGCGCGGCCAGCGCCGCCTTGCCCTCGGGCTGCTTGAGATCGAGGCAGATCGATCGCTTGTTTCGGTTGAGCGAGAGAAAAAAAGCGCTGGTTCCGTCGACGAGCGGCGGCATGTGGCGCAAGTAGTCGCCGCCGCCAACGTCTTCCACTTTGTCGACCCGCGCTCCGAGGTCAGCGAGCACGAGGGTGGCGAACGGCCCGGGGAGCAGGCGGCTGAGATCGAGCACGCGAACGTGACGGAGTGCAGGCGACATGTCTCGCGAAATATCACAACCGACTTGAGGTCGCGCTCCTCGGGCCGTTCGTAAAGACCGAAGATGTTCGCAGTCATCCACAGTCGCCGCGACCACGCGGACAGCGCCGGCCGCGGCATCGGCGCCCTCGACATCGACGGAAAGACGCTGCTCGCACGCCAGATCGACTGGCTCCGCGCTTCGGGTGCATCGGCCGTGGTTGTCGAGGTTTCGCCTTCCGAACACGCGCAGGTGCGAGCGCTGCGAACGAAGACGTCCGCGCCTGTTGTCACGGTGCCAACAAGCGAGGCGATCGGCCCACGCGCGCTCGCGACCCGCGCCGGCGTGCCGCCGCGATCGGCGTTCGTGGCGATCGCCGACAACGTCCTCGGCGTCGATGACTTGCTCGAGACCTTCTTAACCCACGCCCGAAGCGGCGCGCTCGTGATGTACGACGCACCGCGAGGCGTCGCGCTCGCGTACGGCAGCGTGCATATCTACGGTGAGCTCGGCGGACCGCCGGCGCTCGCCAACGGGGCCGGCTGGGCCGCGCGCATTCAGACCGCGGCAGACGCTCTCGCGCTCGGCAGCGCGCTGCGGCGTGGAAGGCTTTCCGCGAGCGGCCTGGCGCGCCGCGCGCCGCGCGAAGACGGCGACGACTCCGACGACGACTCGGGGCCACCATCGGGAGTGCATCGGATCACGCGACTGCGGCCGCTGGAGGTCGCGGCGTACGAGCGCATCGCCCGGGCCGCGGGCTGCTGGCCCCCGCGCTCAATCGGGTAGTTACGGCGCAGGGCAAGGCCGTGCTAAGCGCTCGTGCACCATGTATGACGTTCGCGCATTGAACGAGCTCGTCGCGAAGGAAAGCGCCTTCGTCGACAAAATCATGAACGAAGTGGGCAAGGTCATCGTCGGCCAGACGTACATGGTCGAGCGAATCCTGATCGGCCTGCTCACCGGCGGCCACGTGCTGGTCGAAGGCGTGCCCGGGCTCGCGAAGACCTTGACCGTCCGCACCCTCTGCGACGCGATCAGCGCGAAGTTCGCGCGCATTCAGTTCACGCCTGATCTGCTCCCCGCCGACGTCATCGGAACCGTTATCTACAACCAGCAGAAGGGCGAGTTTTCGAGCAAGCTCGGCCCGGTGTTCGCGAACCTCGTGCTGGCAGACGAGATCAACCGCGCCCCCGCAAAGGTGCAGAGCGCGCTGCTCGAAGCCATGGCCGAGCGTCAGGTCACCATCGGCGATCGCAGCTACCCCCTGCCCCGCCCGTTCATCGTGATGGCGACGCAGAACCCGATCGAACAGGAGGGCACGTATCCGCTGCCCGAAGCGCAGATCGACCGCTTCATGCTCATGATCAAGGTCGGGTATCCGACGCGCGAAGAAGAGCGCAAGATCATGGATCGCATGACCGCGATGGAGCCGCAGCGGGCGGAGCACGTCGTCACTCCCGAAGAGCTCGAGCGCGCCAAGGGGACGATCAGCCAGATTTACGTCGACGACAAGGTGAAGGACTACATCGTCGATGTCGTCTTCGCGACGCGCGAGCCAACGCGTTACAATCTGAAAGATTTGGCGCCGCTGATCGACTACGGCGCCTCGCCGCGCGCCTCGATCGCGCTCAATCTCGCGGCGCGGGCGCACGCGTTTTTGAGGCACCGCGGCTACGTGACGCCCGAAGACGTGAAGGCCATCGGCCCCGACGTGCTTCGCCATCGGCTCGTGCTCACCTACGAAGCCGACGCCGAAGAAGTGACCGCGGAGCAGGTGGTGCGCCGCATCTTCGAGGTGGTCGAGGTTCCTTGACCGCAAGCGGCGCGCTACGCCGGCGCAGAGCGATGTGGCACAGTGCCGCGGTGCGCCTGCCCTCGCTGTTGCTGATTCTGCTCGCGGCTTCCGCGTGCGCTCCTGCGACGGTCTCGATCGCGAGGGGCGCCCGCGAGTACGTAGCCGACGACTATCCGCAAGTGCTTCAGCGGTGGACGCGCGAGCAGGGGCTCGTGCAGGCGGCCGAGCTCGACCAGCTCCTCAACGTCACCGCGACTTACGAATCGTGGGACTTTCGCTGGGCCTACGTCGTTCGCTACGCGCATGACTACCGGCTCACGACGACCCAGCGCCGCGAGTTGCTCAGCCGAACGCTGGCCGAGAGCGAAAACGTGCATGAATTTTACGTCGCGCTCTACGGAACGAAATGGCGATGGAGCGACCTAACCAAGCCGGAAAGCTCCTGGGTGGTGCGTCTTATCGACGACAAGGGTAACGAAACCGCCCCGACGCAGCTCGCGCGCATCAAGCCCGGCCCGCTCGAGACGCGATATTTTCCCTACACGACCGTGTGGCGCCAGGCGTTTCGCGTGGCGTTCCCCGCGACGAGCGCGGACGGCCGCCCGACGATCGCAGCGCAATCCCGCTGGTTTGGGCTGCGCTTTGCAGGGCCGCAGGGCAACGAAGAGCTGCGCTGGGAGGTACGACCCGACGAGGTCGAAAAGACCGCGCCGGCGGAGACCGCCGCCCCCTGACGTGCGGGGGTACCTGCTCGTGGGTCACGGACCGCGGCGACATGGCCTGCGGTCCGCATCGCCGCGCGGCGTGCTTTTCGGCACCCGCCAGCAGGGCGGTCGAAAAACACCCTGCCAGGGATTGGCGAAGCCAATCGCGTGGGGTGGGGACCCGCGAGAAACCGCGTTCTTCGGGGCGGGGAGGTGCATGCCTCCCCGAGATGAACGGCTAGCAGGCCGCGGCTTCAACGGCCTGCTAGACGAGCAGCGTGCCGAGCGACGGATGGCGGATGACCAGGCCGCGGATTTCAGCGCGGTCGCCGACGAGCACGAGCGCACCGCCGGCGCCTGCACGCGCCGTCGCCGGCGCATCGTCGGCCGACATGAGCTCAGGGGAGAAGACGAGCGCGCCCGCGCGAGCGCTCGTCGCGACGACGCCGTCAGCGTCAAGAAGCTCGATGACGCCCTGCCCCACAATCACGAGCTGGGTGACTGGCGCAGCGCGCTCGAAGACGGCCTCCCCAGCGACGAGCAAACGCACGCCGAGATGCACGACGAGCTCCGCCCTGACCTCCGGCTCGAGGCCCGCCCCCAGCGGCCCGAGCGTCAAGGCGATGAGCGACGCGTTTCGGTCAGCGTGAGCGCGAAGCTCATCGTCGACCCACGGGCACGACGCAAGGACCGGGTCGACTGCGGCGCTTGCCCAGGTCGCTACGCGCGCGGACTCAGCGGTGGCGACCAATCGGAGCCCCACGACCTCGGCCAGCGATCCCGCCACCTTGACGACCTGACCGGCGCCAACGCGATCCGCCGGCACGTTGCACTCGGCTCCCAGCAGCTCGACTTCGCCGCGTAGCACGACCGCCAGCGAAAACGCGGGCGCCTGCTCTCCCGGCGACAGCAGCGTCACTGTTGCTTCGCGCGCGAGCCGTTCACGGGCGTCGTCAGGCAAGTCGGCGAGCGCTTCGATGCCATCGAGATCGGCGACCACGAGCCCGCTCGCGGCCCCTGCGCCTCGGGCGCGAACCAGCGTGACGGTCTCATCTTCGGGATCGACGCCGTGCGGGTCGACGATTTCCTTGTCGACAACACGGACCGGCTCGCGCCGAACGACGAGCGGCGCCCTCGCGCCTGCCGCGCGTCGCAGCGGCTTTGCGGCTCCGCCCGACCGCACAGCGGTCGGAACGTCGTCGAACGAACCGGCGTCGATGCCGGCAGCGGAGTGTTCAATCAATGCTTCGATGTCGATGCTGATCAGCGACGCGCTCGATTCATCGAGGCTCGCGCCCGACGGATCGTCGGCGGGGGCGTTTTGCAACCACTCGGCCAGAGCGCGCGCGAGATCATCGGCGATCGCCTCGAGCTCAAGCGCACGGTCGGCGTCGCTCGCGTCGGTCGCAGCCTTCGATGCGCGACGAACCCAACCGATCGCAGCGGCCCGCTCATCGCACGCCCACAGCGTTCGCGCAGCCCGAAGCGCGGCGGCAATTTCTTCCGAGTCGGAAGGACGAGGTCCGGGCACGTCGATCATCGAATGGCGAGATTGTACACGCTTCCGTCTTCGGACGCGAACACGAGCGAGCCGTCGGAGAGCAAGGTTGCGGGAGCGTCGATGTCGCCTCCCGTGGCAAAGCGAAAGAGCAGTGCTCCCCCTGCACCTACCGCGTAGAGCGTATCGTCCTGCGCTCCGAAATAAAGGGTGTGCGCGGCGTCCTCGAGCGGAGCGCCGTGAACGCCGAACTCCGGGGCGCCGGTCCCGCTCACGGAAAACGATCCGACGACGAGGCCAGCGGGGGAGACGCGCACGACCCGCGGAGCCGGACCGTAGACGCCCGCAAGCACGTCGCCGCTGCGGGCGAGCGACAAGCCTCCGCGCACGAAACCTCCTACAGCCGTGCGCCACGCCACGGCGCCGGCGGGGTCGAGGCGCACCACGTCGCCGCGGTCGGTTCCGACATAAATCGCGTCGGAAGCCACCACGGGCGAGGCGTCGACGTCCGCGCCCAACTCGGTGCAAAATACAGGTTTTCCCGCGGAGTCGATCGCGCAAACGCGGCCATCCTGCGCGCCGAACACCGCCGCACCCGAGGGCAAAATAGCGGGCGATGAGAACACCTTTCCGCCCGCTCGGTACCGCCACGCGACGCGACCTGAGACGTCGACTGCGTAGACGCTTCGGCCAGCCGCGAACACAACGCGCCCGGCGGCGTCGAAGGTGGGGCTCGTGTCGCACTCGCCGTCGACCTCGAGCCGCCACTTCACGGCGCCCGCGGGCGAAATCGCGAACAGCCGCTTCGCGTCGCTCCCAACGAACACGGTGCCATCCCCCCCGACGAGCGGCGTTCCGTAGGCGCGATCGCCCAGGGCGACCCGCCAGCGAACGTCACCGTTGCGAGCGAGCGCCAGCAGTTCACCCGCGAGCGACGCGACGTAGAGCGTCTGCTCATCGGGCGAGGCGACGACTTGCGCAGCGACCGGACCGCCCACGCTCCGCGACCAGGCGAGCGTTGCCGCGACGGGGCCGCGAGCACGCGCGCGGTGAACGTGTGCGGAGTCTCCGTGAAACATGCGGGCCGCGCCCTCACCCGCCGCGAGGTCGGAGCCCCCCGACGACGCAATGGAGCCCGCGGCCGCAGCGCGGGGGGCGCCTCCGATGACCGCCGCTGGGGGCTGCGCATCCGGCTTGTCGGTGTGGCGCGGGCTCCGAAAGGCAACGGCGGCCGCCAGGGCCGCGAGCGCCGCGAGGGGAGCGAACCGTGCGTGTTGCCAGCCGCGCCGAGAGGTCACCACCGGCGCGACCCGCTCAGCTGCGACGACGACGCGCCGGGGCGGACTCCCCGCAGCTGGGCAGCGTCGGCACGCCGACATGATGCGCGGCCTCACCGGGGAAGCGCCGGGCGAGGTAGCCGATCAGCTCGAGCGATGCAGAGCGCATGGCCTCAGGGACTTCACAGTCGTGAATCAGTCGGGACAGCTCGCCGATCAGGCGCACGCGGTCACAAACGTTTGGCTCGAGCTCGAGCGGCCCCGACGCCGACGGCGAGCGACGTACGCTCGACTTCGGCGGGTTGGTATCGCTCGCCACTGCGGCGACTGATCTGCGCGAACGAACGGTCATCACGATGCCTCGCACATCGAATTCGGCATAGTACCCCCTTTTCATTCGTCGTCGAGTCCCGAGAACGGCCAAGTTGCGCTCAGGTTGCGTGGCCTCGCCACACTTTTTCCACAGGCGCCGGATCTGCGCTCAAAAAGTGCTGACGAGCACCTCTCGGTCCTTCGACCCGTTTGCAGGCCCGACCACGCCCTGGCGCTCCATCATCTCGACGATGCGCGCGGCGCGATTGTAGCCGAGCCCAAGCTTTCGCTGCAGCCACGAGGTCGAGCAGCGGCGCGTCTCGGCGACGATACGAACGGCCTCGTCGTACATGGAGTCTTTGTCCATCTCGGCGTCGTCGTCATCCCCGCCATCTTCGTCGCGCGGCTTCAGGATGTTTTCGTCGTAAACGGGCTCGCCCTGAGCGCGCAGGTGGTCAGTCACGGCCTGCACTTCTTCCTCGCTCACCATCGGGCACTGCACACGCTTGGTGTCGTTGGTGCCGTTAAGCTTGATGAGCATGTCTCCGCGCCCGAGAAGGTGCTCGGCGCCCTGCTCGTCGAGGATGGTGCGGCTGTCGACTTTCTGCGCGACTCGGAACGCAATTCGGGTCGGGAAATTCGCCTTGATCATGCCGGTGATCACGTCGACGCTCGGCCTCTGCGTCGCGAGGATGACATGCATGCCGGCGGCTCTGGCCTTCTGCGCCAGGCGTGCCACGGCGGTCTCGACCTCTTTGCCCTGCTGCATCATCAGGTCGGCAAACTCGTCGACCACAATGACGATGAAGGGCATTTTCTCGGGAAGCGGCGCCTCCCCCTCTTCTCCCTCGCCCGGCTTGACGTCATCCGAAAAGCCGTTGTGGTCCTTGCCGATCACGCGCTTCGGAAACGGATTTTTTACTTCGCCGCGGCAGACGCGTTCGACCCAGTTGTTGTAGGTGCCAACGTTTTTGGTGCCAGCGTCGGCGAACAACTGGTAGCGGCGCTCCATTTCATCGACGGCCCACTTGAGCGCGGTGGCGGCCTGCTTCATATCGGTGACAACCGGCAGCAGCATGTGCGGAATGCGGTCGAACGGCGCAAGCTCGACCACCTTTGGATCGATCATCAGCAAGCGCAGCTCTTGAGGCGAGCGGCGGTAGAGCAGCGACGTGAGCATCACGTTCAGGCCAACGCTCTTGCCCGCGCCGGTCGCTCCCGCGACGATGACGTGCGGCATCGCGGCGAGGTCGGCGTAGACGGGGTGTCCCTGAATATCGCGCCCGAGCACCACCGGCAGCGGCACGGTGAGCGCTTGAAATCGGCCGTCTTCGACCAGGTCGCGCAGATTGACCGGGATTCGCTTTTCGTTCGGGAGCTCGAAACCGATGCGGTTTTTGCCCGGGATTGGCGCGACGATGCGCACCTTTCGAGCCATGGCGAGCGCGAGATCGTCGGCGAGTCCCGCGACCTTGCTCACCTTCGTACCCGACGCAGTGGACACCTCGTACGTGGTGACCGTCGGCCCGGGCAGCACGGCCTCGACCTTGCCGGTCACGCCGTAGTCGGCGAGCGTCTTTACCAGCAATTCGGCGTTTTTTCGCAGCAGCTCTTCATCGATCGCGACCGTGGCTTCGGGGCCGGCGGGCACGAGGAAGTCGAGGCTCGGGAGCACGAAACCGCTGCGCATGCGGGTGGGACGCGCGACCGGGAGCTCCTTCTCGAGCGCCGCGCTCGTATCGACGATTTCCACGACCGGCAACTTCTCTTTGGCGGGGCGGACGCGCTTGGCCTTTGGCTCGGGCGCAGACTCCTCCGCTTCAGGGGCGAGGTCTGCCTCCGTGGCGTCGGGCTCGGGCTCCGCGTCCTGCTCGGACTCCGGCGGCGGCGGCGGCGCGAGATCGGCGTCAACGGTCGCCCGCTTCGGACGGCGGCGCTTCAGCGGCTTCTCTTCCGGAGCTTCGCGGGTGAGCGCTGCGGTACAGGCCTCGTCGATGTCGATCGTGTCGGGCGCGGTCAGCAGCGCCGGCTCCGGGTTGTCCGAAGTGCGCGCGCCCTCGTCGTCGCCGCACGCGAGCGCGATCGACGCCATGTCGTCGGCGCGAACAATCGGAGGCAGACTCTGAACGCGCTCGAGCTCCCGCTTGTCGTGCTCGATCGTGCGCGCCGTCTTCCACGCGTCGAACGCGGTCCTGGCCCCTTTGGCCGTTCCCTCAGCGCTGCGCTGGCTCAGTCGGCCAACTGCGTGCATGAGCGCGATGAACGAAAACGTAGCCCGCGCGATCAAGATCAGCCCGAGCAGCGAAAAGCCGACGAGGAACGAGCCAATGGTCGAAAACAGCGAGCGCATCAGCTCGCCGAACAGCTCTCCAACGGCGCCGCTCGCAGCGCTCGCGCCGAACGCCGTCGCCCCGGGCCAGGCGACTTGAACGAGCGCCGTAGCAATGAGCGCAATCAGCAGATCGCCGGCCACGCGCTGCGGGGTGATCAGGCTGTCTTTGCCCCGCACGAACGGCACGCCGAGCAACGCGGCCTCGACCGGGATGCACCAGCCCACGACGCCGAGCGTCGACACGATCGCCTGCGCGAGCGCCGCGCCGACGGGCCCGACCCAGTTGCCGCCGATCGCGGCTCCGTGCACGTCGGTACGGTACGAAAGGAGCGCCAGCGTGGCGAAGAGCGCCAGCGACCACAGCCCCAGCGCGGCCACCTCCCTTCCGCGAGCGTGTACAGCAGCCCGGGCTCCGACGATGGCAGGACCGCGCGCGTTGGCGGGCCTGGGCTCGAGCGTAGCGCGGCGTGGTGCGAAGAGCGGGATTGCCATACCTACTTTATCCTACATTGAAGACCTATCAGGCTCCCTTGAACGGGGCCAAGTTCGCGCATCGAAAAAATGCCCCGACAACACGCTTGGGATTGCGCGAAGAGCGGCGTAGCATCGCCCTCCGGGTCGCGGCTCTGAGGTCCAGCGCGGCGACTCAAGGCGGCGCAGCGCTTGAGTTGGCAGCGCGGCGACGACAGCAGACTACCAGTAGTTTTCGGCACGCAAAGAGGGCGACAGGCATGGGCGAGAAGATGCGGTTGAGAGCACTGCGCGCGGCGGCGTTCACGCTGGTCGCCGGAGCAGCTTTCGGGTCCTCCAGCGGCTGCGCGGTAAGCGAAGCTGACGTCCGCCGGTGGGAAACCACCGAGCGCGGCCCCGAAAAGCTCGTGGCGGTCATGACCCACGACAAGTATTCGACCCAACTGCGTACCGACGCGGCGCTGTCGCTCATTCACATGAAGCCGCGCGCGGGCAAGCGCATCGGCCTCGACAACCTCGTCGCCGCGCTCGCCGCGCTCGACGAGGCTTCGCTGACGAAAATCGTCGTCGGCATGATGCCCGAGCTCGTCAAAGAGATCAGCGCGCCGCCGCCGCCGAAAAATGCCGACGGCACGATTCCGGTCGACCCTTCGGTTTCTTCGAAAGACGCGGCGTTCGCGATGCTGTCGCACGAGCCGCCCCTCATCAAGGACGACAAGAGCAAGGCGGACGTGCAGGCCGCCCTGGTTCAGTGGTCGCAAACGTCGTTTGAGGAGCGCATCGAGAACAACGCGCAGGCGTACGGCGTCGAGCAGATGATGCGCTTTCTGGGCGCGCCCGCGGTAAAGGGGCTGCCGCAGCTCATTAACGAGCAGTCGAGCAGGGTCGATCGCATCGCCACGCTCATCGCCGATCTCGGCGACGCCGACACCAAGACCAGGGGCTCAGCCCAGCTCGTCGCGCTCGCGAAGCAAATCGACGCGCAGTCGTGGGTCGACAGGCAGAAACCGCTCGTGATCGAGGCCAACAAAAAGGCCGGCAACAACGTCACTCCCGAGCAGCTGAGCAAGCAAATCGCCGCGTTTCAGGACCAGGAGCTCACCAAGATTTTCGCTGCGATGAAGCGGCTGGGAGGCAGGCCCGTCATCGAGTTCTGCACCGCCTACGTCGCCAACCCGAAGAACTCCGAAGATCGCCGCAAGGCCTCGATCGCCGCCCTCGAGGGACGCATCGACAAGAACAACGCGAGCGACATCGACAAGATTTTCGCTGTCGCAAAAGACGACGCAACGCCCGACTCCATCCGCCAACTGGCGTTCGATCGGCTCGGCGAACTGCCCAAAGAGCAGGTTGTTCCGAAGCTCTACACGCTGTTCGAGAACCCGAAGAACTGGAAGATCCGTTGGGTGGCCGGAACCCTGGTGCTCAAGACCATGACCACCAAGGGTATCCCGGAGTTCATGAAGCACCTGCCCCCGGGCTCGGGCGCGAAGATGGGCATGAGCGAGCCGATCAACTTCGGCGGACTGATTCAGAAGATGGACGCGCCGAAGGGCGAGCCGGCCGCAAAAGACGCGGTCGCGCCGTTCCTCGCATCGAGCGAGGTCGGCCCCAGGCTGGTCGCGCTGGGTTACTACTACAACGGCAAGAAAGCCGACGTCGCGACGGTCAAGGCGCATGAGGGCGACCTCACGCCGGTGCCGAAGTGCGCGCCCGAAGACACATGCGGTTGGACGTGTGGCATTCCGAAAGCGCCCGGCTCCCAGGAGACCGAGGACAAAGAAGTAAAGACCGTGGGCGATTTCGCGAAGTACTGCGTCGCCCCTTCGATGACGAACTGACCGCCTCGCGCCGGTCCCGCCAGCGCGACTGAATCCCCGATGAAATCGACAAAAGTGTTATCTTCCCAGATCGAGCGTGTGCTCCCGGTCAAGCGCCGGGAGTTCCTAAGGAGGCCGGTTTGACATCGCCTGATCCGAACAAGAAGAGCACGCGCTCATTCGAGTGCCGGGACGTCCTGTGGGAGACGTTCGAGCAAATGGCTCGCGAGCTCGAGTGCAGCGTCGGATACCTCATCAACGAGTCGATGAAGCAGTACGCGCGGCAGCGCTCGTACGGCGCAGGCTCCGCGAGGACGCCGTTCCCGGGCGGGCAGCAGGGCGGCCGCGAGCCGATGCCGGCGTCGACGGCGATCCCGACTCCTGCTGCGCCTGCGCCGCCCCCGATGCGCGGGCCGGGCCCCCTCCCCGCTCCGCCGTCGCGCGCCAGCAGCGCGCTTCCCGCCCCGCCGCCGCGCCCTCCCAGCGCCTTGCCCGCGCCGCCGCAGCGTACGATGTCGCTGCCGCAGCCGCCCTCCGGCGTCGGCCTGCCGAGTCGCCCAGCGCAGATGCCCTCGCGTCCGCCGCCCGCCCCTCCGCCGCCGGCCCAGCGCAGCGCTCCGCCTCCCATTCCGCGTGGCATGCCCCAGCCACCCCCCGCCTACGCGCCGCAGCCGCAGCCCGCCAGCGCGATGCTCTCTGTGTTCTATCAGGGTGACAAGGTTCCCGTGACCAAGGAGCGCTTCGTGATCGGCCGCGGAAAGCAGTCGAGCGACCTCACGCTGAAGGACCCGAACGTGTCGCGTCAACACGCGATGGTCGAGTTTCAGAACGGCGTGTACTTCATGGTCGACATGGGCTCAACCAACGGCGTCGAGTACAATGGCCAGCGGATCGCCCGAAAGCAAATCGCCGAAGGCGACGTCTATCGCATTTGTGACCACGACCTTCGGTTCACCTACCGCTGAAAACGGCCGGTAAGCGCGCGTGAAGATCACCGTCGTCGGCGCAGGAGCGACCGGACGCGTGTTCGCCGCGCACTTGAGCAGCGTGGGCGCTGACGTGTCGGTTCTATCGCGTCACGCTCCACGTGCCGCGAATGGCGTCGAACGCGCCGACGGGAGCGGTCGCATCCTCGCAGACGCCGTGCACGCCCACGCGGGCTTCGCCGCGGGAAGTGACGCGGCGCTCGCGTGCGTTCCCGCCGAAGCGGTCTCCGACGACCTGCTCGCGGGCCTCGACGAGCTGCGCGCTCCGATCGTTTTCATGATGCCGCTGTTGCCCGAGAGCTGGCATCGGATACGGGAGCGGCTGGGCGCGCGCGCCGTGGCGGCACTCCCTGGAGTGACGGGCTACGTGAGAAGCGACGGTGTCGTGCGGTACTGGCTCCCCCGGTCCGCGCCGACCGTGATTGACGCTGATGCCGGTCTCGGCGAGCTGGCGAAGTTGCTGGACGCGAGCGGCGTGCACACGCGACTGCAGCGCGAAGTGTCCGCGGCGAATCAAGCGGTGACCGCGACTTTTCTGCCCCTTGTCATGGCGCTGGCAGCATCGGGCTCGACGCACGCGGCGCTCGCGAACCCCATGCTCCTCGGCGAGGCGACCGACGCCACCGGCGAAGCCCAGCGGCTCGCGGCCGAGCTCGGACACCCGCCAGGATGGGTGTCGCTGCTCACCAAATTCGTCGGACCACGCATGCTCAAGCTCGGGCTCGGACTCGCAGAGCGCGTCTCGCCGGAGACCATCGACTACGCCGATGCGCAGTTCGCGCGCGCCCGGCGCGGTACCGCGCGGTGGCTCGGGGCAGAGCTCATTCGCGTGGCCGAGGCCCGCGGGTTCGATGCCGCCGCGATGCGGACCCTGCACGCGAGGCTCATCGGATGACCACGCGGCCGGATCGCCGCCCCATGGTTTCGCTGCCGATGCTCGAAGCACGTCGCACGGAGCTCGAGACCTGCGCTTACTGCCCCAAGCTTTGTCGGTCGGCCTGCCCCGTGTCGAACGCGGAACCGCGCGAGACGCTCACGCCGTGGGGCAAGATGACGACCGCTTACCTCGCTGCGCAGGGCGACGTTCCGCTCGAAGCCTCGTTTGCCCGGCCTGCGTGGGCGTGCACGGGCTGCGGCGCGTGCACGAACGCCTGCGACCACCGCAACGATGTGGCGTCCTCCCTCACGAGCGCGCGCGAAGCCTTCTCGTCGCGCGATCTCGCGCCCGAGGCGGCTCAGCGCATGGTTCACGATTGGGAAGCCCACGCAACGGCCACCCGGAGCGCGGTCGCGAAGCACATATCGGCCGGACGAAGCGCCATCGCTTTACTTGTAGGATGCACCTATTCGCTCCGGGCCTCCGACGTCGCGCGCGACGCCGTGGCCGCCGTCCGGCAGCTCGTTGGCCAAGTCGAAGTCATCGACATGTGCTGCGGAAAGCCCCTGAAAATGGCCGGGGCACGCGCGCGCTTCGACTCCCACGCCGCGCAGTTCGCGGCTCGCACGCGAGGCTTCGATCGCCTCGTGGTGGCCGATCCAGGCTGCGCGGTCACGTTCGCGACGGACTACCGCGAGGCCGGCGTGCGCCTCGCCCCGCGCGTGTCTCTCCTGGTCGACGAGGCTGCCGCGCAGCTCGGCGCACTTGTGGCGAGCGACGCTCGCACAGACGTCCGCTACCACGAGCCATGCTCATTGGGGCGCATCCTCGGACGCGGCGCAGAAGCGCGCGCGGTGCTGACAACGATCACCGGACGTCCGCCCGCGGAGGTTACGGTGCGCGGCGGCTGCTCAGGCGGAGGCGGACTGCTTCCCGTCACGATGCCCGCTGTATCGCAGGCGATCGCGGTCGCGCGAGTCGCCGAACATGACGCGGCGGGCGGCGGCGAGCTTGTGACCGCCTGCGCCTCGAGCCTCGTGTCGCTGCGGCGCGCAGCCCGCGGACAGTTCGTGGTCAGCGATCTTGCGACGTGGATCGCTCGCGCGCTCAGACGCTAGCCGCCGCTAAAATCGGCCGACGGCGGAGAGTCCCGAAAACCCAGGGCCGACCGCTGGAAGAACGTAGGCGGCGCTGTCGGATTTCGTTCGCGGCGACAAGAAGAACATGGCCGCGCCTCCCGCGACGAGGGCGCCGCCCGCAACAAAGGCAACCGTCGAAAAGAGCGCGGCAGACTGCGCGTCACTCCGAAGCTGGAGGCCCATCGCGTCGCACGTGTTCCTGGAGTCGCAGTGGTTGTTCCCGTTGGAGTCGTCGAGGCTGCTCTGAGCGATGAGACCGAACCCGGTGCCTACGCCAATGCCGACAAGCCCAACGCCGCCCGTGAAGGCGCCGGCGACGCGCATGGGAGTCCAGAAAGGAACGCCGCGCCCAACGCTTGATGCCGCAACGGGCACCCCGGCAACGTCAGTCTCAAGTGGCCCCACGGTCATGTTCGAGACGGCTCCGTTCGATCCGACGTCGACCTTCATCTCCCACGGCAGATAGCCGGGCGCCGTGGCCGTCACCGCATAGGTGCCCGGATCGACGATGACGGCTTCGCCGAAATTTTTCACGGGCTCGCCATCGCGCTTCACCTCGATACCCGGAACGCGCCGCGACGACGGCACCGCGATGACGAGCTTCGAAAGCTGCGGCTCGAGATCCGCGGCGTGTTTGTGTGCGACCTTGTCGCGCCCGTCCTTGGTCGCTGCGGCAAGCTGCGCCGCGGCGACATACTGCTTGAACGCGCTCGCCGTCTTGCCCGCGCGCTCGTAGCAGTTGGCCAGCCACAGCTGCACACCGACGCCAGGCTCGATGCGATTGCTCGCTTCCAGCTTCGCGCAGGCCTCAGGAAAGCGGCCGTCCTTCAGGAGCGCGGTTCCCTGATCGAAGAGCTTCTCGGCCTCTTTGCTGCCGTCGGCCCGCGCGTCGGGCGTGCGCCACAGCGCGATTCCGAAAACGATAAGAGCAGCTGCGAACGCTGAGCGCCGTGAGCTCACTTGCGTCCGCCAAACTCGGAATTGTCGACAGGCGGCTTCTTCGGCGCCGGCTTCGGCAGCGGCACGGGTGCAGGTCGCGGAGCAGCGGTGGCGGTCGCGGTGGCGGTGGCGGTGGCGGTGGCGGTGGCCACCGGTTTGACCACGTGTGGTGCAGGCACCGGCGGCGGAGGCAACTTTGCCGTGGCGGGAGCAGATGGCACCGCGGTCACCGCGGGGGGCGCCGGCGGAGGCGGAGATACGCTCACGGCGGCGCTCGGGGGAGGCAGCGTCTGAACCGTCGCCGTTGCGCTAACGGGCGGCGTCGGCGCCGAAGCTGCAGCCGAGGCCTTGGCGCTAGGGGGAGGCGCGACCGGGCGCCCGTTGGCCGACTGGCTCACGAAGCGCACCGCCAACATCAACGCCGCGACAGCGATGATGGCGGCCGGAATCGCCAACGTCCACAGCGGCAGCTTGCGCTTTGCGGTTGCTTCCGGCGGCGCCATCGGCGACGGCTGCGGCAGTGCGGCAGCCACCGGCGGCGGGAAAACGAGCGGCTGCGAAGGTGAAGCTCCGCCGAACGAAGGCACGCCGCCGAACGAAGGCACGCCGCCGAACGAAGGCACGCCGCCAAACTGCGGCGAACCAAGATTGGCCGGTGGCGACTGCGCCGCCTGACCTGCTCCCGCGAGATTGAGCAGGGGCGCGCTCGGCGCTGGGGGACGCGCCAGCGGCGCAGCTTGCAGCGGCATCGTGCTGTTGAACGCCCGAACCCCCGCAGCGGGCACGACACGCGGAGCGGGCGCCAAGTCGGGCGCTTTCAACCCCGCACGCGTGGCCTCCTCGTCGGCGTCGGCGCCGTCGTCGTCGTGGAGCGGCGCGTCGACGCGGGTTGCCATGTCTTCGTCGTCGTCGCCGAGCGAGGTGAGCTCGGGCGCGGCCTGAGCAGGAGCAGGCGGAGCAGGCGGAGGAGCGTAGGCCGGGAGCGACGGCTGGGGCGGCCGCATCGCTGCGATCTGCCGTTCGCGCGAGGAGGACCCTTCGCTTGGCGCAAGCGGGCGCGGGGGGATGGGCGGGGGCGCCACCGAGCGCGCCGACGCAGGTCGAGGAGCCGCTGGGCTGACCACGGGCTGGCTCGCCGCCGGCGGGCGCGGAACATAGGCACCCGACTGATTGGCATGCTGAGGGAGCCCGGCGACCCCGCTCCTGCTGTCGCTCTGCGCGAGCCACTCGCGAACGCTCTCGCGCTGCTGAGAAATATCCTGGCCGATCAGCTGATTGACGTACGCGCTCGACTCACGAACGCTCGCGAGCTGGCCCGTTGAGCGAGCCGCGTGTTCGAGCGCCTCCGCGAAATCTTGCGCGGTTTGAAAACGGTCGCGGGCGTCGCGGGCCAGTGCGTGGAGGCACACGGCTTCGACCGACGGATGCACCATCGGCTGAATGGCGCGCATGTTCGGAACTTCTGCCGCGACGATGCGAAACAAGGTGTCGGCGTCGGCCTCGCCCTTGAAGAGCCGTTCGCTCGTCATGAGCTCCCACATCACGATGCCGGCTGCGAAGATGTCGGCTCGACGGTCGACCTCCGCGCCGCGAACCTGCTCGGGCGACAGGTAGGCGAGTTTGCCTTTGACCTGCCCCGCCCGCGTGCTCGTGAGCCTCGCCGACGCCCGCGCGACGCCGAAATCGGTCAGACGCGAAATTCCGTCCACGCCCACGAGAATGTTTTGCGGAGACACATCGCGGTGAACGAGATTGAGAAGCTCACCGTCGTCTCCGCGCAGCTCGTGGGCGACGTGCAAACCCGTGAGAGAGTCGAGCATGATGCGCGCGACGATCGGCGGCGGCACGCGCTGCCCCATCGACGCCGCCCGCGCGACGAGGCGGCCCGCGGTGTCGCCCTCGATGTACTCCATCACCAGGTAGAACTGACCGCCGCTCTGGCCGATTTCGAGGATCGGCACGACGTTGGGATGGTGCAGGCGAGCCGCGAGGCGCGCCTCATCGAGGAACATCTCGATGAACTCGGGCTCGGCAGCGAGGTGTGGATGGAGACGTTTGATCGCGACAAAGCGCTTGAAGCCCGCCACGCCGCCGAGGCGCGCGAGATAAACCGTCGCCATTCCGCCAGCGGCGATTTCGGCGACGAGTTCAAAGCGGTCGAGGCGTTCTCCCTCGCCGGGCATAGCAAGCAGCTTGGTCAACGAGATGGCTCCGTCACGCAGCGCATGAAACGTTGCAGATGGGCTGGAGTAGAACACGAAACCCGCGCCCTCACCACCTCCGGCGCGCGCCAGAATTGGGCAGCGCCAGGGACGTGGTGTACGATGGTGTGAACTGACGTGAGCAAGCTGCAGCCGCTCGTGCCCTTCGGAGGCGAACCGACGCGGCGCCGAACCATCGCCTCGCGGGTGCTCGCTTCGTTCGCGGTTACGCTCGTTGCTTTTGCCGTGACGGTGGGCTGGAGCTTGATCGCGCAGCGCAGGGCTT
Organism: Myxococcales bacterium; assembly: GCA_947473045.1. Classification (GTDB taxonomy): domain Bacteria; phylum Myxococcota_A; class Polyangia; order Polyangiales; family Polyangiaceae; genus JANYHY01. Next base: position 19,268 of record CANJCO010000022.1, on the reverse strand, counting down.
CGCGCGACTCCGACGAGCTGTCGAAGGGCTACTTGCCGGTCGCCCTCAAGCTCGGCCAGCTGCGAGCGACGCAGGCCACCCTCTCAACGCTCGTCGACGGAATTCCCGACGAGCGCGATCCGGTCAGCGCGCGGATGCTGCTCGGCACCCTCGCGTCGGCGCGCCGCGCGAAATTTCTCGACGCACGAGCCGCCCTTACGCAGCTCGACGCGGTAGGCAGCGCGCCCACGCTGCAACTTTCGCGCGATCTTGCAGAGGAGCTGTCGTCGATCGAAGCGCTGCTGGCCGCCGACAAGGTCGATCTCGATCGACTTTTTTCGGCCATCGAGGCGGGGGACAAGGACGCCATCAACGGCGTGCTCATCCCCCTCGGAACCGTCGAACACGATGGCGACAGGCGCCTCCACGTCATCGCCGACGGCCTCGCAGCATCGATGGAAGCCCTCTCGGCGGAGGCACGCGAACGCGAGCGGCAGTCGATCTACGCCCTCGTGCTGCTCGCGATCCTGACCCTCGGCGTGGGCGTGGTGGTCTCTCTGCAGGCAAGAAGGCTCTTGGCGCCGCTGTCGCAAGTCACCCAGCGTGCGCGCGCCGTTGCCCGCGGGGATCTCTCCCCGAGGGACGTCGCCCCCGCGCACGACGAGCTCGGCGAACTGGCGGCAGCGTTCGAACAGATGGTGCGCGCGGTCGCACAGGCCCAGAGTCAGGCCGTCGCCAACGAGCGGCTGGCGGCGATCGGAAAAATGGCCGCGCACGTCACGCACGAGATACGAAATCCGCTCTCGGCGATCGGTCTCAACATCGAGCTGCTGGAAGAAGAGCTCGCGCAGGAGGGCGGGCACGCCGAAGCCAAGACGCTGCTTGGGGCCGTGGCCCGGGAGGTGGGGCGGCTCGAGAATTTGAGCGAGGAGTACCTGCGCCTCGCGCGCCTGCCATCTCCACGAATGGAAGAGGGCGACCTCGCAGCGCTCGTGCGAGACGTGGCGCAGTTCACGAAGAAAGAAATGGAGCGCGCGCACTGCGTCGTTCAGGTCAGCGTGGCGGGACGCGTGCCGTCCGCGATGTACGATGAAGCGCAAATTCGTCAGGCCCTGCTTAACCTGCTGCGCAACGCGCGGGAGGCGATGCAGGAAGGCGGAGAGATTCAAGTCTCTGTGCTCGCCATCGGAATGAGCGTGGTGCTGCGCGTCGAAGACCGCGGCAGCGGGATCCCGGACGAAATCCGAGCGCGTGTATTCGATCCGTTTTTTTCGACCAAGGGCGAGGGCACGGGCCTCGGTCTCGCGATCACCCGGCGCATCGCTGTGGCGCACGGAGGCTCGATCGCAGCAGCGCCGCGCGAAGGAGGAGGCACCACCTTTTCAATCGCGCTGCCCATCGCGCCGCCCCGCGAGACTGGCAGCGTATAGCGGGGCCGGTGTCGACTTCGCACGACGCGACGTGATATTCGCCGCGGCATGCGACCCGACCAACGCCCGCTCGACACCCTCCGCCCCGTCGAAATGAACCTCGGCTTTCACAAGTACGCGGAGGGTTCGGTGCTCTACCGCGCAGGCTCGACGCTCGTGCTGTGCACCGCTTCGATCGACGACAAAGTGCCCGCGTTTCTGGAGGGGAAAGGCAAGGGCTGGATTACGGCGGAGTATCAAATGCACCCGCGGTCGAACCCCGTGCGCCGTGAATCCCGCGACGGGCGCGGCAAGGCTCCGGGAGGCCGCACGCAGGAGATTCAGAGGCTGATCGGCAGAGCGTTGCGCGCAGCCATCGATCTCGACAAGCTGGGCGAACGTCAGGTGACGATCGATTGCGACGTTCTCGAAGCCGACGGCGGAACGCGCACGGCTTCAATCACCGGCGGGTTCGTGGCCCTCGCGATCGCGATCGACAAGCTCACGCGGCAGGGAAAGTTGACCACCAAAGTGCTTCGGGACGCCGTCGCCGCGATCAGCGTCGGCTGCATCGCCGGCGATGAGCTCGCGCTCGACCTGAACTACATCGAGGACTCGAAAGCGCGCGTGGACCTCAACGTCGTCGCGACGAGCAAGAGCGCGATCGTCGAGATTCAAGGCACAGCCGAGGGCGAGGCTGTACCGAGGCCGATGATCGACGCCATGGTCGACCTGGGCCTGAAGGGAATCGTTGAGCTTGCGGGACTGCAGCACGCAGCGCTCGCCGGCGTCGGCGTCGATCTTTCTTCGCTCCTGATCGGCTGAGGCACGCCGGTTTAGTTGCAGCGACCATTGGGCTTGCACGCCGCCTTGCCCTGAGAGTTGGGGCAGCACAAGTCCTGGGGGCTGCACTTGGCGCAGTCGGCGCAGGCTGTCGCACAGTTGGCTCCGCTGCAGGCGATCGCTCCGCAGCACGCGGAGGCGTAGGCTGGCACTTGAGCCGGACACGTGTTCGCGGCGCCATCGAGCGTCGGTCCGTCTGTGACCGGTCCGTCGGCGGACGCGTCGCCCCCGTCACTCGCAGAGTCGTCTACGAACCGCACGTCGGGGACGGCGGCGCAGGCCGCCAGAGTGGCCGCGAGCAACGCGCTGTACGTCCGCACGCTAGAATCTCCCGACGCACGCGAGACCAACGCCCGTCGGCACGGCTGCCGCGATCACGGCTGCGCCCGGCGCTTTTCGAGCGGTCACGAAGAGCACCACGCTCGCAGCGAGCGCGCCGCCAGCGGCGACCGCCGACACTGCTGCCACCGGTCCGAGCCAGAGCGCGCGGTCGCGCGTCGAGGAAACGTCCGCCTCGCGCGAAAGCGGACAAATCGAGCCGGGACAGCTCTCGCGAATATGCTCGATGTCCGCACCGCGCACGAGCAGCAACACCCCCGCGGCCACGCCGAGCGACGCTCCTACGGCAGCGAGCACGAGCGGCATCGGACCGCTTCCGACAGGCGGCAGCGGGGCGATGCCCACATCACGCGGCAGCGGGGCCGGCGGCGCTGGGGCGACGGCCGGCTGCAGCTCAATTTCGACGTCGAGGCGGCCGCCCGCGACCGCGAAGACTGCGTACGGCGCCGTGGAAGAAGAAGCGCCGACCGCAGCGACGACGTGTGGTCCCGGGTCGATCAAAGTCGCCGCGCGCAGCTCACCTCGCGCGATAGTTTCGCCCCCGTCGAGCGTAATGTCGACGCCTTGCGCCGGCATGCCGCGAAGCGTTACCGAGAGGCGAGTCAGCTTCAGCGCGAGGGCAGCCATGCGGTCGTTGGCGGCGGTCACGACGTCTGCAGCGCCTGCTTCGCCGAGACCGAGTCGCGCCGAAGTTTCGTAGGCCCGCGCAGCGAGTCGAAATTGGCCAAGGGTCTCGTAACAGGAGGCGATGCGGTACTCGACCTGGGCGGTCGCTTTCACGGCAGCGACGCGCTCATACTTCGCGAGCGCTACCTCCGTTTGGCCGCTGTCCTGCGCGGCGAGCGCATGCGCCTCCGGCGTCCGGCGCTTGCGGAAAGCTGCAGCGCGGAACGCCCAGAAGGTCCTGGTGGCAGGTGTCGTACTTCTGAACATTTCCGGAGCAGCAGTTGTCGGTGGCGTTGCACTGATTCGTCTTCAGTCGGCAAATGTCTCCGTTTGGCTTACAACCCTGCGGATTGCTGCACACGCCGAGCGGGTCGCTCACGTTCGCCTTCTTGCATTGCACCGAGGCGTTATTTCCCCAGCCGCCGCAGCAGTCGACGTCGTTTGCGCATACGTCGCCCACAGGATGGCATCCGCTCGCAGGCTGGCACACGAGCATTCCGGTCGGGCCCCATGGCGCGCAGGAGCGGCTACAGCAGCCCCCCCCGCACGCTGGAACGCCTCCGTCGGTCAGCGCGACCCCACCGTCGGCCGCTTGCCCTTGACAGACGACGCCATCGATTTGCGAGCATTGAGCGCCGATGCCCTGGGGCTGCCCGCAAACGCCAAACTGCTTGCCCTGACCGATATTGCAGAGCCCACCACAACAGTCGGCGGACTTGCTGCAAATGTCACCGTTCTGGCCGCAGTACGAAGACTGGGCGCAGATGCCGGAGAGGCAAAATTGCGAACAGCATTCGCCGCCTGTGCTGCACGAATTGCCCAAAGTCTTGCACATGTTGTTCAGCGCAACGCAGGCGCCGGCGACGCAGCTGCCGCCGCAACAGTCGGTCGACTTTGCGCACGCCTTGTTGTCGCCGATGCACTTGGGAGGCTGACAGGAGCCCCCCAGACAGTCGCCCGAGCAGCAATCGCTGTTCTGCTTGCAGGCGAAGCCGAGGTTCAGGCACGACAACCCGCCGTCGACAACGGTGCCGCCGTTCCAGCCTCCGTCGTTGCCGACCTGGCCGTCCACACCCTCGACGGCGCGGCCTTGGGGACGCCCGAATACATGTCTCCCGAGCAGATTCGTGACGCTCACGACATCGACGGCCGAAGCGACCTTTTCTCGCTCGCCATCGTTTTGTACGAAGCCATGACGGGCGTGAACCCGTTTCGCGTACCGAGCGCCGCAGCGAGAATCGGCGCCGTTCTGGAGGCGCACGTCGATCCGGATCCGCGGATCCCCCCTCGCGTATGGGTCGTGCTGGCCAGGGCGCTGGCGAAGCGCGCCAACGAGCGACCAGCAAACGCGGGCGAATTTCGCGCAGCGCTCGAGGCCGCGAGCGACGCTACGCCAGGCTTCCGCGAGGCAAGCCTGCGCGCCAGCGTGCGGGTCCGCGAGCGCGTCGACCAGCCGCTCCGTGTCGGCGGGGGGGAACCGTTCCGCCCGTCCAAGGGCACGGCGCGCGCACGACGGCGATGGCTGGCCCTCGCGATCGGCAGCGGGCTCGTCACGTCTGCGGCCGCAGGCGCATGGCTTACGCGACCAGCCGAGCGATCGCCCTTGGCCAGCGCAGCACAACCGTCTTTCGGGTCGACCCGGTCCGCGACCATTGCTGTCGCGATCGCCCCTCCCGACGCGGCCGGCGCCCCTGCGCCTGCGGCCCCTGCGCAAGCGCAAATCGCCTCGGTGCGAGCGCCGGAGCGGGCTGCTTCCGCGCCGCGGGCCGCCGCGGAAACTCAGCGTGCCCCGGCGAAGCCCAAACCCGTCGCGACCACGCCGGGATTCTGACAACCCGCAAGGCATCGACCAGGCCCCCGCTCGCGCGATACAGTATCGGTCGATGCCCCGCCCCTCTTTGTCACGCGCGCACGCGCTTGTGGTCGCCACGAGCAACAGGGGCAAGCTCGAAGAGCTGCGCGCCCTGCTGGCGCATCTGCCGGTCGAAGTGCTCTCGATCGCCGACGTCGGCGCCGACGCGATCGCGGTGATCGAAGACGGCGCGACTTTCGAGGCCAACGCCGTCAAAAAAGCGCGCGCCTTCGCGGACGCGACGACGATGCTGACGCTCGCCGACGACTCCGGGCTCGAGGTCGACGCCCTCGGCGGCAAGCCAGGCGTGCGATCGGCCCGGTTTGCCCACGACCGCGCGACCGACGCCGAGAACAACAGCGCACTTCTCTCTGCGCTCGCGAACATCGACGACACGCCAAACGCCGGATACCCGGCCCGCTTTCGCTGCGTTCTCGCGCTCGTCGACCCCTTCGTCAACGAAGGCGCGCCATTCGTCGTCGAAGGCCGCTGCGAGGGACGCATCACGCTCTCTCCCCGAGGCTCAGGCGGCTTCGGCTACGACCCGCTGTTCGTGGTCGCCGCGTCCGCGCAGGGCGAAACGATGGCGGAGCTGCCTGCTGCGCAGAAGAACGCGCTCAGCCACCGGGGGCGCGCGTTTTCCACGCTGCTACCCGTGCTCGAAAGAGTGCTCTTCGCGCGCGACGAAGCGGCCCGCAAGATACGCCGCACCTGACCGCATCTGCGCGAGGTGGTAGAGACGGCCGCGTGGAGCCTGCCTGGAAATCGTACGGACGCTATTCGACCGTAGGCCTCGAGCTGGTGCTCTCGATGGTGCTCGGCTGGGCGGCGGGCCGCTGGGTCGACAAATTCGTGGGCGGTCACGGCTACGCCACCGCCGCAGGCACACTGCTCGGCCTCTACGCCGGATTCCGCGCGCTGTGGAAGGCCGCGAAGCTGATGGAGCGCGAGGCCGAACGCGAAGACGAAGCGCGCGCACGCAAGCTCCGCGGCGAGGACGACGATGTCTAGGCAGCTCGATCCGAGGCTAAAAACAGCCATTTTCGCCGTTGCAGCCTTCGGCGCGATGTTCACCGCCGTCGGCGGCACAGTCTTCGGCCTGCGCGCGGGCGCGTCGATCGCCGTCGGCGCGACGATCGGGGCGAGCAACCTCTATGCGCTCGCGCGAGTCGTGCGCGCCCTCGCCACGCCGGGCGCGTCCCGCAGCGTCGCGAGCTGGACCTTCGCATTGCTGCTCAAGATGATCCTGCTCTTCGGCGGCATCTGGCTGCTGCTCGCCTGGCACTCGGTGACGGTCATCCCCCTCGTCGTCGGCTATATGACCGTCCCGATCGGCGTGGCGCTCGGCAGCGTGGTGAGCGACCGGACCGAGCCGCCGGAAGCGGCGCCCTGAGCCGCACAAACGGCCCGGCCTTTCGTAGGTTTTGCCTTGGCAAGCGCCCGCCTTGGGCCTAGAAGCGGCGGCGCCCGATGCCTCACCACACGTCTTGGTTTCACTACCTGCTCGACTGGCTCGTGGGTCACTCCGCGCTCGAGCACAATATGCATAATTTCGGCAAGTCGCTGATGGGGCATCCCGTCGGCTGGCGCGCAGCCGAGCCGCTCGCGATGAGCTTCTTCGTGATGCTGCTCATCGCCTTCCTTGCGTGGCGGGGCCGAGCGCAAATCGTCGACTACGACAAGAGCGTGCTGCCCGACGCGAAGCCGTCGCTGCGCACGTTTCTTGAGGTTTTCGTCGGCTATTTCTACGACCTCATGAAGGGCATGATGGGAGCGAAGCGCGCGAAGCGTTACTTCCCCATCATCGGCACTTGCGCGATGTTCATTTTCTTCTCGAACGTGCTCGGTCTCGTGCCCGGCTTCAACCCGCCGACCTCGACGCTAAGCATCACGCTCGGCTGCTCCGCGGTCGTGTTCGTGGCGTTCAACTACTACGGCCTCAAAGAAAACGGCCTCAACTACGTAAAGCACTTCGCCGGCCCGGTGTGGTGGCTCGCGCCCCTGATCTTCCCGCTCGAGATTTTCTCGACGTGCCTGCGGCCGGTAACGCTCGCGGTGCGCCTGATGATCAACATGGCCGTCGACCACCTGCTGCTCGCCGTGTTCATGGGCCTCGTGCCGCTGTTCGTGCCGATCCCCGTCATGCTGCTCGGGACGCTCGTTGCGCTCATTCAAACGCTCGTTTTCTGCTTGCTTTCGTCGATCTACATCGCGCTTGCGACCGATAACGATCACGGCGAGGCACACGCCGAGGGCGCGCACGCCCACTGAAACTTTTGGCTGGTCACCAGCTGCAAGAACCACTATCTAGCGCCTCACAAAACTTCTGCGCTGGCTTCGCTCAGCGCCATAACACCGTCTACAAGGAGTCTCCGGACATGTCGCTTTCGAAGAAGCTCGCCACCGCCACCGCTGCTCTCGCCACGTTCATCGTTCCTGCCATCGCGATGGCCGACGGCGGCGCGCAGTCCAACGACTTCGACGCCAAGATGGCGGCTTACATCGGCGCTGGCCTCGCGATCGGTTTCGGCGCTCTCGGCGGCACGCTCGCTCAGGGTCGCGCAGCGGCGTCGGCCCTCGAGGGCATCGCCCGTAACCCCGGCGCAGCTGCGAAGATTCAGACGCCGATGATTCTCGGCCTCGCGCTCATCGAGTCCCTCGTGCTCCTGTCGCTCGTCATCGCGTACACCCTCACCGGCAAGTGATCGCAGGGCCGAAAAGGCCCACCGCGACGCTTTCGCGCTGCGCCCCTCGCTCTTCGGAGCCGAGGGGCGTTTCGCATTTCAGGGCTTTTTTCGTCCACGCGAGACGGCGTCGCGCGCAGCATGGGCTGCCCAGCCGAGACAGCCGAGCACCACGAGAACGACCCCGAACGTGTCATGCCTCGCGCTGCTCGCCATGATCGCGCCCGAGACAAGCAGCCCGACCACCACGAGCCCCATGAACACACGCCGGCCCGCGCGGTCGAGCAGCGCGGGCAGCGCCGGATCGGCCACCTGCAAGGTGAGTCGCCCGAGGCGCAGATCGTCGAGCACCTCGCGAATCTGCATCGGCATGTCGTAGCTGGCCCGCGACAGCTGCATGGCCCCTTGGAGCAGCTCGTTGCCGATGCGCTCCGGCGAGTAACGCGCCTTCAGCAGATTGATGAAATAGGGGCTGGCTTCGCCGAGCACGTCGAGGTCGGGATCGAGCTCTTTGCCAATGCCCTCGATGGTCATCAGCGCTTTTCCGACGAGCATGAAATCGGGCGGAATTTCGAGGCCGTATTTCATCGCGCCCTGAATGAGATCGCGGATCATCGCGCTGATATCGATCTCCTTCATCGGCCGACCGATGTACTTCTCGGCGAGCACGGCGACCTCGGCGCGATACTGACGCATCTCGATTTTCCGCGTCGGGCGCCCGATCGCGTAAAGCGCATCGGCTACGCCGACCGCGTCGTTGCGCACCGCGGCCACCATGAGGTCGATCGTGCGGTCGCGCAGCTCGGGGCTGAGGCGTCCGACCATTCCCGTGTCGATGACGCCCACAACGGGATCGTCGTCGGGCCCCATGATGATGATGTTTCCGGGGTGCGGATCGGCGTGAAAAAATCCGTCCTCAAAAATCATCTTGATGACGAAACCGACCGACTTTTTCGCGATCTTTTTGCCATCGGCGCCGGAGCGCGCGGCGACCGTGACCTTCTTTCCAGGAAAGAACTCCTGGGTCAGCACGAGCTTGCTCGAGGCCTGCCGATAAATGCGCGGAAAGCGAACGCCCTCGTGCCCCGAAAAATTCTTGCTGAATCGCTCGCAGTTCTCGGCTTCGACCAAGAAGTTCAGCTCGCTCGTGATCGAACGGTCGAACTGCTGAACGAGGCCGATCGGTGAATAGAGCTTCGTCTCCGGGACCGCGCGCTCGAGGGTCGCGGCCATCACGTGCAAAAGCTCGAGGTCGCGGGCGACCAGGTCGGCGACGCCCGGCCGCTGCACCTTGACCACCACGTCGACCGGCCCCTCGGGGGTTCGCAGCACGGCGCGGTGCACCTGCCCGATGGAGGCAGTAGCGAGGGGGCGCTCCTCGAACGACTCGTAGACCTCGCCCAGCGACCTGCCAAGGCTCGTTTCAACCGCGGTGGCTATCGCAGCGTAGTCGACCGCGGGAACGTCGTCCTGAAGCTTCTTCAGTTCCGCGATGATGTCCGCGGGCAGAACGTCGGACCGGGTCGACGCGATTTGACCGAGCTTGATGAACGATGGCCCAAGGTCTTGCGCCACGAGCCGAATGCGCTCGCCCGTCGAGATTCGCCGGCGCGCGTCTTCTCCCTTGTCGAGGTCTTCGACGCGGATTTCAGGCGCTTCGAGCGCGGCAGGAGGGGCGTCGCTGACGCCCGAGCTTCGCTCCTTGCGACGACGGCCAAGGCCCGCACGCGTGACGATCTCGCCGAAACCGTGACGAACAAGAACGCTCGTGATCTCGCGCAAACGCACGAGATCGCGAACGGCCGAAAAGACAGAGACCATGGGTGGCTGTTTACACCGACGGGCGACAAGTGCCCACCAGCGACGAACGGCCTACCGGGTTACCTGGCCGTGGGCGTGCACGTGGGGCTCTGGCAAACCCAGCTGAGCACCGGCAGGCCACCATCACCGCTCGGGATGTTGGTGCATGCGCAGCGATCCGTGAGCGGGTCGGTCTCGCCCTGACACGTCAGGCCCGTGTAGAAACAAGCCTTACCGGGCGTAAGGCACTTCTTGTTGGCCTGGGCGGTGACGCTCGACGGACACGCCTCTGTCGACGGCGGCTGCGCCGTGCAGAAGTTGGCGCTGACGTCAGCTTCGCTCGTGCCGGCGGGGATGTCGCCCTTCGGGCTCGTGCAAACGAACTTGCCGCCGGTGCAGGTGCAGGCAGCCTGCTGGAAGAACGGGCCGCATTGGAAGCCAATACCGCACACGTACCCTTCCGAGGTGCACGTCGTCCCCGCCGCGAGGGCAGCCGACACGAAGTTCGGACATACGGGCTTGGGCTCCGTCGCAGCCGGAGTCGTGTCGCTCGTAGCCGAGCTGCACGCGGTCGCGGCGATGGCGAGACCCAAACCAAGAGCAATGAAGCGAGACGTGACCATGGGAAGCATCCTCTCTGTAGCGTCTGGGGTCTTTATCGTTTACCGCCGCCGGACTCAACCAAATCGCGCGCCCGTCGCAAACTCTGGCCCCGTCAGCGCACGCGAACGAGCGTACCGGGCTCTGCTGCGGTGGGTAGGACCGCCGACCAACCGGCGGGGAGGTGCGGGCTCGTGAAGGCGAAAAGACGGGCTGCGTCGAGGGGAGCGAGGTTGACGCAACCATGGCTTTTTACCCGCCCGAACCCGTCGTGCCAAAAGGCGCCGTGCAGACCGACGGCGTGATCGAAAAATTGCACGTAGGGCACGTCTTCCATCGAAAAGCGCTCTCCGGGCCCCTCGTGCTCGGCTTCTTCCGCTCCGGCAGGAGGCAGGTTGTCCATCGTGCTCGAGAGCAACTTGACCCAGATGCGATGCACGCCGGGCGGCGTCGCCGTGTCGGTGCCGCGCGCGCCGCGGCCGGTCGACACGAGGGTCGCGAACACAGGCGTCGGTCCCTCGTATGCGACGAGCGTCTGAGTTTCGAGCTCTACGTCGATCCAGCGCTCACCCGGCGACGAGACCTCAGCGGGAGGCGCCGAGAGCGTGGGATGCGCCAAATCACGCCGCAACATCCACTGGGCAGGCGCCTGACCATCGTCCGTAATGCGCACAAAAACGCCATCGGCCGCGCGCTTTTCTTCGCGGTACGCCACGCGCTCGTAGCGCACGCGCTGCCCCGCCGATTGGGCGCGCGAATTCGGTGCAGAGTACACTTTCGCGTGTTCCGGCAACACCCACGCCAGCGCCAGGTCGTGGGTCGAGAGCGCTTCGCCGTGAAAACCGGATGGACGCGCTGCCCCGAGCTCGCGAAGGGCCACCCACGGGCCGTGGTGGGTGCGTCCCCAGCGCTCGCCGTTCGCGCTGCGCTCTTCCGCGACCGCCACTGCGAAGCCAGGGTCGAGCGTCTCATCGGGCGCGGCGTCGTCGACGCGCGACAGGTCGAGGTAGCCTTCCGCCCCCGCCTTACCGACAAAAAAGTAGCGAAACGGGAGCCCGTCGACGTGGGCCGAGATCGCAGGAAGCAGAGGCGCCTCCGCGCTGAGTTCAGCGACGTCGGAACACAGCCACGCGTCAGGGCCCACGAGCAGAAATCGCCCTGCGCAGCTCGGGCCCCGCTTCATGGCGTAGAGCGGCAGCCTCGCGCCCGGGAGCGACGAGCCGCGACGGCCAGCCGCGGCATCCGCGCCCGCGTAGAGCGCTGCCTCTCCGTGCCGCAGCGCGACGCTCCGCGCCCACGACGGAACCGGCAAGTCGGTCGCCTCGCTCCAGGGAGGCAGCAGCGAGTCCGCGCGCGCCGCCGTCGCAAACAGCACAACCAGCGCTGAAAGGAGCCGCCTCGGCAGCATCAGCGACCGCGTCGGTCGGGCGTTGCAGGCCGCGCCGCCTTGCGCCTCGGGACGGAGCTTCGCGTGCCGCCAAGCTCGGGTTGCGGCAAGCGGATCTCGAAGGTCGCGCCGGCCTTCGTGGAGCGCACCGAGACCTGACCACCGTGATCGTCGACGATTTTTTTGACGATCGCCAGCCCCAGGCCCGTGCCGCCCTGCTTGCCGCTCGTGACGAACGACTGAAAGAGGCGGTGCTCGATCTCGCGAGGGATCCCCGGGCCGGTGTCGGAAAAACAAAGCGCCAGCTCATCGCCCGCGCGCCCCTTCACGCGACCGACGTCAATCGTGAACACGCCGCCGCGGGCCGCCATGGCCTCCTGCGCGTTGCGCGCGAGGTTGTTGACGACGCGGAGCATTTTGTCGGCGTCGAAGCGCGCTGCCCCGTGATCGCGCAAGTTGATGACGAACGAGATTCCGAGGCGCGACAGCTGCGGTTCGAGCTGGGCGCGCACGTCTTCAAAGAACGTCGGCAGCAGCACGCGGCTGAGCAAAATGCTTCGCTCCCCGCGCGCGAACTCGAGGACCTCGCGCTGCATCGCGCTGATGTGATCGAACTGCTTGAGGACCGAACGCGCATAGGCCTCGCGACGCGCCGGCGAGCTCTCCGACTGCATCAGCTGCACGTAGCCGCTGATGACCGTGAGCGGCGTCTTGAAGTCGTGGATCACCCCGGAGAGCAGGCGCCCGATCGTCGTCAGTCGATCTTCGTGCTCGCGCGCGATACGCGCCTCCTGAAGGCGAATCGCCGTCGACGCGTTGGCCGCGATGAGCTGTACGAGCTCGAGGTCGTCGCTGCCGAATCCGCTGCGGCTGCGCTTGTTGTAGAGCGCAATGGCCCCGATGCTCTCGCCCTCTTCACCCTCGAGCGGTACGGCCAGCGCGTTGAGGCACTCGAAACCGGTCTGGCGGTCGAGCGCAGCGTCGGTGCGCGGGTCGCGCGGGGCCTCGGAGGTCTGTACGACGACCTTGTCGCGCATGGAGGCGCCGATGAGCCCCTGCCCTTCGGCCAGGGGGAAGCGCCGCATGCGCTTGTGCTTGTCGTCGACGATGAAGACCGAGATCAAACGCGTGGCGCGATCGCGTAGCGCGACCGCGGCAGCGCGCGCCTCGCCCGCGCGCATCGCCTCGCCGAGCACCGCGATGAAGAGCTCCTCGATCGTCGCGGCACGGGCCATCGCGCTCTCGAGCGAAAACAGCAGCCGCAGGTCGCGCACGCGCCGCTCAAGTGCGCCCTTCGTCTCGAGCAGCTGGTGGTTCTTCTGAAGCGTCGCGACAAACAGCCGGGTCTTGTCGATCGACACGGCTGCGTGGGTCGACAGGGCCGCGAGCAGCTCGGCGTCGTCTGCGTCGAAATCGCCGTGGCGCTTGTTGAGCACCTGAATCACGCCGATCGTGGTGCCGATGTGGTTTTTGAGCGGCGCGGCGAGAATTCCCCGCGTTCGGTAGCCTGACAGCTCGTCCCACTCGCGCGAAAAACGAGGGTCTTTGTAGGCGTCTTTCACGTGCAGCGGCTTTCCGCTCTTCGCGACCGCGCCGGCGATCCCCTCGCCGACCCTCAACTGAATCGAGCGCACCTCCTCCCCGTGAACGATGCGGCTGACGAGCTCGCCTCGCGTCTCGTCGAGCAGGTAGAGCGTCGCCCGGTCGGCCTCGAGCGCCTCCGTGATTTTGCCGAGCACGAGCTCGAGCACTTTGTCGAGGTCGAGCGTGGTGCCGAGGGCGACGCCCACTTCGCGAAGGACCGCGCCGATGCGACGCTCCTTTTCGAGCGCGGCCTCGAGCTCGATCTCGCGCGGCGTTTTGCTCGCCGGCGCCGCCAACGCTACGCCGCCACCGCTTGAGCGGCCCGCTGGCGTTCTGCGCGCGCGCGAAATGGACACCGCTCCATCCTATCGCCATTCGCAACGCGTTGGCGCGCCAACTCGTGTTCCCGCGTTGCGTGAATTGGGCTATGCCCACATGCACAATGCCGTCGACGCTCATCGTCACGCCGACCTACAACGAGCGCGACAACCTGCCGCGCTTCGTCGAGCAGGTGCGCGGTGCGATGCCCAACGCCGACATCATGATCGTCGATGACGCGTCGCCCGACGGCACCGGCGACCTGGCCGACCAGCTCGCCGCGCGCGATCCGAAGGTCCGCGTGATGCACCGCGCCGGCAAGCTCGGCCTGGGCACGGCGTATCTCGAAGCATTCGCCTGGGGCCTGAAAAACGGCTTCGATCGCTTCTTCGAAATGGACGCAGACCTTTCGCACGACGAGCGCTTCCTGCCGGATTTCGTGAGGGCGCTCGACGCGGGCGCCGACGTCGTCATTGGATCGCGCAACATTCCGGGCGGCGGCGTCGAGGGCTGGGGCGTCGGACGCCACGCGCTGTCGAAGGGCGGCTCCCTGTATTCGCGCACGATTCTCGGCGTGCCCATCCGCGACCTCACGAGCGGCTACAAAGCCTTCTCGCGACGCGCGCTGCTGGAGATCGACCTGCGCACCGTGCGCTCCAACGGCTACTCGTTCCAAATCGAGATGACCTACCGCGCGGCGCAGCGGGGCATGAAGATCGTCGAGGTCCCGATCGTGTTCGTCGACCGGCGCGTAGGGCATTCGAAGATGAGCCGGAAAATCTTCGCCGAGGCCATCGCCGTCGTGTGGCGCCTTCGCGCCGACGCAATCCGCGGAAAACTGTAAGACACACAAAGGATCGACCATGCCGAAGACACTCGAGCTCTGGTGGGACTTCTCTTCGCCGTTCGCCTACCTCGGGGCCGCGCAGGCCGAGGCGCTCGCCGCGCGAACAGGCGCAACGCTCGTATGGCGCCCCATGTTGCTGGGCGGCCTCTTTCGCGCCATCGGACAGGTCGACGCGCCGGTGCTCACCTGGAGCGAGCAGAAGCGTGACTACTACTTCAAGGATCTCGCGCGGTGGGCCGAGTTTTTGGGCGTTCCGTTTCGCTTTCCCACCCGCTTTCCGATGAGCAGCATCAAGGCGCTGCGATGCCACATCGCGCTCGAAGGCGACCCTGCGAAGCAGCGCGCATTCCGTGAGGCGATCTTCCGCGCCTACTGGAGCGAAGACCGTGACATCGCAGACGACGCGGTGCTCACCGGGCTCATCGGTGACGGCGCCGCCGGCGTGCTCGCGAAGACGCAGGAGCCAGCGGTGAAGCAGGCGCTCATCGCGAGCACCCAGGAGGCCCAGCAGCTCGGAATCTTCGGCGCGCCAACGTGGATCGTGCGGGAGTCCGGCAAAGAGGGCTTCGAGCTGTTCTGGGGGCAGGATCGCGTTCAGCTCGTGGAGCGCGCGCTCACGAGCGACTGAGCGCGTGACGGTTCGTCGCGGCGAAACACGACGGTAAACAGCACGAACCCGCCCCACAGCGCCGCGAGGTGAACGAGCATCACGGCGCCGCCGTAGCGCGTCATGAGCCTGCTCGAAATGGGGGGGCCCAGGAGCATGCCGACGGCGTACCACGCGTTGTAGACTGCGTTCGCGCGGCTGTAGTCGCCGGGCGGCACGAGATGTCCTTGCAGGGCGAGGCTCACCGGCGAGATCGACGCGAGCGTGGCGCCGGCTACGAAAATGGCTGCGCACATCAGCGGCCACGAGGTCAGCCACGCAAAGCCGAGGGTCATCACGAGGCCGATCGCGGCCAGCAATCGCATCACGCGCAAGTGTCCGAGGCGGTCGCCGGCGCGCGCGGCCACGCTCGAAAAGATGAGCATGCCGGCTGCGAAAAACGCAGTGATGAGCATGGTGTCGGCTTTGGCGATTCCCTTCGATTCCACCAGATACAGCGGCAAAAAGAGCACCACGGACGCTTGAAAGTACCCGTAGGAGAAGGTGCCGAGGCACGACGTCTTGATGCGCCACGCCAGCGCGGAGAAAGCCAGCCCGGCAGGCTCCGCCGTGGCGTGCTCCGCAGGCTTCGCTTTCGCGCCGAGGGCGTCGCCGTCGAGCGCGACCATCACGACCGCCGCCGCGACGAGCGCAAGCGCGCTCGCGCAGAAGAACACTTCGCGATACGCAGCCACGATCGTGATCAGGCGCGCGAATCCCGAGCCGGCCACGTATCCAAGCGCGATCGCCATCGCGTTGAGGCTCATCACGAGCCCTTTTTTCGACTTTTCGCTCCGCGAAAGCAGGATGGTCTCGCACGCCACCCAGACCCCCACGCTCGCCGCGCCGTCGAGCGCGCGCACCACACCCGCGCCGACGTAGCTCGACTGCAGCGGAAAGAGGGAGGCCGCGAGCGCGTAGACCGCGAGGCAGGTCACAAGGGTCGCCTTCGCCGAGAGCCTTCGAACAAAAACGCCGGCGGGCAGGCTCATCGACACGATGCCCCCCGCGAACCACACCGCGAGCGTACCGATCTGGTCGGTGGAGAAATGCGCGGCGGCCAGCTGCAACGGCGTCACGGAAAGCGAGGCGCCGTAGGCCGTGCCGAGCAGGAAGATCGTCAGGTAGACGAGCCAGATATTTTTATCGCGAATGCCGAGCACGTGGCCCGGGAGGCTACTTCGTGCGGGCGCATCGCGGAAGGCGCCCCGTCACCCCTTTGCAAAGAAGGTGCGGGGCCGCCGCGCGACGCGAGGCAAACCGGTCAGGGCTCGCTCTCGCTCCGAACCATCGCGATGAAATCGGCGACCGGGATCGCGCCGAGCTCGCCGCGATCGCGCGACCGAACGCCGACCGCGCCGGCCTCCGCCTCTTTCTGACCCACGACGCACATGTACGGGTACCGGAAGGTTCGCGCAGCGCGGATCTTCGCGCCCAGTTTGTCGCTGCTGGTGTCGATGTCGGCGCGCACGCCCGCCTCCCGCAGCGCTGCGAGCACGCGCTCGGCGTAGGCGTCTACCTTCTCACTGACCGTGAGCACGATGGCCTGCTTGGGCGCGACCCACGTGGGGAAGTTGCCGCCGCAGTGTTCGATGTAGACCGCAAAGAATCGCTCGAGCGATCCGAGAATGACGCGGTGGAGCATGACCGGCCGATGGTCTTTGCCGTCAGACCCGACAAAGGCGAGGTCGAAGCGGCTCGGGAGGTTGTTGTCGTACTGAATGGTGCCGAGCTGCCAGCTGCGCTTGAGCGCGTCGTGCACGTGAAACTCGACCTTCGGGCCGTAGAACGCGCCTTCTCCCGGGGTAATTTCGAAGGGCAATCCGGCGGCCTCGAGCCCTCGTTGCAGCGCGGCCTCGCTCACGTCCCAGTCGGCATCGCTGCCGAGCCGCTTTTCGGGGCGCGTGGCGAGCTTGATGTCGATCTTCTCGAACTTGAAGGTCTGGTAGACGCGGTAGAGCAGCTTGATGAAGCGCTCGATCTCAGTCGCGACGTCGGCCTCGGCGCAGAAGATGTGCGCGTCGTCCTGCGCGAAGCTGCGCACCCGCGCGAGGCCGTGGACCACGCCGCCGCGCTCGTAACGATGAAGGCGCGCGAAGTCTGCGACCCGCCAGGGGAGGTCGCGGTAGCTGCGCTTTTTGGCGCCGAAGATCACGCAGTGCGACGGGCAGTTCATCGGCTTGAGCGCGAACGAGTCTTTCGACAGCAGCGCGTGGAGCTTCTTCGCCTCGATGTTTGCATCCTGCATGTGATCGTGCAGGGCGTCTTCGGTCCAGAGCCGGAACATGTTGTCGGCGTAGTTGTCGAGATGCCCGGACGTAGCGAAGAGCCTCGGCGAATAAGCCAGCGGAGTAATGACCTCGTCGTAGCCCTCGCGCTCGTAGAGTCCGCGCACGAACGACACGAGGCGGTTGTAGACGAACGCGCCGCGCGGCAGGAAAAACGGCATCGCCGGAGCGTGCTCGTCAAACATAAACAGCTCGAGCTCTTTGCCGAGCTTGCGGTGATCGCGCGCGCGCGCCTCTTCGAGCAGCTTGAGGTGCTCGTCGAGCGCGGCCTTCGACGCGAACGCCGTGCCGTAGATGCGCTGAAGCATCGGGTTGCGCTCGTCGCCCCGCCAGTACGCGCCGGCGACGCTCGTGAGCTTCACGGCCTTGAGCCAGCCGGTGGAGGGCACATGCGGGCCTTCGCAGACGTCGAACCACTCGCGCCCGGCAGCGCCGTGCCGGTAGATGCTGATTTCCTCCCCCTCGGGGATGCCGGCGATGATCTCGACCTTGAACGTCTCGCCCATCTTTGCAAACTGATCGAGCGCCGCTTCGCGTGTGGTGACCTCGCGGCGGAACGGCGAGTCGCTCGCCACCACTTCGAGCATCGCGGCCTCGATTTTGGCGAGGTCGTCGTCGCTGAACGTGCTGCCCGGCTTGTCGAAGTCGTAGAAGAAGCCGTCGTCGATCGACGGACCGATGGTGACCTTCGTGCCCGGAAACAAGCGCTGAACCACGTCGGCCATGACATGCGCCGTCGAGTGACGAATGACCGCGAGGCCGAAAGCTTCGGCAGCGCGGACCGGGGTGACCGCGGCGCCTGCGTCGACCCGCGTGAAGAAATCGACGGTGCGATCACCGACGCGCGCGGCGATGACGTCGGCGTCGAGCTGGCCCTGAGCCTGAAGGATTTCGCGGATGGTCTTGCGATCGGACATGGTGAAAATCTCATAGCAGGGCAAGCGCTCGCCGCGCGAGGGGCGCGAGAGGCGTTGACGTCGGCCGCGAGGCTTGTGAACTTGCGCGCGTGTCCCGCGCCATCTTTTTGCTCGCCGCCCCCGATCAACCCGGCCTCGTCGCACGGTTCGCGGGCTTCTTCTTCGACCTGGGCCTGAACATCCTCGACTCGTCGAACCACGCCTCGCGCGCCGAGGCCGACGGGCGTCGATTTTACATGCGGCTGTCGATCGATCTCGACGGCCTCGCCCGGCCGCAGGCGCTCGCAAGACTGGGTGAATCGGCTTCGCGCCGATCGCTCGAAGCCGCGTTCGGCGCGCTGGCGGGAGAGCTGTCGGCGAGTTGGTCGGTGGGCTACGATGACAAGCCCGAGAAGGTCGCGCTGCTCGTCACCAAAGAGAGCGCGTGCCTGTACGATTTGGTGCTTCGCGAGCGACAGGGCGAGCTGCCTTGCGAGATCGCGATGGTGATCTCGAATCACGCGACGCTCGAACCGGTGGCCGAGAGCTTTCGCCTGCCGTTCTTCGCGCTCCCGGTCGACAAGGCCAGCAAGCCCGAGCAAGAAGCGCGGGTGCTGTCGTTGCTCAAGCAGCATCACGTTACGCTGGTCGTGCTCGCGCGCTACATGCAGGTGCTCTCCGACGACTTTCTGCAGAAGGCGCCGCCCGTGATCAACATTCACCACGGCTTTCTCCCGGCATTTCAGGGCGCGCGCCCCTACCATCAGGCCTTCGAGCGCGGCGTGAAGCTCATCGGAGCGACTGCGCACTACGCCACGAAAGACCTCGACGAGGGCCCGATCCTCGAACAGGACGTCGAGCGTGTGCACCACGGGATGGGCCCCGAGGAGCTCGCGCGCATTGGCCGCGACGTCGAGCGCGTGGTGCTCGCGAGGGCCGTGCGCGCCCACCTCGAGCGAAGGGTCATCGTAGAGGGCCGCCGAACGATCGTGCTTTAGCAGGCCGTTGAAGAACGGCCTGCTAGCCTTTCATCTCGGGGAGGTATGCACCTCCCCGCCCCGAAAAACGCGGTTTTTCGGGGTCCCCACCCCACGCAATTGGCTTCGCCAATTACTATCAGGGTGTTTTTC
>CANJCO010000021.1 GCA_947473045.1 Myxococcales bacterium | reverse complement strand
GAGGAAATCCCCCGCGCGCGCAATACAGACAGGATTGACCGGCTCCAGCTCCGCGAGCGGCTTTCGCGCGTTGCACAGCGCCCAGTCGAGCGCCCCGGTCACGCGCTCGCCCGCGGCGTCTACCACGAGGGCCGAATAGCGCACGGCGTCGCGCGCCTCGGCCTCGGCGGGCACAGAACGCACCGCGAGCACGCGCGGGCCATCGACCAGCGACGCACGGTCGCCGAGGTCGGGCCGGCAGCCGGCGAGCGCCAGCAGCGTAGCAGCGACCGAAAGGCGTCTCAAAACGACCATTTCAGCCCCGCCACGGGTAGCACCGGCAGGCCAGTAATGTAGGCAGTCCGAGTGTAGTTGTAATTGTAGACAATTTCTTCGGCGTTCTGATGATTGGTGATGTTCTGCACATCGAGATAGGCCTCGGCGTCGGTTTTTCCGATACGAAAGCGCTTCGCAAGCCGGATATCCGCCGAAATGAACGCAGGTATCCGAATCGAATTTTGCGAGCCGAACAGCGGCTGAAGGTCGCCCGTTCGGCTGTCGAGGTAGCTGCCCGTCACCGGCGTGCGCGGGAACCCGCTGGCGATGCGGAAGCGAACTCCGGCCTCGAAGCCGCGCCCGAGATCGAGCGCTCCGACCGCCGTCAACACGTGCGTCTGGTCGTAATCGAAGGGGCGCCAATCAGACGAGGGATGGTCGCGGCGCTCGCTGCGAATGATGCTGTAGCTAATCCACCCGAAGAACGGCCCGATCGCCTCCTGTCTCAAGAGAAACTGGGTGCCGAACTGCCTCCCCTCCCCCTCTTGAACCAGGGCGCGCGCCAGCAGCGGTGTGGTCGACGCGCTCCTCGACACGAGCGACTCAGAGCTCGAGTAAAACCCCGTCGCCTCTGCGCTGAGCGTTCGGGTGAGCTTGAAGGTACCGCCAAGCAGCGAGTGTCTTGCGGAAGCGAGACCGATCGTCGGATTGCCAAATACGGCCGACAAATCCTCGGACGCGGGCGGCTGATGATAGACGCCGAACGCAGCCTTGACCGCCACCGCGGAGGCCGGCTGGTAGCGAACCGAGATGCGAGGCTCGAGCACGGTGTCCTGTGAGAACAGGCCGACCGCAGGCTGGTCTCCGCTCACCGGCACCGAGCGACTGACGCTCGTCAGAAAGGGCTCGATGCGAACGCCGGGAACGATATGTAACTTGTCGCCCAGCAGCGCAATATCTGCCTCGGCGTACGGAGCGACGCTTCCAACCAGCGCCTTCCAGTCGTCTACGTTGACCTGGTCGGAAGGCGGTTGCCCGAAGACGCGCACGTCGCCCTCCCGCGGCGGCGTGGTCACGCTGCCCGACCGACGAAGCGCGGAGGCCGTGAAGTCGGCGTCCACGCCAACTTGAATCCCGAGCCATTTCTCGACTTGCCCGCGCCAGCTCGCGCGCAGGCCAAACACGTTTGAGTCGCTGTCGAGCTGGGCCGGAGTGCCGCCGAAGCGGTTGACTACGCTGCTGTGGTCGCGGCCCCACGAAGGCAGCACGGTGATCTGCTCACCGGTGCTGAGGCGCTTGTCGTATCGAAGCCAAACCCGGCCGAACCCGAGCTCCTTGGTCTCGCGCTTGGTGCGGGCCGGATCGGGATCTTGCAGGGTGCGGTTGATCGCGTCCGTCGAGAGCAGGCCTCCGAGCTCGATGGTCTCGCCTTTCGCGAGAAGGTATTGAAGCCTGGCCTGCGTATCGAAGTAACGCGGAAGCGGAACGATATCGCCAACGTCGTCCGAGCCGACGGCTTTGACGGAGGCGTCGAGGTAGCTTTTTCGGACCGCAGCGGCAAAGTGCCAGTCCTTTCCGAGCGGCGTCGAAATGGCACCGGCCGCGTCGATGACGTCGGCGCTCAGACTGCCGTGAAACTTCTCGTCGTCCATCGCGCGCAGCTGCACCGAAACGAGCCCGCCGAGGCCACGCCCATACGGAGAACCGTAGCCGCCCGGTACGAGCTCAACCGATCGCACCATGTCGCTGTGCACCACCGAGCGGTAGCCGCCGTCGTGGTACAGGCGCGGCACCCGCACGCCATCGACGTAGACGCGGGTGTCCTCGGGAGCGGCTCCCCAGACCACAATTTGGCCTGATCCGACTGCGCTTCGCGCGACACCCGGCAAGTTCTCGACGACCTTGAGCACATCCCCCTGCGTGCCCGGAACCTTGGTGGCCTGGGTGCTCGTGATCTCCGTCGAGATGACCTGCTTGCCGAGCTTCGGCGCCGTGACGACGATTTCGAAGTCTGTGTCGTCGTCGCCCGGCGCGGTCGCCTTGAGCTCGAGATCATACGTCGCGTCGAGCTGTTTTCCGGCCTCGAATGACTCCTGCGTGCCAATCGGCGTGAGGCGGTCGCCCTGAAGGGTAATCGTATGCTGCCCGGGCGCGACGTCGGGAATCGTGAATTTTCCGTCGGCGTCGGTCACCGCCGACTGCGCCGATTCGAGCGACACGACGACCCCGGACAGGGGCCGCTTCGACCCTCGCTCCCGAACGACGCCGGTAAAGTCGGCAGTTGTTCGCTTGACGATCTCCTGCTTGATCACGAACTCGTAGCGGTAAGTAATCTTGACGGGTATTGGCTTTTCGTTGACCGTCGCCGGCTCGAATACGAATTGGCGCGCCGCTGCGACCGCCGCCGCATCGAATGCCGCGCCGGCCGAGCCCATGACCACTACGGCAGCGACGGCGCCACGCTCGGTAATGGCAATTTGGAGCGTAACGACGGCGACTGCGCCCTTCGATTTCTCCTCTTCCGGATACTCGGCCTCGACGAAGCGCGTAAGGCTCGGCGGCCTGATCACGCGGGCGCTCCCACTCGGCACCGCGTCGCCCACGCGCTGCGCGCCGGGCTGGGTGTTGTCGTCGTCTGCGGCAGCCGGACGCGCGACCGACAGGGCCGCGCACAGAATGCCTGCGATGCGATATTTGCGCTTCATTTCAGCCCGAAGGAGACGCCCATTTTGATTGTGGTGGGCACGGCGCGCCCACACTTCGTCGCGGCGGCGAACGTGTACTGTTTGACGGCAGCGAGCGCGGCCTCATCGAGCCCGAACCCCAGACCGCTGAGCACGCGCACGCTGGTGACGTGGCCGCTGGCGTCGATGGTGACTTCGAGCCGGACCTTGCCCTCGACGCTCGCCTGCTGCGCCTCGGCCGTATACGCAGGCTGAACCTGATGTTCGAGCTTCGGCTTGACCATGTCTTCGGTGCACCCTGGGTCGGACGCAGCCAGCTGCTTCACTTGCCTCGTCGTTGCGACGGGGGCTGCCAGGTGAGGCCCCTGCGCACCGCTTCCCCCGCCGCTCGGGACCGACATGCCACCTCCGCCGCCCGAGAGCGCCAGCCCGAGATCGGCGAAGCCATCCATGGCCGCGGGCGCGTCGCCTGCCGGTGGCGGGGGCGCGTTGGGCGCGGGGACCTGCGGCGCGGCTTCGGGCTGCGCGGCCTTCGGTGACGGAGACGGATTTCTCGTGCGGGCAGCCGGCCGCTCCGGAGCGGGCGCAGGCGGAGCAACGGGCGGCTTCTTCTTCTCGTCGCTCTTCTTTTTCGCCTCGGCGAGCGCGATCGCCACCGAGCTTTGCTTGTGCGGCCTGGGCATCGCGCCCATGACAATCCACGCGCCCACGTGCAACGCGAGAGCGCCGCCGATAAAGGCCAATTGCGAGCTGCGCACGATGGCCTCCGGAGCTATTTCTGTTGGTCGATCGTGATGGCGAACTTGGTCACGCCCTCACGCTTCGCCACATCGATTACGTGGACGACGTCGCCGTGGTGCGCGTTGGTGTCTCCGCTGATAATCAGGTTAAGGTCCGCGTTGGCCGCCCGAGCCTCCCGAAGCTTTCCTGCGAGCTCGGCGTCGGCGATCGCGATCGTCTCCTGATTGAAGAAGAATTTGCCGTCTTTGCTGATCTGCACGGTCGCCGGGCTCGAGACCGACTCGTCGCTCGACGCGCTCTTCGGCAGCTCGACCTTGATGCTCTGCGAGGCGATGTAAGTCGCCGAGACCATCATGATGACGAGCAAGACCAAGACGACGTCGACCATCGGCGTCACGTTGATCCCGACGATTCCGCCGCGGCGTCCGCCGCTACCCGCGAGTTGTGCGCCCATCACTCGGCCTCGCCGACGATGGGAGCGTACGCGGACGCGCGAGAGGCGCCGAGCCGCGCGGCTCGGTCGTCATGAGCCCGCGGCGCGTGGGTCGCTTCATGGTCGCGCGCCCGAAGCAGCGCGCTGATCTGCCTCGCGATCGACGCGACGTTCCCCTCGATTTCGCCGATTCGCTTTTGAAAAACGTTATACGCAATCACCGCCGGTATGGCCACGAACAAGCCAACGCCGGTGGCCACGAGCGCCTCGGCGATGCCTGCCATCACGTTTCCCATCGAGCCCTTGTCGGACCCCTGCGCGAGCTGGTGAAACGAGACGATAACTCCGATAACGGTGCCAAACAGCCCGATAAACGGCGCGTTGGAGCCCAGCGTTCCGAGGTAGTTCATACCCCGCTCGAGCTCTTTTCGCTTTTTGCCCATTTGGCTCTCGACCGCGTCTGCGAACGACTCCGGCCCGCCCTTCACCCAGTGAAGCGCACCAAGGAGCACGCTCGCCTCAATCGCCTTGCTCCCGGCGAGCAGCTTTTCGGCGGCGTCTGCGTCGCCAGCCTCGAGCAGCGCGGTCACGCGGTCGCCGAGCGCGTCCGTGTCTTCCTGATGCTTCTTGAAGAACCAGAAGCGCTCAAACATGGCAGCAAATGCGCCGATCGACAGCAGCAAAAGCAGCCACATGACCCATCCGCTCCCGCCGACGAGTGCCACCTTCAGGAGACGTTCGACCAATATTGCAGTCATGTATTTCCTCTAATTCCTTCGGCTGTGGCGACGCTCAAAACGAATACGACGTTAGATACTGACCAGTCGACGCTCCGCCGCTGGCCTCGATCGCTGTGGCGATGCCCTTGATGGTTCGCTTGGCAACGAGCGCGCGGTCGGGCATCACGCCCTCGGCCTCATACACGGTGAGCACGTACCGAACGGCAGGCTTTCCGCAGCTGTCAAACAGGCTGGCATATACATCGAAGACCCCTGATGGGCGCTGCTGCCACACCAGATTTTCCCGCCTTCGCGCGTCGGAAGCGCAGGCGACGTTGGAGTCGCGATCGATCTGGCCCGAGCTGGCCGCCGGAGCGCCTGCGTCGTCTCGGGCGGTCGCCGGATGCTTTGGGTCGACCGAAACGCCGTCGGGCGTGACCACGCGCAGATCGAGATCGACGTCGGCATCCCACTCGAGGCTCACGACCACGTCGGGCGGCGCCTTCGACGCATCGCAGGAGTGAAGGTTGTCGGGCAGCGTCGACGCGAGACAAATGTCAGCTTCGACTTGCTCGCCCGCGCTTCCGTTCGCGTCGATACCGACGAATCGAAGCGGGTGAAACCCGGGCCTGTCCGCGAACTCGGCGTTGAAGTCGAGGTCGGCGTGCCACGAGAGCTCGCCGGGAAAGAGCGCGTCGGGACCGGAGAGGAGAAATACCCAATATCCCTCGCCGAGGTCCTGAAATCGCACCGCGACCGAGGTGGCCGTGTTGGCGACGCGCCCGTCGAATGCCTTGCCGGCCTGACCGGGCAGCACGATTCGGCTCTGTGACGTTACGCTGGTAACAGCAGGACCGCCGCGGCCTGTGGCGCCCGGCTCCGTGCCTGGAAGCGGGCCCGCGATGAACTGGCCGCCGCGCACCCGCACCGGCTCGCGCAGGCCGATTCCGGCCTCCTGTCCGTCGCACGCCGCGAACGCCCCAGCGGCGAAAATCGCCATGAGCGCCCCGCCCGCGCGGCGCATCACAGCTCCACCTGCAACCGCAGCGTCCAGGCGTTGGCCTTCAGGTTGACGGGCTGTCCGCTCAAATCGCGGGCGAAGTGATTGCGGCTGATGTCGTACTGAAAGAGCAGGCGCGCGCGATCGGGCAGTACTAGCCCGGCGAGCGGAGAGAACGTCTCGACCGACTGCGTCGACGGCACGAGGCGCCCGCTTCGCTTGTCGAGAAAGTCCGAGTTCGGATCATAGTAATCGTATCGGAAGCCGAGCACGCCATAGCGCGCGATCTCCTGCGTCGCCCCAGCCATGAACCCCGCCTCCCGCACGTCGATTCCCACCACGACCGGATCGGCCACGAAGGCTCCGCGGTCGAGGTTGCTGGCGACGACGGCCTCGGCGAACGCGGTCGTCAGACCGAGTCGCGTCCGCAATCGCGCCTGAATATCGACGCCCAGCGCCCAGCGCGAGAACGTCTGCGACGGAGTAGCCGCAGTGGCTGACTGACCAATAAGCTCCGACGGCTGAATCTGACCGTCCTCGTTCGAGTCCCGCCAAAGCAGCTGACCCTTCGATGCGTCGACCCCGGGATGAAAGCCCTTGCCACGAAGTCCGGACACGTTTCCTGAGATCTGTAAATTTTCGCGAGGATGGGTGTCGGCGCCCACTTTGAAGATGACGTCCTTGGCGCTTTTCGGCGACTGACCGGAATATCCAACCCGCTGCTCGAGGGGCTCGCCGTTCATGGCGGCCACGCTCCACCTCAGAAAATACAGGGCGCCCGAGAATCGAACGCCGACGTCCGGCTCCGCAGGGAACAGCGACTGCGACGCGAGCGACCGCTCCATGAACCAACGGGTGCGCGGCCCCTCGGTCAGCTCGCTGCCAAAGGGGGTATCGAACAGGCCCATCGTGACGGCAGCCAGCGGCTGGTCACGCGTATATTCTGAATCGTGCAATTGCGGCAGCTTCAGCGTGGCGAACCCGTGCAACACGCGGAGCTGCGGACCGCGCTGGGTGTTTCCGTCGACCTCGAGCTGAACGTGGGCATATTGCCATTGTCCGTCAACCCGAACGCGCCCTCGCCGTAGAACGAAGCGGTCCTTGTTAAGCAGCGCCCCGCCCTGCGCGAGCTCGTCCTCGGAATCCTGATGGCTCTGGTATTCGGCCTGCACGAAACCGCTTATCGTAAACGGTCGAAGCCATAACGGCTTCTCGACTGCGGCCTTTTCGTTTGCCACGGTGAGCGCTGCAACGGCAGCCTCGAGGCCGCGCACACGCGCGTCTACGGCAGACGGCGACCCGTCGGCATTGGCTCGTGTGGGTGCCACTTCTTGCGCGGGTGGCGTCGGTTTGGCCGCGACGACGAGCTCGTCCTCGCCTTCGCTGGCGCGCGCGACCCCCGAGCTACCCATCGCGAAAGCGAGCGCGGAGCCGACACTCAAGAGACGTTCAATCGACACTTTCAAGACGATGGACCTCGGCGATACCGCGCGAAGTTCGCGCAGCAGGTTCCGTAATTGACGACGAAAAAACCGAGCCCAGGGTCCCCGGGTGACGGGGGCCCCGGGCTGCGGGCCGAATCAGGGTTGCGGAACGTTCGGCCAACCCGGAATGCGGGTCGCGTTATCGAAGACGATTCCGTTCGCGCAGACGTTCACTGCGCTGTCGACGCCGGCGTCGGGAGTCGGCGGCGTGCTCGTGTCGGGAGTCGCGACGGCGGCGTCGGGAAGTGCGCCGCTGTCGACCTTGTTTTGCGGGCCCGTCGAGGTCGTCGGGTCATCGCCGCTGCAGGCCACGAACGTCGCCATCGGAGCTGCGAGCGCCAGCGCGATGAGCGCAAGCCGCGTGCTGTCTTTGATTGTAATGTTCATTTGGCCTCGCAGTAGCCGAATCGGCATTTTCCAGCGTTGCAGTCTCCGTCGACCTTGCACGTCTTGCAGCTCGCCGGAGCGACGCTGGTGGCCTTAGCCTCGTAGTAACAGCCGCAAGGCTCGACCGGGCTCATCGGCGACAGTCCGCTGTCTACGGGAGCGACTTCGGACGTTCGCTTGACGCTCATGGCGCACTGCGGAACGGTGAATGCGGCGACCTCGAAGTCGATCATGCTCTGCTTCGCCGCCGCGTCGGTCAGCCCGGCTCGGGTGAAGTACGACAGCGCCATAGCGACGGCAGGCTTGGTGGGCACACCCTGATTGTCAACGGTGGTTACGTAGTGAAGCGGGCCCCAAAACGGATAGCTGCCATTTCGGACGTTGGCCTTGTCGAGCGACGTCTTGCTCGAATCGGGATACAATCCGCAGCCGGCGCCTTTGTGCTGATAGGCAAGTATTTTTACGGCGCTCATCCCGCCGCGATTGGCGTCCGCATAGTCGCTCGACACCGCTCCGATAGCGCCATTCGGCTTGGTGCTGTCGGCGTTGTGAACGCCCGAGAGGATGTCGGGGCTCTTGCCTGCGCCGGGGATCGTGCCCTTCATTTTCGTCGGGTCGAGCCCGAGCAGCTTGCTCAGCATCGCGTAAGTGCCCGACTTGGCCGGATCACGCTTGAGGATGTACGCCGCGTCGGTCCACGGATCGACGGTGGTCGCTACGCCGCCGAACCCGTATACGACGAGCGCGGCTTCCATGCTGATGACGTTCTCTTTGGAGCTCGGCGCTGTGATGAAGTTGAATACCTGCGCGGAGCCGGTAAAGTCCTTCTGGTTGTTCGGCAGAACAACGTTGTTGCAGCTCGACGCGAAGACATCGGCAATCGCGACGTCGGGGATGATGCCGGCGACGTCGGGGGTGGTGCAGGTCAGCTCAGCGTTCGCGTTCGTCTCGTCCCAGTAGGTGCCGGTCGTCGGCTCCTTGGTCGATGTGGTGATGTCGCTGAGTCCCTGGCACGAGCCGACGCTCTGGTAGACCAGACGAATCGGGTTTTGCAGGTTCGCGAGCAGCGTCGATACTTGCTTGAGCATCGGCTTGGCGGCGCTCGAACCCGTGAAGTACACCACCGCTCCGGGGAGCGTGGAATTGCCCGTTTTCGCTGCGGGCTTGTCGCAAGTAGCGGCGCCCGCATGGCCTGCGAGCGTCATGAATCCAGCGACCGCGGCGGCGCCGGCGACCGAGTTTCTTAGCCTCATATTTTGTACCTTTCGCGCTGTCAGCGGCGCTCGCATTGGCGAGGCCCACCCACTTGGAGCGAGGCGGAAGGTACAGGGTGAGCTTGTCGCCGCGGCCCCACGTTGGTGACGTCTCAGTGACGCGGCCGTGCGCCCCGCCGCAGGGGCGCCGTGGGCGCAAAAACGATAGGCAAATACAAGTACTTGCGGCCGCGAATCTGCAGGTTGCGCAGCGACGTACGTGTGACGAATGACGCCAGCGCGGCAAGGCGCGTGGCCGACCGTTTCCCGGCCGCCATCAGGCCGTCACAACGCTGCGTTCCTTGTCACGGTGCTCAGCGCGGTCGATCGGTCGGTGCCCCGCCTGCGACGTCGAAAGGGCCCTGCAACATGTCGTCGAGCAAGGCCTCGAGCGCGAGCTCGCGGCGCTGCTGCGGCACGCGAACATCGAACTCTTCGGGCTGCATATCCCAGTTATCGACGTCGTCGACCGCGAGGGCGCGAATCGTCGGCCGCTCGGAGGCGGGAGTCGCCTCGCGCGCAGGTTCGCGAGCGTCGACCGACGCCAGCACGTCGAAGAGATAGTTCAAGGTCGAGAGCTCGAAGAATGCCATCTCATGACCGTTACGTCCGCGCAGCAGCTCACTTAAGCAGGCGCAGCAGCCCCGAAGGCACGCCGGGCGATGCGGCGCCCGGGCCGAGCAGCGGAGCGGCCGGCGCAGATGAGAGCGTATGCCAGTAGAGCACCGCGCCTGCGGGCCTGTTTGCGGCCACATCGAGCGCCGCCGCGAACGATTTGGCTGTGTAGGTGTCGTCAAGCGTGAGCCCGACGTCTCGCGCGAGCGCGGTCGCCCGGTCGCCGGCGGCTGTCGGCTCGCCGTAGCCGTCGCCCAGATAGCGCGTGGTCAAGTCGAGTCGGTCCGTAGCCTCCGATGCGCGCGCGAGCCCTGCCCTTCTGGCGCAGCCTCTCGCGAGCGCGTAGGTGAGCGCGCGCACGGCAAACGCGGGCGTGGCGACCACGACCCCCAGCACGCGCGACTTGAGCCGCGTCGTCGCGAGGCCCGCCGCGAGTCCCGCCGCGGTGCCGCCCGATCCCACGGTGACGACGATAAGCTCGGGCTCCGGCACCTCACCGCGATCGACTTGCGACTCGAGCTCGCGCGCGGCTGCGACATATCCCATCGATCCGGCCACTGTGGAACCTCCCATGGGGATCGGGTAGGCCCCGCGCACGCGCAAGAGACCTCCCAGTGCGGCGCCGAGGTAGGTGCGCGCAGGGTGCGCAACGAGCCCCGCGGCAAGCGAGGCGCGAAGCGACTCCTCGACGTGCGCCGATCGGCGCTGAGGCAGCATCATGGCCTCGACGCAGAAGCCGGCCCTGCCGCCGAAGAGCGCGGTGGCGAGCACGTGATGGCTGCCCGCGGCGCCGATCGTCACGATGCGCCGCGCGCCCGCACGCTGCGCGTCGGCGAGCAAAATTTCGAGTTTGCGAACCTTGTTTCCGCCGTAGAGCGGATGCGTCAGGTCGTCGCGCTTGACCCACAGACAGGCGCCCGCCACGTCGTAGCGACCCGTCGGCGTGGGGTAGCTTCCGCGAAGCGTCTCGCAGACGACAGCAGGCAGCCGGGCGCCCGGAACCAGCGGGATCACGCGCTGGTGATCAGCGCGATGAGCGCAGACCGATCGCCGTCGACGAGCTCCTTCACCCGCTCTTTATCGACGTCGGCGACGATGAGCTCGCCGACCTCGGCGTTCACCGCGCTAAACAGGCGCCGGGCCTTCATGCCGGCAGTCTGACGCTGGTTGTCCTCGTTGGGCGTGAGGTAGTGCACCGAGTCGATCTTGTAGCGATGCACGAGAAACAGCTGCGCGAGGGTCATCAGGCGTCGGCGGCGCAGGGCCTCGCTGAACGTATTCTGATCACGAACCGAGAGAATTTTTCGGCCTCGGCGATCTTGAATCGTATCGAAAATAACGTTCGCCGCTTTGTCTCCCAGTGGGCCCAGCACGCACAGCTCGAGGAGCTCAGAGCCTGCGCTGTGGGGCCTGAGGGCGGCCTTGAGTTCGTGGCCAATCCCGTGGTGCGCGCGCCACAGCTCGAGCCACTCGGTCAGCAGACGCGGCGGGATCTCGCTGAGCAGCGCCGCCTGCTGCTGGCTGACGACTTGCGCCATCGCCCGCGTGGTCGCCGTTCGGCCCGAGATCGCGAGCAGCGCCGCATCGGCGCGCGGACCGCCGACGAGCGCCTGCGGGCTGCGATACGGAGACTCGAGCAGCCGGAACTTTCGCTGCAGGCGCGCCAACGCGAGCATGCCGTCTTCTACGAGCGCGAGGGCGAACTCCTCGCCGGCAAGGCCGTCGATCTGGTGGCCTCCGTAGGTAATGAAGTTAAAGACATATCCGAGCTCGCCCAGCGCCTTGGGAAACCGGCGCATCTCATCATCGCTCATCCCCGTGGTGTCCCAGCTAAACGAAGGGCTGAGATCGTAGGCGAGCATTTTGTCGGGAAATTGCGCGTGAATTGCCGCGGCAAACAGCTCGGCCTCGCGGAGATCGGCAGACTTCGTCTCCATCCACAGCACGTCTGCATAGGGCGCGGCCGAGAGCGCCTTCGCGATCGCATAATCGATTCCGCCGCGAACTTGATAATAGCCGTCGGGCGTTTTTGCGTGTTCGCAGTCCCACACGACATGAACGCCCATGTCGCGGGCCTTTTGATTGATCGTAAAAAACGACGCGCGCTGCGCGAACGCGAGCCACTCCTGCTCCGACATCGGAAAGAGCACGCCTTCACTCGCGAGGAATCGCATCACGTCGGCCACGGCTTCGCCGTAAGTGCGCACGCAGGCATCCGCCTGCCACATTTCGATGAGCGTCCCGGTGAGAGCCTCGAGCGGCGCGAGGGCGCCCGCGAGGCCGCCTGCGAGGCACGCAGACGCCGCGGCTTCAATTCGCGGGGCAAGACCCTGCTCATCGAGCCACGCGTCGGCGGCCGCGAGCTCGTCCTCGCTCATCGCGTAGAGCGTGTGCCCCGTGAGCGCTTCGACGCCGCGCCGGTGCATTCGGCGGAGCAGCGCGAGCGACGCGGCCTTGAAGCTCGGCAGGTTGATGTTGGTGGCGCCGAGAATAAAGGGCTGATCGCGCTCGTCGCTCCGCCCGTCGAGCAGCGTCGCGGAGGCAGCGTCAGTTCGCGCGATGACGATGCCCGGCACCTGCATGACGTCGAGTTGAAAGCGGGCAGCGCCCAGGCGCTTGAGCTGCTCGTCCTGCGCGACCAGCACTTTTCCTGCGAGGTGGCCGCCCTTTTTCGCGCCGGGCTTTTGGTCTTCGAGGTGCACCGCAGGCACGCCCGCTTCGACGAAGCGTCGCACCAGATTGCGGACGTGCGCTTCGCCGCCGTGCCCCGCATCGGCGTCTGCGACGATAAACGGACGATAATCCACCACGGCGGACGCGGAGCGCTGCGCCTCGGTCATGTGTGCGCGGGCGTGGCGCTGGTTGCGGTCGGCGACGAGCAGTGCGCGCACGATCTGAGCGGCCTCGTCGGGCACCTGACTGAGGGGATAGCTGGCGAGGTCGGGCCCCGGCTCTTCACTCGCCGACCCCTTCGCGCTCGTCGCCCAGCCGCCCAGATAGATGGCCTCGATGCCCGCGCGCTTGATGGCGATGGCCTGGCCCGGTGAATACGGTCCGAACGTCGTGATCGAAGCACGCTGCGCGAAGAGCTCCCGCAGGCGCGCGTACAGACCAACCGCGGCGTCGCGCGCGACGGTAAAATCGGTCGCTATCGCCCCGCGCTGCAGCACGACCTCAGTCGGTGAATAAAGCCGCCGGAGCCCCGCAAAACGAGGGCTCTCGAACCAACCGCGCATCGCAAGCAGCTCTTCGTCGAAGGTCGACATGATCGCCCATCGTAGTCCAGTTGTGCGCCCGGGCGCGAACGCGCGTCAGCGCGGCCGAAGATCGCCGAGGCGGTGCTGCAAAATCGTAAGCCCCGAATACACGGCCGTTTCCGCGCGCAAGACGCGCGAGCCAAGCGAAAGCGACACGGCGCCCGCCTTTTCAAGCTGCGCGCGCTCGGCGTCCGACCAACCGCCTTCCGGCCCGACCGCGAGCACGTAGTCGCCCGACGACGGCGCCGCCGCGAACGGATCGCGGGCGCCATCGCGATCGTCGAGCATGTAGCGCGCAGTCGCGTCCTTCCAGTAGTCGGCAGCGAGCGCAGCGCGCAGCGGCGTCACGCCGAGCACTTCGGGCACCGACGCACGTCGACACTGGCGGCTCGCGCGCAGGGCCTGCCCGGGCCACGCCCACGGCTTTTCTTTCTCGAGATCAGCGGACTGAACGCTGTGCACCGACTGCACAGGAACCACGCGCACGCAGCCGAGCTCGGTGGCTTTTTGCACGACCGTGATCATTCGCTGACGCGCGAGCACCGCGCAAACAAGCGTAATTCGCGCGGGAGACTCCGTCGTCGACCGCATGCGCTCGAAGACCGACGCCTCGCGGGCCGACGTCAGGCTGGCGCGAAAGTTCACGCCTGCGGCGTCGACGATCGTAAACGTCTCTTTGACGTTGATCTCGCGCACTGCGAGCTGCCGTACGTGTTGGTCTTCGAGTGCGATGGTCTCGCCCACCGCGAGCGTGCGGGGGTGAACAAGCGGAACGAGAAGCTCGGGGTCGAGGGTGCGGGGAGCGGGGGGCATGTTGGAACGGTGCAATAGCACGCGCATCGCTACGCCTCGCGCAAACGGGCGCGCTTCGCCTACAGTGACGACGATGAGCGAGCCCGCTTCCGGCACGGCTGCCCGATGGGCGCTCGACTACGTGCGCGCCACTTCACTCGAGCAAAAGCTGACCGCTCCGCCCGACCTCCTCGATTTCGAGCCTTCCCAGACCCCTCTCCGCGTGGATGCGCCGGGCCGGCCTGCGGAGCTGCGCGTCGTCGCGCGAGCAAAAAAGACACGCGGGCTGTCGGGCGAAGAAGGTCGGGCGCGCGCGATGCACACGTTTTTTCATCACGAGCTTCAAGCCGCCGAGCTGATGGCGTGGGCGCTCCTCGCCTTCCCCGAAACGCCGACTGCGTTCCGACAGGGGCTCGTGCGCATCGCCGGCGACGAGATCCGCCACATGCGCATCTACCGCGAGCAAGTCGAGCGCCTCGGCTTCGCGATCGGCGCGTTCGACGTGCGCGACTGGTTCTGGGAGCGCGTTCCGTCCGCGCAGTCGCCCGCGGCATTTCTCGCGGTGATGGGACTCGGCCTCGAGAGCGCGAACCTCGAACACGCGGCGACGTACGCTGCGAAATTTCGGGAGGTCGGTGACGCGGCAGGGGCGCGGGCGCAAGAGCTCGTAGGCCTCGAGGAGATCGCGCACGTTCGCTTCGGTGTGAGCTGGTTCGAGCGGTTCGCCGGACGCCTCGATTTCGAGACGTGGCGGCGCGCGTTGCCTCCGCCGCTCACGCCGCTGCTCATGCGAGGCGCCCAGCTCGCGCGACAAGCGCGCGCCCGCGCCGGTCAGCCGGAACATTTTCTGAACGAGCTCGAAGCATGGCGACCCGATACGCCTGGGTGCTGAACCTCGACGGCGATCTCGAGCTGGCCCGCGGCCCCGGCTACTGCCCGACTGCGGGCGTGCGGCGGGCGCTCGCCGGCCTCGAGACCGTGTGCGCAGCGCAGCTGCTCGCCGATCGCGACATGCGCGTCGACGACGACACTCCCGCCGGCGCCGCGCGCGGGATGATCGGCCGCGCGTTCTGCCCAACGCCACGAGCGCTCGCGCGACTGGCGCGCGCCGGAGCCGAGCTCGAACCGAGCCCGCCGCTGGACGTTCTGCGCAAGGTGAACGCGCGCTCGTTCGCCGCGGCGCTCGGGCAAACCATGCATCATGCACGCTTTGTGTCGACGCTCGCGGACGCGCGCGCACACCTCGCCCTCGACCCCGAAATCGGCGACGCCTGGCGCATCAAGCGCTCGTACGGAATGGCCGGCCGCGGTCACCGGATCGTCTCAAGGTCGCCGCGCGAGGCCGATATTGCCTTTCTTCCCCGGTGGATCGCCGAAGGCGGCGCCCAAATTGAGCCCAACGTTCCGATCGACTGCGAATACGCCCAGCACGCAGCGATCGAGCGCGACGGGGCGCTGCACGCCGGAGCCCTCACACGTCAGGAGGTCGACCGCAGCGGAGCGTGGATCGCGAGCGCGCGCGTCCGCGACGGCGAGGTCTCGGAGGCGCTCCGCGAAGCCGTGTTTGAACAGCTGCAACAGGCAGCACACGCGCTGCGCGGCGCGGGGTTCTTCGGCCCGTTTGGAGTCGACGCCTTCACGTGGCGCGCCAAGAGCGGCGAGCCGCAGATCCGCGCGCGCAGCGAGATCAACGCTCGCTATTCGATGGGCTTCGCGGTCGGCATGGGCATCGCGCGCGGCGCGGGCCTCGGCGGCTTGGCGCGACCCGCGAAGTCTGCGATACCGCCCAGGTGACGCAAGCATCGCCGCTCGAGCTGTCGGAGCACGATTTTCGGGCCATGGTCGCGCTGGCCACCCGCGAGATCGTGCGCCACGTTGCGTCGCTCCCGAAGCAGCCGATGCACGCCACCGGCGGCGGCCGAAAACTCGCGAAGTCGCTGCGCGAGTCGCTCCCCGAGACTGGCGAGCCGTTCGAGACCCTCGCAAAGCTGCTGTTCTCAAAGCTCATTCCGCGCACCTTCAATACGGCCTCTCCGGGATACATGGCCTACATTCCCGGCGGCGGACTGCTCCACGCCGCAGTCGCCAATCTGATCGCCGATTCGGTCAATCGATATGTCGGAGTATGGATTGCGGCGCCTGGGCTCGCGCAGCTCGAGGCCAATGTCGTGCAATGGCTCTGTGAGATCGTCGGCTATCAGGGCCCCACGAGGCCCGGCGGCGTACTGACGTCGGGAGGCTCGATGTCGAACCTCATCGCGCTCGTCACCGCTCGCCAGACCAAACTGGGAGACCGTTTTGACGACGGCGTGGTCTACGTCTCCGATCAGGCGCACCACTCCGTGCTGAAGGCGGCGCGCTTCGCCGGATTTCGCGACGATCAGGTGCGCGTTGTCGCCACCGACGCGCGCTTCCGTCTGAGCGCGTCCGGGTTGCGCGAGGCGATCGCACGCGATCTGCACGAGGGAAACAGGCCGTTTCTGGTGGTCGCCAGCGCCGGCA
The DNA here is from genome assembly GCA_947473045.1 of Myxococcales bacterium. Taxonomy (GTDB): domain Bacteria; phylum Myxococcota_A; class Polyangia; order Polyangiales; family Polyangiaceae; genus JANYHY01. Next base: position 55,185 of record CANJCO010000021.1, on the reverse strand, counting down.
CCACGAACACGGGGGCGATCGACGATTTAGACGCCGTCGCGGACGTGGCAGCCGGCAATGCCCTTTGGTTTCACGTCGACGGCGCCTACGGGGGCTTCTTCGCGATGACAGCGCGGGGCAAGCGCGCGCTGCGAGGTCTCGAGCGCGCCGACTCCGTCACGCTCGATCCGCACAAGAGCCTGTTTTTGCCCTATGGCACAGGAGCCCTCGTGGTGCGCGACGCCGAACGGCTGCGCGCCGCGCATGCCATGCACGCGACCTACCTGCCGCCGATGCAGCCCGATGTCGACTTCGCCGACTTCTGCGATCTCGGTCCCGAGCTGTCACGCGACTTTCGCGGACTGCGGGTTTGGCTCCCGCTCAAGCTGCACGGCGCCGGCGTGTTTCGGGCGGCGCTCGACGAAAAGCTCGACCTCGCGCAAGCCGCCTGCGAGGCCATTCGACAGTTGCCCGGCGTCGAAATCGTCGCGGAGCCCGAGCTGTCGCTCTTCGCGTTTTGCCTGAGCCGCGAGGGCATGGACGCGCGCGCGCTCGACAAACTCAATCGCGCGCTCATGAAAGACATCAACCGCAGGCAGCGCGTGTTCGTGACCGGCACGATGGCCCGCGGGCGCTTCGTTTTGCGCGTATGCATTCTATCGTTTCGCACGCACGCCGATCGCGTGGCGATGCTCATCGAAGACGTCGCCCTCGCCGTCGCGCGCGCCGGCGCTTAAGGTCGGGCGCGGCGCATAAACGATTCGGCGAGCGCAGCGTCGATCGGGCCTCCCGCCTTGCCGCCGACCCGAAGCGCGCTGCCCACTATCGCGCCGTCGCACCCCGCGAGAATGCTCGCTACCGAGCCGTGATCAACGCCGCTGGCGACATAGACCGGCGCCGCCGTCGCGCGCCTGACTGCCGCGAGGGTCGCCATGTCGACAGCGTGCCCCGTGCCCGATCCGGTCACGAGCACTGCGTCGGCGAGTCCCCGGTCGACGGCATCGGCGACCTCTCCCTCGATGGGTCTCGGCCCGAGCGGCGCCGAGTGTTTGACGTCGACGTCGGCCCATATCGCGACGTGGTCGGCGCCCAGCGCGCGGCGCAGACGAAGCGTTTCGGCAGCGCGCCCCTGGACGAGGCCCTGATCGGTGACACGCGCGCCGATATGCACGTTCACGCGGACACAAACAGCGCCCACGCACGCCGCGATCGACAGCGCACTTTCAACATCATTTCGCAGCACGTTGACACCAATCGCGGCGCCGGCCTCCCGCGCGGCGAGCAGGCACGCCGTCATCGCCGCGACCGTCACAGGCGGCACGCGCTCTGCGAAAAAAGGCGCGTCGCCGAAGTTCTCGACCATCACCCGATCGAACCCTGCGTCCGCGAGCGCGCGCGCGTCGCGCGACACCTGCGCGAGCGTCTGCGCCAGCGGCCACGCACGAGGACTGCCCGGCAACGGCGGCAGGTGAATCACGCCGATAAGCAACTTGCTCACGGCTGGAACCCTCCGGGACGCAGCGCCCCGCCCCCTGGCCCCATCGGCAGTCCGGGAGCCCCGGTGGCCGATCCCAGCGCGCCGGAGGGCTGCGGCTCGAAGTCGGGGCGCGCAAGCAAGCCGCGCATATGAAAGCCGTACAAGCCGTCGGGCCGCTTGGCCTGCCGCATTTGCGGAACCACCATTTCGACGTCCCCGCCCTTTTGAGAGCCCGGCGCGCCGAACAAGGCGGTCGTCATCGGACTCTTGCCGCGATAGCTGTCGTTCACCTTGAATTTGACATTGATATCAAGCGAGCTCTCATTGGCAAGATCGCGCATCTGAACTTTGCCATCGCCACTCAAGTCGAGATCCTTGCCACTCGCGCCAAACTTGGAAATCTTGAGGGCGCCGTCCTTGGCCTCGGCCACGAACGACAGCGCACCGACAGTCAGCTTCGGCCAGTCGAGAGCGCCCTTCAACTTTGCCTTTCCGTCGCCGATCGCCACGTCCTGCGCGGAGATATCCACGGCGCCAGAGCCCTTCGACGCGTGGCCTTCGGGCATGAAGAGGCGAACCGAACCCGAGACGCGCCCTTCGAGCGGGAGCCCGATCACCTGCGTGAGGGCGTCGACCTGCTTGAGATCGACGGCGTCGAGCTCGACCTCGACCTCGCGGTCTTTGTGCACAACGTCCTTGGCGCCGCCCGGCTTGTCGACCGCGCGCTCACTTCCGCTCTCAGAGAACTGGCCTTTGACATGCCCGCCGAGCGCGTCGAGGTCGAAGAGCACCCGCGTGGTGCCCACGAGCTTCGACGCCACGCTCACCGAAATGCGCGCCTCGTCGATACGGATCTCCGCGGGCTCCCTGGCCGGCGGCGTCGGTGCGCTCGTCAGGCGAATGCCTTTGGCGCGAATGCCGGTAAACCAGTACCAACCCAGCTCGTCGATCGACAGCTCCTGCTGGGCGCCGGTCGCGCGCTGCTGCGCGTTGAAGTCGGCGACGATGCGCTGACGGAGGATCTCATAGGGAAACAGGAGCGACGCCGAGAGGGCGAAACACACGAGATAAAACACCCCGTAGCCAGCGCGCGGACCCCATTTTTTTACAATCGCGAGCATATCAGGGCGCCTTTCCGGTAGCTGCCGAAGCGCTTGCTTTCGGGGGAGGCGTCGTCGCGGCCTCGGTGCGATCCCAGGCCGAAACCCCGACCTCCACATCGTAGGCGTCGGGTTCGCCCATGCGTCTGCGGAGGCTGAGACGGCTGATCGACAGCGGCGCCGCGCTCTGCTCGATCGACTCGAAGAACTTCGACAGCGCGAGCAACCCGGATTTCTTCATATGAATTACGGTCGTGCGCTCGATATACCGCTTACCGATCGGCAACGCCGGCCTGTCGGTGCTGTCGGTGACGTCGAGCTTCTGCTTGCGCGCGCCCTGCTCGAGAAACGCTCCAAGCTCGGGGGCCCGCTCGCGGTACCGCGCGACGATCGCCTCCTTCTTCGCCTGTTTTTCGCGAATCTGAACGCGCGCGGCCTGCACGTCGGCGAGCGTCTGCCGCATGTCGGCGTTGTCGGCGCGACGGGTCGAGACAACGGACTCGACGCCGAGCGGAATGCCAATGAACAAAGTAACGATCGCCACCGCCAAAAGCACGCGCACGAGGCGCTGCTCGCGCGACGAGAGGCTCAACCGGGATACGAAAGCGAAGGCCATTTTACTTACCTCCCGGCGAAGCCGCCGAGGCCGACCCAGCGGAGCTCTCTCCAGGTTTGTCTTTCTTTTTGCCCTTCTGATCTTCGGGGCATTTCACGTCGAACTCGAGTGAGTACTTCTGCCGCTCACCGCCGACCACCTGGTTGGTTCGCGTGACCTTCACGTCTGAGAAGCAGGCCTCGTTCTTGAGCGACGCCTCGATCGATTTGGCGTCGGCCGTCGATCCGGCGATGCCGTGAACAGTGGCATGCCCTTTCTGCACGTCGAGCTCCTCGATATCGTGAATCATCGATTGCGGAATATGCTCGGAGAGCCGAACCATCACATCGAACGCGTCGGCGTGCGGCTTTGGGTCCTCGTCGGGAGCTCCCTGCTGGGCGAGCAACTCCTTCACCCTGGCGACGCTGGAGGTCTGTTCGCCGAGCACCTCCTGACTGACACTCTCCAGCGCGAAAGCGAGCGTGGCCTGCTCCTTTGTCGCTGCGAGATAAGACGCGCACGAAGAAAAGAAAAAGCTCGCCGCGAGCGCGACACCGAGGCCTGCGAGCACAGGAATTCGGTCGCTGAGCCAGCCATAGCCACGCTCGTACGCCAGCGCCCCTCGGCGCAAATCGAAGTTGCCGCCGCGCACGCCGAGCCCCAGGGCAAGCGCGAGGGATTTTGCGTACAGAGGCGCGTCCTCGAGCTTCGCCGTCGCGCGCGCAGTCATCTCGAGGTTCGGCAGCGGCAGTCGCTCCACCGGCAACTCGAGCTCCGCCGACAGAAACGACTCGGCGCCCGATACGAACGCGCCGCCGCCCGTAATATGCACGACCGACGGTGCGGCCCCGCCCTGCGCGCGATAGGCAGCGATCGAAACCCGTATTTCGCGGGCCAGCTTCGACGCCGTGGCGGGCAGTCCGTCGGTACCGAGCGACAGGGTGCGCGCGAACACCGGCTCACCGGCGACCATCACGAGCAGGTCGCTCGAGCGCGCCCCCAAATCGAGAATGCACGCGACCCCGTCGGCTGCGATCTGCGGCGTAAATTCGAGCAGATTGGCGAGCGGAAACGCGCCCGCGCCGACGCGCTCGGGCTCGACGCCGATGGCAGCTTTGACGAGCTCGATTCGCGCCCGCACCTCTTCGGTTCGCGCGAGCACCGAGAGGATCGACAACCGCTCGCGGGTGCTTGATTTCTGAATGCGGTAGTCGATGACAGCGTCGGCAATGTCGAACGGAGTTTGCGACTCGAGCTCAAACGGAAGGACCTCGGCGAGCTGCTTTTGCACGCTCGCGGGCACGTGCACCGATCGAACGATGACCTTCACACCCTCGATCGACGTCGCGACCGCATCGCCCGCTCCGCCGCCTCCGAGCGCCTCCTGAAGCGCCGAGCGCAGAGCCGCCGCGACGTCGTCTCCGAGGGGCGCGCTCGCGAGCCCTTCTATGGTGGTCTTGCGATAGGCCACCTTCACGACCGCGACCTTGACGCTCGCTTGTCCGATATCGATTCCAACGTACTTCGGCATGATGATTCCTAGTCGATCCTGAAATAGACGACGTTGCCTGCGGCCGACGGGGTCGCGGCCGTTTTCACGGGCGCGCCCGAGCTTCCCGCAGACGCCGAGCCAGGTGCGCCGCCGCCGCCGCCGCTTCCGCCCGTGGACTGCGTCGCGGCGCCTGATTTCGGCCCGGAGAGGCCCGGCGCCCCGCGAAAGTCGACCACGGCGGTGACCTTCACGCGAGTCTCGCGCTTGTAGCCTTTGACGACGCCCACGGCGTTAATCGAAAACACCCGGCTCTCGGTCGTGATGCTCTTCGCGAACTCGGACTCCGACAGAAACTTCACAGGCTTCATGCCCATTTTAGCCAATATGGGCCCGAGCATTCCCTGCCCCTTCATCGTCGCGATGAACTCAGCCGGGGCGCCGAAGAGAGGCGCCCCCATCGTGATGCCGCGCGCCATGGTCACGCCGGCGAGAAACATCGAAGCCTGAGCAGGGTCGACACAGATCTCAGCCTGAGGCGCGCCCGAGCACACGACTCCGAGCAGCGTCTGCGCGTTGGCGCTGTTGACGTTGATGGCGCCCTGTCCCCAGACCGTCATCACGCGCTTTTCGGGTTTGGTGGGGTCGGGATCGACGAACGTGGCCCAGAAGTCTTCGGTGATGCCCCGCACGGCGTGCAGCTCTTCGAGGGAATCGTACGGGGCGTTCTTGCGGCGATAGGGCTTTTCGAGAAGCTGATAGTACGCGTCTTCTACCGAGGTGCTCGCGCCCGCGTTTTGCGACGACAAATCGCACGAGAAGAACTGCTCGTCGACGTCGGACCAGTCGATAAGGGCCGAGCAAATGGTCATTCGGTCGTGATACTGCCCCTGCGGATCACGCTGCTCGAAGAGCGGCGAGTACTGCGCGGGAGCCATGATGCCCATGAGCTCCTTGGCGAGGCGAATGTGCGCGATCTCGTTCGAAGCGCCGAGGTTGACGTTGATCTTGGCGTCCTCGTCGACGATGTTCACCTCGAACCGCCCACCCGGGAGCCCGAGCCCCTTTGACTGCGAAAAATCGACTCCCAGGGTGGAGGCGTATCCCTCGGCGGCGTCCTTGTCATTGAAGGCCGCGAGCAGGCGCTCTGCGAACTCCCATACAGGCAGCTGTGGCGGCGTCCGCTTCATCATCATGAAAAGCGGCGCGATCGAGGCGCGAATGGTCGGCTCGGTCGCGATGAGCAATCGCGACAGATTGACCGCGCTGCGCGCCATGTACTCGGCCTGCACGCTGTCGCGATCGGCAGTAGCAGCAGCGACGTTGGCGCTCGTGTCAAACTGCAGCTCGGCGATCATCACCGCCATCACCGTGAGCGCCCCCAGCACCATGATGATGGCAATTCCGCGCTGACGACGGCGCGCGGCGGCGCGCTTGCGGGTGAGCTTCACGCGCGTCATTGCGATATTCCGAACGAGAGCGGGTTGCGAATCGGTATGCCAAACTTCGTCGTGTAGACGGGGTCGAGTCCGGGCGGCGCGTTCTTGAGCGTAAGGGTCACGCGCACCTCAATCGGAAGCCGATTGGGCTGACTGGTCACTTGCATGGTGTCCCAGGTCTCGATCCACTGATTCGTTTCGGGATCGAGAAAACGAACATCAAAGCTCTCAACGTCCTCGACGAGCACGTTGACGACTCCGCCGCGCTTGGGCTCGAGATCGGCTGGCGTCTGCTCGCGACGAACCAGATCGAACTTGCCGTCGACCGACGGATCGGGCGACGCGAAATAGCCAATCTCCGCCTGATCGGACTCATGTGCGTTGGCGCTCACCCGGCGATGCGCGAACGCGCTGAAGTCGAGGCGGTCGAAGGGCGTGCTCGATTGACCGACGAAGGCAGTCATTCGGGTCTGCAGCGCCAGGTTCTGCGGATTGTGCATCGACAGAAACGCGCCTGACAGCTCGCGTGAGATTCGCAGCATCGCCGAGCGGGCCTGCCGCGCGCGGTCGCCCCGCATCCCCTCGACCTTGCGGGCGTGCGCGAGGGAGTCGAAATCGGCATAGATGAGCACGGCGATCATCGCGAGCACCGACATCGAGACAAGGATCTCGATGAGCGTCAGGCCGCGCTCTGGAGCGCGACGACGAGCGACGATGCGGCCTCGCGATGCCATCAGTGCGCCGTCCCGATCGGCAACCCGTCGCGCCCGCCGCCGCCAAAGGTCGAGCCGCCAATGGCCCCGCCTCCGACGCCGCCACCCGGCGGACCGCCGCTGGGTGGCGCTCCGCCGTCGCCCAGGCCGAGGCCGCCGGCAAACGCGCTGCGCTGCGGGTCGGTGACATACTGCACCAGCTCGAAGTGCTGGGGATTGGGCCCTTCCTTCCAGTGCACGATAATCGTGATTCGACGAATCGAGGCTTCGAGCACTGGCTTCATCGTCGGATAAACGAAGCCCATCACCATATTGAGCATTCCGCCCGCGCCCTTGCCGCCCGCCTGTGGCGAAAGCTGAGACGCGATAGAATTGAGGCCGCCGTCGAGGTCGAGCTGCGCGTTGAAGGGCACGTCGCCGCCAGGAGCACCGCCGGAAGGCGCCCCTCCTGGGCCCCCAGGACCTCCCAGTCCGCCCAGGCTGAGGAGCCCGCCGCCAGCCCCTCCGTCACCGCCGGCCGAAGGCGGATCGGGCAGCTTCACTTTCTCGACGCGCTTTTCGCAGCTAAACACGCGCATGTCGACGCCCTCGCAGCACGGGGCGTCGGTCTCCAGGTCATCCATGTCGGGATAACCGTCGCGGGTCAGCTTCTCTTCGGCCTCGGTCATGCGACACCGGGCGAGCTCAATCGCTTGCCCGATATCGGCCGACTTCTTGTTCGTCGCGGCGACGCCCGCCTGCGCCGACAGCACGCCGACGATCATGAGTCCGAAGATCGCGAGGGCGATCATCACCTCGAGCAGTGAAAAGCCGCGCGACCTCACAGTCCGCGATCCTCGCGCTCAGAGGCCTCGCTGTCGTCTTTGGGCACTGTGAGATCGACGGCGCCGGGCTTGACCGTGACGGCGCCGGTGAGCGGCGCAACGATCAGGGTCAGCGCGTCGATGTCCTGCAACGAGCTGCCGATGCGCAGCTGAATCGCCGCGCGCTCGGTTTGTCCGCCCGGCCAAAAATAGAGGTAGGCGCGATCGCCCTTGATCGCCTGATCGTCGTGGCTGGTCTGAACCGAGCGAAAGGTGATGCCCGAAGGCAGCGCGCGCATGTCACCGCGCGTCTCGCTGTCGGTGGCGACGAGTCCCATCGAGATCCGTTTAAAATGAGCGCGGGGCGCTGTGGGGCCCTTCACGAGGCGCTCGCTCTCCGCGATCGACTGGCGCTCGAGCGCCGTCACCGCCTCCGCGCCGCCCGTCCCTGTCGTGTCGTTCATGGTCACGAGCATCGGCTGCTCGGCCTCTTCCATCCAGAAGGCCTGTTGCCCCATGTCGAACACGATGCGCACGCTCTTCGACGTCGCGCTCGATCGCGTGTAAGCTACACGTATCACGCCCGCGAGGCTCGTGGCGGTCTTCTTGAGCCGCGCCCCCGAGAGCTGACCGCTGCCGAGCAGCACCCCGGCCATCAGCAGCCCCACGATGGCCAGCACCACGAGCATCTCGATGAGCGTAAGGCCGGCGGACTGCCGGCGCAGATGGGCGCGCACGACGCGTGAGCGGAGGCCCCGTGCGACCTCTGCCGCACGCGCCTCCGACCCTGCAGTGCTGCCCGCGCGCACGACTACTGGCCCTTGCTCGGCTCGGGAACAACGATGTCGTCGGCGGTGCCCTCTTTGCGGTCGGGCCCCGAGCTCTCGACCCGCGTTGAATCGTCGTCACAGCGGATACGGAAGGGCTGCTCCCACGCGTCGGTGATCTTGCTCGTAGCCGCGATCTCTTTTTGGTCCTTGAGCACCTGCGGCGTCACGCACTCATTGCCGTGGTTCGCACGCCACGCCTCGGTCACCGTGTGCAGCGCCATCGCGCTCTGCCTGGTGGTGTCCTTCTGGGCCTGCTGGAACTTCGGAATCGCATACACCGCGATACCGCCAGCAATTAGACCCACGATCGCCAAAACGATGAGAATCTCAACAAGGGTCACGCCGCGCTGCGCCCGAATCCTGCGCGCCGATCGCATCAAGTGGCTCGTCCACTGACTGTTATTCATGCAGCTCTCCTTCATCTCGAACATCCATCTCGAACATCGGGTTGCCCCCTTCATTCCACGCGATCGAGGCCACCGGGCAAGCCGTCGGGACCATCGCTCGAAAGCTCGAACCCTTTTGCATCACGCGTCCCCGGACACGCGAGCCGCAGCGGCCTGCCCCAGGCGTCGAGCGGCGTTTGGTGCACATATGCGCCCGCAGCGAGCTCCGCGAGATCGGCCGGGCACGCTCCGGCATGATCGGCGCGGAACGCCTGCACTCCATAAAACGCAGTACGAATCGCGGCACGCGTGGCCCGCACGCCCGCCTCGCGCTCCTCGCGACGGCGAATCAGCACAATGACAGCGACGCTCACTACGGCGACGACCACCATGCGCACGCGCGCGCGCTGCAACACGCCAACCACGCCCGATCGCTTTTCCCACGGGAAAAATACGTTCTTTATCGATCTGCGCGCGAGGACCACCGACTGACTCCTTATTGAACAAAGTCGTTCATCTGAATGAGCGGCATGAGAATCGAAAACGCGATGAACCCGACCGCACCACCCAGCACGACTATAATGAGAGGCTCGAGCAGGCTCGTCATGGCCTGCACCCGCGTCTCGACCTGCACGTCGTAGGCCCGCGCCACGTTTTCGAGCATCTGCTCGAGCTGGCCGCTCTTCTCTCCGACGGCGATCATGTGCGTCACCATCGGGGGAAAATCTCCGCTGCGCTTGAGCGGCGCCGCGATCGACTCGCCCTCACGAATCGAGCTGGTGGCCGCCACGACGACCTGCACCAACTTGGCATTGTCGAGCACGTTTTTGACGATATCCATCGCCTTGAGCAGCGGGACCCCCGACGACAGGAGCGTCGCGAGGGTGCGCGCGAAGCGGGCTACCGCGAGCATGCGAAACAGCGGGCCAAAAATGGGCAATCGCAATATCTGCGTGTCTTTCCAGATGAGCCCGTCCGGCGTGGCGATATAAGACTGCAGGCGCGCGACGAGCAGCCCGACCACGACGCCAACCGCGGCCGCGATGCCATAAGCCAGCAGCGACTCGACGATGAACGCCGAGAGCACGGCGACCAGCGAGGACACCGCCGCGGCGCTGATCCACATCGAATTGGAGGCCGATTCGCCGTCGCGCAAAGCCGGCTTGGTCAGCGCGCGCCGGGCGAGGGCGGTCGTGGCCACGCCGAGCACGAAGCCGAGGGTGTAGTTCGACGAGACGAGGTTCGACAGAAAGATGAGCAGCGCGGTGTACCAGGGCAGCGCACGCTCGAGGCTCGCGAATATGGCGGTCACCTTGGGTACCACCGCCACCATCATGACCGTGATGAGCACGCTGCCGATGATGACCATCAAAATGGGATATGCGAGCGCCGCGCTCACCTTCGAGCGCAGCTTGGCCTGATTTTCCATGAAGTCGGCGAGCCGCTCGAGCACCTGTTCGAGCGTCCCCGAGGCCTCGCCGGCGGCCACCATGTTCACGTAGAGATTCGGAAACACCTTCGGATGGGGCTCGAGCGCCTTCGCGAGCGACTGCCCTTCGTTGAGCCGGTCGCGCACCTGCGTGAGCACCCGCTGCAGCTCCGGCTTCTCGACCTGCTCGGTGAGCGCACTCATCGCCTCGACGAGCGGAATGCCCGCCGTAACGAGGGTCGCGAGCTGCCGCGTCATCATCGACACGTCGCCCGGACCGACGCGTCGAAAAAACGCGAAGAGGCCGCCCGACGACTGCGAGGCCCCGCCCTTGCCGCGCCGATCTTCCTCGGCGCTCGTGAGCATGACGCCCTCGCGCTTGAGGGCGGCGCGCAGCACCTTGGCGTTGTCGGCGTCGCGAAAGCCACTGACGTTCTTGCCAGTCGCCGCAACGAGCCCGCGATATCGAAAAACCGCCATGGCGCCGGGTTACCTCACCTGCTCGGCAGAGCGCGCCGAGGTGGGGGCCGGCTGCATCGAAGCGAGTGCCGCGTCCTCCTGCGTCGCCGCGAGGACCTCCTCAACGCTCGTCAGGCCGATCAGCACCTTGCGGGCTCCGTCGTCCCGAAGACTGTCCATGCCCTGCTCCGCGGCCGCGCGCTTGACGGCCTGCGCGTCCGCGCCCTTGAGCACGAGCGGACCGATCGCGTCGTCCATGAGCATCAGCTCGTAGATGCCGCGCCGTCCGGCAAAGCCCGTATTGGCGCAGCGATCGCAACCCTTCGGGCGGAAGAACATCGGCCTCACGCCCGGGTCGAGGTCGAGCACGTCACGCGCGAGCACATTGCGCGGGAAGTAGCGCGATTGCGTGTCTGCTTTGCGGCGGCTTCGCGCCTCCTGCCGCTCCCGCGACAGGCCAAGCTCTTCGAGCTCGAAGTCTTCCGCCGGATAAGGCTGCTTGCACGCCGGGCAGAGCACGCGAACGAGGCGCTGCGCGAGAATGCCGATGAGACTGGAGCGAATGAGAAACGGCTCCACGCCCATGTCGACCATGCGCGTGACGGCGCCCGCTGCGTCGTTGGTGTGAATTGTAGACAGCACGAGGTGACCCGTGAGCGACGCGTTAATCGCGATATCGACCGTCTCTTTGTCGCGAATTTCGCCGACCATGACGACGTCCGGATCCTGGCGAAGGAAGGCGCGCAGCGCGCTCGCGAACGTCAGCCCGATCTTGGGCTGAACGTGCACCTGGTGAATTCCGCCAATCTCGTATTCAACCGGGTCTTCGGCGGTGAGAATATTGATATTGGGCTGATTGATCCGGTTGATGCACGCGTAGAGCGTCGTCGTCTTGCCGCTGCCGGTCGGCCCCGTCACGAGGATGATCCCGTCGGGCCGTCGAATCAGGGTATCCATGAGCGCGTAGTCGCGCGGCGAGAAGCCCAAATCGGGCAAATCGAGCAGAACACTCGACTTATTGAGCAGGCGCATGACGATGCGCTCGTAGCCGCGGCTCGTTGGAATGGTCGAGACGCGAATATCGAAGCTCTTACCTGCGATCTTTTTGGTAATGCGGCCGTCCTGCGGAAGGCGCTTCTCGGCGATGTTGAGCGAGCTCTCAATCTTGATGCGGCTGACGATGCTGCTCATGAACGCGCGCGGCGCGCGGCGGGCAACGTAAAGCTCGCCGTCGATGCGATACCGAACGAGCACTTCGCGCTCTTCAGGCTCGATGTGAATGTCGCTCGCGCGCTCCTTCATCGCCTGCAAAAAGAGCGAATTTACCCAGCGAATGACCGGCGCTTCGTCGTCGGAGTCGAGGATGTCGCCGCCGACCTCGTCGTCGGCAATCTCGCCGCCCTCGGCCTCGAGTTCCCCGCCGCCAGCGTCGCGCTCGTAGACGCGGTTGATCGCGTCGGTGATGCGCTCGCCCGGGCAAACCGTGGTGTGAATCGGCTTACCGAACAGCACCCGAATGTCGTCGACCGCGGCGGTGTCGAACGGGTCGGCCACGAGGACGTGAACGGCCTCGTCCGATTCGCTCACGACGAGGGCGCGGTGGGCCTTCGCGAAGGCGATCGGCAGGCGCGTCGCGAGGGCCGTGAGCACCTGCTCCACGTCGACCGTTTCGGTAAACGGCAGCAGGGCCTCGTCGGCGAGCGCCCGCGTGAGCGCAGACTCGTCGGCGAGCTGCGCGGCCTGGATGAGGTCGATGAGCGACGTGCCCTTTTCGCGTTGAATCGCGTAGAGCGGCTCGAGCTTGTCGGCCGCGACGAGCCCGCGACGCGCGAAGATCTCGCCGTAGTACCGCTGCTCGTTGCTGGTCGATCCGCGATCGGCCTCGGTTGCGCGCGAGCTCATGGGGCTACCGCTCGATGCGATCGATGGACCGCATGGATGGCGCGAGGTTGATGTTCGGCGGACTCGCGGGCCTGCTCGCGGCGTCCGTCTGCGGGGTCCCGGCGCCGCCCGCGCTGCGCGGCGAAGCGGGCAGCTCGAGGGGACTTCCGGGCAAATGCCCCTTGATTTCCTTGGGGCGCGTCAGCTCATCGAGCCGCGCCTGCTCTGCCATCGCGCGATATCCCGATCGAATCTCCTCGACGAGTCCGGTCGTGCGCGAATAGTCCTTCGGTGGCTTGTAGTCCGACTCGTCGCTAAATACGAAGTACCGGTCGAGGAACTCCTGACGCTCCTGCATCTTCCGCTCAAAAATCACGCGCAGGTCGTTCTGCTCGCGAATGATATAGGGCGTGAGGACCAGCACGAGGTTGGTCTTCTGCATGACGTCGGTCGACTTGCGAAAGAGCGACCCGAGCACCGGGATATCTCCGAGCACGGGGATCTTGGTTTGCGAGTGGGTAATGCGATTGCGCATCAACCCGCCGATGACCACCGTCTGCTGGTCCTTGACGATGAGCGTCGTTGACGCCGTGCGCTTGGTAATCGGCACTACGCCGAGGGTGCCTTGAGCCTCGCGCGCCTCGCTGATCTCCTCTTTCAAGTCGAGGCGAACCTCGTTCGACTCATTGAGGTGCGGCGTGAAACTGATCTTGGTGCCTACGTCCTGAAACGTGGGCGATGCACCAACGAAGCCTCCCAGCGCTCCCAGGCCGCCTCCGGAGGCGCCTCCCAGGCTGGGAAGGCCGCCGACGTTCGTCTGCCTGGGCACGTTCTCGCCGACGCTGATTTCCGCGGCGAGATTGTCGGTCGCGAGAATGTGCGGTGTCGACAGCACATCCGCGTCGCCAGCCGTCGTGAGCGCGCTGATGACAACGCCAAATCCGGGTATCGACAGGCCCGTCCCGAGGAGGTTCTCGGTTCCGGTAATGCCGGGACCGCGGACGCCGAGCGCGAGGCCCTGAAGGTCGGCCGGACTGGGAGGGAGAATGGTCGTGAGGGGGTTGAGGCCTCCGTAGAGCAGCGAGCCGTCCTGCAGCGCGCCCGCGTGAAAGCTGACGCCGAGCGTGTCGGTGCGGTTGACCGACAAGTCCATAATCACAGCTTCAATGAATACCTGTCTTCGCGCCTGATCGAGGCGGTCGACGACCGCGCGAAGCGAGGCGTAGTCGCGAAGCGAGGAGGTGACGACAATCGAGTTGGTCGCCTTGTCGGCGCTGACCTTGATGCCGCCCTCAAAGATCTGCTGAGAGGCGCCGCCGACGCCGCCCGGCTTGGCTGCTACCGCTCCGCCGCCTGCTCCCTGCACGATTTCATTCAGCGTCTTGGTGAGTTCGGTCGCGTCGGCGTGCTGCAGCGGCAGGACGTGAATCTCGCCCTCACCGGTCTGCGGCACGTCCATGCGCTTGATGAACTCGAGAATGCGCAGATAGGCCCGCTCACTCGCGACGATGACGAGCGAGTTGGAGCGATCGTCGGCGACCACTTTCGCGACATGCCCGTCGGCCGCCGCAGCGCCGCCGGGCTTTGCTTTGTCGCCGCCCTTGAGATCAAAAAGCTCGTTGACCCGGGACGCCACCTCAGAGGCGGCCGCGTAGTGAATCGGCTCGATCCACATCTGATCGCCCGAGGCGCCAACGTCGATTTCCTCGACGATTTGCATCATCCGGCGGATGTTCGTGCCGGTGTCGGTGATGATGAGAAGATTGCCGCCCGGAAATACCGTGATGTCGGCATCTTTCGACTTGAAATGCCCGAGCACGCCGGCGACCTCGTCTGCGGTCGCATGCGAGAGGCGATGCATCCGCGTGACGTAGCGGTCTTCGGATGGGGCAGCCTGACCCGGATCGTACGTAGGCGTAGTCTGGGACGCGACGCCCGCGGTCTCGATGATCTTCAAGAAGCGACCGTGCGGCACGACGGTCAGGCCGTTGGTCTCGAGAATCGACAGAAAGGCCTGATAGGCCTCGGCGACGGTCACCTTTTGCGGAGAGAAGACGCTCGCCTTGATGTTGCGAATCTTGCCGCCAAAGATGAAGCGCTTGCCGGTGAGCTGGCCAATGACGCGAACGAGCTCGGCCAGGTCGGCGTCTTCGAGGGAAAACGATACTTTGTAGTTGGGATTGCGCGGTTCAAACTCGAGCGCCTGCTCGAACTGCGGGAGGTTGTTGGTGTCTCCCGATGCCTTGCCCCCGGGGGCCCCTGCCGGGGCTGCTCCCGCGCCGGCACCTGCTGCAGCTCCGGCGCCCTTGCCGCCCGAAGTCGCGCCGCCGCCCGACGCTCCACCCGAATTCGGCGCACCCGCGCCGCCCATGGGCGGCGACGCCGGCGAGGTCGCTCCTGCGGCCGCCACGCCCGGCGCCGCGAGGATCGAAGGCCGCATCATCCTGTCGGACTGGGCCTGCGCGGCGGGTGCGACTGCGAGGCACAAAAGGGCCCACGGCAGCGCGGATACGCGAAGGCGACTGCCCATTTTTGATTGATGAATCATTTGATGTTGTAATCGAGGTTTTGGTTGGCGCCGCGCCGGTTGACTTGAATCGTGAGGTGGTCGGCCGTGCGCAGTCGCGCGTAGGCCTCGAGCGCCTTTTCAGGACTCGTCATGTCGAAGCCGTTGATCGTCTGCAATCGATCGCCGTTTTCCATTCCCAGTACGCCGAGCAGGGTGTCAGGCCGCACTCCGTAAAGGCGAATACCGACGATCTTTCCGTTTTCCTGCTCGGGGACGATGCGCGCCTGCTTCATGAGCTCGGCCTGATTTTCGAGGATCTTGTCGACGACGCCCCTGTCGACGTTGAACTCGTTGCCGCTCACCCGCACGATCCCTTTCGAGATGGCCGGGTCTATCGAAGAGGCGCCGTTGCCTCCCGGCATCGGCGCGGGCTGCGACACCACGGGGGCGGCGGGCGCCGCGGCGACCGGGGGAGCGAACATGCGCGCCTGGCACAGGGTGCCGCCGCTGGTCATCCACACGCGGTCCCACCCCACGAACTTCACCTGTTTGCCAGCGAACTCTCCTCCGCGGCGGCGAAGTGCGCTCTTCGGATCGCCCTGCGCCTGAAGGGCCGCGAACGACCAGTCGGGATCGCTCGACGCCGTGATCACGAGCACTTTCACGCCTTCGCATGGCGGGGCGTTCGCCGGATCGCCGAGGTCGATCGGCGCCGCGGCGACAACTTCTTCGACGACCGGCTTCGCGTTTAGCGGACCGGTCTGCGAATCGAACGGGTTGCGCGCGAGGATCGGGTCGGCCGAGGTCGCGTGCTGACTCGTGCCCGACGCAGAGGGCGGCGTGCGAACGAGCAGCGGCGGCTGTGTGAGTTGTTTGTTGTCGGGTGCCAGACCCATGCCCGCGACCTGAACGAAGCCACGCGCACCGAACAACGCGGAGAGCCCGGTTGCCGGCAGGGTGACGACCCAGAAATGACGTTTGAGTAGCTGATCGATGGCCATGGAAACCCTTTGCCGCTCCCGGCCTCTGCGAGCACCGTGCCAGCTTTTCGGAGGCTTGTTTCAGCCACTTTTGTAACGGGCGCAGCGCTCCCGACCAGACACGTTGACCGAGCAGGCGGCCGGCGCTCCGGCTTTGCGACAATCTGACAAAGCGGCCGTCGCCGTCAGCGCGGGTCGGGTGCCTCGACTCCGTCGAGCTTGCGGTAGATCGTGCGGGTCGAAATGCCGAGCAGCTGCGCGGCCAGCACTTTGTCGCCCCGCGTGTGGCGAAGGGTCTCCTTGATCACGCGAAGCTCGATTTCGTCGAGGGTCGCACCGACCTCAAACGACAGCGCGCGCTTCGGCGCCTGCTCAGCCTGAGCGATGGCGTCGGGCAGCTCCTGCTCGCCCAGCGTGTCACCGCGAGAGAGCACCACGGCGCGCTCGATCACGTTCTCGAGCTCGCGCACGTTGCCCGGCCACCCGTAGTCGAGCAGGCGCTGCATGGCGCCGCGCGTCGGGCTCATGCGCGCCTTGCCGTTCTTCGCGGCATACAAGCCGAGGAAATGGTCGACCAGCAGCGGCACGTCTTCGACGCGCGCGCGCAGCGGCGGCGCGATGACTTGAATCACGTTGAGCCGGTAGTACAAGTCCTCGCGAAAGCGGCCCGCGTGAACTTCGGCGAGCAAGTCGCGGTTGGTGGCCGCTACGACGCGAACGTCCGCGCGCTGCAGATTGCCGCCCACCGGCTCGAATTCACCTTCCTGCAGCACACGCAGCAGCTTGACCTGCACCGCCTGCGACAGCTCGCCGATTTCATCGAGGAACAGCGTGCCCGACGAGGCCCTCGCAAAGCGGCCCTCGCGGCGCGCGATGGCGCCGGTAAACGCGCCGCGCTCGTGCCCAAACAGCTCGCTCTCGAGGATGCTCTCCGGGATGGCAGCACAGTTGACCGCCACGAACGGCCCCTTCGCCCGCGCGCTGCGCTCATGGATGTATCTTGCAAGCAATTCTTTGCCCGTGCCGCTCTCGCCGAGCACAAGCACTGTCGCGGTGCTCGGCGCTGCCTGCGTCGCCACGTCGAGCACCCGCCGGAACGCAGCCGAGCTGCCGACGATCTCGCGGGTCGTGAGGAGCTTGAGTTCCTGCTTGAGCGAGCGATTCTCGGCCACCAGCTTTTGACGTTCGGCGGCCTTGCGCACGCTCTTGACGATCGTCATGCGCTTGAGCGGCTTTTCGACGAAGTCGTAGGCGCCCTCGCGCATCGCGCTGACCGCCGACTCGACTGTGCCGAACGCCGTCATCAGCACGACCTCGACTTCGGGAGCCACCTGCTTGAGCGCGCGCAGCAACTCGAGCCCCGTGGTCCCGGGCATCATCAAGTCGGTCAGCACGACGTGAACGCGGTGCTGTCGCGCGAGCTCGAGGGCCTGCTTGGCGCTCGTGGCGCAGAGCGCCCGCATGCCTTCTTTGACGAAAATCTTCTCGAGCGACTCAAGGTTGGAGCGCTCGTCGTCGACCACGAGCACCGTGATCGAGTCGAGCGCAGCAGCTTCACGGGACAGCGACGCGGTTTCCATCGTGGCGACAGATTGTCACCGCGTGACAATAAGTCAAGGAAGCGGCAAACGCCGCCGCGCGCGGCTCATTGAGGCCCGCGCGACGGCGCCGCCTGCGGCGGTTGGCCGGGCGCAATCTTGAGCGCCGCTTCGAGGCCGATGTCATCTCTTCGCGGAATCAGCCCCGTGACGGCGCTCACCAGGCGCTCCATCCTGCGGTAAAAACCGATCTTCGCGAGGGGCCAGTTCAGCCAGCCCGTGGTGATGCAGTAATAGGTATCGAAGGGCGCCGTGTGGTGAATCTGGTGGTGATCGGGAGGCAGCACGAGGTGCATGCGCTGCAGCAGCTTGAGCCAGCCAGGCGTGCGGGCTTCGCCGAGGTGAGACCACTTGTGAATCTGGTTGGTCATCATCACCCAAAGCACCATCGAGCCGATGCTGACCATGGCGAACAGGGCGGGCGCGATCCAGCCGTCGATGTTCAGCGGAATGAACAGCGCGGCACCGACGACTGGCACCGAAATCATGCAGTTTGCGCCGTTGGTCTCGATGTAATCGTGGCGGACCATCGCCTGTTCGTCGACGTGGTGCTCACGAAAGGGCCGAATGAGCGCCTTGCCCAATATCGGCATTTCGGTCGAGCCCCAGGTGTCGCCCATCCAGTGAACGAAGCCGCCCACGAAGTCGGCCATGAACAATCCGGCCACGAGCGCGGCGATCAGCACGGCGGGGTGGCTGTGGCGGAAGGCGGACGCCTTCACAGCGACACCCACGATAATGGCCCAAAACGAGACGATCGACACCACCTCGACTGTGCGAAATGGCTTGTGGTAGCCGGCTGCGAGAGCCTGAGCGTTCTGCTGCTTGATGTCGAGCTCAGTCATGAAGCACACCTGCCCACATAGGACGACCAAATCTCACGACGCCGCGCGTTTGTCACCCAATTCGCGCAGTTGCGCGGCGAACTGCCCCGGCGCGGTGGGCGAGCAGGCGGACGAGGGGCGCCGCAACGCGACTTTGATCGCGTCAAATTGCCAGCGATTCGAGCGACACCGACGCGCGCGGTCATTGCCTATGACAGCGTGGGACGGAGCGAGCGGAGCAACTTGCCGAGCTCGCTTCGAAAATCGAAGCGGAGCGTCGCCCGCGCCATTTCCCGGCCTGCCGCGTCGTAGAGGCTCGCGCTGAGCGTCGACAGCGACTCGGCCAGCGACAGGACGCTCACGTCGCACTGGCCGCGCAGGCGGTAGCCCTCGCCGTCGTCGCCCACGAACGTCACGTCGTACGGCAGCCGCCGCTCGCGCGCGACCTCGAGCCCAAGCGTGCCCTCGCACCGCGCGTTTTCAGCGAGCCCGGCGGCCCGCAAGTGGCCGGTGATGCGCGCCCGGGGATGCTTCGAAATGCCGCTCAGCGCAGCCACGGCGGCTTCGACTTCGAGCTCGATCGCGCGCTCGTCGGTGGGGCTGGCGAGGAGGTGATAATTGCCGCGCAGGGTTTGGGCGAAGCGCAGGCCGATCACAACGGTTGGCCCGGGGCAGTGACCACGAGGCGCGAGACGACTTCGCCTTTTTCGGCCGCGTCTACGATCGCGCCGATGTCTTCGAGCGTCACCCCGCCGTAGGCCACGTGATCGGGCTCCTGCACGATCGCCGCGCCGATTTCGCACAGGTCGAGGCACGACGTCGAGCACGCCCGCATGCGCTTGTGCAGACCGCGATCGACGAGCGCCTTCTTCAGCGCGACGACGAGCGCTTCAGAGCCGCTCGCCGCGCACGATCCTTTGGGATTCGAAGCGTCGCGACGGTTGGTGCAGACGAGAAAATATCGCTCACGGTGAGGCATGACGGCGGGGATCCTATCACTTCACCAGGTGGGGCACGTGCACGCCGGTCTCGCCCGCGCACGCGAGCGCCTCCTCGTAGCCCGCGTCGGCGTGGCGAATGACGCCCATGCCCGGATCGCTCGTGAGCACCCGCTCGAGCCTGCGCGCCGCAGCGTCGGAGCCGTCGGCCACCACGACCATGCCCGCGTGCAGTGACATGCCCATGCCGACGCCGCCGCCGTGGTGGAAGCTCACCCAGCTGGCGCCCGCTGCAGTGTTGACGAGGGCGTTGAGGATCGCCCAGTCGGCGATAGCGTCGGAGCCGTCTTTCATCGCCTCGGTCTCGCGGTTCGGAGAGGCGACCGAGCCGCAATCGAGGTGATCGCGGCCGATGACGAGCGGCGCCTTCACCTTGCCGCTCTTGACCAGATCGTTGAACACCTGTCCGACCTTCGCGCGGTCGCCGTAGCCGAGCCAGCAGATGCGCGCAGGCAACCCCTGAAACTGAATGCGCTCCTTCGCCATCGCGAGCCAGTGACGCAGGTCGGGATCGTTCGGCACGGCCTCGAGCACTGCGCGATCGGTCACCTCGATGTCAGCCGGATCGCCCGAGAGCGCGACCCAGCGAAACGGTCCCTTGCCGACGGCGAACAGCGGGCGAATGTAGAGCGGCACAAAGCCGACGATTTCGAACGCGCGGGCGCAGCCTCCCTGGACAGCGCCGGCGCGGAGGTTGTTGCCGTAGTCGAATACTTCCGCGCCCATATTCTGAAAAGAGATCATGGCCTCCACTTCTTCGGCCATGCTCGCGTGCGCGCGCTCGACGTAGCCGCGCGGATCGTCAGCGCGAAGCTCGGCGGCCTCGCCCAGCGTAAGCCCGATTGGCACGTAGCCATTGAGCGGATCGTGGGCGCTGGTCTGCTCGGTGACGAGATCGGGCATGACTCCGCGGCGCACGAGCTCGGGATAGAGTTCGGCGGCGTTGGCGCAAATCGCGACAGAAATGGGCTTTCCGGCGGCCCGTGCCTGCGCGATGCGCTCCAGCGCGGCGTCGAGATCGTCGATGCGAACGTCGACGTAGCGCGTATCAAGGCGCTTTTGGATGCGCGACGGATCGACGTCGACGGCGAGGCAGCTCATGCCCGCCATCGTGGCGGCGAGCGGTTGTGCCCCTCCCATACCTCCCAACCCCGCAGTAAGTACCCACAGTTGGTCAGTTCTTTTCGAGCGAATTTCGACCTTCTTGCGGGCGGCCACGAACGTCTCGTAGGTGCCCTGCACGATGCCCTGCGTGCCGATGTAGATCCACGAGCCGGCGGTCATCTGGCCGTACATGGTGAGGCCGAGCGCCTCGAGGCGCCGGAACTCGTCCCAGTTGGCCCACTTGCCCACGAGGTTCGAGTTGGCGATGAGCACGCGCGGCGCGTCTTCGTGGGTGCGAAAACGCCCAACGGCTTTGCCCGACTGCACGAGCAGCGTTTGGTCATTTTCGAGTGTGCGCAGCTCGCGCTCGATGACCCCGAACGCCTCCCAGTTGCGCGCGGCCTTTCCGGTGCCGCCGTAGACCACCAGATCGCCGGGGCGCTCGGCCACCTCGGGGTCGAGGTTGTTGTGCAGCATGCGCAGCGCGGCCTCCTGCACCCAACCCTTACACGAGAGCTCGGTGCCACGGGCTGCGCGCACGACGCGGGGAGAAGTCATGGAGCGCTTCATAGTGCACGGCAGGCCCGAAATGAAGCCTGCCGAGCGACTTCCCCGCCCCTGTCAGGCGCGCGTGAGCTCGAGCCGCGTCACCTCGGCGGGCGCCCCCACGCGCATCGGCGGGCCCCAGTAGCCCGTGCCCCGCGAAGTGTAGATCTGCGTGGCCGAGTCGCCGTGCCGGTGCAATCCGGCGACGTGCGGCTGGTCGAGCTTGACTGCGTAGCCCCAGGGCCAGATCTGCCCGCCGTGGGTGTGCCCGGAGATCTGCAGATCGACCGCGTGCCGCACGGCGTCGAAAATCGCCTTGGGCTGGTGTGCGAGCAGCACGAGCAGGCGCGTCGGATCCCGGCCGGAAACGGCGCGCGCGACGTCTTGCCCGTGACCGCCTCCGAAGCTGTGCGCGCTCGTGTCGTCGACCCCCGCGAGGTCGAAGCCGTCGCTGCCGCCGATGGCGATGCGTTCGTTGCGCAATACACGTATTCCGAGCGTGGACAGGTGCGCGATCCACGCGTCGGCGCCGGAGTAGTACTCGTGGTTGCCCGTGACGAAATAGACGCCGTCCCTGGCCTTGAGGCGCGCGAGCGGAGCGACGAGCGCGCCCAGCTGGGCGACGCTGCCATCGACGAGATCGCCGGTGATCACGACCATGTCGGGCTGCTCGGCGTTCGCGGTCGCCACCAGCTGCTCGATGAAATCGAGGCCGATGGTCGGGCCGACGTGCACGTCGCTCATCTGAACGATGGCGTAGCCTTCGAGCGCCGCGGGCAGCTTGGCGAGCGGCACCCGCACCTTGACGACGCCGATTCGCGAGAGGGCGCTGACCATCCCCGCCCCCGAGAGGCCAACTCCGATCACGCCGGCAGCAGCCGCCAGCATTCGCGACAGGGCCAGGCGCCGATCGACGTCGACTGCGACCGTAGCGCGCGCTGCAGCTCGCAGGATCTCCATCGGAACAAGCGTAAAAAACCAGATACTGAGCACGCCCATCCACACGTAGGCGACCCACGCGAACGGGCTCGACACGGCGCGAGGCGCGAAACGCACGACCACAAACGACGCGCTCATCACGAGGCCGAGCACCCAGATCGCGAGGGTGAGCCCGCGCGTCCAGGCGTCGGGCAACGCGGCGTCGCGCACGAGCCGCATCCACACGAAGTAGTGCAGACCGAAGCTCAGAGTCGAGACGACGACGAGCGCAAAGACGATTCGTCCGATCGGCATGGTGGCTCCGATGCTCCGGCGCGGCGGGCGGGTGCGAGACTCAGGAAGGGCCGTGCGAGAGCGGCTTTTTTCGCCGCTTTCCGCTGGCCGCGAGCATCTCTTCGAGCGTCGTCGATTCGGTGGTGGCGTCCTGCTCGGTCACCGTCTCGACGAAGTCGGAGTCGTCGATGTCGTCTTCGAGCGCCGCGGCTTCCGGCGCCTTGGCAGCCTCGTCCCACTTCGCCTGAAGCTCCGCCGCGAGGCGCTCGATCAGCGCGCGCGTAGTCTCACGTTGCGTCGCCGCGAGCAGCAATGCGTGTGAGTCGCTTCGCTCGAGCGCGAGCCTTGCTTCAGGCTCGAGCAGGTCGACTTTGTTGTAAACGAGCACGCGCGGAATCGCGTCGAGCTTCAGCTCTGCGAGCACTTCCTCGGTCGTCGCGATGTGATCGTCACGCGCCGGATCGCTGGCGTCGACCACGTGCAAAATGAGGTCGGCGTCGGCGGCCTCCTCGAACGTAGCCCGAAAGGCCGCGAACAGATCTTTGGGGAGCTCGCGAATGAAGCCTACCGTATCGGTGATCACCACCGAGCGGTCGCCGTAGCCTGCCCAGCCCACCCGCAGCGTGCGCGAGCGCGTATCGAGCGTGGCGAAGAGTTTGTTTTCGGCGAGCACCTCGGAGCCGGTCAGGGTG
Organism: Myxococcales bacterium; assembly: GCA_947473045.1. GTDB lineage: Bacteria > Myxococcota_A > Polyangia > Polyangiales > Polyangiaceae > JANYHY01. The sequence goes on along the minus strand of CANJCO010000021.1, from coordinate 32,142 downwards.
TTGGTGAGCGTGCTCTTGCCGGCGTTCGTGTAGCCGACGATGGCGACGGTGGGCACGCCGCCCCGCTTGCGCTTGCGCCTTCGCTGCGTGCGCTGCTTCGCGAGCTGCTTGAGCTGATCTTCGAGGTGCGTCACGCGGTCCTTCGCCCGGCGCTTGCCGATCTCGATCTTGGTCTCGCCCGGTCCGCGCCCGCCGATGCCTCCCGTCAGGCGCGACAGCGAGTCGTCCTTCTGCGAAAGCCGGGGCATGTTGTATTTCAGCTGCGCCAGCTCGACCTGGAGCTTTCCGTCTCGCGTCTCGGCGCGCTGCGCGAAGATGTCGAGAATGAGCTGCGTACGATCGATGACCTTGAGGTCGCTCACCTTCGCGACGCCCGCCGCTTGCGCCGGCGTGAGGTTGCGATCGAAAATGAGCGTCTCGGCGTCGAGCTCCGCAGCCCGCAAAATAAGCTCGTTGAGCTTCCCTTCGCCCATCACGTACCTCGGATCGAGCCGCTCACGCAGCTGCACCACGGCGTCGACGACCTCGACGCCGGCCGTGCGGGCGAGCTCGCGCAGCTCGCGCATGCTCTCGTCGGCGAGCCGGGCGGCATCGCGGTTCGACTTGTCGGCGACGTGCAGCAGGATGGCACGCCCGTCCTTGGCTTTGACTTCCCGCGATCGCGAAAGGCGGGCAAATTCGGCCTCGAGATCGGCCATGAGCTTGCCTACGTCGACCTGCGCGCGCGCGATCGGCACAGGGCCAACGAGCTGATACGGCGGCACCCCGGGGGTGTTGTGGGCGTACATCAGCGAGCGCGCCTCGCCGTCGGGCGAGAGCTGAATCGCGATGACCATGTCGAGGCGAAGCCGCACGAGGTCGACGAGATCGTCCTGCGTGAGCGGCTCGCCGCGCACGTGCGTGTGCACGAGGCGCAGGCCGCGAAAGCGCCCCTCGGCCGCGCGCAGTCGGCCGATGTCCGGCAGCATGAGCTGCCCCGAATCGCCCACGATCACGTAATCGATTTGCCCCGAGCGGTGCACGAGCGCGCCGACCTGGCGCCCCGTTTCCATCGAGGCCTCGATGAGCGATCGCGTCAGCTCGGGGGTCGTCAGCTGATCGCTTGAAACCTTGCGGCGGTAGATGCGCTCGAGAGTCTTGAGCGCGCTGGGAGAGAGACCTGATTTGTTGCCGTAGATGTCGATGACAGCCCCACTACTTGGTAACGCCGCACGTGCTGACGCTGGCCGGTTGGGCCCACACCAGAAAATTTCTTTTCGGGTAATACATAACGAACGAAAAACACATTTCGTCGGCGGTGTTCTCGCCGAACGCGACGTCGCTCGACGTGGTGTTGTTCCACAGGCAGCGCGTTCGCAGTGTGTCTGAGCTCTTCAACACGCCCGACCTCGAAACCCATTCCTGCGCGTCGAAACTGTATTTCGGCTCGTCGATCAACGTGATGGGAGCAGCGCCCCCGGTGGGCATCTGAAGCAGCGAAATCGACTGCCCGATTTTGTGCATGTGCCCCCACGTCGCGATCAGGTGGGTTCCGTCGAGCTTGGCGCCCGCCGTGTAATCGCAAGTCCAGTCGAGCGTCGCGTGAGGAGGAATTTTCGGAAAATTGGTAGCACCAAGCGCGATGACGTCGGCTTCGTTCGCGCGCGGCGCCGGCTCGGTGCACGCATCGAACCCGCTCGAGTCGGTCTGTCCGGAGAGGTGCCCAATGTTGTTGTAGTGAACCTGCACGACGTAGTGCGCCGACTTGTCGAGCGTGAGAGAGGCCTCAGGCGGCAGCTTCAGCGATGAAACGCCGGGCGCCCAGCCGTCGACGAGTGACCAACCGGGGTTGCCGAACGCACTCGAGCATTTCGACGGCGTGCCCGTGTAGCCCGTGGGAGACGTCGCCTTGAACAGCAGCAGGTGATGCACGACCGCGGCGTTGTCGATGCGCGGCATGAGCTGCACGGCGTACCGCGAGTCGCCGGGCAAGTTGTATTCGTAACAGACGTACGTGTCGGACTCACCCGCGGCCAGCGCCCAGGGCGTCGCGGGAGCCACGTGCGTGCCCGGATCGCAGGCGCCGGGCGCCGCGTCGCCCAGGCCCGAATCGACCGCGCCCCCGTCCGAAGCGTTCGCTCCCGCATCGCCGCACGACCCAAGCGACGCAGGCGCGGATGGCGCACCCGAAGCGACCCATGCGTCAATGGTTGACAATTCGCTGGCCGAAAGACGCGGAAAAGGCGCCTGGGGCATGGGCTTCGCGTCGTCGTGAACGCGCTGCCCGACGAGCTGATAGACGGGTTTCGACGGGTCGGTCACGGCCGGAGCGCGGAGCTGGGCCAGCGTGACGAGCGGCATCGGTGCGCCGAACCTGGGCGGATCAGAGTGGCAGCTGCTGCACTGCTGCGCGAGCACTGTGCTCACGTCGCACGGGAGCGTGGTCTGCTCGCTGGAGGTGGTTTTACCGGTGCTGCACGCCAACGCGAGGGCGGCGACGCTGAACGACGTAACGACGTTGACTCGCTTCATGGGTCCCGTCATCAGAGCAGCCTTTGCGCCGCGGTCAACCGCATTGATTAGCGGTTTACGCGCTCGAGATAGCTGCTCGACGCGGTATCGACTTTGACCCACTCGCCCTCTTTGATGAAAAGGGGCACGTTGACCACTGCGCCGGTCGACAGCGTAGCCGGCTTGGTCGCACCGCTCGCAGTGTCGCCCTTGATGCCCGGCTCGCTGTTGGTCACCTGCAAGATGACCGACGGCGGAATGTCGATTCCGATGGCGTTGCCGTTGTAGAGCGTGACGTCGAAGTCCATGCCCTCGACGAGCCACTTGGCGTCGTCGCCAACTTTGTTCTTCTCGACGTGAAGTTGATCGCCGTTGCGCGAGTCCATGAAAACGAACGTGTCGGTTTCGGCCCACGAATACGTCATGGTGCGATCTTCGACGTCGGCGATATCGACCGACTCGCCGCTCTTCCAGGTGCGCTCAATCACGTTGCCGTTGTTGAGATTTCGAATCTTCGCGCGCGTGAACGCCTGCCCTTTGCCGGGCTTCACGAACGTGTGCTCGACGACGTGGAACGGAACGCCGTCGATTTCGAGACGCAGGCCTTTGCGGATGTCGGTGGTGGTCGCCATGTCGGGCGGCAAGTAGCACGAGGCGCCGGAGATCGGCAAGGAGCGTCGGGACGCGCGGCGTGGCGGGCGGGGCCGCAATGCGGTAGTCACGCGTCATGCACGAGGTGGATGACGAGCTGCGCGACATCAAGCGCGAGATCGTGGAATCGCGCGGGCTCGTCATTAAGACGAACAATCTCACCAACGCCCTCTCCGCCGACGTGAAGTCGATCGCCAAGCGTCAGCAGAGCTATGAGCGGCGGCTCGCGTGGAACAGCGCGACGGCCTACGTGGTGTTCGTTCTGGTCGTCTTTGCAGCGCTGAAATTTGCGTGGGACGCCCGCGTTGATTCGGTCAAGAGCGAGACGGAGCAGAAGACCCAGGAAAACGAGCGCCTGCGCAAAGAAGCGCGAACCGCGCTCGACGAGCGACAGGATCGCGAGCGGGCGCAGGCCAAAGCTGCGCAGTATTACGAGCTCATTCGGCAGGGGAAAAAGGTCGAGTTCGTCGAAGCTCACGAGGCGATGAAGAAGGAGCCGCTGACGCGCGCCGAACAGAACATGTTCGCGGACGCGGTCGAAAACGCGAAGAACGACCTCGCCGCCCAGCTCTTCGAGCAGGGCCTCGACAAAGCGCGCGTGCAGCGCTGGCAGGAGGCTGCGACGGCGTTCGAGGAGTCGCTGAAGTACAAGGAAAACTCGGCCATCGCGCCGGGCGTAAAGCTCGGGCTCGCGCAGGCGTACCGGCGCCTCGGACGCGCGCGCGACGCGCTGCCGCTGCTCACTGCGCTGGCCGAGTCGGCAGTCGACAAAGAACTGCAGGACGACGCGCTCTACGAGCTGGCAAAGTCGCAGGAAGAGCTTCAGGCGTGGAACGAGGCGAAGGCGTCGTGGCGCGCGCTCATAAGGCGGTTTCCGGAGTCACACTTCACGCCCGAGGGCAAAATGATGCTCGCGCAGCTTCAGCTCATGCACTGAGCGCGATTACGCGACGAGCGACTGGTAGGCGGCGCTGACCCGCGCGAGCTGCAGCTCGAGCTCGCGGCGCTGCTCAGGCGTAGCGGCAGGATGAAGATCGGGGTGGAGCGTGAGCGCGAGGCGCCTGAAGGCGCGGCGGATCTCGGCGGCATCGGCAGCAGGACCAACACCTAGCAAGCGTCGCGCAGGGTCGAGCGCCGGCGCGACAGCGGCGACCGGCGGCGCGCCAGAGCGCTCGCGGGCCCTGCGGCGTCCGGGCAGAAACTCGCGGGCCTCGAGCGGAGCGGCGGCGAGCGCCTCGGCGGGAATACGCCGGGCCACGTGAAACGTAACGCGCGCGTCGACGAGTCGATCGAGGGCAGAAAGTCGGAGCACGAGCTGCTTGCGAAGCGCGGAGCCTACGCTCGCTTGCGGGACCGCAAAGTCGCGAACGAGCACGTCGCCCAGCAAGCGCTGCGAGGCCACTGCGCGCAGCAGCGACCGCTGAGCGGTGGCGTCGTCGATGGCACCGTCGTCGCGGAGCAGCTCTCCGAGGAGCCGGCTGGCGCCGTCGAGCGCGACGGCCGACACCTTCCCCCCAGTGAGGTGAACGCTGTGGGTGCGTCCGCGCGCCTCTTCGGCGAGCTCGAGCGTGCCCGTCGCCGACGCGCGATGAAGCGCGCCCAGCAGATCGCCGAGCGTCGTGGTGCGCAGGCGACCGGCGAGTTGCATCCCCCTGCGATACGCGCCGTCCCGTTTTCGGGCCAAGTTTAAGCGCCTGAGCGCAGCGCCGACAACTCGCGTATCGTCCGCGCCCATGCCCACTGACTCCTCCCGTCCCGCGTGGCTCGTGATCGCCGCGATCGCGGTCGCTTGCGACCAGCAGCCAACGGCCAGCGCAACCGACGCGGCCCCTGCGCCGGTCGCGACTGACGCAGCCCCTGCGAGCCGAGGCTGGGACGCAGCCTCGATGCCGCCTCGCCCGGTTCCGCGATCGAGCCCGACCGTGAGCGCCGGCATGCCCGCCGAGGTTCAGATGCAGGCCATCGCGTACATGAACGCGATGCAGGAGCCTCACCCGGGCGACCCGGCGGTCGACAGCGCGTTCGTCAAGGGGGCGGCGGACCAGCTTCGCGCTTCGGTCGTCGCGATCGACAAGGGCGGCGCGGAGGCGAAGCTCAAGCTGGGGGGCGGCGTGGAAACGATCGCCGGCGGCCGGCGCATCGACTTGATGCTCGCGCAAGGCTGCGATCAGGACATGCCAAAGCGCGCGCTGCAGCGGGCCGGGCTGTCACTCGAGACGATGTTCATTCACGGCGTGCTGCTCGTGAAATGCAACGACAGCCGCGCGCAATGCTTGCAGAGTACACGTGACGGCGACGACGTGCTTTGTACGACGGCGCCGCGTCACCGGTAGGCAAACCCTACGGCCAAACGCCGACCCATGCGTGCCCCGCGCGCACGCACGCAGCGCGCCTGCCATCATCGCTCACGGTACAATCGCGCAGCTCGCCATAGGCGCCATCGAGCTCGCGAGCCCGAAGCGTGCGCGATTTCGCGCCTTCGACGATGAGTCCGAGGGGCGTCGGGAGCACGAGCAGCTTGCCACCCGGCGCGCGCGGGGAGCCGAGGGATACCGGCTGCGAGAGCGGCGACTGGAGCAGCGAAGCGCGTTCGGCGGCCGACACCAGGACGGGCACGCCGCCCACGATCGCCTCGAGACCGCTCGGCCCCCACGCGAGCGCCACCGCCGAGGCCGCGTCCCCCTTGCCGCCCACGCAGCGCGCGCCCGGTGGCGGGGCGATCGGCAGCACGACGTCGCGAATTTGCCCGTCGGCGGTCGGCGCGATCGTCGCGTGCAGGGCGCTGCCGTCGCAAGCGTTGTAAGCGGCGACGAAGCGCGATGCGCCGTCGGGCGAGACGACGGCCATGCTCCACGGAGCGACGTCGCGCGCGTCGGCTTCGTCGCCGGTCTCCGGGTCCACGCGCACCACACCGACCGCCGTGCGCACGAGGAGCGCGCCGCCGGGCTCGAAGGCGAGCGCCCCCCAGGACGGCTCCCGCGCGCGCTCGATCATCGGCACCGCCGCCACCTGACGAAAGGCTGTCGCGAGGGCCGGCGGAGAAACTTGTAGTATCCACGTTTCGGCATCGTGCGTGCGCGAAGCGGTCTTCGTGGCGGGCGCCAGCTGCGCGCGAACGAGCGCGGCCGAAGCCTGAATCGGCGCGCCGAGCGTCGCGAATGCGCGCACCTCGGCAAGGCCCGCCTCTTCGAGCGCGCGGCTTACGCCGCACGAAAGCGGCAGATCTGCCGAAACGCGCTGCAGCCGTGGCGAGCCCCCCTCCGCGCATAACGCGTCGTAGACCGCGCGCACGGCCCGCACTTTCGGCGCGACCTGATGCGCGTCCTTTGCTCGCGCGGCGAGCGAGGCGGCCGCGGCGGCGAGACCGCGAAGGGCCGCGTCGGGCTCCCCTTCTTGACGACTCATCCCGGCCGGACGATCGAACCACACCAGCGTCGCAGACGTGCGCAGCAGCGGCTCGAGCGGCGCTCCGCCGCCTTCGAGCGCAACGCGAACCGCGACGTCATCGATGCCGTCGGCATCACGGTCGCTGCCGTCGGCTTCCACCAGGAGAGATGGCGCCCCGGGCGGATCGACGACGCTGGCCGAGAAGTGCACCCGCGGTTGCGGAGCGAAGGCCACCACCGCGATGAACCGCGAGGGTTCGTGCACAGGCGCCGACGGGCATTTCGCGCCAAGCTCGAGCAGCACGCTGTGGCGCCCGACGACCGCGAGGCGACGCGTCGGCGTGCACGCCCCGTCGACAGGCAACGGGCCAGTTTTTATGGGCGTGATCGGCTCGGCGACGCCGCGGGGAGACCCTTTGTAAAACACGAGTGTCCCCGCTGAGGCAGGCCGCTCGGTCTCGCGCACGATCGCAGCGACATCGAGGGCGCCGTCGCCGTCGAGGTCACGCGCGACGCCCAGCTCGAAGCTGTGGCCCACGGGCGCTGACACGCGCACCCCGCCGAACGTCCACTCGCGGGCCCCCTGCGGCGCGCGCTCCGCCGGCTCTTCGGAGAAAGCGCCGCCGTCCGCCCCCGGAGCTGCAGACGCGGTCTGCGCGGCGCTCGGCTGCGCTTGAGCGCCCCCGTCATCGCTGATCGCGTAGGGCACGTATGGGTGCTCGTTCTTACAGCTCCTGCAGCCGCCCACGCCGAGGGTCAGCAGCAAAATCGACGCACGCGGAAAGGCCACGCAGGGCCAAGTACACCAGTTGGGCGGGCGGCGCACGTCGACCTGTACAACGCTCGCGCGGCGTGGAAGCTTCTGCAGCCTGCGTCGATCATGCAACCTGCCTACTTCTCGCACGCATCCGCCATCATCGATCCCGGCGCGCGCATCGGCGACGGTACCCGCATCTGGCATTTCAGCCACGTGATGGCGGGCGCCGTCGTGGGTCGCGATTGTTCGCTGGGCCAGGGCGTGTTCGTCGCCGCGGGGGCGCGCGTGGGCGACCGCGTGAAGGTGCAGAACAACGTGTCGATCTACGACGGCGTCACCCTCGAAGACGACGTATTTTGCGGCCCTTCGTGCGTGTTCACGAACGTCACGACGCCGCGAAGCGACGTGTCGCGCAAGCACGCCTTCGTCGAAACGCGCGTCGGGCGCGGCGCCTCGATCGGTGCCAACGCGACCATTGTCTGCGGCGCCAGCATCGGACGGTTCGCCATGGTCGGCGCCGGAGCGGTCGTCGCGCGCAGCGTCGTGCCCGACTACGCCCTCATGCTCGGCGTCCCCGCAAGGCACGCAGGTTGGGTCGGCCGGCACGGGGCCACGCTCAAAGCCGGTCACGACGGCGTGCTTCGCTGCGCCGAGAGCGGCTGGCGCTACGTCGAAGAGGGAGGCGCCCTTCGCTGCATCGACCGCGACGAGTCGCTGCCGATCGGGCCGCTCACGTGACGCCTACGGTGGTGCCGTTCGTCGACCTCGGCGCGCAATACGCATCCATCCGTGGCGAAATTCGCGCTGCGATTGACCGCGTGCTGGAGTCACAGGCGTTCATCCTCGGCAGCGAAGTCACCGAGTTCGAGCAGGAGCTCAGCGCTCACGTTGGCGTCCGGCACGCGATCGGCGTCTCCTCGGGAACCGACGCGCTGCTCGCGGCGCTGATGGCGATCGGTGTCGGCCCCGGCGACGAAGTCGTGACGACCCCGTTTACGTTCGTGGCGACTTCGCAGGTGATCGCGCGGCTCGGCGCGCGCGCGGTGCTGGTCGACATCGAGCCGAGCGGATTTGCAATCGACGCCGCGCGGATCGACGCTGCGATCACTGCAAAAACCAAGGCGATCGTTCCCGTTCACCTTTTCGGCGAGCTCGCCGACATGCGCGCCATCCAGGCCGTCGCAGCCGCGCGCGGCGTCCCCGTCGTCGAGGACGCAGCGCAGGCGATCGGAGCCCGGCGAGACGGCTTGCGCGCAGGCGAAGCCGCTTGCCTCGCGGCCTACAGCTTCTTCCCGACAAAAAACCTCGGAGCCTACGGCGACGCCGGCGCAGTGCTCACCGACGACGACGCGCTCGCGCAGCGCGTCCGCAGAGTGCGCGCGCAGGGACAGCCACGCAGGCACGTCGCGACCGAGGTCGGAGGCAACTTTCGCCTCGACGCACTTCAGGCCGCCATATTGCGTGTAAAACTCACGCATCTGGCGCATTGGACGGCCGCCCGAAGGCGCGTCGCTGAGAGCTACGTTCGCCTCATTTCCGAGCTCGGCCTCGAGGCCTACCTCACCGCGCCGACCCTGCGCGACGGCTCCGTGCACCACCAGTTCGCGGTTCGCACAGGCCCGCGCGACGCCTTGCGCAGCCACCTCGCCGACCGCGGCATTGGCACCGAAATCTATTACCCGACCCCGATGCACCTGCAGCCCTGCTTCTCGAGCTGGGGCTACGCCCGCGGAGACTTCCCGCACGCCGAGCGCGCGACGCAGGAGGTGCTCGCGCTGCCGATCTATCCGGAGCTCACGCTCGCCGCGCAAACCGAAGTCGCCTGCGCGATCCGCGACTTTTTTGCCGCCCGATGAGGCTCGCGCCGCTCATCGCGCTGCTGCTCGCGCTTGTGGTCACCACGCGCGCGCTGGCCTCCGATCGCGACGATGTGACCGCTGCGCTCGGGCTCCGCAGCGCCGGCGAGCGCACGGCCGCCCGGCTAGCCTTCGAGCGCGCCGCCGCAGGTCCCGATCCGACGGCGAGCGCCGAGGCCCTGTACGAGCTCGCGGAGATGGACGAAGAAGACCTCGCGTTCGCCGCAGCGCTCGCCCGGTATGAGCGCTCGGTCGACCGCGCACCGTCGTCGCGGTATGCGCCGCGCGCGGCGGCTCGCGTGGACTACCTGCGGCGTCATGCCGAAGGCGGGTTCTCTCCGCTTGCCACGCTGGAGCGGGCGCGCAGAGGATCGGGCAGCGGCGACGCGCGCTGGGCGGATGCGCTCGCGCGGGAGGCCGAAGCCTTCCCTGCGGGAGCGGTGCGCAACGAGGCCCACCTCGTCGTTGCCGATGCCTGCCACCGGCGGCTCGGACGACCCGGCGACGCGCTGAAATATTACGGGCTCGTGCTGCGCGAGACGACATCCGACGCCACCATGCGACTCATCGCCGCGCAGGCGATTGCCGAGATCGCGCTCTCGACGGGCGACTATGTCGCGGCAGAAGCTGCGGCGCGCGAGATCAGCGGCCTTGATGCGACGCTGCTCGCGAAAGTCAGCCGGCTCGCTCGTCGCGCGCACCTGCGCACCGCTGCGTACGCAGGGCTCGCGGCGTTTGCGCTGCTCGCCGGCTGCGGCCTCGCGCTGGGACTGGTGCGGCATCCGGGGGCCGCCGTTGGAGCGCCCGTCGCGCGCTTCGTGAAAGTCGCGCTTCCGTTCTGCGCGTGGCTCGCCGGCGCCGGCGCGTGGCTCGCCCTCGGACACGAAGGAGGCTCAGCGACGCCCTTTGTCGCGCTCGGCGCGAGCGCACTCGCGATCGCCACGATCGCCCGCGCCTGGGCCGCCGTTGGCGCGCCCTCGGTCAGCGCGCGCACGGGCCGCGCTCTCGCCTGCGCGCTCGCGGTCGTCGCCGTCGCATTCATTATCCTCGACCGCAGCGATGCGGCCTATCTTGAGAGCTTCGGACTATGATCGCGCCCTTCCGCCCGTCCGTCGACCTTCGCCACATCGTGCGCGTACGCGAAGGACACGGCGCCAACTGCTCGAGCGTCGGCAGCGTCGTCGATATGCTCTTCGTGAGCGCGGTCGCGGGCGGGGCGGTGCTGGCAGCGGTCGCGGCCGCGTTGGGATCGGAGCCGATCACGCTCGTCGGCGACGACAAGAAGGCGGGAAAAAAACCGACTGAAACGCCCCGCGAAGGCGACGATGCGACTTAGACTCGAAGCGTGGGGCGCCTGGGCGAGGCTCGAGTCGATGCCCGCGCTCGTCGCGCTCGATCGCGACGGGGTGCGCGCGCTCGGCGTCGACGGTGAAGGCGTGTGGTCGACCCCGCCCGAAGTCGCGATGCCCGTCGAAGTGCACGTGGCCGTCACCAGCCAATGCGCGGCCGGGTGCGAGGGCTGCTACCTCGACGCGCGCGCCGACGGAGAGCACGTTCCGTTCGCTGAGGTGGCTGAGCAACTTCGCGCACTCGCCGCGCAGGGCGTGTTCACCGTTGCGTTCGGCGGCGGCGAGCCCACCACGCGCGACGATCTCGGCGAGCTCGGAGCGCTGGCCCGCGAGCTCGGGCTGGTGCCCGTGCTGACGACGAGCGGGCTTGGCCTGTCGGCCAAAAAAATCGCGCGGCTGTCATCGTTCGCGCAGATCAACGTGAGCTACGACGGCATCGGCGACGGCTACGCCGACGTGCGCGGGTTCGACGGCGCAGCCCACGCCGAGCGCGCGATCGGCGCGATCGCGGGCGCCGGGCTGCGCGTAGGCGTCAACGTCGTGCTGACGCGCGCGACCTTTGGCGCGCTCGAAGCCACGGTGGCCCGCGCCCACGCGCTCGGCGCCCGCGAGGCTCAGCTGCTTCGCTACAAGCCTGCCGGACGCGCGAAGAGCCTCGACTATCTGGCTCGGCGTCTGTCACCGGAGCAGCGTGCGGAGCTGCCTGCGGCGCTGCGTAGGCTCGCCCTCCGGCCCGGGGCCGCCGACTTTCGCGTGCGAATCGACTGCGCGCTCGTGCCGTTTCTGTCGACCGACGCCGAGCTGTACTCGAGGCCCGGCGATCTCGTCGCAGCGGGCGTGCTGGGCTGCGAAGCCGGAGCAGCGCTGGCCGCAGCGAGGGTCGACGGACTCCTGGCGCCGTGCAGCTTCGCCGAGCCTTCTGCCGCGCGAACGCAAGACGTCGGTCGCGACTACGCAGCCGACGCGACCATGCGACGATACCGGGAGTTCGCGCAGAGCGCGCCCGAGCCCTGCGCCTCCTGCGCGATACGTGCAGTATGCAAAGGCGGCTGCAAAATCGTGTCGCAGTACGAGGGCGGCTTCGGCCCCGATCCCGAGTGCCTGCGCGTGATCACGGCCAGCGCCGACGCCGCAATCGCGCCCGAGCGCTGACGCTCTCGCAGAGTCGCTAGTCGCCGAGCGTGCAGCCGATCATTTGCGGCTCGGGCGACAGCTCGACACCGAACGCGTCGCGCACGCCGTCGCGGATGGTCTTGCCCAGCGCGCACACTTCGCTTGCCGTTCCTCCGCCCCGGTTGACGATGGCCAGCGCGTGCCTCGACGAGATCCCAACGCGCCCCGCGCCGAAGCCCTTGGCAAAACCGGCGCGCTCGATGAGCCACGCCGCGGCTACCTTCGCGCGACCGTCGGCCTGCGGAAATCTGGGGGCGCGCTCGTGCGCTCCGAGGCGCTCGGCGACGCGCGCGTCGAGCGCCGCGAGTTCGCCGGCGCCAAGCGTCGGATTCATGAAGAACGAGCCGGCGCTCGCGCTGTCGGGATCGGCCGCATCAACGACCATTCCTTTCTGGCGGCGGAGCGCCAGAACGACCTGACGCAGGTGCGACAGTTCAACGGTCTCGCCTTCGGAAACGGAGGCCGCCCGCGCGAGCTCAGCGTAACGAATCGGTGTACTCTGCACGCTTACAGCGAGCCGAAACGTCACCGAGAGCACCACAAATCTCGGCGCCGCGTCTTTCAGTGCGCTCGTCCGATAGCCGAATTGGCACGCTGCGCAGTCGAGGACCCGCTCGCGCGCGTCTCGGCGGTCATAGACGCGAACGGCCGAGATCGTGTCGCTGACCTCCTGCCCGTAGGCGCCGACGTTCTGCATCGGCGTCGCACCGACGAGGCCGGGAATTCCCGACAGCGCCTCGAGACCGCGAAGGCCGGCGGCGACAGTTTGGGCGACGAAGACGTCCCACGGCTCGCCGGCGGCGGCTTCAATCTCGACCCAGGCGGCGCGGGCGATCTGGCGAACGCCGCGCGTCTGAACGTGCACCACGACGCCGTCAAAGCCGGCATCCGCCACGACCAGGTTCGATCCGCCTCCGAGCAGCAGCACAGGCTCGCCCGCAGCGTCGGCCTCAGCCACGACCGCGACGAGCTGCTCGGGCGAAGTCGCGATCACGAAGCGCCGTGCAGCTCCGCCCACCCGCAGCGTCGTGAAGTCTTTCAGGTCCACCTTCACGCTCATACACGACTTGCGTGATAAGACGCCATTCGTTGCCTCCCCCGCCCCATCTGCGCCTGCCGATCGACGAAGTGCTCGGCGAAATCATCGACGCCGTCGCGCGCGAAGCGTCGCTGGTCGTCGAGGCTCCGCCGGGCGCCGGCAAGACCACGCGGGTGCCGCGCGCCCTGCTGAACGTGCCGTCCGTGCGAGGCGAGATCGTGGTGCTGGAGCCCCGCCGACTCGCAGCGAAAATGGCGGCGCGAAGGGTCGCCGAAGAGCTGGGCGAACAGGTCGGAGAAACCGCCGGCTTCACGGTTCGGTTCGAAGAGGCCGCGAGCCGCAGAACACGCATCCGGTTCGTCACGGAGGGCGTGCTGCTCCGCCGCGCGCAGTCTGACGCGACGCTGTCGGGGATCGGCGCAGTGGTGCTCGACGAGTTCCATGAGCGGCACGTTCACGGCGACGTCGCGCTCGCGCTCGTGCGCCACCTCCAACGCACGACGCGCCCTGATTTGAAGGTGATCGTGATGTCCGCAACCCTCGACGCCGACCCGGTTCGCGCCTTTTTGGGCTGCGGCGGAGTTCGCTCGGCCGGGCGAATGTTCGACGTCACGATAGAGCATGAAGACCGCCCCGACGACCGCCCGCTGGCCTCGCGGGTCGCGTCCGCAGTGCGCCGCGCCACGGACGACGCCGACGGCGACGGCGACGTGCTGGTGTTTCTCCCGGGAGCCGGCGAAATCCGCCGCGCCATCGAGGCGTGCGAGTCGGTCGCCGCGCAGCGAAACCTCGCGATACTTCCCTTGCACGGTGAGCTGCCGGTCGACGAGCAGGACCGCGCGATCAAGCGCGCCGGGCGACGAAAAGTCGTCGTGTCAACGAACGTGGCCGAATCAAGCCTGACCATCGACGGAGTCGCTACCGTCATCGACAGCGGCCTCGTCAAGCGCGCAGGATTCGCGGCGTGGTCGGGTCTGCCCACGCTTCGGATCGACAAGGCCAGTCGAGCCTCGCTCGCGCAGCGCGCCGGTCGCGCAGGGCGCACCCGCGCTGGGCGCTGCTTGCGGCTGTTTTCTCGGGCCGACGAGCAGTCTCGCGCCGCGCACGACACGCCCGAGCTGCTGCGCGTCGACCTCGCGCAAATTTATCTGGAGCTCGCTGCTTCGGGCATGAGCGATCTCGAATGGCTCGAGGCACCGCCCGCCGCGGCCGCAGCCCGCGCGATGGCGCTGCTCGAGAGGCTCGGAGCGCTCGGTCTGGGCGGGCGAATCACCGAGGTGGGTAAGAAAATGGCGAGATTGCCGGCTCACCCTCGGCTCGCGCGCCTCGTGGTCGAGGCAGCCGCACGCGGCGTCGGCGACGACGGCTGCCTTGCCGCTGCGATCCTGGGCGAGCGCGATTTTTTCGCAGGGCGACGGGAGCTCGAACGTTCCGGTCGCGCGGCCACGCAGCGCTCCGACGTGACCGCGCGCATCGACGCCTTTCGCGGGGCGGAAACGTCCCGTTTTTCGCAGTCCGCGATGCGCGCCTACGAGCTCGACGCAGGCGCAACGCTCGCCGTGCAGCGCGCCTACAGGCAGCTGCGCGCGATGCTCCCCGCGGGCGGCGTTCGCTCCGCCGACGAGGAGCGCGACGTATCAATCGCGGTGCTCGCCGGCTTTCCCGATCGCGTCGCGCGACGGGTACGCGACCGATCGCTCGCCATGGCCGGAGGCGGCAGCGCGGAGCTTTCGCAGAGCAGCGCCGTGCGCGAAGCTCCGCTGCTCGTGGCGGTCGACGCCGAGGAGCGCGCCGGCACCGCCCTCGTTCGACTCGCCAGCGCGATCGAGCCGGAGTGGCTCATCGACGTGTGCGCCGACCGCCTCGAAGATCAGCAAACCCTGACGCTCTCGGACAAGAGCGGCCGAGTCGAACAGGTGACCCGCCTCGTCTACGAGGGGCTCGTGCTCGACGAGTCACGAGGCAACGCCAAAGCCGGCGAAGGCGCCAGTGCGGTGCTGCGCGCCGCGGCGTCGGCGGCCGGTCCGCGGGCCTTCTGCGACGGCGACGCCCTCGACGCCCTGCTGACCCGAGCAGCCTTCGCGCGGCAGTGCGACGCAGCGTTCCCCGCCCTCGGCGACGACGAGGTGCAGCAGGCGCTCGCATCGCTGTGCGAGGGGTGTACGAGCCTCGCCGAGCTGCGCGCAGGCTCACTCCTCGACCTGCTGCGCGCCCGCATCGGGGCGTCGGCAAGCCGCCTCGATCGCCTCGCCCCCGAGCGCGTCACGCTCGCGGCCGGCCGGGCGGTAAAAGTTCACTACGAAGCCGGAAAGCCGCCCTGGATCGAATCGCGCCTGCAAGATTTTTTCGGCATGAAGCGAACGCCGCAGGTCGGGGAAGGCCGCGTGCCGCTCACCCTGCACCTGCTCGCCCCCAATCACCGCGCTGTGCAGGTCACCAGCGATCTCGAAGGCTTTTGGACGAAGCACTATCCGGAGATCCGAAAGCAGCTCTGCCGCCGCTATCCGAGGCACGCGTGGCCCGAAAATCCGTGAGCGCCGGCGTTGACCCCGAGCGCGCGCGGTCGGAGCATCCGGGCGTGAGCCAGCCGGGCGCAGACGAAGGCACAGCGCAGTCGCGCTGGCTGATGCAGTTGCACTGCGAGCGCGTTCTAGGAACGCTCCTCCGGGCGTGCGACGAAGCGGCAATCGACGTGCTTCCGGTCAAGGGCATCGTCAGCGCGCGGACGCTCTACGCCGACGTGTCGGAGCGCGCGTTGAGTGACATCGACGTGCGCGTGCGGAGGCGCGATTTGCCTCGAATCGCGGCGCTCGCGCGGCGCCACGGGTTTCAGCTCGGCGCGGGCACCCGCAGCTACGGCAACGCGACGCTCTTCGTCGACGGGCGCCCGATCGACGTCGAATCGCACTTCGGCGCGCCCGGCGTCAGCCGCGTGTCGATCGACACCGTCATGGCGCGCGCGACCCGCACCCGCGGAGTCTTCCCGTTTTCATGCCTCATCGCCGACCCCCACGACCACGCGCTTCTGCTCGTGATGAACGCCTACAAAGATCACATGTCGCAGGCGATGGCGTGGGCAATTCGCGATCTCGAGCGCGTGGTTCGCGCGCCCTGGTTCGTGCGCGACATCCTGTTTTCGCGGGCGTCCGAGGCGGGCGTCCGCGCGATGCTGTGGATCGTGGCTGACTGGATGGCGCGGGAAATGCTCGACGACGCCTGGGCCGAGCTGCGCGCCGCGATGGGTCACCCCCCGAGGCCGCACTTCATCGCGATGCACCGACGGCTGCAAGGCGCGACGGGCCGGAGCGAGCTCGCGCTCCGCGTCCTGTCACGCTTCGGCAGCGATGCGCCCGCGCAGTGGCTGCGCGCCGGAGCGAAAATGGTGGGGTGGCAAGCCGAGGCCTGGCTCTCCCAGTTCGGCGATCGCCCGTATTCGCGCGGCGTCGTCGTGCCTGCCCGCACGAGGCGCTGACGTTTGCATCGCCCGACCCGGTGTCGTAATTTCGCGCCCCCGCTGAACGCAGACGCGCGACGGCGCTACTGAAGAGAACGAACATGCACGAGAAGATCGCCGTCATCGGCCTGGGCTACGTCGGACTCCCTGTCGCGCTCGCTTTCGCGCGAAAATTCCCCAACTCGGTGGGATTCGACATTCATCAAGAAAAAGTCGACGAGCTCCGCCGCGGGCACGACCGCAACGGCGAGGTTTCCCGCGAAGAGCTCGCTGCGTCGCCCCTGCACATGACCTCAAACCTCGAAGAGCTTCGCGGCTGCACCTTCTTCGTGATCGCCGTGCCCACGCCCGTCGACCAAAACAACGTGCCCGACCTCACGCCCGTGGTGCGCGCCTCGGAGACCGTCGGCAAGGTGATCGCCAAAGGCGCGGTGGTTGTCTACGAATCAACCGTCTATCCCGGCGTCACCGAAGACATCGCGGGGCCGGTGCTCGAAAAGACGTCCGGTCTCGTGCGCGGTCGCGATTTCAAGCTCGGCTACTCGCCCGAGCGCATCAACCCCGGCGACAAAGAGCACTCGCTCGAGCGCATCACGAAGGTCGTCTCCGGCGAAGACGCCGAGACGCTCGAACGGGTCGCCGAGGCCTACGGCGCGATCATCGACGCCGGCGTGCATCGGGCGCCGAGCATCAAGGTGGCCGAGGCCGCAAAAGTCATCGAAAACACGCAGCGCGATCTCAACATCGCGCTCATGAACGAGTTCGCGCTCATCTTCGATCTCATGGGCATTCGCACGAGCGACGTGCTCGCGGCCGCAGCCACGAAGTGGAACTTTCTCAAGTTCAAGCCAGGCCTCGTTGGCGGCCACTGCATCGGCGTCGACCCGTACTACTTGACCATGAAAGCGCAGCAACTCGGCTACCAGCCCGAGGTCATCCTCGCGGGGCGGCGCATCAACAACCGCATGGGCCCTTACGTCGCGCAGCGGCTCGTCAAGTTGCTCATCGAGGCTGATCGCCCGGTGAAGGGCGCGAAGGTTGGCGTGCTCGGCCTCACCTTCAAAGAAGACTGCAGCGACCTGCGAAACAGCAAAGCTCCCGACATCGTCCACGAGCTGCGGCAGTTCGGAATCGATCCCGTCATCTCCGACTCCATCGCCAGCGGCGATGAGGCGATGCACGAATACGGCCTGAAGCTCAGCGGCCTCGAAGCGTTCCGCGAGCTCGACGCGGTCATCCTGGCGGTCGCTCACAAAGAGTACGTGGAGCTCGGAGCGAGCGGAGTCTCCGCGATGGTGCGCGCGGGCGGCGTGGTGGTCGACGTCAAGAGCGCCCTGTCGCCAGACGCGGTGGCGCCCGGGCTCAGGTACTGGAGCCTGTAGCGAAGAACGAGGCGAGTTTTTCGCGCGTCGGCGGTGTCATCGCAGACGCCATGAGGGCGGCGACGTGGGCGTTCACGTCGTAGTCGACAGCCTCGATCGACACGCTGAGCACGTCCTTGTCGACGGCGAGCATCGCGAGCGTGGCGCCACCGCCGACGCGCCTTGGCTGGCCGACGGAGCCCGGGTTGACGACCACGACCTGCTCGCGGAGATCGAGCGCCGCCACCTCGCCTGAGACGGCGAGCTCGGTCACGGCGCCGGCGCCGCCGTGAACGGCAGCCCTGTGGTTGTGGCCGAACACGCCAGCGCGCGCGCCACGCGCCGCGAGCACGCCGCGAGCTTCTTCGATATCGGAGAGGGTATTCATGTATCGCCAATTCGGATACGCGAAAGGGTTGGCGTGCGCGAACAATACGGGCCCGATCGACCGCTCGTGCTCCCATGGGAAGCGGGCTGAAAATGAGCCAATATCAAGCCGATCCGCTGTAAATTCGATCGATTCGCGGAGCCACTCAGGGAGTCGTTCCACATATTCGGTGCGACCGGCGGCGATATCGAAATAGAGCTGATCGTGGTTGCCCGTGATGACCGCGCCGCCGTGACCCGATACCGCCTCCGCCACCGCATCGAGCACTGCGTCGATGTCGACGCCGTAGGTGAGCAGATCGCCCAGCACCACGAGCTCGTCGAAGCCCCGCAGGCGCGCGAGCTGCAGTGCGGCGCGCACCGCGCGACCGTTGGCGTGAAGATCGCTGATGACCGCGACGCGGAGTCGGGACGTCACATCGCCTCGACGTAGGCGCGCAAGCCGTCGCGAAGCGAGGTCGGCGCATAATCGAGATCCCGAAGGGCGCGCGCCACATCGAGGGGCGAGAATCCCTCGTCAATGGGCAACGAGCCGGCAGGCTCGACCACGATGCGGCCTTCGCTCGCGCCGAGCAGCTCCGCGAGCGCAACGGCGACCTCAAGCGTCGTAGATGCCGCGCCGGAGCCGACGTTGTAGGGGCCACGAACCTCGCGCGTCACGGCCGCGGTCGCGGCGCGCACCACGTCTTCAACGCACACGAGATCGACCGCGTAGGCGCCGCCGTCGCGCAGCGTCACGGACTCACCTGCCGCGAGCTTTCTGGCGAGCGTCGGGACGAGGCCGCCGGCCATCCTGGCCCCGTAGATCGCCGAGGGTCGCAAGACCACACTTCGCACGCCGCCCTGATCACACGCGTGCGTCGCGTAGAGCTCTCCGCACAGCTTGCTCGCAAGATAATAGGTCGCGCGCGCGGCTGGATAGAGCGCGTCGTCCTCGCTCACAGCCCGGCCCGTTCGCCGATAGGCGTTGCCGCTCGAGAACAAAACGAACGATGAAACCGCCGCCGCCACGCACGCCCGTGCGAGCGTGAGGGTGCCGAGTGCGTTTGCGTCAAGGCAGGCGCGCGCGAGCTCCGGGTCGGCATACGAGGCTGGCAAATAGGCAGCAGCATGCACCACGGCCTCGGCGCCGCGCAGCGCTTCGGTTGGCGCATCTGCTTTCGCGAGATCGTAGCCCACGCAACGCACGCGCGGGCCGAGCGCGTCCGCGGCGGCGCGAGGATTGCGAACCAGCGCAGTGACCTCATGGCCCCCAGCGACGAGGCTTCGAACCAGATGCGTGCCGACAAAACCGGTCGCCCCTGTGACCGCGATTTTCAAGGCTGCATCGCTTCGCCGGCGCGCACCACGGTCTCGGTGAAATAGCGCAGGATCATCATCGGCTCGACCTGGGGCTGCACGACAGGCTCGCCCCGAAGCACGTGCCGGAGCACCATCTCGACCTCGTTGAAGCCCGCGTGCATGCGCAGCGGCGTGGTGCCGGAAAAGCGGCCGTTGATCTCGAAAATCTTCGCGCGGCCGTCTGCGCCGACGCGAAACTGGAAGTTGGCCGGGCCGTAGGGGCCGAGCGCCTCGGCGATGCGTCGCATTTGTGCGTTGAGCTCGGGGAAGGCCTCAACGTAGGCGCGGTAAGTGTTGCCGTCGCGCAGGTCGCGGCGCATCACGATCGACGCGCGGCACGCTCCGTCGAAGCAGAGCACCCCCGCGGTGTATTCGTCGTGTTCGGTGCCGACGCACTCCTGAATCACGACGCCCGGCACGCCGTCGACGGCCCGCCGCAGCTCGGCTTCGTTCTTCACGACCGACACGCCCACCGAGCGCGCGCCGACTCGCGGCTTCACGACAAGCGGAAAGCCAACCTCTTTGATGAGCGCAGCCTCGTCGCCCGGCAGGCAGGATCGCGGCGCATCAAAGCCGTGTTTGGTCAGAAACTCCCACGTCAGATATTTGTCGTCCGCGATCGCGACGACTTCAGGCGAGCTCACGATGAGCTTCGTGCCGAAGCGGGCCTCGAGCTCGGGGCGGTGTTCGGCGAGCAGCACGAGCTCGACATCGGTGCCGACGAAGACCGCGTCGGGGCGCTCGCGTTCGAGCACGGCCGACAGCGCTTCGATATAGCGGCCATCACGCGCCATCGGAAGCAAGTGCCGGTGCGGCGTCCAGTAGAGCCCCGCGGAGAGCGGGCTCGGATCGGCCGCGATGATCTCGACGTCGAGCGACGACGCCATGAGCGACCGAATGATGCCCTGCCCGAGCAGCGCGCCGGCGCCGGTGACGAGAACTTTCATGATGCGCTTCCCTGATAGCGGCCCGCGTGCGAGCCGCCGTTACCCATGAATTCGGGCATGGTCACGTGCCCGTCGCTCGAAACCCCCGAACCGGAGATCACGCCGCGCGCAGTCTTCGCGAGGATGCGCAGATCGAGCCATGGGGACCAGTGATCGACATACCAGTTATCGAGCGAAAATTTCTCGTTCCACGACAGCGCATTGCGACCGTTGACTTGCGCCCACCCGGTGATGCCCGGCAGCACGTCATGGCGCCGCGCCTGATCGGGAGAATAGCGCGGCAAGTAGCGCATGAGCAGCGGCCGAGGGCCGACGAGGCTCATGTCGCCGCGCAGCACGTTGAACAGCTGGGGAAGCTCGTCGATGCTGGTGTCGCGCAAGAAGCGCCCGACGCGCGTGAGGCGCTCGGCATCGAACTGGGGAAGCCCCTCTTTCGAGGCGCTGTTACTCATGGTTCGGAACTTGTAGAGCAGAAACGGCTCGCCGAATCGGCCAGGCCGTTGCTGACGAAAGACCACCGGAAGGCCATCCGTGACGGCTATCGCTGCGGCGGCGATAGCGACCACCGGAGCCGCCACCACGATCGCGGCCCCCGCAACTGCGATATCGAGCGCGCGCTTGAAGCCGAGAGCAAGCCCCTTTTGCTGCATGCTGCCGTCTTAGCACAACGCCGTGGTAGGCTCATTTGCGGCTCGCCATGAATTCCGATCGCCCCGGCCGCAACCAATCGCACAGGGAAATGAAGAGCGTCTTTTTGGTCTACCGCAGGGCGTTCGTGATCGCCGCCCACCTCGCGATGTGGACCGCCTCGCTCTACTCCGCGTTTCTGCTCCGGTTCGAGTTCGCGATCCCCGGCCTTTACCTTCACAACATTCCGCGCTGGCTCATTCCGCTGCTCGTGGTGCGCTCGGCTGTTCACGCTGCCTTTGGCCTGTTTCACGGGCTCTGGCGCTACTCCAGCTCGCGCGACCTGATCGGCCTCGTGAAAGCCGCGCTCGTGTCGACAGCGCTGTTCGCGCTCGTCGTCACCCTCCTCGGCCCCACCGGGTTGCCGCGCAGCGTCTACGTCATGGACCTCCTCGGAAGCATCGTGATCGTAGGCGGCGTGCGGTTCAGCATTCGTGCGATCCGCGAGCTCGCAGTTCAGGCGGCGGGGGCCACGAGCGGCGGGCGCAAGAAGCTGATCGTGGTGGGCGCAGGAGATGCCGGAGAAATGCTGATGCGCGAGATCACGCGCACGCACTCCGCGAAATACGAGCCGGTCGGGTTCGTCGACGACAGTCGCATGAAGCTCGGCGAGCGCATTCACGGCGTCCCGGTGCTCGGCGAGATCTCCAGCATCGGACGCCTCGTCGAGAGCCTCGGCGTCGAAGAGGTCATCCTCGCGATCCCGTCGCTCAGCGGCAAGGACATGCGCCGCATCGTCGACATGTGCGCGACCACGAAGGCGCGCGTGCGCACGCTCCCCGGCGTAGATCGGCTGATCGACGGCCGCGTGATGGTCAGTCAGCTTCAAAGCGTGAAGATCGAAGACCTGCTCGGTCGCGCCGCGGTTCAGCTCGACGCCGAGTCAGTCAGCAACTTTCTCCGCTCGCGCGTAGTGATGGTCACGGGCGCCGGCGGCAGCATCGGCAGCGAGTTGTGTCGCCAGATCGCGCGCTTCGGTCCCCGCAAAATTCTCCTGGTCGAGCAGGCGGAGAACAACCTTTTTCACGTCCACCGCCTGCTGGTGCGCGAGTTCCCCGACGTGCCCGTCGTGCCGTGTGTGGCCGACGTCTGCGACACGCAGCGCATGGCGGCTATTTTTCAGAGCGAGGCGCCGCAGGTCGTGTTTCACGCCGCCGCCCACAAGCACGTGCCGATGATGGAAGAAAACTCCGGCGAGGCGATCAAAAACAACGTTTTCGGCTCAAAGAAGGTTGCTGACCTCGCCAGCGAGCACGGCGTCGAGAAGTTCGTCATGGTCTCGACCGACAAGGCCGTGAATCCGACGTCAATCATGGGCGTGTCGAAGCGCGCCGCGGAGATTTACGTGCAGGCGCTCTCGCAGCGCAGCCGAACCCAGTACGTGACCGTTCGCTTCGGCAATGTTCTCGGCAGCGCCGGCAGCGTCATTCCTCTGTTTCAGGAGCAGATCGTCGCGGGCGGCCCCGTCACGGTCACGCACCCCGAGATGAAGCGCTACTTCATGACGATCCCCGAGGCGTGCCAGCTGATCATGCAGGCCGGCGCCATGGGAGAAGGTGGAGAGATCTTCGTGCTCGATATGGGAGATCCCGTCAAAATCGTCGATTTGGCGCGCGACCTCATCACGCTCTCGGGCCTGACGCCCGGCGCAGACATCGAGATCAAGTTCACCGGCATGCGCGCGGGCGAGAAGCTCTTCGAGGAGCTCGCCACCGACGACGAACACGCCGACAAGACGCGCCACCCGAAAATTTTCGTTGGCCGATTTCGCCCCTACGACTGGGAGCGCGTGCAAAACAGCCTGAGCGAGCTGCTCTCGGTGAGCGACGGCGGCGACCGCGAGGCCGTCAAGCGGGCGTTCGCCAGGCTCGTCCCCGAATATGCGTCCCCCGCCCGCGCGAAGAGCGACGACACGGAGCGAAAGACGCCCGCGCCGCCAAGCAGCCGAACGTCGAAGTTCGTCAACTGAGCCCTCGCGTCGCTCAGCGCGCGGCCAGCGCGGCGCGTTCCGCGGCGACATGCGCCGACCAGCGAACGTCACCGGGCGAGCGCGCGAGCAGGGTCGCGTAGCGCTCGAGCGCCTCGGAGTGCAGCCCTGCGGCCGAGGCCGCGTTGGCGAGCGCCTCGATGACAGGATCGCGATCGGGCGCCGCCGACGCCGCGCGACGAAGGTAGACGAGTCCGCGGTTGGCGTTGCCGCGCTGCTGCTCGAGCGTGGCCGCACGCAGGAGGCGTCCAGCGCACGTGGCGTCTTCGATGCACGGTCCTCGCGCGAGCACCTCGATCGCGGTCGTGGCGACCGTATCCTGATGCGTTTCGACGGCGAGGGTCGCGATGACATCAAGGCAGCGCTCGCGCTCTCGCGCCACCTCACATGCCTGGCGAAGCAGATCGGCGCCCTGCGCGCACGCTCCGGTCGCGCAGAGCACCCTCGCCTGATCTTCAAAGCCCCGAAAGTTGGTGGGAGCACTGACCTGTGCCCGCCTCGAGGCGGCGAGAGCGTCGCGAGCGCATGCTTGCGGCGAGGCCGCACACCACGGCGCGCCCTCGCCCTCGACGATGTCGGCGCGCGACCGACTCGATTCACGCTGCGCGGCCTCCGGGTGCCCGGGCGTGCGCAGAAGGATCTCCCGATCGATGCGCATCGCCGTCGCGGGCATGCGCGGCTCGACGGTCGCCGACAGGATCGCCAGCGTGGCCGCTCCCTTCGCTCCCGCGGGAACCAGCTCGAACGCAGCCTCCGGGCCCGAAACCAGCGACACGAACTCGGAAGCAGACGCGCCTCCCATCCCGCCCTCTGCTGCGAGCCGGTATTCAAGCCGCGCCTGCGAGGGCGAACGGCGGCGAAGCCACCGCGCAAGCAGCAGGTGCGCCGGAGCGTACGACGGCGAACGCTCCAGCGTCTTTTCGACCCAGGGCATGGGCGTTTGATCACCTGCGACGGCGTGCGCCGCGCCCAGGTAGGCAAAATAGGGCTCGGCCGGATGATCGAGCATCGCTTCGCGCAGGTCGGCGACGAGCGCGGCATCGCGCGGACCGGCGGCGGAGGCGCGGAGGCGAAGTCGCTTTTGTTCGGAAAGCAGCTCGCGTCGCGCCACCGGGAGTACCAGCGAAAGCCCCGCGAGGGTTGCAACGGCCACAACCGCAGCGATGATCCGCGAATGACTCAGCGCGCGCGCAAACGCAGGCGCTGGCGCCGACCGCGGAGCCACTTGCGCGCCAGCGACCACGATGGCGGCGCACAGCACGAGCGAAAGAACAACGGCTGGCACTTCGAGACTAAAATCGACGAGGTTTTGCAGTCCAACCGCGATGAGCGCGGCCCACGGCCCGACTGCGGAGGCGTCGCGCGCGATCACCGTGCGCGGCCGAAGCGCGAACGCGATGGCGCAAAATGCGACGACGGCCACCGGCACGCCCCACTCGGCGCACCACTGAGCGGCGATATTTTCGGGATGCGTGAACACATCGAAGGCGGCCCGATCGCGAAATTCGGGAAACGTCGACTCGAAGGCCCCGCGCCCCGCTCCAAAAAACGGATACGAGGCCACCATCCGGCGAAAGACATCGCGAGCAATCGAGAGCTTCGAGACGTCGGAGTCGGCGAGGCCCTGAACCGAAGCAGCGCTCATCGCGAGCACCCCCATGACGACGCCCCCCGTCACCAGAGCAACCGGGAGCACCACCCGCAGCCGCTCCCGATCACGCTTCGCGAACACGGCAGCCGACACGCAGAGCGCGCACCCGAGCACCATCGCCGCAGTCGCACCGCGCGATGCCAGCCACACTTCGACTGCCGCGAGCACGACCACCACGGAAATCAGGATGGCGCGCGGAGCGATCGGGCGAGGCGAGAGAATCGACCCCAGCGCCACGATCAGAGAGACATCAAGATACGCGCCGAGGTGGTTCTGGTTGAGCAGCGGCGCGATGATCGACACGCCCGTCTTCGGCGCGACGAATCCGTAAACGAGCTCGACGCCGAGCGCGTAGTGCACGAGCGTGACGAGCGCCACGACAGCGCCCGTCGACACAATGGCGCGCTGGAGCACCACAGCGCCATCGCGCCGGCGCGCGACGGCCAGCGCACCGATCAGGGTCGCGCAGTACGCCACGCCGCGAAGCACCTCGATTCGCGTCGCGACCGGATCGAGCGACAGGGTGACCCAGCCCGGCGGCCCCTCGGAGAGCGGAGAAAGCGCGCGACGCCAGACGTCCGCAGCGTGGGGCGACAGCCGTGCAACAACGGCCAACGGGAGCGGAACGGCCTGCAGCGCGGTAAACAGCGTGAGCGCCGCGCCCGTGCAGATGAGCAGCACGGCGCTTTGGCGGGGAAGAGCCCGCTCACGAGGTGCGCTGAGCAAGAGGCCGGCCGAGGCCGCGCCGAGCGCGAGGGCCACTGCGCAAAGCACGTACGGCTCGAGGGAGCCGAGCGCGAGCACGCTGGCCGCCACCGACGCCAGCAGCCCCCACGTCGCCACACGGCTCGCGAGCGAGGCGTCACGTACGTTGGGCATGGGCCTCCAGCATGGCTGCTCGAAGGCGCGCGGGGCGCGGGGCGGTTACCGATCGATCACGCAGCACTGCAGTCACCCTTCGGCCCTCAGAAGACAGCCCGCCTGCCCTGTTGCTCCGCGCGCGTCGAACGTTCAGGGGGCGCGCGCAGCACTTTTACAATATCAGAAGCAGCGTCGACGGCGGCGCAAACGAGCGGAGCGGCGGACTCAGGCGTAATCGACGATTCGGCGCTCGCAGGCGAGCACTCCCGGCGACTTCGCGTGCGCCGCGAACCCGTAGTAGCCAGCCCGTTTGAAGGCTCGCACGCTCGCCTCGTTCTCGGCCTTGATGACCGCCACCAGCCGCACCGCTCCGATCTCGCGAGCGAGCGCCTCCGCAGCGCGCAGCAAATCGGGCGCATAACCCTGCCCGCGGGCTTCGGGCGCAACCGTTAGCGACACCTCCCACTCTCCATGGCTGTGGCGATCGAGCCGCACCGTGCCGACCGGCGCACCTCCCGCTTCGGCGATCGTCAGGCGGCGCGCTTCGGAAAGCAGCGACTGGTGCAGCCACACCGCGTGCTGGTCGAGTCCGATCACCTCGTTCGTCAGCGACATGGCGCGGGTCTCCGGATCGTTTCGCCAGCCAAGCAGCCGCTCGCTGTCGTCGCCGTTCGCTGCGCGCAGGCTCACGCGGGGCGCAGGCGCCGCGCCCACCATGTCCCACGCAAGCGGAGTGGCGGCGGTCAGCGCGACCGTGGCGACGCGGCCCAGAATCGCGGGCATGTAGCGCGGCGCCAGACCCGCGGACGGGCGCACGCTGCGAACATCGTCGCACGTGAGCACCGTGCCCGCGGGAACGTCGCGCGCGACGAAGAGCGAGCGACGAAACGCCGTGCTCGCGAGCTCATCGGGCGAGGGGCCGAAGCGAGGCTTCCCAAGCGCTTTTTCGGCATCACGCACTGCGCCCACCATCGCGCGAAACTCCGAGGGCTCCAGCGAGAAAAACGAGTCCGGCCCGCCAACGCTGCGGTCTACGATGAAGTGTTTTTCGATGAGCTTCGCGCCGAGCGCGACAGACGCGATCGCGACCGTTGCGTCGCGCGTGTGGTCCGACAGCCCGACCACCGTGCCGAAGCCCGCGAGCACGCCGAAACTCGACAGCGCCATCGACTCGGGCTTGGCCGGATAACACGACACGCAACGCAGCAGCGCGATCTGCTCGTTTCCGGCCCCGCGACACACGGCGATCGCGGCCTCGATATCGCCCAGGGTCGCCATGCCCGTCGACATGATCATCGGCTTGCCGGTGCGCGCCATGCGCTCCACCAGCGGCAGGTCGTTGAGCTCAAACGACGCAACCTTGTGGGCGGGCACATCGAGCCCTTCGAGGAACTCGACCGCCGTCGGATCGAACGGCGTTGAGAACAGCAGCAGACCGAGAGACTCGGCGCAGGCCTTGAGCTCGGCGTGCCACTCCCACGGCGTCATCGCTTCGCGGTAGAGGTCGTGCAGGGTTCGGCCAGCCCACACGTTGTTCGTCTTCACGACGAAGTGCGGCGCGCTGCTCGCGAGGGTCAGCGTGTCGGGCGTATAGGTCTGAAGCTTGATGGCGTTCGCGCCTGCCCGGGCCGCCGCCTCGATGGTCGCGAGGGCGATGTCCTTGCGCTGCCCGTGATTGGCAGACAGCTCGGCGATCACGAACACGGGGGCGTCCTGCCCGACGTCGAGATGCCCAATTTTGAAGCTCTTCATGAAACCTCCAGCATGGCGGAAACGACGCGCGCAGCGCCCTGTCCGTCGACCATTTCTCTGCCTCGGCGCGACATCCCGGCGCGCGCCCTCTCGTCGTTTGCGAGCGCGTTCACGGCCGCGGCGATGGCCGGCGCCGTGATCATTCCGGCCTCGCCGAGCGCGCAGGCCGCGCCGCGGGAAACGAACGCTGCGGCGACCCGGCGCTGGTTGTCAGCCGTCACCGCGACGATGGCCGGAACGCCCATGAACGCGAGCTCGAGGCACGTGCCGCCTGCAGCGGTCACGGCGAGATCGGCCCAGTCGAGGTGCGCGCGCATGTCGGAGGCATCATACACCACCGCGAGCCTGCTACGGCCGCGCGCCAGAGCCTGCAATTCGGTCAGCCGCGGATTGGCACCACCGACGAGGAGCCGTAGCTCAGTGGCCTGACTCAAGCTGCCAAACGCTTCAATCGCGAGCGCCGACAAGCCCGCAGGATCAGCCCCGCCAAACGTGCATAGTACACGTTCTGCGCTTTGGCGCTTCGGCGCAGCCACGCCGGCGGCGGTCAGCTCGCGCCGCAGCAGCGCGTAGTCGGGCCCGCACAGCAAGCGCGCGTCAGCCGGTCGGTTCACGTAACCGGCGGGGCTCGCGAAGACATTCGGGTCAACGATGATATCGGCGGGATACTGCCCCGCTGCGCCGTCGTCGTCGACGATGAGCGCGCGTGCCCCTGCCCCGCGCCCGGCGCTGGCGTACTCGGGACCGAGCGCGTAACCGTCGATGACGACCCACGACGCTCTCGCGGCGACGCACGCGGTCGCCAGCGCGGCAGCCCCTGCGGCCCGCGGCAACACCTCGATGCCCTCGCGCTCGAGGCGCGCTTCAAGGGCAGCGGGCAGCGCGGACGACAGCCAGCACACGCTGCCGCCGGCGTCCTGAAAGGCCTGCGCAATCGCGAGGCACCGCATCACGTGCCCGCTGCCGATGCGCGCGTCGGCGTCGGCGCGGACGAGCAAGCTGCGGCCGCGCACGCTCACTCCTGGAGCGCCTCGCGCACCGCCGCGACGACGTAGTCGACATCGTCGTCGGTCATGGCCGGAAACATCGGCAGGCTGATGCATCCGGCGTAATAGGCATCGGCCCCGGAAAATTCGCCCGCAGACAGCCCATTTCGAACGTAATCCGGCTGACGGTGAACTGGCAAATAGTGAACCTGCGGCCCGATATCGCGATCGCGCAGCGCCAGAAAAAGCGCCTTTCGGCGAGCTGCGAGTGCACTTTGCGACTCCCCGTCCCGCGCGACAACCGACACTACATAAAGGTGATAGGCGCTGCTGCAGCCACCCGGCACGCGCAGGGGCCGCACGCCGATCGCCTCGCCTCGGAACGCCGCGTCGTAGCGGCTCGCGATGGCCCGCCGCCGCGCAAGAAAGCCAGGAAAGCGCCGCGCCTGACTCACGCCGAGGGCGCACTGAATATCGGTAATGCGGTAATTGAAGCCAAGCGACTGCTGCTCGTAATACCAGGGGCCTTCGCTTTGACCGAGGCGCGCCGGGTCCTTCGTGATGCCGTGCGTGCGCAGATCGCACAGCTTCTGGTAGAGCGCTGCGTCGTTTGTGGTGATCGCTCCGCCCTCACCGGTGGTCAAGTGTTTCACCGGGTGAAACGACAAAATGGCCATATCGGAGTGAGCGCACGAAGCCGAGCGGTGGGCGCCCGAATAAGTCGCTCCGAGCGAGTGCGCCGCGTCTTCGATCACCATCGCTCCACTTGCGCGCGCGATGCGCTGCACGGCGGCGAGGTCAGCCACGCTGCCCGTGAGCGACACGGGGAAAATGGCTTTGGGCGCGTGCGCGTTCGCAAGGCGCTCGAGCTGATCGAGATTCACCAGACTGGTGTCGGCGTCGACATCGACCAGCACCGGCGTGGCGCCCGCGTAGCGGACGGCGTTGGCGGTCGCGACGAACGTGACGTCGGCGACGAGGGCCACATCTCCAGGCCCCAGGCCTGCGGCGAGCGCAGCGAGGTGCAGCGCCGCGGTGCCGTTCGCCACGGCGACGGCGAACCTGGCGCCGGTAATCTCACACAGCGCGGCCTCGAACTGCGCGACCGCGGGCCCCTGGGTGAGCCAGTCGCCGCGCAGCTGCGCCGTGACCGCAGCGATGTCGTCGTCGTCGATCGACTGGCGCCCGTACGGGAGCAATGCGCCTCGCTTCAGCATCACCAACCCCACCGGTTGTCGTCGAGCCACGCCCGCGTCCTCGCGAGTCCCTCGTCGAGGCTCGTGCGCGGAGCCCAGCCGAGCAGCTCGCTGGCCTTCGTCGCGTCGGCGCGCAGCCGCATGATCTCCGCCTGAGGATGATCGTGCGCGACGCGCTCGACCCTGTTTCCCGCGCTCGCGCACTTGCCCGCGAGCTCGAGGATCGACACGTCGGCGCCCGTTCCCGCGTTGATGACGTGGCCTTCGGCGCGCTCCGAAAAAGCGGCCGTGGTGACAAATTCGGCGCAATCCTCGACGTAGAGCAAGTCTCGCGTCTGCTCGCCGGAACCCTTTACAAGCAAAGGTTCACCCGACAGATCGCGCTTGAGGAAGATCGAGACGACGCCGCCTTCGGAGTTGCTCTTCTGAAACGGGCCGTACGTGTTGAACGGGCGAACGACTGTCACCGGCAGCTTGTAGGAATGAAAATACGATAAGGCGAGCATGTCACTCGCGATCTTGCTCGCGGCGTAGGGCGAAGCGGGGCGGTACGGATGGGTCTCGCGAATCGGCTCGTCGCCGGCGAGATCGTAGACCATGCACGTAGACATGCACGCGACGCGAGGGCGCCGAACCTTGAGCCTCGGCACGTCCCGGTCAAAGTCGAAATGGCGGTCGGCGGGGTCGAGCCCGTTGGCCTTGAAATACTGCGCGCGCACGGCTTCGAGAACGCGAAATGTGCCCTCGGCGTCGTTGCGAAACGTGGGCTCTGGATCGTCGATCGACTTCTGCACGTGAATCGACGCCGCGAGGTGAAACACGACGTCCCAGGGGCCGCGCGCGAACACTTCGTCGATGCAGGCCTGATCCTTGATGTCTCCGCGAACGG
The DNA here is from genome assembly GCA_947473045.1 of Myxococcales bacterium. Taxonomy (GTDB): domain Bacteria; phylum Myxococcota_A; class Polyangia; order Polyangiales; family Polyangiaceae; genus JANYHY01. Next base: position 1,942 of record CANJCO010000021.1, on the reverse strand, counting down.
CGCCGAGCATGCGCGGATGCGTCTCGAACGCGCGCAGATTTTCGGCGCGTCCGTTCGAGTAGTCGTCGAGCGTGAGCACGTCGTGCCCTGAGTCGAGCAGGCGCTTGACGACCCAGCGGCCGATGAAGCCCGCGCCTCCGGTTACGAGCGCCCTCACAGCTGGCTCCAGGGCGCCAAAATGCCTTCCGTCGACAAGTACCCGGCGAGCTCGTCCGGCGACAGGCACGCCTCATTGCCCGAGTGCCACTCGCGGGTCACCGGCGCCAGAGGCACGCCGTACGACGCCGACGTCGGAGGCGGCACGGCGAGCGGCGATTCGGCCTGCGGCAGCACGATCAGCATGCGCTCCGTCTCGTACGCGCGCACCAGCTCGTCGCTCGCGAGCAGCTCTTCGTAGAGCTTTTCGCCAATGCGCGGCTTCGTATAAATGACCTCGGAGGTGCGCCCCCGCGAGAGCGTCTTTGCGATGACCGCGGCGAGCTCGGCAATGCGCACTGCACGCATTTTGGTGACGAACACCTCGCCGCCCAGGGTGAGCGCGCCGGACTCGAGCACGAGCTTGCCCGCCTCGGGCACGGTCATAACGTAACGCGACATGTCGGCGTGCGTGACGTGGAGCGGATCGCCCCTGAGCGCAGCCTCGGCGAAGATCGGGATCACCGAGCCGCGCGAACCGAGCACGTTGCCAAAACGCACAGACGAAAAGCGCGTTCTGCGCTGTCCGCGAATGTTGTTCGCCGCCGTGATGAGCCGCTCGCCCATCATTTTCGACGCGCCCATCACGTTCGTCGGATTGACGGCCTTGTCGGAGCTCGTAAAAACGACCTTCTCTGCGTTCGCATCGAGCGAGGCGCGAATGACGTTGTCGAGCCCGCGAAGGTTGGTTTCAACGACCTCGAACGGGTTGTATTCGCCGAGCTCTACGTGCTTGAGAGCGGCAGCGTGAAACACGATATCGACGCCGCTCATGGCCATGCGGAGCCGCTCGTAGTCACGCACGTCTCCGACGAGCGGCGTGACCTTGCGCAAGTGGCGAAGTCGTTCGAACAGAAAGAAGAGCTCGCTCTCACCGTGGTCGAACGCGCGAACCGATCGGGCTCCTGCGGCGGCAATATCGGCAACCAACTGGCTGCCGATCGTTCCGGCGGCGCCCGTCACGAGGACGGTCTTGTCTTGGAGATAGGAAACGTTGGACGACATCGTTGTCTGCTCGGCTTGGGTTTCGGCGCCGCCGCGGCAGCGCCCGCCGGTCGGCCAATCTGAATCTCCCAACGGTATCACCCCGCATCGGGGGCGCCTAACAAGCGACAGGTCGAATCCGGTGGCGAAGCGCGGCCATCGCCTGCAAACTGCAGGCTCGGCCGCTGATGCAAACGGACTGTTCTGCGCTTGCCGGCTACCTCAGCCGCGTGTCGTTCGCCCGGGCGCTCGCGTGAGTCGGCCGCGTCTGCTCTACGTCGTCACCCACCCGGTGACCGCGAAGTTTCTGCTGCGGGGTCAACTCGCGTACATGCAGGACCACGGCTTCGACGTCAGCGTGATGTCCTCGCCCGGTCCCGACCTCGACCTTGTCAGGTCGCGCGACCACGTCACGACGATTGAGGCGCCGATGTCGCGGGACGTCGCGCTTTCTTCGGGTCCGCGTGCGCTTGCGGCGGTCGTCTCAGGCATGCGGGCGGCGCGGCCCGATATCGTCAATGCGAGCACCCCAAAGGCGGGTCTGCTGGGCATGCTCGCAGCGCGCGCCCTGGGCGTCCCGGCGCGCATCTACCTGCTGCGCGGCTTGCGGCTCGAGAGCGCGCGCGGCGTGCTTCGCCACGGCCTCGGGCTCGCCGAGGCAGCCGCATCGGCTTGCGCGCACCGTGTCGTGTGCGTGAGTGAGAGCCTGCGCCGCGCCTACGTGACCGGAGGCTACGCCCGCAACGAAAAGACGAGCGTGCTC
>CANJCO010000020.1 GCA_947473045.1 Myxococcales bacterium | reverse complement strand
GGACGGTTCGAACCGGTTTACAGAAAACCCCTGCTCGGCCGATTGCGCCTGCGCGCGTCCGGTGACGGTTGCCGCGAGTGCGGCTGCCGCTCCGTAGCCCACGAACTTTGCTGCTCTACCCATCTTCGTCGCCTCTTCTAAGGGAGTGTCGTTGCCGTCGCGCTCGCGGACGGTCCTGCGTCGCGCACGCTCTTACGCCAAGTCCACGTGCCTGCAAAGGGCTGAAGCGGGCGCGCCCACGATGCGAGACCTGCGAGTGTCCTGCGGGAGTGGCGCCCGGGACGCCGGCGTTCTAGTAGGGCGAGCGTGCTGACTGCAGGTGACAAAATTGCGCAGTACACCGTCGAAGCGCGACTCGGCGTGGGCGGGATGGGTGAGGTCTATCTCGCGATCGACGCGCGCCTTCAACGCAAGGTCGCGCTAAAAGTCATCCTCGATCAGGGCGAGGCGTCAGGCGAGCCGGGCAGCATCAGCGCTGCAAATGACGCTTCCGCGAGACTCGTGCGCGAAGCCCGCGCCGCAGCGTCGCTGACGCACCCGAACGTGGTCAGCGTCTTCGATGTTGGCGAAGACAACGGTCGCGTCTATCTCGCGATGGAATACGTCGTCGGTCGCACCGTCCGCGAACTGATGCCCGAACGCGACATCTCGTGGACGCGCCGCGTGCGGTGGCTCGCCGACGTTGCCCGGGCGCTCGCTGCTGCCCACAAGTCGGGCCTCGTGCACCGCGACATCAAGCCTGAAAACGTGATGGTTCGCGACGACGGACTCGTGAAGGTGCTCGATTTTGGCATCGCGCGACGCACCTCGTCGGGCCCTTCCGTCGACCCGACGGCGCGCACCGAAGCTGCTTACGTCTCCACTGTCACCGCCGAAGGCGTCGCCATCGGCACTCCGCTCTACATGGCACCCGAGCAAATCAAAGGCGGCGTCGTCGACGCGCGCACCGATCAGTTCGCGTGGGGGGTCATGGCGTTCGAAGTTCTGTCCGGCGGCAGGCCGTGGCCCGACAAAAGCGACTTGCTCGCTTTCGTCGCCGCTGTCCTCACCGAGCCTCCGGCGTCGCTGGCAGAGCGCGCCCCGGAGCTCCCTCCCGCCATTGCCATGATCGTGGCGCGGGCGCTCGCGCGGGAGCCCGGCCATCGCTTCGACTCGATGGACGAAATCGCCGATGCGCTCGATCCGCTCGCCACGTCTTCGCCGTCGACGCAGCCGAACACCGCGGCGTCTCCTCCGCCGGCGCCCGCGGCATCGTCCCGCCCCCTTGAAGCGGCGGCCGGGGCGGGTATCGCGGACGCGCCGACGGCTACAACGGCGGCGCCCGTCACGAAGCTGTCGGCCCTGTTTCCTGGCGCCCGCGCAAAGCGCCCCAGGAAGCGACGCTGGCATTTCGTGCTCGGCGTGGTGGTGACGCTCCTTGCGTCAGTTGTATATTACAAGTTTCCTCGCAAACCCGTTGTGGTCACGCCGATCAATCCTGCGCCGTCGGTGTCGGTTGCTTCGGTGCCGGTGGGCCCCCTCGCGCCCGACGTAAAACCGGAAGCCAAGGCGGCTTACCTGGAGGCTTCGCAGCTGTGGCGGGACGGCGCCGAGAGTCGCGGGCGCTCCGCCTTCGAGCGCGCTGTGCAGCTCGACTCGGGCATCGCGGCGGCGCACCTGCGGCTCGCGGTTCTGATGTTCAAGGAGGATCCGGCCGACGCCCAGGAGCACTTCCAGCGGGCGTTTTCCTTCCGCGCTCGGCTCGCGCCCGACGACCTCGTGCTGCTCGATGCGATGGCGCCCTTGATGCGCCCCATTCCGGATCTGGGCGAGGCCGAGGCCAAGCTCGACGCAGCCACGAAGGCGCGGTCGAAGGTCGCGCTCTACTGGTATTTGCTCGGCGCCGTTCGACAGGAGCGCACCGATTTCGAGCGGGCGTCACGGGCCTATAAAGAGTCGACCCGCATCGATCCCGCGTTCATGCCCGGATGGCGCGCCGAGGGTGATGCCCAGCGCATGTTGGGTGACGCGGCAGCGGCGCTGTCGGCGTATGACGCGTGCGTGAAGGCCTCCCCCGCCGCGGCTACCTGCCTCCGGCAGCGGATCTCGCTTCTGCAGGACATGGGCGAGTGCGATCGGCTCGAAGCCGACGCGCGAGCATGGCAGGCGGTCGAGCCCGAGGCTTCCACCGCAAGCTACTGGCTCGCCGAGGCGCTGCTCGTGCGCGGGGCTCCCGTGCCGGCGGTCGAGGCCGCCCTCAAACGCCAGTGGGACGCGCAGCCCAAAGAGGCGCGCGCCGCAGGCGAGGCCGAAGATCGCGCCAACCTCGATATTTTTCAGGGCGATTTCGCGCGGGCGGAGCAGCGCACGCGCGAATGGGAGGCAGCGATTACCCGCCCCGAGCTGATGCTCCACGCGCGCTCGGAGCACCAACTCGCGCTGCTCGCGTTCGAGACGGGCGATGTTGCGCGCGCAGGCAAGGTGGCCGACGACTTCATCAAAGTGCTGCCGGCTCTGACTCCAGATCCCCGCGGAGCCGATCCGAGCCTGTGGTTTCAAGAATATCTGTTTCGCAGCGGTCGCATCAAGAAGGCCGAGCTCGACGCCCGGCGGCGCGCGTGGCTCGCTTCGCAGGAGGTCGGCAAAACGCCGCGCGAAATTCAGCGATTCGCCCCGTTTCGCTGGGCCATGATCTACGCGGGCTTCGCCGAGACACAAGAAGAGGCGAATGAGGCCTTCGCGGTGCTGCCACTCTTTCTGCCGTTGCCTCCCGACTCGCGCCGCACCATGTCGTTCGCGGCCGACTACGGCAAGGCCGCCGCGCTCGCGGGCCGCTTCGACGAGGCCATTCCGCTCCTCGAGCTCGTTACGCGCGCCTGCATCGCCCTCGATTCTCCGGGGCTGCAGACGCGCTCGTTCTTTTTTCTCGGACAAGCGAGGGAGGGGAAGGGCGACCTCGAAGGCGCGCGAAAAGCCTATCAAATCGTGGTCGATCGTTGGGGAACGGCAAAGCCGAAGAGCGTGACGGCCGAAAAGGCGAAGGCGCGTCTGCATCAGCTTGAATAAAACGCGCAGAATTTTCTTGCGCTGAGGTCGGGTCTGCCTCAATGAATTGTGACGGGTACGTTACAAAACAATGGCAGCTTCGCATCTTACCTCCTCGATCTTTCCGGCGTCCATCACGCCTGATCGGGTTGGCGCCGAGGCTGAGGTAGAGCTGCGGCTCGGCGTGCACGATGCGTCGCGCGTCGAGTGGATCGTGAGCCTGCCGCTGCCGCGAGAGGCGCCCGTACCGTTCTCCGTCGAAGTAACCATCGAGATTACCTCCAATCTTTTCGCGAAGCACGCGCCGTGGGACCAGCTCCAGGAGCTCGCCCGGCTCGACGGCCCGCACGACAGCCCCGCATTCGACGTCAACGACATCGACGGGCTCCGGCGCATCGCGGTTTCGGTCGCCGCGCGACTCACGCGCGCCGCCGAAGGGTTTTCGCGCGATTGTCGGCTCGTGGTGTCCCCGCTCAGTCGTGGTGACCGGGTGCAGCTCATCGACGGCCTCACCAACTGGCTCGAGGTCGCCGCTGCGCTCGCGACCGAGACGCGTGACCGGGTTCACCGTGGCGTCGATCCGGGCGCCGAGCTGACGATGGAGCGCCGCCTCGTAGACGAATACGTGAGCGTGCGGATGCTTGAATTCTTGAGCGGTGCCGAGCGCGCGCTGGAGCCGCTCGTGGTGCCAACCGCCGACGTGTCGGGGTCGCTCGAAAACGTTGAAGACGCGATCGCGAGCGCCCTCGAACGCGAGCTTGGGTACCGCGCGGAGCGAGGCTTCGTCGATGCAACCGACGCGTCATCGCGCTCGCTCGAGCGCTACCTCGATCGCGCGAGCCGGCTCAAAAAGCACTTTCAAGAAGTGCTATTTCTTCACGGAACGGGCTACGCAGTCGTCGATCGCCTGCATCACGTCGTGGCTGTTTTCGTGGCGCTCATCGCCTCGACGTGGGCGTTCACGTGGCAGCTCGCGCTCGCAGCGCGCAGCACGACGCAGGTTCGCGCGCTGTCGGGCATCGTGGCCTTTGCCGTCATGGCGGGCGTCATCTATGCCGTGAAAGATCGCATTAAAGAGGTCGGGCGCGCGTGGGTCGCACGGCGCGTGCACCGCCTCTACGCCCAGCGCATCCACAACTGGTGGGCTCCCCGCCGTTCGGCGATGCCCGGAGCGCTCATCATCAGCGCGCGTGAGTCGATCGACGAGCAGCCGGTCACGCAGCCCGATCCGCTCAACCCTTCGAGCGGGGCGCGGCTGTCGGCCATGCGCCTGTGCTTCACGCAGCGGGGCACAATCGCGGCCGCTCCTGCGCTCGTCGAATCCGGAATCACGCGCGTCCGGCAGGTGTTCCGCTACGATCTCTCGCCGATTTTCGCGCGCCTCGACGACGCCGAAAAGCCGGTGCCGGTGCTCGACGCCAGCGCCCACCGGGTGCGCATCGCGCGGGCGCCGCGCGTCTACCGCTTCCCCGCCAGGCTCAGCGTTGTGATTGCAGGCGTCACCACCTCCGAGCGCGGCTTTCTCGTGGTGCACAAGCGCGGTCTCGAGCGCTTCGAGTAGGTAGTCAAAGACGCGAGGCCAGAGGCATAGTACCTCGCTGCGGTGCTCAAAGATGGCTTGTTCCGGGCGTTCGACGACGCGTGGCTGATTCACTCCGACGCCCATGTCCTCGTGGTCGACAAACCCGCGGGCATGGCCTCGCAGGCGGCCGATGCCGAGCGCCCTGACGATGTCGCCTCGCGCCTCTCGGCTTGGCTCGCGGCCAGAGGCGAGCCGTCCCACGTAGGCGTCCATCAGCGACTCGACCGCGAGACGAGCGGCGTCATGGTCTTTTCGCGATCGAAGGCGGCCAGCGCGACGCTCGCCGCCCAGTTCGAGTCGCGCAAGGTCGAAAAGCGCTACGTCGCGTGCGTATCGGGGTGGCCGGCGGGGCGCGCGGACGCCACCCTCGTCGACATGCTGGCCGACGGCGAGCGGGGCAGGGTCGTCGTCGCTGATCGCCGCGACAAGCGGGCCAAGCAGGCGCGCACGGTCGTGCGTTTGCTGCAGCACCGAAGCGGCCGCGCCAAGCTCGAGTTGCTTCTCGAAACGGGGCGCACGCACCAGGCTCGCGTGCAGCTGGCCCACGCCCGCGCGCCCATCGCAGGCGACACACTCTACGGCGCGCAGGCGGCGCCGAGACTGCTGCTCCACGCAAAGAGCGTCTCGTTCGTGCACCCGTCGGGTCGCGACGTGACCTACCACGCGCGGCTGCCCGCCGAGTTCGACGCATGGCTCGAACGCGGCGATCCCGGCGAGGGCATCTACGACGATCCGGACATGCTGGGGCGCGCCCTTCACCGCGCGGCGGAGCGCCGTTACGGGCTCGCGACCTCCCCGTCGGCGGCGCGAAATACCACGGCATTTCGCCTGGTCAACGAGGCAGGCGACGCGCTGCCGGGGCTCGCCGTCGACGTCTACGGCGACTGGCTCGTAGCGCAGTTCTACGGCGACAGGCCGTGGCGCGAGCGCGCACTCGACGCGCTCTCGAACGCAGGCGCGCGCGGGGTATACATGAAGGTCAGGCCGAAGCAGGCCAACACGCTCGTCGACACGCGCAAAGACGACCTCGCCCCGCGTGAACCGGTGCGGGGCGAGGCCGCGCCCGCCGACTTGCCGATATTCGAAGAGGCCGTTCCTTATCTCGCGCGCCTCGGCGACGGGCTCTCCACGGGCATCTTTCTCGATCAGCGCGCGAACCGAAGGCGCGTTCGCGAGGCGGCAAAGGGCAAGCGCGTGCTCAACCTGTTTTCGTATACGTGCGGCTTCAGCGTGGCGGCGGCCGTGGGCGGGGCGCGCGCGACCGTTAGCGTTGACGCTTCTGTCGCCGCGCTTGAGCGTGGTCGTGAGGGCTTCGCGCACGCTGCCATCGCGCTGGGCGCGGCGCACACTTTTGTCGCCGACGATGCCTTTTCGTGGCTCGAACGGGCTGCAAAGAAGGGGGATCGCTACGACCTCATCATCGTCGACCCGCCAAGCTACTCGAGCACCAAGGCGCGCAGATTCGTGGCGGAGAGCGACTACGCCGAGCTCGCCGCGCTCGCGCTCCGTGTGTTGTCGCCCGGCGGCGAGCTGCTCGCGTGCACCAACCACAGGGGCATCGCGGCGGCCAAATTCAGGCGTGTGCTGTTCGACGCCCTGCGCCTCGCCGGACGCGAGCACGTGCAGGTGAAAGACGTGTCGCCGCCGCTCGACTATCCCGCGGCCATGGGCCTCGAGTCGCACTTGAAAAGCGTCTGGGTGACGCTCGCGCGCTGACGCCGCCTGTAAGGTCACTCCGCGCGGCGCGTTGAAGCGGCATCGGAGGGCTTGCAGATGCGTAAACGTTCATGGCTTGTGTGCGCAGTGCTTTCGTGGCTCGTAACGGGCTGCGGCAGCTCCGTGGCTCCGGTTTTTCTTGCCGCGGGGCCGGCGTCCGAGAGCGCGCCTCCTGCATCGCGCCCGGATTCGTTCGCCGGAGCCGATTCGGACGTCGCGAAGTCCGGCGGCGTCTCTCCGGCTGCCCAAGACGAGCCGATGCGGCGCGGACTGGGCACCGCGTGGGGCGAGACGCGCGCTTCGAGCGTTCACGACGTTGCGTTCGTACGCGCCGATGCGGGGCGACCGTGGTCGATCGCGTCGGTGCGCTACGACGATCGCGGGGGCGTCGGCGCCCTCGCGGCATTTCAAAATGAGCGTTCGGGGCGCGTCGGCGACCTTTCCGACTCGAGCGGCGCGGTCACGGTGTCGATCCGCGATTCGCACGGCGACCCGCTCGACGCCTTTCGCCGCGGCGGCAGGACCTACGTCGTCGGGCGGGAAGGGGAGCGCTATTCGATCGCGCTCGTCAACCACACCTCCCGCCGGTTCGAGGTCGTCGCGAGCGTTGACGGAGTCGACGTGGTGAGCGGCAGGCCGGGTGCGCTCTCCCGCCGCGGCTACCTCATCGCTCCCTACGCTACGCTCGAGATCGACGGGTTTCGGCAGAGTCGCGAGGCGGTCGCGGCCTTTCGGTTCTCGCGCGTCGCGGAGTCGTACGCGGCGCAGACCGGCGGCGGTCGGGACGTCGGCGTGATCGGCGTCGCGCTGTTTTCGGAGCGCGGCGATCCAGTCGACGCGAGCGAGGGCGAGGAACTGCAGCGCCGAGACGAGGCGGTGCCTTTCCCAGGATCGGATCCGCGCTTCGCGAGGCCGCCCTGCTAGCGTTGCGCCGCACGTACGTGGACGACACGTGTCGCTGGGCGCGTGGTGTATACTATGTGGCGATGAATCGACTGACCGCGCTGACCGTTCTTCGCCTCGGCGCGCTGTCGCTGCCTGTTGCATGGGTAGCCTGCGGAAGCGACGATCCCGCGACGGCACCCGTCGACGCGGGAGCCGACGTCGCCGACGCCGCGCCGTTCGACGCGAGCCCGCCCGTCGACGCCGCCGATGCCGCCGATGCGGCGCCGCCTGTGGATCTCGCGATTTACGTGCACTCTGCAACCACCCTGTACCGCTTCGACCCCGACGCGCGGTCGCTCGATGCGGTCGGGGTGTTCTCGTGCGCAGCCGATCGCGTGTTCAACATCGCGGTCAACGTCTCGGGAGAAATCTACGGCGTCACGTCTCAGGGCCTCGTGCGCATCGACCCCAAAACCGCGTTTTGCGCGCCCGTCGCCAAAGGCGTCTATCCGCAAGCGCTCACGTTCGTACCCAAGGGCATGCTCGACGCGGATCGCGAGGTTCTCGTAGGCTATTCGTTCGCGCAATACGTCCGTATCGATGAATCGAGCGGCGTCATCACGGCGCTCGGCGCGCTGAACCCGAACCCTACGCAGGGGCAGTTTTTGGTATCGGGCGACGTCGTCGCGGGCATCGGTGGCCACCTGTTTCTCACCTCCCTCGAGGGCCCCGCCGGCGACGTGCTCGTCGAGGCCGATCCGGTCACCGGCAAGGTCATCAAGCGACTCGGTCCGAATCTGCCTTCGGTGGCGATGCTCGGCCTCGCGCAATGGAAGGGCTTCGGCTACGCCTTCTCGGCCAGCGGCAAGATCTACAAATTGTCGCTAAAAACAGGGGCGGCGTCGCTCGTCACGCTCGGAGCAGACGGCGGCTTGCCCGACGGCGGCGGTGACGGCGGCATCATCGCGTTCGCCGGCGCTGGCGTGACGACGCTCGCCCCCCTTCAATAAACGCTTATTGCATCTGCACGGTCGCGCCCCACCAGTGGTGGCCCGCACCCGACTGAGAGTGAATCACGTACGACGCGAACCCCTGCGCCGGTTGCTGCGTCAGCTTGAGCGTCAGCTTCACCGTCTGCCCCGCGTGCACTGAGGTTTTGTCGAAAGCAAACGCGAGCGTCTTGTTGCCGCCGGTGCGATCGGAGACATCTTCCGCCGAGAGCTTCCAGTCGGCCGTAGAGCCGTCGGCGTACGCCTCCAGGTCGAAGGTGACGCTCTGTCCCACAGCAAGCTGCGCGCGCTGCATCCCAGCCTGCGGCGCGACGTTGAAGTACACTTCGCCAGGCGCCTGGGGCACGCACGGATCGTGACCTGAGCGTGCGCTCTTGTTCGACCACCCGCGCTGCACGTTGAAGCCGCTTTGGTTCATCGACAGGAAGTCCCACGGCAGATCGCACAGGTCGCCGACCTCGCCGCCGAAATACAGCCAGCCGAAGTCTTGCATCAAGTAGCCGTTGTCGAGCCGCGGATGCGCGTCGGTGGCGGCCTCGATCAGCTCGTGGCTTGCGGCGAAGGTCGTGTACGACATGTCGCCGCAGCGGGGCTCGACGGCATAGGCGGTCTCGACTGCCTTGCTGCCGCCGCTTGGCATGATGGGCGTCGAAAAGTGATAAGCGCCGAAGTTCGCGCAGCTTTTCATGCCCTGAAAGCTGATCGTCGTCGTGCTCGGGAAATAGAGCACAAAGATGGTCTGGTCATCGGGGCGCGGAAACAAGCCGCTGGTGACGTGGTCCTGAATGAACGCGGCGAGCGACGAATTGTTGCCGTCTTCGGTGTCGACGAGATTTGTGGGCGCAGCTTCTTGAAGCACCACGTGACCGCCGCTGGTCGCGGGCCCGATGCACGGCGAGCCCTTTGGCATTACGCAGTATTCACTCGTGGTCGCCGTCCACCAAGGCGTTTGCCCGATGGTGTCGCCGAAGGTCTGAAGCTGGGTGATCGTCTGGGCGCTGTCGGAGGCGAACGTCACCGTCACGACTTTCATCGAGGTGAGCAGGGCTCCTCCGAGGTAGTCGACCGTCGGAAATCGCTCGTACGGCGCGAGGCGGGGCAGGGCCGCGTCGGACGTGTCGGGCACTTCGACATCGGCGACGTCGGGCGCGGCTGCGTCGCTCGCGTCGGGGGCGGGCATGGCATCGGGCATCGATGCATCGGGTGGCAGGGCAATGCCGCCCACGCCGTCGTCGCTGCTGCACGCGATCAAACTTGCTGTCACCGAGAGCGACAGTGCGCAGACGAACGAATGCCTCATGGGCAGATTGTCAGGTCAGCGCGGCAGTCCGTCCAGTGCAATGCGCGGAGCGCGATCGCGAATGTGCGCGCGAGCGATTGCGAGCGACTGAAGCGGCGCGGGGGCTACGTCCACGAGCGCCGCGCCCGTCAGCGCACGAGCGACAGACGGGGGCCGGCACCAAACGCTGCCATGTGGCCGCTCTCTTCGGCGACGAACACGTCGCAGCGTTCGTCGACCCGCAGCAGATCGGGGATCGCCTCGCAAGGGCCGACGCTGCCCAGCGTGGCGCCGTCCGAAGGCCTGAAAATGCGCACGTCGGTGTGTGGTACGAACACCGCTCCGGAGCGCAGCACGGGCTCGAGGCGGCGGGGGATGTCGGCCTCGAGCACGCGTCCGAGGACGTGGCGGTAGCGCAGGGCGCCGGACCCGATATCGACGCCCACGAGCTCTCCGGTGGGCGTGTTTCCGATCACGACGTCGTCGATGACCAGCCATGAAGTTCCGACGGGAGCGACGGTGGCATCGCTCGTCCACCGGAGCGCGCCCGTCTCGCGGTCGAACGAAACGAGCCGCACTCCGTGCCGATCGCGCACCGCGACAAGGATGGACCGGGACGCGATCATGGGGGCGCCTTCGACGGTTGCCGGGTGCCCGAGGTCGTGAGACGCCACGTGAAGTTCGCCGGCCGCGTCGGGGCCCGGGACGGGCGCGGTGAAGCGCACCTGGCCGGAGAAGGCGTCGATGCCGTAGAGCAAAGTCGCGCCGCTCACGCCGCCAGCCACGGCGAGCAGCAGATCGTGGTCGACCACCGGCGAGCCCGAGAAACGTAGGCGATCGCGGACGCGCCACACGACCGCGCCCGTCACGACGTCGAGCGCCGAGAGCGCACTGCCCGTGCTTGTAAAGTACAACAGTTTGCCGTGACGTTTGAGGCGCAGCGCCCCCCCCTGGCTCCACGCAAAACGCCATCGCGGCTCGCCGCTGGCGAGATCGACGGCCACCATGTGACGCTCTCCCTCGGTCACGATGAGCATCCGCGGCAAGCCAGGCGTGCTGACGACTGCGCCGGCTGGCGGCGCTCCGGCGCGGGGCAGCAGGCGCGTGCGCAGGGACACCTCGCCGGTGACGAAATCGTGGACCGCGAGCTCTCCGTCGGCGTGCAGCCGCGCGAGTCCGGCCGGCGTCACGACGCTCGTCGCCCGCCGCGTCGGCACGCGCCAGTTCACTTCGCCGGTCGCGCGATCGAGACAGAACGTCTCCTGTGCGGCGCCCACCACGAGGCGATCTCCGCATAGAAACGTGCTGCGCAGGTCGATTCCCGGAATCAGCGCACGCCAACGCGAGACGTAGCGCAGCCGCGCCGGGGGCGGCGACACGCCTGCCGAAGACTCGACCGATGTGCGCTGACGCGACGAGAGCGCAAACTCGCGGTATGACTCGGGGGAGGGGTTGGTGCGAGCATCGTCGCTCGTCGCGCCGCGCACGCGCGCTTCTGTGTCGCGCAGCGCGCGCCGAAACGCCGACAGGCGGAGGTTGTGCGACTGTGCGCGATCCCGCCGGAGGATGGCGCGGACGAGCGAGCGTCCGAACGCGATCGCCGCGTGCGTCACGTCGACCGCGGACAGCGCCGGGAATGTGCATACTGCACGTGATCCGAAGGCGGCGAGCGAGAGCATCATCTCGCCTGCGCTCGCGACGCGAACGCCAACCAGCACGCCGCCGGCTTCTTCACGGACGTGCAGCGCCTGACCCTGCTCCCACGCGGCGAAGGCGCGGCGGGTGAGGTCGAGCAGCCGCTCGGCGAACAGGAAAGGGTGCGCCGTTCCGACGTCGACTGCGCGCCCCCGAATCACCGCGCGAACGCGACCCTTGAACAGCAGCCCGTGCAGATCGGCGTGCTCCACGTCGAGGTCGACGTCGGCTTCCGACGCGCTCGGCGCACGGAGCGTAAACTCCGCAGCGAACGAGACCGGTGAGCCCTGATCGATCTCGACGCACGCAGCGGCCGACTCGAGGGCGTCGGAGTCATCGTCGTCGTCGTCGCTCGTCTCGGCCGACTCGAGCGCCCGCAGCGCGCCTGCCAGCTCGTGCGCCGGTGCCGAGGCGCCGCCCGACGCGAGCAGGTCCGAGAGGGCTTCGACCACTGCGTCGACGACGTCTGCAAACACGACGCGCGCATCGTAGACGGCGACCGCCGGCTCGGGGCCCGACCGGTAGACGCTGATGAGCGCGGCGCCACGCGCGCGCTCGACGCACATCTCCCAGGGCTCGTCGTAAAATCGCACGATCGACTTGCCGCTCGATTTCCCGCGCAGCCCGGCGAGCGCGATCGCGAGGTCGCGAAGCACGCACGCCGCGTGCCCTTCGCCGGCACGCGCGGTGACGTTTGAGCCGTCGACGAAGACGTCGAGCGTTTCACGCGCGGCGCGGGGCCGCACCTGTGCTCCCGCAGCAGTCGGGTGTGGCAGGGACCGTTCGGTCTGGGAGACGTGGATCTCGAATGAGCGCATGGATTCGGGCGAGCCGTGCATGCGCGCCGCCCGGGCTCGGGCGCGGTTGTGCTTGGCTCTTGGACGAATCGTACGAAGTGCGAGCCGATAGCTGTAGTTTTCGGCGATGATCGCGGGAGATTGGACAATCCCCGCCAGCTCGGATACCGGCGCTCCGTGACACGCTCCGACGCGATGTGGGCGTGCGCCTGGGGGGGCCTGCTCGGCGCCCTCGCGGCGGCGATGCGCGGCTTTACGGTCGATGACGCGCTTATTTCTGTGCAATATGCACGTAACATCGCCCACGGAGCCGGCTACCGCTTCGACGCCGCCGGGCCGTCGACCGATGGCGTCACGCCGCTGCCCTGGCCGCTGCTGCTCGCCCCGCTGGCCCGCGCCGACGCGATGACCGTGCTTGGGCGGGCCCAGCTGCTCGGCGTCGCGTGCTGGTCGGTGGCCGCCGCCGCCCTGGGAGTCGCTGTGGGGCGCGCGCGCGCCAGCCTCGGGGCAAAGCTCGCCGCGCTGGCGCTCACTGCGCTCAGTCTGCCGATCGCTGCCCACGCCGCGAGCGGCATGGAGACGGGGGTCGTGATGGCGTTTGCCACGTTCGCCGTGGCCTTCCACGACTCGCCTCGGGTCAGCACCGCCGCAGCGGCGTTCGCCGCGGCGCTTCGGCCCGAGCTCGGGCCGTGGGCGCTCGTGTTCTGCGCGGGGCGCGCGCTCGCGCAGGAGGCTCGCCCGGCTGGCGTTGCCGCTCACGCGCTGAGCTCCGTATCGGGGCTGGTCGGCTGCGCGCTCATTCGGTCCGTCGCGTTCGGGCACCCCTATCCGCTCTCGCTGCTGGCCAAGCCGAGCGATTTCGACCACGGCGCTTCGTACGTGATCGCGGCGCTGGCAGTGTCGGCCCTGCCGATCGCGTGTCTGGCCCCCTGGGCGCTTTGGCGCGGGGCAGACCTGGCGCGCGCTGTCGTGGTGGCGTTCGCGGCCCACGCGCTCGTCGTCGCGCTCGTAGGCGGCGACTGGATGCCGTTTGCGCGGCTGATCGCTCCGGTGATTCCGTCGCTCGCGCTTGCTCTCGTGTATTGTGCAAATACATCTTCGCGCGCATCGCTGGTCGTTCGCGCTTCGCTCGGCGCGATGACCGGGCTCTACTTCTGGGTGATCGGGGCGCCCAGGGCTGCCACGGTGCGCGCGGATCGCGCCGATCTCGCCGCGCGCGCCGCGCCGATACTTGCGTCATGCACGCAGATTGCCACCGTTGACGTCGGGTGGGTCTCCGCCGCATCGCGCGGGCACATCGTCGACCTCGCGGGCCTGACCGATCCGCAAATCGCTGTGTTGCCCGGCGGCCACACGAGCAAGCGCGTCGATGCGGCGATGCTGCTCGATCGCCGCGTGGACTGCGCCCTGTTTTATGTTGAACCGGGCTTTCGTGCGGTAGCGCAGGGCGACGGCGGGAGCGTTCGGTTCGCCCACGCGGTCTCGGCGCGTCTCGCGCAGAGCGAGCTTTTTGCGACGCACTTCAAGTCCGACGCGATGCTCGCGCTCGGGGCGGGCGACCGCGGCTACGTGCTGTTTCGTGAGCGTAAGTGACCGGTCGCCCCCGGCTTGAGATCGCAGCCCCCGGCGCCCCCTTCAGCACTTCCAGAGCGCCTGCGTCGCACGGTCTGCTCTGGTCACACGCGCTTCGGCAGGGCGTGCGCGAGCGCGAGCAGCATGCGCTCCAGATCGCTCGCAAAATCGCGGCGAAACAACTTCAGCTCGGGCGACTTCAGCACGCGCGCCACGTTCGGCGCGGGATGCGAAAACGCGTGAAGGCCGGCCAGCAGCGCGACGGTGTCGTGAATCAGCGCGGCGTAGCTTTCCGCTGCCACCTCGGGAGCACAACGCTCGAAAAATTGGGCTGTCTCGCCAAAGAATTCGAGCGACCGAACCTTGAAATCGAAGACGGTCGCGTCGCTTAGATTGCGCTCGACGACTGACGGCAAGGCTGCAGTCAGGGCGCAAAGCAGGGGCCGCGCCGCGAGCGACTGCGCTACTTGCTTCATCAGGGCATCGAGCGCGCGATGACCGCGGCCCGGCTTGCGGTATGCCGCGATCAGTGCGCCGTACCACGCAGCCCATTCGTCCCAGACGAGCGCAAGCAGCAGCGCCTCGCGCGTCTCGAAGTAGCGATAGACGTTCGACTTCGCCATGCCCGCGCGCCGCGCGATTTCGCTCAGTGACACGTCGGCCACGTCGCAACCGGCGCCGAGCATCGCCCGAGCCGTCGCGAGAAGGTGAGCGCGTCGCTCCTCCTTCTGTTCGGGCTTTCGCGCGCGGAGAAAGTCGTCCATGACGAATACACGCTAGCCGACATTGACAGGCGACCACTGGTCTCTTATTTAGCAGACCGTCGTTCTTCTATTTCACCTCCGTCGAAAGCCCATCATGCCCAAGCCGCTGCTCTGCCCGCCCGACCTCCTCTCACGCGATCTCTCCGGCAAGACGTTCGTCGTCACGGGAGGAAATTCAGGCATTGGCCTGACCACCGTTGGGCAGCTCGCCAGGCAGGGCGCCCACGTCGTGCTCGCGTGCCGTCGGCCAGCAGAGGGCGAGCGCGCGCGGGCGGAGTTCGTGGCCGCGGGCGTCGGCGGCGTCATCGAGGTGATGGAACTCGACCTGGCCAATCTCGCCTCCGTTCGCAGCTTCGCGGGCGCCTTTGTCGCAGGGCACAAAAGCCTGCACGGCCTCGTCAACAACGCGGGCGTCATGAACACTCCCGCTGGCAAAACCAAAGACGGCTTCGAGACGCAGCTGGGTACCAACCATCTGGGCCACTTCCTGCTGACGGAGCTGCTCCTCGGCGTGCTTCAGACCAGCGCCCCCGCGCGCGTCGTCAATGTGTCGAGTTGCTTTCATGACGTGGCCAACGGGCGCAAGGGCGCTATCGACTTCGATGACCTGCACTTCGAGCAGCGAAAATACGATGGATGGGAGGCGTACGCGCAGTCGAAGCTCGCCAACGTGCTGCACGCGAGAGAGCTCGCCGCGCGCATGGCCGGCACGGGCGTTACGGCAGTGAGCGTGCACCCGGGCTGGGTGCGCACCAACCTCGTCCGATCGTTCATGCCGGTGTGGCTACAGAACACCGTTCTGCGCCCATTTCTCCGGATGAGCGGCATGATTGAACCGTGGGAGGGCACTCAGTCGACGCTCTTCGCGCTCCTTTCGCCTGAGGTCACCGAGCACAGCGGAGCGTTCTTCAGCCAGCTTGGCGTCTACCGCGACAAGAGCGCGAACGGGGGCGGGTGGCCCCTGCGCTCGCCGAACCCGAACGCCCATGACGACGCGTCGGCGCTGCGTCTGACTGCCGTGAGCCGCAAGCTCGTAGGCCTCGAGGCTTAGCAGGGCGCTCGAAACGCACCCTGATATTAACTGGCGAAGCCAATTGCGCGGGGTGGGGACCGGCGAAAAACCGCGTTTCTCGGGGCGGGGAGGTGCATACCTCCCCGAGATGAAAGGCTAGCAGGCCGCTGCTTCAACGGCCTGCCAGGCGCGCCCGCGACTGCGCCCCCCGACAGCGCCGGCGTCGAAGCGCGAAACGAGGGCCACAAAACGCCAGCGGCGGCGTGACCCGGGAGTCATGCCGCCGCTGCTTGTCGTGGTGATGGATCAGCCGCGACGGGGACCGCGCGGTCCGCGATCGCGATCACGTCCGCCGCCGCCGGGACCATCGCGGCGCGGGGGCGGGCGATCTCCGCCGGTCTCGCGCGACATACGAAGGCGCTCGGCAGCGCGCTCGCCCTCTTCGCCCTCGGGGAGGGGAAGCAGCTCGCGGCGGGTGAGGCGCACCTTGCCATCGCGATCGACCGACAGCACTTTGACCTCGATGACGTCGCCTTCCTTCATCACGTCCGTGACGCGGTCGACGCGCGTGTGGGCCATCTCCGAGATGTGGAGCAGGCCGTCGGTGCCAGGAAGCAACTCGACGAACGCACCGAAGTCGGTGATGCGCTGAACGGCGCCCTTGTAGATCGTTCCGACTTCGACTTCCGCGGTGAGGCCCTTGATGATGTCGAGGGCCTTCTTCACCGCGTCGCTGTCGCTCGAGGCGATGTTCACGGTGCCGTCGTCCTGCACGTCGATGGCGACGCCGGTCTGGTCGATGATGCCTTTGATGGTCTTGCCACCGGGGCCGATGATGACGCGGATCTGGTCGGGCTTGACCTTGAGCGTCGTGATGCGCGGCGCGTGGGCCGACAGGTCTGGGCGGTGGGCGGCGAGCGTCTCGGCCATCTTGCCGAGGATGTGCAGGCGACCCTCGCGCGCCTGCTCGAGCGCGCGGGTGAGCACGTCTCGTGAGAGGCCGGCGATCTTGATGTCCATCTGGATGGCGGTGATGCCCTTGGCGGTACCGCACACTTTGAAATCCATGTCGCCGAGGTGATCTTCGTCACCGAGAATGTCGCTCAGAATGGCGATGCGGGTCTTCGAATCCTCGAGGTTTCCGTCGGAGATCAAGCCCATCGCGATGCCGGCGACGGGCGCCTTGATCGGAACGCCCGCGTCCATCAGCGACAGCGAGCCGCCGCAGACGCTCGCCATCGACGAGCTGCCGTTCGACTCGAGCGTCTCGGACACGATGCGGATCGTGTAGGGGAATTTCTCCGCCTCCGGGATCATGCGCACCAAGGCGCGCTCGGCGAGTGCGCCGTGACCGATTTCGCGACGGCCTGGGCCGCGCATCGGCTTCGTCTCGCCGGTCGAGAAAGGAGGGAAGTTGTAGTGGAGCAGAAAACGCTTCCAGCGCTCGCCGGTGAGCGCGTCGATCTTCTGCTCGTCCGCCGAGGTTCCGAGGGTCGTCGTGACGATCGCCTGGGTCTCGCCGCGCTGAAAGAGCGCCGATCCGTGCGTGCGGTAGAGCACCCCGGCCTCGGTCATGATCGGGCGGATCTGATCCATGTTGCGCCCGTCGATGCGCTTGCGCTGACCGAGCACGTACTCGCGCACGACCTGGTATTTGCGCTCGTCGAACTCTTCTTTGATCAGCTTCTCGTTGGCGGCGACCTTGTCGGCGCCGAGGTCGGCGACGAGCGCGTCGAGCATCGCGGTCTTCGCGGTCTTGTAACCGTCGTAGCGCGCCTTCTTGTCCTTGATGAGCGACGACTCGAGGATCTTGGCGTCGCACAGCGCGGGGATGCGGCTCTTGATGGCGCCATCGAGCGCCTTCGGCTCGAACTCGCGCTTCGCCTTGCCAACCGCCGCGCGCAGGCGCTCGATCAGGTCGAGGATCGGTTGCGCCGCTTTGTGCGCGAACCAGAGCGCGTCGATGACGTCGGTCTCAGACGCTTCGGCAGCGCCGCCTTCGACCATGACGATCGCGTCTTTGGTGCACGCGACGACCATGTCGAGATCCGACGTGGCCTGCTCGTCGAGCGTCGGAAACGCCTTGAATTCGCCGTTGATGCGGGCGACGCGAACTCCGGCGAGCGGACCGCTCCACGGGATGTCGCTGATGTGCAGGGCGGCGCTGGCGCCGGTGAGCGCGAGCACGTCAGTCGGGTTGACCTTGTCGCTCGACATCACGGTCGCGATCACTTGCGTGTCGCTCTTGTAGCCCTCGGGAAACAGCGGACGGCAGGGGCGATCGATCAGCCTGCAGGTGAGGATCTCTTCGTCGCGCTGGCGCGCCTCGCGCTTGAAGAAGCCGCCCGGAATTTTGCCGGCAGCGTACGTCTTTTCGACGTATTCGCAGGTGAGCGGGAAGAAGTCGAGGCCGGGGCGTTCGTCGCCGCTGACCGCAGTGACGAGCACCTGGCTCTCGCCGTAGCTGATGAGAATCGAGCCGTGCGCCTGCTTGGCGAGGCGACCGGTTTCGAACGTTAGGGGCTTTCCGTTGATGAGGACGGATTCGCGTACAAAGGACATGGATGCATTCCTGGCGTGTCGCTGCGTGCGACGAAACGCCGGAGGCGCGCAGCTTTCGACTTGCGCGCCTGCCGGTGACGCCAATCGCTGGGCGATTGGCTTGGGTCGCATCCTTCGGCCTCGGTCCTCGGTTGCTACGTACGAAGCGTTCGTGCGCAGGAATCGAAGAGCCAGGCGCCCGGTGCGCCGATAAAGCAGAAAGGCCCGCTGCGCTGCAACGGGCCTTCCGGTTACTTGCGGAGGTTCAGCGCGCTGACCACTTTGCGGTAGCGCTCGAGGCTGGACTTCTTGAGGTAGGCGAGGAGACTGCGGCGCCTCGAGACCATGCTGAGCAGACCGCGGCGCGAGTGGTGATCCTTCGCGTGCGTCTTGAAGTGGTCGGTGAGGTAGCCAATTCGCTCGCTGAGAAGGGCGATCTGGACCTCGGGCGAGCCGGTGTCGGTTTCGTGGGTGCGGAACTTGCCGATGAGCTCGGACTTCTTTTCGGTGTGGAGCGGCATGGGTATCGAGTCTTTCTTGCGAGGCGGCGCACTATACGAAAATAAAACGCCTCGTCAATCGGGGTTTTTGCGGGGACGCAGCGCGATCGCCTCAGCAATACGTCAGCAATGCGCGCTTTCGCCGGCGCAACCCCGTGCCGGCGCGACGGGGCACATGCGTTCACTGGTCGCGGCCCTGTCGCACACCGGCTCCGGCGGTCGCACACACATCGCTCGTTTTTAGCCGTCAAGGCGCCCAGCGGTCGCCTCTGGCCGGCGGGCCGTCGCCTCGCGATCGGGGCCGCGTGTCTTGCGGCGTGCGGCCGGGCGAGCGGCCTCCGCGCCGGCGCCGCCATTGGCTGACCGGCAAGCGGCCTTCTTTTGCTCTCCCAATCGGAGAAACCTTTCCGCTACCATGCCCTTCCCAATGACCTCCTCCATCGACCTGCTCCGCGGCGAACTCGAGCGTCTCTTCACGCTTGATGAGCTGACCCAGATGTCTCAAAACCTGCTGGGGCTCGACCCCGAGGCGGTCGGCGGTCACACCGCGAAGGCGAGCTTCGCGCGCGCCCTGACCGACTGGCTCGCGCAGCGCGATCAACTCGATGCGCTGATCGACGTGCTGGCTGCCTCGCGAAAAGAGGTCGACCCGAAGGCTCGCGATTTGGCGGCGCTTTCGACCGAGTCCGAGCTCTCCGTTGGGCAGGTCTTTGCCGGGCACACGATTGAGCGGAAGGTGTCGTCGACCGATCTCGGCGTCGGCTACCTCGCGCGCAAGGCGGGAGCGCAGCGGCTCATCAAGACGCTCCGCCGAGAGGCTTCGCGTGATCGGCGCGCCGCGAATCGCTTTCTTGTGGCCAACCGGCTCGTGGCGCGGGTCGCCCACGACGGGCTTCCCGCCGGAGTCGAGGCTGCGGAGCACGAAGGCGTGTTCTTCGTGGCGTATGACAACGTCGACGGCCAGGCGCTTTCGGCGCGATTCGCGCGCACCGGCCCTTCGCACGTCAACGAGCTTCGTCCGGTGCTCAAAGCGATTCTTGAGCCGCTCGCAGCGCTTCACAAGGCGCAGCTCGTTCACGGCGATCTCCGGATGGAACACGTGCTCGTCGGTCGCGTCGAAGGCGGCCAGGGACTACGTGCCGTGCTCGTCGATTTCGGCGGCGATCGGCTTCGTCCCCGCCTGTCTGCCGGTACGGTCGCGGTGTTCGGCTCGGCGCGCGCGATGGCTCCCGAGCTGGTTCGCGGCAAGTCGGCGGACGCCCGCACCGATGTCTACGCTTTTGGCGCGATGCTCTACGAGCTGCTCAGCGGCAAGCCGGTCTTCGCGAGCGACGATCCGGTCGACGCGGCGCTCGCTCACCTGACGAGCGTTCCCGACGCGCCGAGCACGAAGGCGCCGCGCGGTTGGGTTGCCAAAGACGTCGACGCGTTTGTTCTGTCGCTGCTCGCGAAAGATCCCGCAGCGCGTCCTCGCGACGCTCAGGAGCTGCTCGAGGCGATCGACAACCTGGGCAAGCCTGCCGCGGCCCAGCGTTCGGCAGCCGATTTCCTCTCGCAGGAAACGGTCGACGCGCTGGTCGACGCGCTGGTCGCCTCGCCCGACGACGCCGAGGCCGCGATGGCTCTCGAAACGGCGGTCGACAGAGTGGCGGAGCCCGCGAAGATCGCCGACGCGTTCGCGATGGCGGCCGATCAGCTCGAGACGTCTGCCGCGGACTACAAAGAGACCAAGAAGAGCTTGCTCTTTCGGGCTGCGCGAATCTTTGAGCACCAGAAGGACAAAGCTCGCGCCGAAGAGTTCTACGCGATTATCGCCGAGCTCGATCCCGACGATGAGGTCGCCGTTGTCGCCCTCGAAGAGGCCCGCAAGGCCCAGGGAAAATTCGGCGAGGTGGTCGAGCTGCTGCTCTCGCGGGCCGAGAAGGCCTCGACCAACGAGCAGCGCGCGCGCTTCATGGGCGAGATCGGTCGCATCACGGCCCACGAGCTCGACGACGCCGAACAGGCGCTCGTCGCTTATACGCAGGCGCTCTGCGAACTGCCCAGCTCCAGCGAGTACGCGGCCGAAGTTGAACACATCGCGGGCAAAAACCCCGAGCGCTGGCAGGAGGTCCTGTCTTCGCTGACAGAGGCTGTGAAGGGCGACGCTTCCCCGGCCGACAAGAACGCGCTGATGCTGCTGTGCGGGCGTTGGTACGACCAGAAAGTGGGCCGCGCTGACATGGCGCTCATGGCCTACCAGCAGATTCTCGTGAGTGAGCCGGCGAGTGAGATTGCCGCGGAGGCCGTCACCGGCATTTACCGCAAGGCGCAGCAGTGGCCGGAGCTCGCGCATATTCTCTCGACGCGAGCCGATGCAGCGGGCGCATCTCCGCGCGGGCGCGACCTGCGGGTCGAAGCAGCCGACCTGTATGAACACAGGCTGGGCGACACCAAGCGCGCGCGCGAAATCTACGACGCGATTCTTCAGGACGATCCCGGCCACGCCAAGGCGGGGGAGGCCCTCGCCCGCATCGCGGAGGCCGCGGGCGATTACCGGACGTTCGTCACGCTGCTCGAGCGGCGCGCCGACGCCCGCGGCGGGCAGGAGCGCATCGACGCGCTCGTGAAGATCGCCGAGGCCTACGAGGTGCAGCTCGCCGACATCAACGAAGCAATGCGGCGCTTCGAGTCCGTGCTCGCGGTCGATCCGAAGCACCTCGGCGCGCTCCGCGGACTCGACCGAATCTTCACGAAAAAGGGCCACTTCCGCGAGCTTCTCGAGGTTCTCGAGCGGCAGATCGCCGTCGCCGCCACGCCCCGTCAGAAGCTCAATCTCTTCGAGCGCATCGCCGCGCTGTACGATGAGGAGTTCTTCGATCACGAGAAGGCCTCGCTCGCGCTCGAGGAGATCCTCAAGCTCGACGCCGCGAACGACGGAGCGCTCTCCGGGCTCGCGCGTCACTATCGTGCGCAGGGCAAGTGGGAGGACGTGATTCGCGTGTACGAGCGCCATGAGGCGATCGCCGCGAATGACGAGCGCCGCGTCGAGCTGATGTTGCAGCGCGCGCGCACGCTGTCAGAGCAGGTTGGCTCTCCCGAGCGGGCGATGCGCGCCTACGAGCAGGTCGTCGAGATCAACCCGGGCCACGGCGGCGCGCTCGAGGCGCTGGCGCGCTTGAAGGAGCTCTCCGGCGACGCGCACGCGGCGCTGTCGGCGATCGAAGCGCTCGCAGCGAAGGCGCAGACGCCCGAGCTCAAGGCCGAGCAGTGGCTGCGAGCCGCGAAGTTGCTCGAGACGCGCGGAGACCGCGACGGGGCGATTGAGCGCTACAAGCTGGCGCTCGAGAGCAACCCGCGAGACGCCTCGGCTTCATCGTCGCTGCGTGCTGCCTACGCGGCGCGCGGAGACGCTTCGAGCGTCGTGTCTCTGATTGAACAGGAGCTCGCGGTGGCCGAGGGCAACATGGCCAAAGCGCGCCTGCACGGCGAGCTCGCCCGGCTCTTCCACGTTCAGCTCAAGGAAGACCACCGCGCGGCGGCCTCGGCCAAATTGGCGGCAGAGCTCGACGCGACGAACGCGGACGCTCAGCTGGTTCTCGGCGATCTCGCGTTCGACGAAGGGCGCTTTCTCGAGGCGTCGAAATTCTACGAGTCGCTGGCCGGTCGCACGAGCGTGCTCGCCAAGGAAGACGGCGTTCGCGTTCTGATTCGGTACATCGAGGCACAGGGCAAGCTCACTGCGCCCAGGCCCTCGCTCCTGCCGCCTCCCTCGATGGCTTCGCTGGCCCCGCCGGCGCCGTCGTCTTCCGCGGTTGACCTCGGTGCGGCCAAGTCGATGTTGCCGCCGTCCAATCCGCGCGTTCTCGCTGCGGTCGAGGCGCTCCAGAAGCTCGCGCCCGGCGATCTCGACACGGCGACGCGCGCGGCTCGCGCGGTGTTCGATCATGGCGAAGCGCCGATGGCCCGCAAGATGTACGAAGAGCTGCTCGACAAATACGGCTCGCGACTGGTGGGCGCCGATCGCGCCGAGGTGCTCTACGGGGTCGGAGAGAGCGCGCGCCGAATGGGTGATCTCGACGCGGCGATCAAGCCGCTTGTCGCGGCCGAGGAGGCCGACCCTTCGAGCGCGCAGACGCTCCGCGCGCTCTCGAAGGCCTACGAAGCCAAGGGCGAGTGGCGTGACGCCGTCAAGACGAGGCGTCGTCGCCTTGAGATGGCCGTCGGGGCCGAGCGCTTCGAGTTGCTGATCGAGATTGGCGACATCGAGTCGCAGCGGCTCTCCGATCGCGCCGGGGCATCGCGCAGCTATGTGGCGGCGCTCGAAGAGAGGCCCGATGATCGACGGCTGCTGTCGCGGCTGATGCAGCTCTACTCGGAAGAGAAGGACTGGACGAAGCTCGTCGAGGTCGTCCTGCGCCTCGCTGACTTCGTCGACGACGTGAAGCAGCGGGCGAAGTACATGCAGACTGCAGCTATCGTTTCGGCGCGGCAGCTCGGGGATACCGAAGCGGCGATCCGCTATTACGACCGCGCGCTCGAGTTCGACCCGACGCTGACCAAGGCGCTCGATGACGCGCTCGATCTTCGCCGCCGCAAGGGCGATCACGATGGCGTCGAGCGCCTGCTCAAGGTGCAGCTCGACCAGGCGAAGCAGTCGCAAGATCGCGACAAGCTCGTGAAGGTTCTCGACCAGCTCGGCGCCCTCTATCAGGGCGCGCTCAGTGAGCCGGAAATGGCGATCGACGCCTACGAGGCGGCGCAGGCGTTCGATCCTGACAGCAAAGAGCGCGGAGAACTTCTCGCCGAGCTCTACGCGAGCGACGTCGGGCAGTACCTCGACAAGGCGGTCAAGGCGCAGGCGCAAATCCTCCGTCGCAACCCGTACCGCGTCGAGAGCTACAAGCTCCTGCGCAAGCTCTACACTGACGGAAAACGGCCCGATCCCGCGTGGTGCCTGTGCCAGGCGCTGGCGGTGCTCAATCTCGCCGAGCCAGACGAGGAGCGTTTCTATCGTCGCAACAAGGCCGACAACGCCGCGGCCGCGCAGGCAGCGCTCACTGAAGACGATTGGACGAAGCTGGCGCACGCCGATCTCGATCCGTTCGTCACGCGCATCTTCGCGCTGATTCAGCCGGTCATCATTGTGTCGCGCACGCAGACGCTCGAAGCGCAGGGCTTCGATCCCCGCTACGCGCTCGACCTCTCGCAGCACATGTATCCTGCGTCGCAGACGCTCTACTACGTGCAGGGCGTGCTCGGATTTGCCGCGCCGCTCGCGTTCCAGAATCCCAAC
This sequence comes from Myxococcales bacterium, assembly GCA_947473045.1. Classification (GTDB taxonomy): domain Bacteria; phylum Myxococcota_A; class Polyangia; order Polyangiales; family Polyangiaceae; genus JANYHY01. The sequence continues at coordinate 54,043 of CANJCO010000020.1, read as the reverse complement.
GATCCGGGGGGTTTGGGCTTCGTGCACGCGCACACGCCGGCGATTGTGCTCGGGCGTGCGGCGTTCGAGACGGAGGTCACGACGCAGCAGATGGCCTTCATTGCAGGCCGCCATCTCACCTACTTCAGGCCCGGCTACTACGTGCGTCACCTCGTGCCGACGGGCACGGGCCTCAAAGCCTGGCTCTTCGCGGCCATCAAGCTCAGCGTGCCGCAGTTCCCGATATCCGCAGACCTGCAGGGGCCCGTGGCAGATGCGAGCGCGGCGCTGCAGGCGTCTCTCGCGCCGGCCGACAAGGAGCGCCTCGCCAGCGTCGTATCGAAGCTCGTTCAGGGCGGCGGCGCGCTCGACCTCAAGAAGTGGGTTGCAGCGATCGACCTCACCGCCGATCGCGTTGGCTTCGTTCTCGCGCACGACCTCGCGGTCGCCACCGAAATGATGCGGGCCACCGAAGAGGGCGAGGCCGTTACTTCGAAGGACCGCATGAAGGAGGTCGTCCTCTTCAGCGTGAGCGAGGAGTACTTCAGCGTGCGCGAGCGTCTCGGCGTCACCGTCGAGTCGTGAGCACGGTTGCTCACCATCGCTCGCTCACGCGCATTCGCGCGTTCGGTTGCGCTCGTCGGGCTCCTCGCGGCGCTCGGGTGCAAGCGCGCCCCTCCGCCGGGTCGTAACGAGCCGGCCGCGGACGCGGGGCCCTCCGGGGTTTCTGCGCCTGCGGCCGATGCGGCGGCGAACGCGCCTCCGACGCGCCCCCCGTCCGACGCGAACGTGATTCTCATCACGGTCGACTGCCTCCGCGCGGACATGCCGTGGGCTGGCTACCCGAGACCGATCGCACCCCGACTCACGGCGCTGGCGGAAAAATCGGTGCAGTATGCACGCGCCTACGCGCTCTCGAGCTACACGTCGATGAGCCTGGGCGGACTGCTCGGTGGTCGACTGCCCGGAGAGCTGTCGCGCGACGGCTATTTTTTCGGCGCGTACGCAGAGAGCAACACGTTCTTTCCCGAGCGACTCCGCGAGGCCGGAGTGCGCACGATGGCGGCCCACGCGCACGGCTATTTCAAGGACGCAGGGTTTCGGCAGGGCTTTGATGCCTACGAGATCGTGCCCGGTCTGAAGTGGAACAACACCACCGACGAGAACGTGACGTCGCCTGCGCTGGAGTCGATCGCCGAGCGACTGCTCGGAGATCCGCGAAACGCCTCTTCGCGCTTCTTTGCGTGGTTTCACTTCCTTGACCCGCACGATCAGTATCAGGCGCACGAGGGCATCGGTCCGTACGGCAAGTCGCTCCGCGATCGCTACGACGCGGAGGTCACCTTCACCGATCGCTCGATCGGCAAGTTGCTCGATTTCATCGCGAACGCGCCGTGGGCCGCCCGCACCGCGATCATCGTCACCGCCGATCACGGTGAGGCGTTCGGCGAGCACCACCAGTACATGCACGGCTTTGAATTGTGGGAGAACCTCGTGCGCGTGCCGCTGCTGGTCGTGATGCCGGGAGCGCCTCCAGCGAAAATTGATCGAGCAGTGTCTGCGATCGATCTCGCGCCGACGATTCTCGACACCCTCGGCGTGGCGCCCGAGGCGTCGTTTGAAGGACGCAGTCTGGTCGGCGAAATTTACGGAGCGGCTCCGCAGGCGCCCGCGCGCGACGTCGTGGTTGATCTGCCTGCCACCAGTGACAATCAACGCCGCAGGGCCCTCATTCACGATCGCCATAAAGTCATCGCGTTCGGCGAGCCCCAGTATTTGCAGGTTTTCGACCTCGAGGCCGATCCGGGCGAAGAGCATCCGATCGTGCGCGGACCGGCCTATGACGACCTTACGCGCCGACTGCGCGAGCTCGACAAATCGGTGAAAGACAAGCCGCCTACCAGCTGCAAGGAAGGCTGTTTGGGCGGCGCGTACAATCTGCCGAAGGACGCGGGCGCCGCGGCCAAGGCAGACGGCAGCCCGTGATGCGAGTCGAGATCGTTCCGTGTTTGTCGGACAACTATGCCTACGTGCTCACGTGCGAAGCGACGGGGCAGAGCGCCATTGTTGATGCGAGCGACAGCGCGCCCGTGCTTGAAGCGGTGGCGCGAGCGGGCAGGAGGGTAGCGGCGATCTGGTCGACGCATCATCACCATGATCACACTGGCGGCAACGAGGCCGTAGCCGCGGCGCTCCGCGTGAGCGAGGTCCTGGGACACAGCTCCGACCGCGGGCGCATTCCTGCGCAGACGCGTTTCGTGGAGCACGGAGACGCGTGGCAGCTGGGCCTGCTCAACGTTCGCGTGCTTCATATTCCAGGGCACACGACCGGGGCCGTCGCCTATGTCGTCAGCGGCGACGGGCAGCAGGCGGTGTTCACCGGCGATACGCTCTTCGTAGCCGGCTGCGGCAGGCTCTTCGAGGGCACGCCCGAGATGATGCACGCGTCGCTCGCGAGGCTCTCTCAGCTGCATCCGGCAACGCTTGTCTACTGCGGGCACGAATACACGGAAGCCAACTTGCGCTTCGCGAGCCACGTCGAACCGGGCAACCGCGACGTAGCCGCCGCGCTCGTCGCTGCCAGCGAGCGACGCATGGCGGGGCAACCTACGGTGCCATCGACGGTGGCGAGCGAAATCGCGTGCAATCCGTTTGTTCGCGCGCGCGATGCCGGCGAGCTCGGCGCGCGGCGCAAGGCAAAAGACAGCTTCAGGTCGTGACGTCGTCGTCGCCGCCGCCGGCGACGTGCGCTTCGATCGCGGCGCGCTCGCGAACAAGAAACTCGCCGACGATATCGCGCATGCGCGCGTCCGCGAGATAGTGCGCCGAGTGGGTCAGCGTGGGCTCGAAGCCGCGGGGCCGCTTGTGTTCGCCGCCTGCGCCAGGCTCGAACGCCTCGAGGCCGCGCGCGATCGCATGCTTGACCCCGTGGTAGTAGCAAACGTTGAAGTGCAGAAACGGCAAGTCAACCTTCGCGCCCCAGTAGCGTCCGTAGAGCCGTTTGCCCTTCGCGACGTTGAAGGCGCCGGCGATGGGGGCTCCGTCCTGGGTGGCCACGACCCATGCAAGATTTCGTTTGAAACGAGTAGCCACGAGCTCAAAAAAAGCGCGGTTCAGATAACGCCGTCCCCACGAGAACTTGTCGACGGTGACTCCATAGAAATCGAACATCGCATCGACCATCGCCGGGGTGATGCGATCGGGCGTGAGCGTCTCGATTGAAATGCCTTGTTTTTCAGCCTGAGAAGCCTCGCGCTTGAGTTGGTGCCTTCGCTTCGAATTGAAGCTCGCGAGAAAGTCTTCCCAGGTGGCGTATCCCTTGTTGTGCCAGTGGTACTGCACACCCACCCGCCGCGCGTAGCCGCTGGCCTCCCAATATGGAACCTCGCTTTCGTTTGGAAAGAGCACGTGAGCGCTGTGCGCGCCCAGCTCGCCCGACACGTCTCGCACCGCCCGCGCGATCAGCGACGTGAGCGCCTCGCGATCTTCGCCCGTGCGCACCAGCACGCGCTCGCCCGTCACCGGTGAGAACGGAACGGCGACGATGAGCTTGGGGTAGTAGGGCACCCGAATTCTGCGCGCGAGATCGGCCCAGCTCCAGTCGAAGACGAACTCGCCCTCGCTGTTGCCTTTGAGATAGGCGGGCGCGGCGGCGATGAGCTGCTCGCCGCGATACAGGGCGAGGTGGCACGCGTACCAGCCGCTCGCGTGATCGGTCGCTGCTTCTCCGCGCGACGAGCCCACGCAGCCGGCCTCTTCGAGGCAGTCGAGCCACGTCCACTCGGTGAAGGGCGACCCTTCCTCGCCCACGAGCGCCTGCCAGTCAGCCTCCGGGATGTCCCGAATGCTGTGAACGACCCTGAGCTCGACGCTCTGCTGCGTCTCCGCGTCGATCAAGTGGGGGCTCGGTCTTCGCGGCAGAGCACGAACCAAGCGTCGGCCCATTTTCCGCCGCGGATCGCGCGTCCGATGCTGACGTGCTCGGATATGCCTCGCATGACGTCGACCATTCCGGCATAGACGAAGCGTCCGAGTCGGGCCTCGTTCGGTACGATGGCAGGCCACGCGCTGCTCTTGCCGCCGGGGATCATTCGGTAGTCGATGTCGATCTCGCCGGCGGCGTTGTCGCGCTCGGGCGCGTGCACCACGAAGTAGCCCGGGCCGGTGAACGGGCTGACCTGAAACAGCAGATCAGGATGCCCCTCGTTGTATCCCCACAGCTCGCTCTTCGCGGCGCCGTGATCGGGCGCCGGCTTACAGAAGCGCTTCTGGAAGAGCGTGAAGACCGGGAGCGAGTTTTTGCCCCAGTGGATGACCTCGGCGAGCGGCTCGACTGCAGTAGGCACGAAGTCTTCGAGCGACAGGCTCTTGTGGCCTTTTGCGGCCTCGAAAAGGCGCGCCTGCGTCTTTGCCGACCAGCGGTTCATGCTCTCGACCCGGCCGGCGTGGCCCAGGCCGTCGAGCACGGCTCCGAGGCGTGCGATGTCGATGGTGTCGTCTTCGAAGAGGGCGTCGAGGTGCATCGCGCTCCTGTGTAACGCAAGCGGCATGGGCGCGAAAGGTCCGGAAATTGGGCCGCGGAAGAACTTGCTTGGTACGGGTGTTGTTCGCTTTGAGGAGTACGCCATGATGGTTCGAACCGGTCTCGTCTTCGTCGGAATGCTGAGTGTCGTAGGTTGCGCGGCGGCGCCGCCCAAGCTTCCGCCGGGACAGGCGCTGGTGTCGCACGACACGCGGCTGGCCCAAGGCGACGCAGCGGCGAAGAAGGCGGGCGAGGGTGCCGACGGGGCCGACGCGGCGGGCATGGGCGTGCTTACCCCGAGTCTCCACGTCTCTACGGAGATCGCGCAGCTTTGCGGGCTTCCGTCTTTCAAGGCCGCGCCGCACTTCGGCTTCGACTCGACGCAGCTGGCTCCCGAGGACCGCGATATTCTGTCGGCGGTCGCCAAATGCATGAGCGACGGTCCCCTGCGCGGCAGGAGCCTCGCGCTCGTGGGTCGCACCGATCCGCGCGGCGAGACGGAGTACAACTTCGGACTCGGCGAGGCCCGGGCGGACTCGGTTCGTCGCTACCTCCGCGATCTGGGGATCGCTCCCGAGCGCGTGGCGCCGTCGTCGCGCGGCGAGCTTGACGCTCTCGGAACGAGCGAGCAGTCGTGGTCGCTCGACCGCCGCGTGGACATCGCGACCGCGTCGCGCTGACCTCTTTTCAAAAGATAATTCACGCCGTCAGGTCGACGGCGTCCAGGTGCCGAGATAGCGACCGCGAACCAGCGGATGCTCGCGAAAGCCTTCCGGTGTCGCGTCGACCGCGATCGAGCCGTCGAGCAGCAGCAGCGCCCGGTCGCACGTCCGTAGCGCCTCGGCGACGTGGTGATCGGCCAGCACGACCGCAGCGCCGCCGCTGGCGACGTCGCGTAGCAGCCGCGCGATGTGCGCCGCTCCGGCCGGATCGACGCCGGCGAAGGGCTCGTCGCAAATCAGCAATTTCGGCTTGTTAACGAGGGCGCGGGCGACCTCGAGGCGTCGCCGCTCACCCGCGGACAGGTCGCCTGCGCGGACCGTGAGTCGCGCGCCGAGCTGCACGCGACCGGCGGCGTCCTCAACGCTCTGCCCCTGCACGCCCGCGATGCGAAAGTAGGTCGACAGGTTGTCGGCGACCGTCAAGTCGAAGAGCACGCTCGGCGACTGCGGCACATAGCCGAGTCCCGCACGCGCTCGGCGCCAGAGCGGCCAGCCGGTCACGTCGACTCCATTCAAAAGAATTTTTCCGGCAGCGAGCGGGCCGTCCCCCGAGAGCGCACGAAACAAAGTCGACTTGCCCGCTCCCGACGGCCCGAGCACCCCCAGGACCTCGCCAGCGCGCGCCGACAGACTCACGTCGCGCAGGAGCTCGCGTCCCGCAGCGGTGACACTCAGGCCCTGCGCAACGAGCGTCACCGCGTCGGTCACGGCTATTTCCCGGGCGGTACGGGGATCGACCCTTTGACCTGGGCGAGCGTCACCTTCGCGCTCGCGATGTCGATCGACGCATGATCGGCCTGCAGCCAGCCCTGACCGCGGGTGAGCTTCACGCCGCCGCGCAAATCGAGCACCTGACGCGACAGGTCGAGCTCGACTTCAGCCGCCTCGGCGTGCACGCCGCGAACGTCGGCTGCGACGCCGCCGGAGCCGCGCGCCCATTTCACGTGCGGAGCGGTGTCGAACTTGAGGTCGATGCGCGGACAGGCGACCTTCAAGTCGCCCTTGGTGAGCGTGACGTTGCCGGTGAGCAGCGCCTCTCCCGAAGAAACGTCGACCTCGAGCTGATCAGCCTGCAGCGACAACGCGTCGCCGCCCACGGCCAGCACCGGATCAGCGCTCGACGGGGGAGAGGTGAGGGCGATCAGCGCGAGCGCGGACACGGCGGCGATTCGGGCTCTCATCGCTTCGATCACTGCCCCACGACGCCATCGCTTGCAAGCGGACTCGCAGCGGCGCGCGCAAGCAGGGTCGCGAAGGCGCCGAGCTCGTCGGCAAGGCCAGCGTCGGCGCCCTTGTGATGCGCTTCGATCGCGCGCGCTCCCAGAGTCTCGATGGCGGTCGCCACGAGCGCCTGCGCCAGGCCGCGAAGCCAGCGATCCTCGCCTGAGAACTCGCACGAGGCGGCCGCGCGAATGGCCGCGCGCGACAGCGGCTGCCACTGCTCGGGGGCCGTACCGGCTTCGCCGCACAAGGCCACCAGCGCCTCACAGGCAGGACCTACCAAATGCGCGAGCGCGCGGTCTACGGCGTATCGCATGGCGATCGCGTCACTCGATGCGTCGCGGTGGTCGCGTCCTGTGGCGACGAGCGCAACGTCCGCGCGCCACGCTGCGACCGCGCCGCTGAGTCGGCCGAGCACCGCGCTCGTCGAAGCCTCGCCGTCGCGATCGAGTCGCGCTGCGCAGGCGGCAAACGCTCGCCGCTTGGCCTCCGCGCTCGCGCGTGCCTCGCTCTCTGCGCTGGCCCGCGTCGCCGCGGCGCTCATCATGTGCGCGATGATTTCGCCGAAGCGCCTTCGCAAGGAGCGCTCTTTGAGTGTCTCGCTTCGCCCGATGAGCTGCTCGTCGATCAGCTTCGCGACCGCGGTCCATCCCGATTGCGCGAGCGCGTCCGCGTCGCCGAGCTTTCCCGCCAGGGCGAGCTTTGCGCTGAACGCGAGCGGCGGCTCAACGGACTGCATGCCGATTTCGGCGAGCCCGCGCGAGACCAACGCGAGGACCTGCGCGAGATCGGTGGGGCGCAGTCGATCGGCCTTGTTGATGAGGATCTGCACGGGCAGGCCGGCGCGTTTTGCGTCTTCGAGAACGGCGCGTTCGGTGTCCTTGAACGGTTGGCTGGCGTCGAGCAGCCACACGGCCACGTCGGCCTCCTCGAAGGCGCGCCGCGCTGCGAGCGTGTGGCGCGCGTCGGGGGCGTTGAAGCCGGGCGTATCGAGGATTTCGGCGCGCGTGAGAGACGCGATCGGCAGCAGGATCTCCACGCGCCGGACGACGCCGTCACCGAGGGTCTTCAGCGTTGCGCGGAGCTCGCTCGTAGCGACGATTCGCTCGGGCACGCCCGCGCCGGGCTCGAGAATCACGCGGGCGATCGGATCGGGCGCGTAGCGCAGGTGGTGGAGCGTCGCAGTGGTTGGAAGCACCCCGGTTGGGGCGACGTCCTCGCCGATGAGGGCGTTGATGAACGTGCTCTTGCCCGCGTTGAACTCGCCGACGATTGCGATGCGCAGAGGTCGCGCCCGATCGGCGGAGAGCTCGGCGAGCGCCGCTACAGAGTCGAGATCTCCGAGCCTGCGCGCGTGCCCGTCGAGTCGCGCGAGCAAGTCGTGCCACATCGCCGCAGCATCGGCGGGGAGCCACGTCGCGATCAGCGCTGCGCGACGATGCTGCGCGATGCGAGCGACACGTGGTGAAGCGATGCCGGCGATCGCGTCGAGGGCCTCGGCCGTGCCAGCCGCCGCGGCGGAGAGGGCGCGCGCGTCGCGGATCTCCTCGCTGGGATCGCCGGCCGGCAGCGCTTCGAGCGCGCGGATGACGGCGTCCTCGTCGCCGTCTGCGAGGCCCGCGTCGAACAGCGCCCGCGCAGCGCTCTGGGAGCCGCCCTTGATCGCGTCGATCAGCGCTTGCTTCGCGTCCTCGCGCCGGCCCTCCGCGCGCGCAAAAGCGGCCCTCCAGCGCGCGCTCGCCGCCTCTTCGGTTCCTTCGATGACGCGACCGATCTTCGCGCGAAGCTCCTCGGTCGTATTCATCGACGCGAGCGCCGACGACAGCGCCTCGCTCGCGCCACGCTCGCCGAGGATCATGGCGCGCAGCAGCGGTGCGATCGCGCGGTCGTCGCCCGCCTCGGCCCACATTCGGCCGCGCGCGAGGGCGAGCCTTCCGCTGAGCGGATCGTCGCCCGCGCGCTCGAGCCACGCCTGCGCTCCTGGGCCATCGCCCGCTGCGAGCCGCGCTTCGGCGCGCCGCAGGCACACGTCGGCCGCGCGATCTTCGGCGACGCGATCGAGCCACAGGTCGGCTCTCGCGCCATCGCCCAGCTCCAGATCGAGATCGGCCAGCGCCAGCAGCGCCCCTCGGCGCGGATCGGAAGCAGGCGCGGCTACGGCGAGCGCGCGCACAAACGCGTCCCGTGTTTGCGCCGCGGGAGCGCCCGAGCGGCGTCGCGCCTCGGCGAGCCGTATCCACACTTCGGCGTGGGATGGCGCCCTGTGGGAGAGCTCGTCCAGCGTCAGCTCGAGCTCGGCCTCGAGGCCCGCCGTCTCACAGGCGTCGGCGAGCAGCGCGAGTCCGTGAGGTGAGCCGGGCAATCGTTCGAGGATGGCATGCGCCGCCGCTCGCGCGCGCATCGCGTCGCCATGAGCCAGCGCGTCCTCGCCATCGCGCAGCCGCTCGTCGAGCCCGGCGAGGACGATCTCGACGCGCCCAAGCCAGCGGCCGATCAGTTCGCCCAGCGCCATCTCCCTGTTCTACCACGTAGCGACACGTCAGCGCCCGAACCGTGCGTTATGCATGCAACGTCTGAGGTGCGGCTGCTAGCCGATTACTTCTCGCGCGAGCAGACCCGCGAGCCGGTCGGGTTCGACGCGCAAGACAATCACCTTCTCGCGTTCCACGATGACGGCGCCAGGCGCTGCGCCTCTCGGCTTTCGAACCCATTTGCGAGGGGCCGTGATGATCTCTGCCACGCCTTCGCCTCGCGCATCCGAAAAGTGCGCGGCGAGGTGCGCTGCATCGATCAGAAGATCGGCAGGGCAATCGCGTCCCCGAACGATCGGCACGATCACGTGGGCCCCAGCAACGCCGCGCGCGTGCATCCACAGGTGATGGGGCCGCGCGATCTGGAACGTGAGCGCGTCGTTTCTTGCTGCGCCGCGCCCGACGAGCACAAGCTCCCCGGCCTGAGACGTGAACGTGCGGTGGGGCGGCAGCGACTGGTCGCGTTTGTCTCGACGGCCTGGAGATGTCGCGCGTCTGGGCATGTCGCGGGCAGCCGCACGCCGGGCCTCGGCCAGCGCTTCGTCGATGGCCTGGGCGCTCTCTGCGGTCTCGACCCGCCGCGCGCATTCGAGGAGCGCGGCGCGCGTGCGAAGTGCCTCGTCGCGGCGCTGGCAGGCGACCGCTTCGCCCCCCGTGAGGCGCTTGGCGTGCCGAAACATCGCCTCGAGCTGCTCGCGCGGCGATCGCGAGGGGTCGATCGCGACGCGTATCGCGACGGGCTCTCCGGTCGACCAGTCGGTGCCTTCGATCTGCGCGCTCCCACGAGCCGCCTTTGTCGCGGCGACGATCAGCCACGCCGCGTTGGCCGCGAGGGCTCGGGCCTCCGCGATTCGCTGAAGATCGCCGCCGATCGCGGTCGCACGTCGCGAGGCGCGGCGGCTCGCGGTCTGAAGGTCGGCGAGCGCCGCGGCACGCGCGCCGACGAGCTCGATGTTCTCTTCCGTGTTCGGCATCCGCGGCGGCGTTATAGTACCCGAGCGAAAACCATGCACCGATCGAGCTTCTCATCCGGACAGGTTGCTGTCGCGCTCGTCAAGGCGCTGATGCTCCGGCTCGACCTCAAGCGCGGTCCGGTCGTAACCGATGGCTGGCTCAAAGCGATTGGCATTTCGCGCGACGCGCTCGAAGACGAGACGCAGCTCATGACCGTGGGCGCGCTGTCGCTGTCGTTGTCGGAGTTCGCCGACATCGAGGGAAGAGCGGCGATTGTCGACGTCTGGCCGCAGCTGATCGCCACTGAAAACCTGGGGTTTTGGGTCCGCGTCCTGCGAGGCACGACTGGGCCCGCGCAGGCTTTCTCGCGGCTCGACGCTTCGGAGAGTGAGTACGGGCGCACGACGCGGTGGCAGACGCTCGAGGTTCGTCGCGGCTACTGGCGCGGCCGCGTGCACGTACTCCACGATCCTTCGCTCGAACAATCCGGCCTCCTCGCGCTCTTGCGCGCAGCTCAGCTCCGCGCGGTGACTGCGCTGTTCGGTCTTGGCCCGGGCGTCGTGACGGCAACGGCCTCTCTGGTCTCCGAGGCCTCGATGCTGTCGCAGGAATACGAGGTGCGCTGGAAGCGCGCCCGCCTGCCGGAGTTTGCGGCGATGGGCGGCCTCCTGGGTGCCGCGTTGGGAGGGAGCTCCTCGCTGCTGCACGCGCCGCAGGGCGTGGCCGTCGGGGCGAGCCTCACGACCGCCGCCGTGTGCGCAGCCTTCGGAGTCACCTTCGCGCGCGAGGCGAGCAGGCGCGCCGATCTTACGGCGCAGCAGCTTCGCGTTCTGGCGCTCGAGCGCAGCCTTGTCCTCAAAGAGACGCGCGATCGCGTGGTAAGTACACGGATCGACGGGAGCATCATCGCCGGAAAATACCGGGTTCACGCGCGCATGGGCTCTGGCGCGAGCGGAGTCATCTACGAAGCCCGGCGCATCTCGGACGACTTCGCAGTGGCCGTGAAGCTCCTGCGCGCGGCCAACGCCCACGATGCCGTGGCCTCCGATCGTCTTCGCCGCGAATCGGAGGCTCTCGGGCTTTCGTGGCACACCAACGTCGTCGAGATGATCGACCACGGGCACCTCGCCGACGGCACTTCTTTTCTCGTGATGGAGCTGCTCCGCGGAGAGACGCTGGCCCATCGCCTGCGCAGCCAGGGGCGCATCGGCGAGCACGAGGCGTTCGCCTACGCGCTGCAAATCTCCGACGCGCTGGTGGCGGTGCATGCCGCCGGCGTTTTGCATCGCGATCTCAAGCCGTCCAACATCTTCGTCGCGAAGCAGCCCGACGGCTCCGAACGCATCAAGCTCATCGATTTCGGAATTGCGCGGGTCGAGTGGGAAGAGACCCGAATTACCGGCATGGGCGCGCCGGTGGGCACCCCCGGGTACATGTCTCCCGAGCAGGAGGCCGGCGGCGAGGTCGATGCCCGAAGTGACTTGTTCGCCCTTGGAGCGACCATGTTCGAGTGCCTCGCGGGCGAGCCGCCTCCGCCAACTCCCAGCGGACTGTTCTTGTCGTCGGGTACCCCGGCAGACGGCGTTCCGGTCGGGATCGCCCGCAAAATACCGCCGCACTGGCAGGCCATCATTGAAGGGGCCATGGCGCCGGACCCGAAGCACCGGTTTCCGGATGCCCGCGCGCTGTCGGCGGCTCTGCGCGAAGCGGCAGAGCGTGCCCGGGTGCACGCGAACCTCCCCGCCTGAGCGTCTCACTCGGGGTAGGCGAGCTCGCGGCTCTCAGCGGCTGGGATATCCCACCATCTTGCCCTGCTCGGCGTCCCACAGTTTGAGCTGGAAGCACGCGATGACGTCGCGCGGGGACCAGCTTGTTTTGTGGGGCGTGGCCAGCTCGGGGATCGCGGACATCGCCTCGGGAAGCCGGTAAAACGGGATCATCGAGTTCAGGTGATGTACGTGGTGAAATCCGATGTTTCCGCAGAAAAACCGGCCGATCGGCCCCATCTGCATGTAGCTCGACGATTCGAGCGCGGCGTTGGTAAACGACCACGACTCACGCGGCTGAACGTGAATGTCAGGGAAGTTGTGCTGCGCATAGAAAAGATATCCCCCCGCGGTCATCGAAATGGCCAGCGGCAAAAACATCGCGAGCGCGAAGGTGGCGAAGCCGAACTTCCACACCAGCGCTGCCGAGAGCGCGACGTTCAGCACCACTGCAGCGATCGACTGCCAGTGTTTTTTAGGGGCGCGCAAGAACGGCGAGACGCCCATGCCGAACATAAACAGCGTGAAATAGCCTGTGACGATGGTCAGCGGGTGCCTGATGATTTTGTACATCCGCTGATCGCCGGGGCTCATCTTTGCCCACATGCCGGTCGTCACCATCGCGTACGAGCCAACGTGGGAGCCGACAATCTTTGCGGTGTTGGCGTGATGGTAGTTGTGAGTCTCCCTCCACACTTTGGGAGGCGTCATGATGAGCATGCCGTAGACCCAGAACAGCGCGCGCGCGATCCGCGAGCCCCGCAAAATCGCTCCGTGCTGGAAGTCATGATACAGAATGAACACGCGGACGATGAGCAGGCCCGACACGGCGCTCGCCATGAGGCGCGTCGCCCAGCCTGCCATCGAGTGAGGCGTGCACGCAGCCCAGCTGAGTGTGGCTGCGGTGAGCGCGAGGGTGCTCGCGAGCGACCACCAGCTCTTGAGCTTGCTCTCGACGGCGAAGGGCCGGGTGGCGTCGATGAGCTCCTTGTTCTGGCGTGCTGATTCCATGGTCACCTTACCGGCAATAACGAGGCGTGCCGAACGACTCTGTCGTCGCCTTGGTCGCAGATTTTTGCCGGTTCGACAAGCTTAAGCCAGTGCGCAATCGCGTGCGCAGCGGCGGGCTGGCGGGGCCCCTTGACGTCGCTATACGACGCGCAAATTGCGTCCGACGAGCACTTCGTTGTGGCTGCCCTGCCGATATCCCTGCAGATCGAGGGTGACATACGCAAAGCCCGCGTCTTTGCCTGCGGCGACCAGCTCACTGGAGCGCTCGAAAGCGCTCACGAGCTCGGCCCGATCGACCTCGATTCGCGCGAGCGCGCCGCTATTTTCGCTGGCCCCGACTTGATGCCAGCGCACCCGAACCTGGCGGAGCCCGAGCCCTTTGAGGCGCGCTTCGAGCGCGGCGATCTGGGCGAGGCGTTCGCGCGTGACCTGCGTTCCGAACGGAATGCGGCTCGACAGGCACGCCGATGCGGGCTTGTCCCATACGGCGAGGCCGAGCTCGGCGGAGGCCGCTCGAACGTCCTGCTTTGTGAAGCCGGCCTCGATGAGCGGGCTGCGAACGCCCGCATTTTTGGCGGCTTCGAGGCCGGGACGATAATCGCCGAGGTCGTCGAGGTTGGTGCCGTTGACCACGTGGGCGCTGCCCCAGACGGCCTTCATCTTCGAGCTGATGGAATACAGCTCGCTCTTACAGTGGAAGCAGCGATCGGGGCCGTTGGCCTGGTAGGCGGGGTTGTCGATCTCGTTTGAATCGACCAGCTCGTGGCGCGCCCCGATTTGTTTTGCGATCTCGATCGCGGCGACCTTTTCGAACGGCGCGAGGCTCGGGCTGACCGCCGTCATACCGATGGCCTGCGGTCCGAGCACACGGTGGGCGACGGCGAGCACGAACGCGCTGTCGACACCGCCCGAGTAGCAAACCAGGACCGAGCCCATCTCGCGAACAATGCGCTCGAGGCTGGCGAGACGTTCCGACGACATTCCTACGCTCGTAGCACAGCGGGCCGCGCGCGGCGTCGCACCGCGGGGCGTCTGCCTTGTGACCCGGCGCCTTGCCTTCGTAGTTGGGTAGCTGATAATGTGTTCAGTATGGCTCTCCCCGCGGCGCTGCTGGCCCTGCATTCGCGCCTTCGCGTGATCGAGACGCCTCGCGTCGATGCTTTGGCGTTCGCGTGGCCGGAGCTCGACGCCATGTTGCCCGATGGTGGCCTGCCCCCCGGCGTGACGGAGCTGGCTTCGGACGGCGCGCTGGGTACGTCGGCGCTGGCGTTCGCCGCGGTTCGCGCGGTTCACACGCGAGACGCGCGCGCCTGGTGTGCGTGGGTCGAGCTCGGCGACAGCCTTCATGCTCCGGGGGCGGCGCAAGTCGGAGTCGACCTCGCGCGTCTGCTCGTGGTGCGTCCGTCGTCGCGCGACGCGGCGCGCGTGAGTGTGCGAGTGGCCTCGTCGGGCGCGTTCGATCTCATCGTGATCGACGCCTTCGGCTTCTTGCAGCAGCCGCAAACAGCTCGCGCGCGCGGTCTGTCGCCTGACGTCATCGTGCGCAAGCTCGCGCTGTCCGCCGAGTCTCATGGAGCGCGCGTGCTGCTGCTCTCCGACTCCCTCCTGCATCGCGTGATGCCCTGGCCGGTGGCCCTTCGACTCGCGGTCGAGCGGGCGCCCAATGAGCTTGTCGTGCGCGTGGTCAAAGAGCGGCACGGCAGGCTTGGGCTCGCCAGCGCGCGTGTTCCGTTCTCTACGCGCCCTTGCCGCGCGGGTTGAACAACAGTGCGTCGTGTTGCTGCCATCGCGCTGCGCTCGCTTCTCGTCGACCTCGCGCGACTGCGGTCGCCCGAGACTGCGGCCTCGCCGCTCGCGGTTGTGCTTACGCAGCAGCAGGATCGCGATGAGCGTTCGGTGCTCGGAAATACGCGCATCTCCGCGGTCTCGCCCGAAGCGGTCGAGCTCGGCGTGAGACCCGGAATGACGGTCGCTGCGGCTCGCGCGCGCTCCGCCGATTTGCGCGTTCGCGTGGTGCATGCGGCGCGTGTCAAACAGACGCTGTGTGCGATCGCCGAGGCCTGCCTGGCGTTCGGAGCCACCACAGCAACTTCGCTCGGCGCGCGCTGGAGCGACGACGAGCTCGTGTGGGTCGATGTCACCGGGTGCGCCCACTTGCATGCGAGCAGCGAAATCGAGGGCGAGCGGGTGCTTGCCGGTCTCATCTCGGCGCGCGTTGCGCAGCTCGGACACGCCTGCCGCGTAGCGATCGCCAGCGGTCCGCGCATCGCCGCGGCCGTCGCGCGATTTGCCCCCGAGTCACCGCGCGCGCTCGTCATTCCTCCGAAAAAAAATCGTGAGGCGCTTCACCGTCTTCCGATCGCGGCGCTGCCCATGAGCGCCGCGACGACGCAGTGGCTCGAGAGTCTCGGACTCGGTCTCATTCGCGATCTGGCGAACGTTCCGCGCGCATCGCTCGGGGCTCGGCTTGGGCGCGAGTGCGCCGATGTGATGCTGCTCATCGACGGCGACGATCGCGCTCCGCTCTGCGCCTATGTGCCCGAGGTGTCGCCGACCGAGAGCCTGTCGCTCGAGTACGCGATCGAGCGCGCCGAGCAGATCGTCTTCGTTGCCAAGGCGCTGTGCGATCGCATCGGTGCGCGGCTCGAGGGCAGGGGAGAAGGCGCGCTGCTGCTCGTGCTTACGCTTACCTATGATCGCGCGTTCGTGACCGGTGACGCGCGTACGGCCTCGTTTCCCGTGGTGCTGCCGTCGCCGCTCTGTCGCGCGGCTGATCTGCTCTCGGTGCTGCGTACGCGCATCGACGCGCTCGGTCATCAGGCGCTCGTGCGCGCGCCGATCGCGCAGGTGGCCCTGACGGCCGCTCAGGTGGTGGTGCGCGCACTGTCAACTGCGGCGATGTTCGAGCCGGAAGCCAAAGCTGTGCGCGCGCTGCCGAGGCTGTGCGCGGAGCTGGTCGCGGAGCTCGGCGACGGCTGCGTGGGCACGCTCGCGGTGGCCGACTCGTGGCGCATCACCGAGCGCACTGTGCTCTTGCCGTTCGGCGCGCCGCGTCCGCGAGAGCTGCGGCGCCTGCACGCAACGGGGGCCGAGCCGCTGCGTCTCGCGCGCACTCCACGGCCCGCCGACGTGCAGGCGTATGAGCTCGTGTTGCGAAGTGAATCGATCGAGTGGTGGAAGCCGGGAAAGCATGCAGACTGCACAGAGTGGGCGACCGCATGGGTCGTGCCCACCGGGGCTCGCGCGATGCTGCGGATGAGCTCGAATGAGACTCTGATTGTCGGCTGGATGGATTGAACGCGCGCGAACTTTTTTGTGCCTTGCTCAGCGGGGCTAAAGGCACAGAGCTTCAGGCATCAAGAATCGTCTCCCCGCGCCTTGGCGCGGAGCTGGGTGGCGAGCTTGAAGGTCGATGACATTCACAGTTCGTACTGGTGCCCGCGCGCCAGTTCAGGTTTTTTCGATGAGCAAGCGAGAGCCGCACGAGCCGCCCAACTCGGAGCCTGCGCCCCCCGGGCAGCGTCAGAAGCGATCTGTCACGCCCGCGCCCTTCGCGTCCCCTGCCACGCCTTCGCCGCGTCCGCTTGAAGGCGGGCGCCCTTACGCGATTTGGGGGCTCATTTTTGCCTTCGGCGCCGCCGCTGCTCTCTCGGGGGCGTGGCTCTCCCGTGGCAACGTCACCAACGCTCCGCCCGCCGAAGTTGCCGCTTCAGTGTCTCCGCGGGAGCAACGGGTCCGCGGCGCCTGGGGCGAGCTTCGCGTCAACACCATTCTGCTCGAACCTGCCGTCGAAGCGATCGACGACATCTCCGGCGACTGCTCCCGTCTGACGAGCCCGTGGGAGTTCCCTGGCTACGACGCGAGCGGCGTCGACGCGATCGGGATCTCGCTGTCCGATCCGCGCACCGCCTCAGCCATGCATCAGGCGACCGTCTGCGTGAAGGCTGGATGTTCGGTCTCGCTTGCGGTCGATGCGCGTGCGGCGATGCCGGCACCTGCGCGCGCCCGGCTCTATCCGCTGCTCGCGCGCCTCGACAACATGGAGTTTTCAGGGGCGATCAAGCTGCAGTCCGCGAACGTAGACGAGTGGCTCGACGGGGCGCTCGCGCGACCCGAAGATCGCGCGTATGCCCGCAGGTTTTTCTTCGAAGACAGCGGCCGGCAGAGCTTCGCCGACGCCGAGATCGTCTGTCGCAGGCTGGGCACGCTCGATGCGCGCCGCAAGTTCGTGCGCGCGCTGTTCGCCAGCGAAGCGCTGCTCGCGCACATTCGCGTGGCGCCGGGGCAGTCGATCGAACCGCTGCTCGAATACTGGGCGCCGGGGCATCGTCGTCGCCAAAATATCGAGCCCATCTTGCGCTCCCTCGCGCTCGATCCGGCCGGCGGCGAAATCGATGTCTCTCACGTGCTCACCAGCTTTGCGCGGAAGCTGCTTTATACGTATCCGAACGCGACGGAGGAGCAGCTCAACTGTCACTGGACGACGCTCAACTTCGCGCTACCCGAGCCGAGCGCGACCTTTCTCGACAACGCCGTCGCAGCTCAGGCATTCGACACCGACTACCTGCCGATCGACGCTTCGGCCCGCAGATATGGCGACGCCGTGCTGCTGTCCGACGGCTCCGGCAAACTGGTGCACTCGGCCATCTACGTGGCCGACGACATCGTCTTCACGAAAAACGGCCGATCGATGAAGCGCCCTTGGATACTGGGGCGCCTTCAGGAAATTCGCGCGGGGTATCCCAACGCGACATCGACAAAATACCTGCGCCGCAAGCCTGTGATGGGCAACGCGAACTGAATCGGCCCATTTGGGATTTGGGACAAACACTGATAATGTGTTCAGTGTGTCCAGGCAGCGAATCGATCCGTCCAGTCGCCTGCCCGTCGACCCTGGGATTGCTGCTCCAGTGCGTCGGCTTCCCGGACCGCGCTCCGGTTACGTAGAGCTCTTCGCCCGCACGAATTTCTCATTTTTGCAGGCTGGTTCGTCGCCGGAAGCGATCGTCGCCCGCGCCGCCGAGCTCGGGCACGACGCGGTAGGCATCGTCGATCGCGATGGCCTGTACGGCATTGTTCGCGCGCATCAAGAGGCGGCGCGCTCCGGTATTCGCATCGTGGTGGGCTGCGAGCTCACCATCGACGACGCTTCGCCATGGTCGCTGCTGGTGCATGTTCAAACGCATGCAGGCTACACCAATCTGTGCCGCGTGCTCACCGAGAGCCACGCTCGGCATCCGCGAGGTCGGCCTCAGACCAACCGCGGAGACAGCGAGTCGCTGCCACGAAACCTCCGCGCTGGCGTAGGCCTCGAGACGCTGATCGAGCACGCCGAGGGCCTGTGGTGCACGACGCTCGAGGCGATCTCGGGCCACGACGTCGCGCGATTGAAATGCGCCTTCGGTGCGCGCCTGTCGATCGGTGTGCACCGGCACCTCGACGGCGACGATGACGCCCGCGTGGTCCGCGCGCTGGCGCTGAGCGGCGCGCATGGCGTCCCCATCGTGGTTCACAACGCGGTTCGTTACGCGACCGCGGCGCACAAGCCAGTGCTCGACGTGCTGCACTGCATTCGCGAGGGCCTCACGCTCGACGCCGCGGGTCGCTCGCTCGCGCCCAATGCCGAGGCGCGCATGAAGGGGCAAGGCGAGCTTGCGCCGCTGTTTGCCGAGCATCCTGAGTGGCTCACGCGCACGCGCCAAATCGCCGACGCGTGCCGTTTCTCGATGAAAGAGCTCGCGTACCGCTTTCCGTGCGAGCTCGATATCGAGGGAGAGACCGCCGACGATGCCCTGCGTCGCAAGACGTATGAGGGAGCCGCCTCGCGCTACCCCGAAGGGCTGCCCGAGAAGGTGCGCCTGCAAATAGAAAAGGAGCTCGGCGTCATCGGTCGCCTCGAGGTCGCGCCTTACTTTCTCAGCGTCGAGACCATCGTGCAGATGGCGCGTCGGCGGGACATCCTATGTCAGGGCAGAGGCAGCGCCGCCAACAGCGCGGTGTGCTTCTGCCTCGGCGTGACCGCGGTCGATCCAGCGCGCTCGAGTCTTCTTTTCGAACGATTTTTATCCGAGGAGCGCAGAGAGCCTCCCGACATTGACGTCGACTTCGAGCACGAGCGCCGAGAAGAGGTCATTCAGGAGATTTACGAGCGCTACGGCCGCGATCGCGCGGCGATGGTCAGCGAGATCATCGCCTACCGCGGCAAGAGCGCACTCAAAGACGTCGCCAAGGTCTTCGGCTTTTCGCTTGAGCAGGCCGAGCAGCTCGCGTCGCTCGTTACCTGGTGGGATGGTCCCGAGAAGATCGCGCCGCAGCGCCTGATTGAAGCAGGTTTCGAGGCCTCCGATGGGCGCGTGACGATGTGCATCGCGCTCGCGAAGGCCATTCAGGGCTACCCGAGGCACCTGTCGATTCACGTCGGCGGGTTCGTGCTTTCGGCCGCTCCGCTGTACGAGGTCGCCCCTGTCGAGCCCGCCGCCATGCCCGGGCGCACCGTCATTCCGTGGGACAAAGACGACATCGACGCGCTCGGATTCTTCAAGGTCGACGTGCTCGCGCTCGGCATGCTCACCGCCATTCGCAAGGCCATGGACTTCGTTTCAAAAGACGGTTCGGCCATCGACCGGCTCGCGCGCATTCCAGCTGAAGATCCGGCCGTCTACGATGCGCTTTGCGCCGCCGATACCGTGGGCGTCTTTCAAATCGAGAGCCGCGCGCAGATGAGCATGCTGCCGCGCCTGCTTCCTCGCAGCTTTTACGATCTCGTCATCGAGGTGGCGATCGTTCGGCCCGGGCCCATTCAGGGCGGCATGGTTCACCCGTTTCTGCGCAGGCGCAGCGGCGAGGAGCCCATCGACCCGCCGCATCCGTGCCTTCAGCCGATTCTCGAGCGCACGCTGGGAGTGCCGCTGTTTCAGGAGCAGGTGATGCAGATCGCCATCGCCGGCGCGGGCTACACTGGCGGTGAGGCCGATCAACTCAGACGCGACATGGCCGCCTGGAAGAAGAACGGCAGGCTCGCGCGCCACAAAGAGCGCCTCGAACAGGGCTTCATCGCGCGGGGCATCAGCCCTGAGTTTGCAGAGCGGCTCTACAAGCAGATTCACGGCTTCGGCGAATATGGCTTTCCTGAGAGCCACGCCGCGAGCTTCGCGCTGCTCGTGTATGCGAGCGCGTGGCTGAAGGTGCACCACCCGGCGGCCTTCGCGGCGGCGCTGGTGAACAGTCAGCCGATGGGCTTTTATTCGGCCAACACCATCCTTGAAGATGCGCGTCGCCACGGAGTGACCACGCTGCCGATCGATGTCGCCCACAGCAACTGGGACTGCACGCTCGACCAGGGCAACATTCGACTCGGACTTCGGCAGGTGAAGGGGCTTGGTGAAGAGACTGGCCTGCGCGTCGAGGCCGCACGCGCGCAAGGCGCATTTTCGTCGGTCGAAGATGTGCGCGGCCGCGCATGCCTGCCGCGCACCGAGCTGTCGGCGCTCGCAGAGGCGGGCGCGCTCGAGTCTCTCGTGGAGGGCCGGCGTCGCGCCATATGGTCGGCCCGCGAGCCTCAGCACGGTGAGCTCTTTCAAGGCGTTTCGGCGGCTGATCGCGCGCCGCAGCTGCCGGAGCTGTCACGGGTCGATCAGCTGATGCTCGACTTTGATCGCACCGGTCTTTCGGTCACCGATCATCCCATGCGCGCGCTGCGTTCACGCATGGGTCGCGAGGTTTTGTCGTCTCAGGAGCTGTCGGGTGTTCCGCACGGCGCGCGCGTAAGCGCAGCAGGGCTCGTGATCTGTCGTCAGCGCCCGGGCACGGCGAGCGGGGTGGTGTTCGTCACCCTCGAAGATGAGTTTGGGTTCATCAATTTGGTGCTTTGGGCGCGGGTGTTCGAGCGTCTGCGCAAGGTGGCAACGTCGAGCTCGCTGATGTTGGCGCGAGGAGCGATCGAGCGATCGAAGGTTGTTGTCGCGGCTGGCGACGCCCGGCCTCAGTCGACGATTCACCTGGTGGTCGAGTCACTCGCGCGTCTGCCCATCGGCGGCGAGGCCATGCCGACCATGAGTCGCGACTTTCACTGAGGGCGCTTAGGTCGCGGAGCGGATGCGCACCAGAAACGCTTCGACATCGCGCGACAGTGCGTCCGACAGCTGGGACAGGTGCTTGGCCGATCCGAGCAGTTCATCGGCCGCCCGGCCCGCGCCCTTGGCCTCGCGCGCGATCGACTCGACCTTGCGCGATACGGCGTCGGTGCCGGCGGTCGCGAGGCCCGCTGCGTGGGCGATTTCGCCGGTCGAGGTGAGCTGTTCTTCGGTGGCGCGGGAGACGTCGTGGGCGATTTGGTCGATGCGCTCGATGGCCGCACCGATGGCGCGCGTGCACCCGGTGACCTCGCCCGTGCCCGCCTGAACGGCCTCGATGTGAGCCTCGACATCATCGGTCGCCGTCGCGGTTCGACCGGCCAGCGTCTTGACTTCGCTCGCCACCACGGCGAAGCCCCGGCCGGCCTCGCCCGCACGAGCGGCCTCGATCGTCGCGTTGAGTGCGAGCAGTTTGGTCTGGTTCGCGATGCTCGCGACGAGCTTCACGACATCGCCGATCGAGCGCGTCTTGCCGGCCAGTCGCGAGAGCGCTTCGTCGCTTGACCGGGTATAGGTCAGTGCGTCGAACGTGGCGGTGGTGGTGAGCGCAGCGCGCTGCGCGATTTGCTCGATGGCGCCCCTGAGCTCGCCCGTCGTCGTCGATACGCGCTGCGTCGCTGCGCACGCGTCGTGCGACAGCGTCGCGCTCTCGCCGGCCTGCCCGCTCACCGATGCCGCGATCCCGGCGAGCTGCCCGGCGGCGCTCTCGAGCGACGCGGCCGCGGCGCTCACGCGCACCGTGACGGCCTTTACGCTCGCCTCGAATTCGTCGGCCATACGGAGCTGTTCGGCCTTCATGCGCGCGAGCTCTGCGCTGCGCTGCTGCATGACCGAGATCGTCTCGTTGAGGGTGCGCGCGCCCCTTCGAAACGACCCGAGCAGGCCCTTTTCGAGCACGCGGCGATAGTACTGGCCGCGCGAAACGTGCGCCAAAGACGCGCTGGCCTCGCGCACGAACGCGTCGGTGAGATCGAGCATGCGGTTGATGGCGTGCATCACCCGACCGAGATCGCCGTCTTCGGTAATTCCGAGCACGCGCGCCTCCAGATCGCCTCTGGCCGCGCGCTCGCACACGTCGGCGACCTCGCGGAGCCGGGCGTTTGCTACTTGCGGCGCGATCGACGCCATCACGGCGTTCATGCGGCCTCCGGAGCGAGTTCGAGCTCGAACATGAGCTCGGCGTAGGTCAAGCCGCGCTTGGCCAGCATCTCGCCCAGCAGCTGAACCGATGCGTCCGCTTTCGACTTGGCGTCGCTCACTGCGCTCTCGGCCGCGCGCATCTCGGCGTAAATTCGCTGCACCTCGACGAGGGCCTCGCGCCGCGGAACGCGCCGGCTCGAGTGGTAACCCGTGATCGTGCCGGCGTCGTCAAACGTGGGGGTCACGTGCGCGAACACCCAGTAAAAGTCGCCGCTCTTTGTAAAATTCTTCACGTACGCAAAGATCTCCTCGCCGGCGCGAATGGTATCCCACAGCAGCCGGAAGACTCCGCGAGGCATGTCGGGGTGACGCACGAAACTGTGAGGTGTGCCCAAAACCTCCCCTTCGTCGTACCCGGCGACGCGCAAAAAAACGTCGTTGGCGTACACGATGCGCCCCCGCAAGTCGGTCTTCGAAACGATGATCTCGCCGGCGTCGAAAGTGCGCTCGCGCTCCGTGGCTACTCGGCTCATAGGGCGCAACGCACAGCAGCCCTCGTGCCAGCACGCGGCGCCCGCGCGAACGTGCAGACCTTGCGTTCAAGGGCAAAATGCGCAATTTGTGCACCAAATTCGGCGAGATATGCGCGGAATTCGGGGCCCCGCGTTAGCGGATGCACGGCCGGGCGTCACCGGGGCCGACAGCCGATTGACGCTCGCCGCCGGCCCGCTGCTGCGGATACAGTGCCGACCATGCGCTCCTACCTTCGGCATTCCGCCCTCGCGGCCGCAGCCCTCGCTCCGCTCCTGGCCCAGGCCTGCTCGTCAGCCCGCACCCCAACCCCTGCGGTTCGAGCCGACGTTGGCGTGTTCCGAATCACGCTCTCCCCCGACTCCGCCAAGCTGACCGTCGCGGGCCCGGACGGCAGCGCCCTGCTCGAAGGGGTCGACGCCTCCTCCGATGTGGGTACTCCCACTTCCGACAATGACGATGCTCCGCCGATGACCGGGTTCGCAGTGCGAGAGGTCGCGACGACCTACCAAATGCAATTTGGGAGCTTCAAGATCACGGAGGTGCCCGCCGCCGACTGGCGCGTCGCGCGCTCGGCGCAGTGGGCAGGAGACGGGGCGCCCGTCACGCTCCTCGACGGTAGCGGGCGCAGCCTCGCGAAGCTGGCGTTTGCCGCGAGCTCGGACCCCAATCATCTCGTCGTTGACGTGACCCCCGCAGACGGCCCCGAACGCCGGTTTTCATGGGGCTTTCGCTGCGGCAAAGACGACCACTTCCTTGGCTTCGGCGAGCAGACCTGGGGCGCCGACGCGCGTGGGGAGACCATTCCGGTTTGGGTGCAGGAGGAAGGCATTCACAAAGACATGTCTACTGACGATCCGCGCGGCGCTTGGCAGCTCGTCGGTCGCAGGCACAACTCGTATATGCCCATCCCTGAATTTCTATCGAGCCGCGGCTTCATGGCAGTCGCCGAGACGGTGCGACTCTCCACGTTTTCCATGTGCGGCGAACGCGACGACATCGCCCGCATGCAGCTCGAGCTGCCTGTGCGACTTCACCTCTTCTATGGGCCGACTCCGATCGACGCGATCACCCGAAAATCGTCTGTTTTTGGGCGGCCGAAGGTTCCTCCGGCCTTCGCATTTGCACCCTGGAACGACGCGATCTTCGGCTCCGCGAACGTGCGCCGCGTCGCCAAGAAGCTGCGCGACAACGGGGTCCCGTCGAGCGTGCTGTGGACGGAGGACTGGCGCGGCGGCGACTTCGTGACCGATGCCACAGGCGTCGGAAGGTATGCGCTCAAAGAAGAATGGGAGGTCGACCGCACGCTCTATCCCGACTTCGAGGCGGTCGCGAAGGACCTCCACGACGCGGGTTTCAAGTGGCTCGTCTACTTCAACTCGTTCGTCGAAAAGGGCAGCAACGCCTGGCCCGAGACAGCGCCCGCCGGCTTGCTGATCAAGGACGACAAGGGCCAGCCTTACGTCTTTACCGACGCGAAGTTCAAAGAGGCGTCGCTCGTCGACTTCACGAACCCAGCGGCCGCAGCCTGGGCAGTCTCCAAGCTCAAAGCGGCGCTGGCGCTCGGCGCTGACGGATGGATGGGCGACTACAGCGAGTGGATGCCCACCGACGCGGTGCTCGCGCAGGGCTCGGGACTCGAAGGGCACAACACGTATCCGGTCGAGTGGCAGAAGACGCAGCGCGCCGCGCTCGACGGCATGGCAGACGGCATCGAACGACTCAACTTCGTGCGCTCGGGCTGGTTCGGCTCGCCGGCGCTCGTTGACGCATTTTGGCCGGGCGACCAACAGACCGACTGGGCCGCCGACGACGGCATCAAGACCGTCGTTCCGTCCGCCATCGGCGCCGGGATCGCGGGCATGTCGACCTCCGGAAGCGACATCGCCGGCTACCAGAACTACAACAGCCCCCTGTCGTCGAAGGAGCTGTTTTTCCGCTGGACCGAGCTCGGCGCGCTGAGTCCGGTGATGCGCACACACCACGGCACGCTCGCGAAGGCGAACTGGAGCTTCGAGAGCGACGACGAGTCTCTGCAGCACTGGGCGCGCTACGCGAGGCTGCACGTTTCGCTTGCGCCCTACCTGCGCACCCTCGCTCAGGTGGCCCACGACACGGGCGTCGCCATCACCCGGCCGCTGGCGGTGATGCATCCCGGCGAGCCTTCGCTTTGGCCTGTCGCCGATGAGTATTTCCTCGGGCCGCGCCTGCTTGTCGCGCCCGTCGTCGACGAAGGAGCCGTCGCGCGCGATGTTGTTCTGCCGAAGGGGCGCTGGTACCCGTGGCTCGGCGGAGCAGCCGTCGCGGCAGCCGATCCGGCCACGCACGTGAAGGTAGCGGCCGCGATGTCGGAAATACCGCTGTTTGCGCGCGCGGGGGCGATCGTGCCCACATACCCGGAAGGGGTCGAGACGCTCACGACAGAAGCGTCGAGCGCGAAGAACGCGTCGAGCGTGAACTCCGATCGCATCGTGTACGCCTTCGCGGGCGATGCCGGCGCGTTCGCAGAGACCGACGGCGCGTCGTTTTCGCTCGCGGCGATCGGCGATGTCGCGACCGCAAGCGGAGACGGCTCGGCGACCTGGAACGGCGCCGCGCTCAGCGTCTGCAACGCAGCGCCCGCAGCGCCATGCCTGCAGCGGACGGCAGACGGCGTGCGGGCGTGGGTCTCAGGAGGCGGCACGCTCAACGTCGCGCGAGGCGGCGTGAGCGTGGCGACGCTCGAGGTCAAGATCGCGTCGACCCCGAGCTATCAGCTGGTTGTTCGCTACTGATCAGGCGACGGCAACATGGCCTTCGGGCGGGGCGATCTTCTTCGGATCGGTTCGCGCCGAAGTCTCGGTTTCGGCGAGTCGCACGCTCACGAGCCTCGAGACGCCTGACTCCTGCATCGTGACGCCGTAGAGCACGTCGACCATCTGCATGGTGCGCTTGATGTGCGTGATGAGAATGAACTGCGAGCTGTCGGTCATGCTCCGCACCATCTCATTGTAGCGGGCGACGTTCGCCTCATCGAGGGGCGCGTCGACCTCGTCGAGAATGCAGAACGGCGACGGCTTCACTTGGAAGATCGCGAAGATGAGCGACACGGCCGTGAGTGCCTTTTCGCCGCCGCTCATCAGCTCGATCGACGACAGCTTCTTGCCGGGCGGCTGCGCGAGGATGTCGATGCCGGTCTCGAGCATGTCTTCGGGGTTGGTCAGGCGCAGCGATGCGCGCCCGCCGCGGAACATGCGCGGGAAGATCTCTTCGAACTTCGCGTTTACGGCGTTGAAAGTCTCGATAAACAGGCGCTTCGACTCTTTGTTCATCTGCGCGATCGCCTTCTGCAGATCGGCGAGGGCCTTGTCGAGGTCGGCGCGCTGCTCCGTGTAGAACGCATACCGCTTCTCGGACTCTTCGTGTTCGCGCATGGCTTCGAGGTTGACCGATCCCATGCGGTCGATGAGCGACGTGAGCTCTGAGATCCGCGAGCGCGTCTCCTCGTCGGGCGGCGGCCGGAGGTGGTAGTCGCCCACCACACGCGTGAGCACAAGACCGCGGAATTTCTCGCGCACGCCCTCGACGAGGTGCGACAGCTCCATCTCTTTTTCACGGAGCTTCATCTCCGCGACGTTGAGCGCATCGCGGGCCTGATCAGCGCTCGCGCGCAGATCTTTGACCAACCCCTCGTGCTCGGCGAGCACCGCTTTGAGCTGATCGTAGGCCTTGCGTGCGCTCGCGAGGGTCTCGTCAGCGAAGTGCGCTGCGTCGGTCGATGCGAGCAGTTGCTCGCGGTGGAGCATCAGGTTGGCCGCGGCCTCGCCGAAAGCTCGGGCGCCCTCCTCGAGCTCGCGATGAATGCGTGCGCGACGGTCGGTCAGCTCGGCGATGCTCTTGGCGAGGCGACTCAGCGTGCCCTTCGCGCTCGAAAGTCGCTCTCGTGCGCCGGCGAGCCGCACCTTGCGCTCGGTCGCGCTGTCGCGCTCCCCGGTAACGATGCCTGCGCTGGTGCTGCGCTCGGCCTCGGCGGCGGCGACCTCTCCTGTCGCGCCGTCGCGCGCTTGCCGAGCTGCATCGAGCCGGCCTTCTGCGGTCAGGCGCTCGTCGAGGGCAGCGGCGAGAGCCGCGCGAAGCTCGTCGGCCTCGCGACGAATCACAGTCAGGCGCGCGTTGATCGACTCGGCTTTTGTGGTGTTTGCGCGGAGGTCCTTCTCACAGGTGACGACGAGCAGCTCACCGCGATGCGCTTCCTGGCGCGCGTGCTCGAGCGCCGCCTGAGCGGACACGACGGACGCGCGGAGCTGCTGGTGAATCGCGAGTCGCTCGGACGCCAGCGTGTCGAGGCGCCTGACTTCGATCTCGAGCTCGTGCATCTCGCGCATAGCGTCGAGCCTGCCGGCCGCCACTTCGTCGCTCGTGCCTCCGACGATGCGGCCGTCGGGAAAAAATACGGTCCCGCTTCGGGTGACGACCGCGGTCGCTCCCACGTGCTCCAGGGCGCGCAGCGCAGCGCTCGCATCCTCGACGACGATGGCATCGCCGACGAGCCAGCGCACGAGCGCCTCGTCCTCGGCCGCGAACCGCAGGTGATCGTAGAGGCGTCCGATGACGCCTTCGACGTCGGGCACAATCGAAGTAGCCCCCGCGACGTAGCGAGGAAAGCGCGGCACCACAGTGGCGCGGCCCTTTTTGTTTCTGGCGAGGCCTTCGAGCAGCTCGAGCGCACGCGCCGAGTCTTCGACGACGATCTCTTCGAGCCGCTCTCCGAGGAGGCCGGCGAGGGCCGCGGTGAGCTCGCGCGGCGCTTCGAGGCGATCGCCCACGAGGCCAGCGATCGCTGGATCGCGGCTGGAAATAAGGGCCTTCGCGCCGGCTCCGACGCCTTCGAGCCGCGATCGCAGCTCGCCCAGCGCGTGCAGTCGCGATCGCGCTCGGCTCAGCGCAGTCTTGGCTTCGTCGAGCAGCTTCTCGCTCTGCGTGATGTCGTGACGGAGCGTGGAAAGCGTCTGCTCGAGGCGAACCTTTTCTTCTTCGGTGATGACCTTGCCGCTGCGCAAGTCGTGAAGCTCGCGATCGAGCGCCTGCGCCTTGGCTACAGCCTCGAGGTGATCGCCTTCGAGTCGCTCGCGCTCTCCGTCGAGGCGGTCGGCGCGCGTTTGCGCGTCCTCGCGGCGACGTTCGAAGCCCTCGAGGCGTGCTTGCGCGCTCGCGATGTCGGACTGCGCTTGAGACACGACGCGCTGCAGCTCGGCAACCCGGGCTTCGGCCCGCTGGTGCGTCGCGACTGCGTCGGCCAGCCTCGCTTCCTGCTCGGCGAGATCGGCTGCGCGTACGGATTCGTCGGCTTCGAAAGACGCGACCTCCAGGGTCAGTCCGTCGCGTTCCGACTCGAGCGTCGCGCGCTGCCCGTCGAGCGAAGCGCCCTCCGCTTCGGCCTGAGCCTCGCGGTCGCGCAGCGCAGCGAGCTTGTCGCTCGCGCGCTCGATCGCGGCCTGTTCGGTGCGAACCGCTCCCGCGCAAACGAACGCGTCGTTTTGGGCCTTCTCGAGCGCCTCTTCGGCCACCATCGCGTCGAGCCTGGACGTCTCGATTTCGGCCTCGTGCGCGCCGAGCTGGCTGCGAAGCAGCTCGTTGTCGTCACCGTGACGGGCGACGTCGCCGCTGAACAGCTTCGTCCATCCGATGAGCTCGAGGTAGCGGTGGGAGGCGTCGAAGAGCTGCAAATCTTCGACTTCGTTGCGGTAGGACAAGTAGCGTTCGGCTTTCGCAGCCTGGCGCTTGAGCGAGCCCAAATTGCGCTCGATTTCCGAGACGATGTCACCGATGCGCAGCAGGTTTTGCTGCGTCATCTCCATTTTCTTTTCGGCCTGCTTGCGGCGCGACTTGTACTTCGTGATGCCCGCGGCTTCTTCGATGAGCATGCGGCGGTCTTCGGGCTTCGCGCTCACGATGAGACCGATTCGGCCCTGCTCGACGATCGAGTACGCCTTGGTGCCGACGCCTGTTCCGAGGAACAGATCGGTGATGTCCTTCAGGCGCACCGGCGTCTTGTTGATCAGGTATTCGCTCTCGCCGTTTCGGTGCAGTCGGCGGGTGACCGCGATTTCCGCGTAGTCTTTGAACTCGATCGGCAGATCGGTGGGGTCGTCGTTGACGAACGTGAGCGTGACCTCGGCGAGATCGCAGCCGGCGCGCGATTCGGAGCCGCTGAACAACACGTCTTCCATGCTGCGGCCGCGCAGGTGCTTCGCGCTCTGCTCGCCCATGCACCAGCGGATGGCGTCGACGATGTTCGACTTGCCGCAGCCGTTGGGGCCGACGATTCCGAGCACGTCGTGGTCGAAGCGCACCACCGTGCGGTCGACAAACGATTTGAACCCCTGCAGCTCGAGCTTGCGAATTTTCAAGGCTGGTCTCCCCAAGCGGGGCCGGCCCGCTCGATTTCGTGCAGCGAAGGGCAGGGGAAACGAGGAGGTCGTTCCGCCGCTCAGATGATGACCCTATGCAGAGCGTAAAGTCACTTCACATGGTGTCACTGCGCAGAGGAACAGCTACGCCCCGGACCCCCTGTTTGCAAGCGAAATACACGTGTATATCGCAGCTTTCAGGGGGCCTTGCCTTGACATGCGGGCAGTCCGGGCATACTTCCGGGGCGACGCCATGCCCACCTACGAATACGCCTGCAAGAGCTGCGGTAGCCAATGGGAAGAGGTCCAGAAGATCTCCGCCCCGTCGACGACGGTCTGCCCCAAGTGTGAGCAGGCCACCGCCCAGCGCCAAATCAGCGGGGGCAGCTTCATTTTGAAGGGGGGCGGCTGGTACGCCGACCTTTACTCGTCGGCCAAGCCCGGCGCGGCGTCCGCGTCGTCGACCGGCAGCGCGTCGTCGGGCGAATCGAAGCCTGCGGCGAGCTCCGACAGCTCCGCGGCCGCCCCGGCCGGCGCCCCTGCAGCACCTGCTGCCGCTGCGCCCGCAGCATCGACGTCCAAAGAATAGCCGCGTCCGGGGCCGGCCCCTTCGCGGCTCGCCAGAACGAGCCTGCGAATATCGTCGATTGAACAAGCCTGCTCGCAAGACATTCGCGACAAGATCGCGGCGGTGAGGCGTCCCGACGGGGGCGCCGCGATCGCGTCAAGCGCGCTGGACCACTGAAGAATCTCGGGGTCGTCGTGGTCGCGCTCGAAACGCGCGCGGTCGCAGCGGGCTGAAGGGGGGGCCTTGGCCTGCCACCGTTTCGCGGCCAGCGCGCCGCGAAATAGCGCATGAAAGCGCGCGGTCGCGTCCATCCATGGCTCGCGTTTGCGACGGCCGGCGAGCACGCTGTCGAGCGCCTCGAGCCGCGCGTCGACGGCTTCAAGCGGGAGCGCGTCGAGTTCGCGCAGCGCTCCTGGAAAGCGCGCCGCGAGGCGAATGAGCCGCGGCCGGGCCTCCTGCCGAGACAGGGCGCTCGTGCGCAAGAGCCGAAGCTCCGCGTATTTCTCGCGCAGCATCTCGAGCGCACGCATGGCCCAACAGTGCATGGCGCGCCGCCCGGCCGCAAGGCGCGTCCGCGCGCGGCGATTGGACGCGGACCCGCCTCGCCGTTAGGCTTCGTCATGCCTGAGAATAAGCGCAGGGTCGACGACGCTCGTGCCGCTCTGAGGGGCCTCGACGAGCAAATTCTGGCCGCGCTCGACAAGCGCGCGCTGCTTTCCCGGGAGCTTCAGGCAGATCTCGGTGCGGCCTCTGACGTGGCCGCGATCGCGGCGCTCGAAGCGCTCGCCGTCGCGATGCCCTCGGAGGACGTTCGCCTCATTTTTACGCGCGTTCATGCGGCGTGCGTCGCGGTCGCGAGCCCGCTGGTCGTCGCGTATGCGGGGCCGGCAGGCGGCGGAGGCTATTGCGCGGCGCGAACGCGGTTTGGCGCAGCGGCGGAGCTGGTGGCCAGCGAGACAGCCGAACAGGCGCTCGATGAGGTGTCGCGCAAGCGGGCTTCGTTCGCGGTCGTGCCGCTCGAGACCCTGGGCGACGGCCCCGTGAAGGCGACGCTCGCCGCGCTCATTCAGAGCGATCTGCGCATCTCGGGCGTCGTCGAGGTCTCGCATGATCTCGACCTGTATTCGCTGCCAGGCTCGGGTGGGGCGCCGCTCAAAGTCTACGCGACTGCTGCCGATCACGCCCTCGCGCAGGTCGCGCTCGACGGCTCCGGGCTCGCGGTCATCGACGTAGCGTCGCCCCGGCTAGCGTGCGAACGTGCTGCAGCGGATGACGCGAGCGCGGCGCTCGCCAGCGAAGCGATCGGCTGCGCTTTCGGCCTCGTCGCCACTCGCCGGGGCCTGTCGACGCTGAGCGCCGACAAGGTCCGCTACGCGATCGCGTCGTCTCGCGGCGCGGGCCGCAGCGGCGACGACGCGACGACGTGCGTGTTCGGCGTGCACGACGCTCCTGGCGCGCTGCTCAGCGTTCTCGCCGTCTTTGCCGAGCGCGGCATCAACCTGACCCGCATTCACTCCCGACCGTCAGGGGCCATGCTGGCGAGTGTGGAGACGCACGACTGGTCGTACCTCTTCTTCATCGAGGTGGCGGGGCACGCCTCCGATCGCGGGCTCGTCACGGCGCTCGAAGAAGTTCGCCGCAAGGCTCGCTTCTTCAAAGTGCTCGGCTCGTATCCGGCGACGCGCTGACCCGATCTCGCCAACCGCCGTGGCGCGTACTAACGTTCACCCCATGCGAACACGCCCGCTCGAGAGCCTGCTTTTTGCCGCAATTACCGCGTTGACCGCTTGCGGAGGCGGGGCGGGCGCCGGCGGGGCGGCAGCGCCCACGGAGGTCAAGGGTGCGTCCGCCTCCGAGGCGATCGACCGCGATCCGGTGGTGCTCCTGCCATCTTCCCCCGTGGTCGCGGGCACGTTCGATGTTCGCGCGATCGTCGACGGCAAGACCACAGGCGGCCTCGCAGGCCAGCTTGTCGAGCGCTTCTTCCCGCTTGGTGAAGAGTCGGGGCTTTCGCCCTCGAAAGACGTCGATCGCGTGACCTTCGGCTCCTATTCCTCGCAGGGCCTCGATGTCGTCGCGGTGCTGTCGGGTCGCTTCGATGCTGCAAAAATCGAGGCGCTGGCGACCAATCATGTGCAGGTCAAGGGCGGGGGATTCGTCGTTGCCTCGACATACGCCGACCGCAAGCTCTTCACCGTAAGCAACGTTGGCTTTACGATCGTGTCGCCGCGCACCGCCCTCGTCGGGACCGAGTCGGGCATGCGCCGCGCGCTCGAACGCATGAAAGACGGCCGGCTTTCCCGGGCGTTTTTCCCGTGGATGATGGAGACCCTCGAAACGAAAGGTGCTGCGTTTGCGGTCGCGGGCGACTTTGCGAATCAACCCCTCACGCCGCAGTCGATGGGGCCCGTGCCTATCTCGTTCGTGAAGGGACTCAAAGCCTTTCGGGCGATCGGCAACTTCGCTCCGCCCGGCGTGCAGGTAGCGGGCACGGCCACTTACGGCGATGACGCGTCGGCATCGGCGGGCGCCGAAAATTTGCAGAAGCTCGGCAAGCTGGCCAACGTATTTGCCGTCGCCACCGGCAATCTGCCGCAGTTGCAGAATTTGACGATCGCGCCGCGGTCCACCGACGTGCAGGTTACCTTTGCGATCGACGACGCGTCGCTGCAGGGCTTCCTCGCTCGGATCCCGCAGCTGCTCGGATCGTAGGGTGCGATTGCGCTCGCCGCAACGCGTCGCTGGCGGCTAGAGTTGTTCGATTCGGAGTCACGATCCTTGATTTACGCGTTCGAAGAGATAGGCACGGCGCTGGCACAGCCTCCCCTCGCTGCGCGCAGGGCGCTGCTGTGCTCCGGCGTCTCGATGCCGCCTTCGGCGTGGGCGCAGCTAGCGGTGTCCTCGCGCCTCGCGCTCGTCGCGGAGGGGGTCCTCGCTGACGTGAGCGTGCCTCGGGTGCAGGCGCTCGTCGCGCCCGCCCTGCGCAGCTTGCGAATGCTCAATCCCGTCGCCGACCCTCCCGTCGATGCGGTTCCGCAGAAGCTTCACGAGGCGCTCGCCGCGCTTCGCCCGATAACCGCCGAGGAGTGGACGCGGCTGCGTCCCCTCGATCGTTTCGCGCTCGCGGCCCTGTGCGGCAACGCGCGCCTGCTGTGGCTGGCGCTCGGAGAAATGGGGCAAGCCGGCGTGCTCACCGGGCACGCGCCTCAGACGTGGGCGGGAGCGCTCGCGCACTGCGAGCTGCGCGCGCTTCCCAACGTGCTTTTCGAGCTGTCTGCCGGGCGCGTGCTGGATGGCAAGGCGATCGTCGTCGCGCGGGCGTCGGGACTTCGTGCCGCGCGCAACGTGTCGTCGGTCATCGACGCCTATGCCGAGTACGCGACTGGCCCGATCGAGCTTGACGCGCGCGTCGACGCAGACCGCGGCGTCGTGGTTTGGCAGGCGCATGTGAGCACCTCGGACGGGGCTTTTTTTGGTGCCGCCGCGCTGCTGGCCGCCAGCACTGCCGCCGTCGCGCTCCACGACGCGCTCTCGCCGCTCGACGCTACTGCCTCCATCGTCGACGCGGGCTTGCGCGAGGAGGCCTGGACGGTAGGAACGGCGGCTTTTCGCGAAGAAGCCACGGCTGTCAACAGCGACATCCGCGAGATCGAAGCGATCGCGGCCGAGCTTCGCGCCCGGCGTGCCGGTGGCGTGGCGAAGCTCAACGAAATTCCGCCGCACCTTCCGGCGTCGCCGCAAGAGGCTCCCGTCTCCAGTCGACCCGCAGCCGGAGCGCCGACGTGGATGCTCGTCGCCATGCTCGTCATCACCGCGCTTTCGCTGGCCGCAGCGGTCGCCTCGCTGCTGCTCAAACACCGCTAAAAGCTCGGCTCCGCTGCATGACGTCGCTCATTGTTCATCCGTCCACGCGCCCGCTCACCGGCAGCGTTCCGGTTCCCAGTGACAAGAGCATCGGTCACCGCGCGCTGATGCTGTCTGCGCTGTGTCACGGAAAGAGTCGCATCCGCGGCTTTGCGGCAGGTGACGACAACCATCGCACCGCTGCTGCGCTGCGCGCGATGGGCGTTTCGGTCGAGGTGTCACACCGCGAAGTCATCGTCGTCGGGGCGGGCCTGTTCGGCTTGCGTCCGCCGCAGGCCGCGATCGATTGCGGCAACT
Source organism: Myxococcales bacterium (assembly GCA_947473045.1). GTDB lineage: Bacteria > Myxococcota_A > Polyangia > Polyangiales > Polyangiaceae > JANYHY01. Next base: position 20,416 of record CANJCO010000020.1, on the reverse strand, counting down.
CGGGCACGACGCTCCGGCTCCTGCTCGGCCTGCTGGCGCCGCAGCCCTTCCGCAGCACGCTGGTCGGCGACGCGTCGTTGTCGATGCGCCCGATGATGCGCGTCGTCTCCCCGCTCCGCAGGCGCGGCGCGCGCATCGACGGAAAGCCTCACGCTTCGAGGGCGCACGACCTCGTCGCGCCGCTCGATGTGCTGGGTTTGCCCGAGGGCGAGTATCTGGGCGCGCTCGAGCACGAAGGCGAAGTTGCGAGCGCTCAGGTGAAGAGCGCGCTGCTCCTGTCGGGCCTGTACGCCCACGGTCCGACCTACGTACGCGAGCCTACGCTCTCACGCGACCACACCGAACGAATGCTCCTGTCGCTGGGGGTTCCGCTCGAGACGATGGGGCCGATCGTCCGACTCGATCCTGCAGGCTGGAACGCTCAGATGCCCGCGTTCGATCTCGAGCTCCCGGGAGACGCCTCGGCTGCCGCATTTCTTATCGCCGCGGCGCAGCTGGTGCCCGGGTCGCGGGTTACCGTTCGCGGGGTGGGGACCAACCCGACCCGTACCGGATTTCTCGAGGTCTCGCGCGATATGGGCGCGGGTTTGGTGGTCGAACCGCGCGGCGAGCGAGGCGGTGAGCCCGTCGCCGATTTGCACGCATGGCCAGCGCCGCTGCGTGCCGCGCGCGTGGGCGGCGAGCTCGTGCCGCGGGCGGTCGACGAGCTGCCGGTTCTGTGTGCGCTCGCCGCGCGCGCCTACGGACAAACGCGCATCTCCGACGCCGCCGAGCTGCGGGTTAAAGAGAGTGATCGGCTTGCGACGATGGCGGTCGTGCTGCGCGCGTTCGGCGTAGGCTGCGAAGAGCTTCCTGACGGCCTCGTTATCGAGGGTCGCACCGAGCCGCTGCTGCCGGCGCGCGTGGCGAGTCGCGGAGATCATCGCGTCGCGATGACTGCGGCTGTGCTGGCACTCGCCGGCAGCGGCCCGTCGACGATCGAAGACGTCGACTGCATCGCCACCAGCTTCCCGCGTTTCGTTGGAACGCTGCGCGCGCTGGGCGCACGAATCGACGTTGCTCACTGAGTGCCCGGTCGGGCGGAAAACCGGAATCGACCGGCGTCGCCGCGCGGTCGAAAATTGCGGCGCGCGGTGCTAAGAGGCGGCGGGTGAAACGAACTCGTCCCATCGTCGCGATCGACGGCCCGGCAGGCGCCGGAAAGAGCACTGTTGCGCGCAGCCTCGCCGACGCGCTCGGCTTTGTGCTGGTTGACACCGGCGCGCTCTACCGCTGCGTCGCGCTCGCCGCGAAACAAGCCGGCGCGGCCTACGACGACGGCGCGCGCGTTGGACAAATCGCCGGCGCGCTCGTCGCCCGCGGAGCGATTCGCTTCGCGGCGGATGGCATCTGGCTCGATGGGCGCGACGTCTCGGCCGACATTCGCACCCCTGACGTAGCCATGGGCGCCAGCACGGTTTCTGCGCACCCCGATGTTCGCGCGGCCCTGCTCGACATGCAGCGCCACGCCGGTCGCGAAGGTGGCGTGGTGCTCGAGGGGCGCGATATCGGCACCGTCGTTTTTCCGGAGGCCGAGGTGAAATTCTTTCTCACCGCGCCGGCGGAGGTCCGAGCGTCGCGGCGTCACGAGGAGCTCGTCGCGAAGGGCGATGCGCCGAGCTACGCCGATACGCTGGCGGACGTCGTTCGGCGCGACGCGCAGGACATGGGCCGAGCGGTCGCTCCATTGAAGCAGGCCGATGACGCGGTGCTCGTTGACTCGTCTTCGATGGACGCAAGCGCTGTCGTCGCGAGCATGGCGGCGGCCGTTCGCGAGCGCATGTAGTCTGCATGTTTCGTAGGGTCGCCGCCTTCGCGATGGTTGTCGCGGCGGCGTGCGCTCCGCGTGCGCGGGGTGTGACGCGCGAGGCGCCAATTCCGCTCAGCGGCGCGTGGATGCAGGAGCTTGCTGCTTCGCCTGGCGCGGGCGTACTTCGCGTCGACTTGCGCGCACTTCGCGCCGACGCGCTGTATGCTCCGGCGCTTCGCGCGCTCGACGTGGCACTGAGCGGCCGCGCACTTTCGCCCAGCGTCGATGTGTCTCGCGCGCTCAGCGCTGCGGGCGAGGTGGTCGTGCTCTTCGAAGCGCAAACGCCGCCGGTCGTCGTGCTCCGCGGCGTTCCGGCCAGCATCGATCCGACGCGCGCGGCGGGCGCGGACGGGGCGGCCCAGTGGCGCCGCTCGCCGCTCGGTGTGGCGTACGCCGACGCCTTCGACTTCGTTCCGGCGCAGGGCGCGCTTTTCGTACTGCTTGACCGATCGTGGGTGATAAGCGCCGGCGAAGGTGAACAGCGCCTCCGACGCGCGCTGGGTCGCGAACATGGCAGGCCCGTGTTTGCCGAGCTCGCCGACGTCGACCCGGCGCCCGTCTCGCTTCATCTCTCCGGCGGCGCCCTTCGAGCGATGGCTCCGCGAGCGCACGTAAGCCTGCTCGAGCCGATGTTTCGCGAGCTCCGCAGCTTCGACCTGTCGCTTCGCACCGGGGCGTCTGCAGACGCACGTACCGACGCCGTCACCCTCGAGCTCGCCTACGCGGCGCCTGCAGAGGCCGAACGCGCGCGCGGGCTCGTAGGCGACCTCATCGGGGCGTTCACGAGGCGAGGGGGGCCCCGCTGGGCATGGCTGTCTACGGCCGCGGTGGCGCAGGCAGGCTCGGTCGTTCACGTTCGCGCGAGCCTGCCGGAATGGCTGCTCGGCGCGCTCGGTGACGACGCGATGCGGCCCGCAGCTCCCGATCCGCTTTGACACGCTGCTGCGCCTGTCGTACGAACCAAAGCCCCGCGGCCGCAGTCAGGGGGAGGTTCGTCCTCCGCCCCTGTCAACGGCCAAGCGATCACCCGTGAGTAACCCATAGCCCGCGCGCCGGCAGTCAAGCCTGCGAGCGGCCAGTCAGGATCTACATAGTGACCACCACAGAAGAGCAGTTTACCGGCGGCGACGACAGCTTCGCGGCCCTGTTCGAGCAGAGCATGTTGGGCGGAGCCTTCGTCAAAGAAGGCGAAATCGTCATGGGCACCGTCGTCGCGGTTCAGCGCGACAACGTCGTCATCGACATCGGCGGCAAGAGCGAAGGCGTCATCGCGATCAGCGAGTTCTTCGACGCCAACGGCACGACCGATATCAAGGCCGGCGATCAGATCGAAGTCTACATCGAGAGCCGCGAGAACGATGACGGCCTCGTCACCCTCTCGAAGGAGAAGGCCGACAAGGCCAAGGTGTGGCAGGAGCTGGTCAAAGCCTACAAGAACGACGAGCTCGTCGAAGGCACCATCACCCAGCGCGTCAAGGGCGGCCTCTCGGTCACCATCCGCGGCGGAGTGAAGGCGTTTCTGCCGGGCAGCCAGGTCGATCTGCGCCCCATCCGCAACCTCGACAAGCTCATCGGTCAGACCTACAGCTTCAAGTTCATCAAGTTCCACGAAAAGCGCGGGAACATCGTGCTTTCGCGCCGCGCGCTGCTGGAGCGTGAGCGCGACGAGATCAAGACCAAGACTCTCGAGACCCTCGAAGAGGGCAAGGTCGTCAAGGGCGTCATCAAGAACATCACCGAGTACGGCGCCTTCGTCGACCTCGGCGGCATCGATGGCTTGCTCCACATCACCGACATGAGCTGGGGCCGCGTCAACCACCCGAGCGAAGTGTTCCAGGTCGGCGACGAGGTCACCGTCAAGGTGCTCAAGTACAACGCCGAGACCGAGCGCGTCAGCCTCGGCCTCAAGCAGACGCAGGAAGACCCCTGGAGCCACGCCGAAGAGGCGTATCCGCCGGGCAAGCGCGTTCACGGCAAGGTTCAGTCGATCACCGATTACGGTGCGTTCGTCGAGCTCGAGCCGGGCGTCGAAGGTCTCATCCACGTCAGCGAGATGAGCTGGACCAAGAAGGTCAAGCACCCCTCGAAGCTCCTCGAAGTTGGGCAAGAGCTCGACTGCCAGGTGCTCGAAGTCGACGCAAAAGCCAAGCGCATCTCGCTCGGCCTCAAGCAGCTCGAGCCCGATCCCTGGACCGTCTTCACTGAGAAGTACCACCCCGGCGACAAAATCGGCGGCAAGGTGCGCTCGCTCACCGATTACGGCGTATTCGTCGGCATCGAAGAGGGCGTCGACGGCATGGTTCACAAGAGCGATCTCTCGTGGACGGCCAAGGTCAACAACCCGTCCGACCTCTTTCACAAGGGCGACGACGTCGAGGCCATCATTCTCTCGATCAACCACGACGAGAAGAAGGTGTCCCTCGGCATCAAGCAGCTCTACGACGATCCGTGGCCCTCAATCTTCAACGAGCTGCCCCCGGGCAAGGTCATCGAAGAGTGCAAGGTCGTTAGCATCGTCGACTACGGCGTATTCGTACGCGTCCGCGACGGCGTCGAAGGCCTCGTCTCCCAGGGCGATCTCGTCCTGCCGGAGGGTGTCGAGACCTACAAAATCGGCGACGTGCTCAAGGCCGAAATCGCCAACATCGACACGCAGGATCGCAAGCTCACGCTTTCGATGCGTATCGGTGAGGGTGAGCGTCCCGCTGCGGCGAAGGCCGAGAAGCGAAGCCCGCAGGCTCCCAAGAAGAGCGCGGACGACAAGGGCGGCGGCACCATTGGCGAGCTGATCAAGCAAAAGCTTGGCGCGAAGCTCGGCATCGGCGAAGAGAAGAAGGACTGACAGGTCCCGCCTCTTCTGGCGTGGCGAAGGCGCGAGGGCATGTCCCCCGCGCCTTCGCTTTTTTGTGCTGCGGGGGGCGCTGCGCGGTTGACCGGGCCACGCTCACGGGGGCCGCTGGGGGCGCGATGGCGCGGGGCAGGGGACGCACGCTTCGGCGCCTTGCGCCGCGCGCGGCTGTGACGTGTTAGTTGCGTGTCTCATGCATGCGCACGAACCAAAAGGCACTGGCGTGAATCACGAAGGGCTCGTGCCGCTCCGCTGGCAGCGTCCCGTGTTTCTCGCGGTCGCGTCGACGATCGCGCTTGCCGCCATGTTCGCCGCGCGCGACGTGATGCTCCCCTTCGTGCTCGCGGCGGTGCTCGCGTATCTGCTCACGCCGCTGGTGTCGTGGGCCGAGGCCCGCGGCGTGCGGCGCGGTCTTGCGATCGTGCTCGCGTACGTCTCGGTGCTCGGCTCGATCGGGCTCGCGGTGCGTGTGTGCGCGCCGCGCGTAGCGGACGAGCTTGGCAATCTGCGGCGCGAACTGCCCCGGCAGGCGCAGGTCGTGAAGGAGCACTGGGTCGACGGCGCGCAGGGCCGCCTCGAGGCCGCGGGCGTGTTGCAGCCTCCCAATGCGCAGATGCGCCCAGCCGAGCCGGCGCTGCTGGTGAAGCCGCAGGCCGATGGCAGCTACGCCGTCGAGGTCGGCGCGGGATTCGTGGTCGTCCCGCGCGGTCAAGCGGGCTTCGCGATCGCCGCGCGAGAGCCTCCTGCCGGAAAATTTGAGCTCGGAAAGCTCGTCGACGACGCCGGCCAAAAGACCGTCGGTTATCTTCAGTCGAACGCGCTCGAGCTGCTGAAATTGGGCGGAAATCTGGTCGCTTCGCTCGTTCGGGCGATCTTCGTCTTCGGCATCACGCTCATGCTCTCGGCGTACTTGATGCTCACCCGCGAGAAGGTGATCGGCTTCTTCGCGTCGCTGCTGGCCCCCGGTTCCCGCGACGCATTTTCGTCGCTCCTCACGCGCGTCGATCGCGGCCTGTCGGGCGTCGTGCGGGGGCAGTTGATCATCTGTGTCATCAATGGCGCGCTCAGCGCCGTCGGATTCGCGATCGTCGGGCTGAAATACTGGCCGGTGCTCGCGCTCGTCGCGACCGTTTTGTCGATTATTCCGATTTTCGGCTCGATCATCTCGAGCGTTCCGGCGGTCGCGCTCGGCCTGACGCAGTCGGTCGGCACCGCCGCGTTCGTGCTGGTGTGGATCATCGGGATTCATCAGCTCGAGGCGAATCTTCTAAACCCGAAAATCATGGGAGATTCGGCGCGGATTCATCCGGTGCTCGTGGTGTTTTCGCTCATCGCCGGCGAGCACTTCTTCCACGCGGTGGGCGCGCTGCTCGCGGTGCCGTGTCTATCGATCGCGCAGAGCCTGTTTCTGCACTTCGACGCGGTCTTTCGCGAGGCTCGTACAGCGCCGGTCAGCGCCGCCGATGCGTCGACAATTGCAGAAGGCGCTCCGCCGGGCTAGAGCCACGCCGTGTCCGAAGCGAGCCTCCCCACCAAATCCCGGAAGAACAAGAGCCAGGGCGACGTGCAGCGCGAGCTGCGGGAGCTCGCCAAGTCGCAGCAGGGTGACGCTCCCTCGGTCGACATGAGCAAGCTCTACATTCGCGTCGGCGGCGCGGTCGTGATCGGCTGGGTGCTCGCGGGCGGCCTCTACTCGTGGCAGCACACTGCGTGGCCGATTTACGTGGCGGCTGCCGTAACGGCGATCGTGGTCGGCGCGGGCGCGTGGCTTCATCGCTACGTCCAAAAGACGCAAGCGCTCGGCTCAATTCTCCGCGGAGCCGACACCGCCGAGGGCCGCAAAGAGGCTCTCGAGAAGCTCAAGACGGGCTTCAAAAAAGACGACGCGCAAGCGCTCATTGCTCGCGCGCAGCTCGAGATGCAGGACGATCCGAAGGTCGCCCTCGAGACGCTCGAATCGATCGACCTGGGCAAAGTGAATCTGCCGGGCATGAGCGATCAGGTTCGCGCGATGCGGGCGAACCTGCACCTGTCCATGAACGAGCCTCAGAAGGCGCGCGCGCTCGTCGATCAACTCGAGCTCGGCAAGCAGCAGGAGCCCAAGACGCGCGCCATGCTGGCGACAGTGTCGGCCGAGACGTGGGCCCGTACGGGCGCCGCGAAGAAGGCGGTCGACACGCTCGACCTCTTCGACCCGGAAGACGAGAGCATGGGCGAGATGCGCATTCAGATGTACCGCGCGCGCGCCTTCGCGTATGCCGCGAATCAGGACATGAAAAATGCCGAGCGGGCGCTAAAAAAGCTCGCGGACACGCATCCGCACCTGCTCGCGATGTTCATCGGTAAGAAAATTCATCCGCTGCTCGAACGCGCGGCCAAGCAGCTCATCATGCGCAGCGGCGCCGTGCCTCGAAAGATGGTTCGCCAGCGCATGTGACCGCGTGTGCGCGGGTCAGCCGATGCCGCCCATATGGGCGCGCGCGACAGGACGCAGCGACACTTCAGGCATCAGCTCGGCGAAGCTGACCACCGTGACATCCGGAAGCTCGACGTCAATCAGCTTGCGCACGAACCGCCTGATGTCCGGCTGCGTGAGCAGGACGGGCAGCTCTTCGTCGCCTGCGGATCGGCCCTCGGCGATCGCCCGCTTGAGCGAGGCGATCACGTCGCGGGCTGCCGCCGGCGCGAGCGTGAGGAAGGCGCCGCTGGGCGTGCGCGTGATCGCGCGGCGAACGGTCTCTTCGATCAGCGGATCGATCAAGTATACTCCCAAATGGGGGGCTCCTCGCGTCAGCTTAAAGGTGATCGCGCGGCGCAGTTGGCCGCGCACGAACTCGGCGAGGTTGAGTGGGTCCTTTTCAGCCGCGGCCACGGTCGCGAGGGCCTCAAGAATCGCGCGCAAGTCGCGCACGCTGACCCGCTCTTCGATCAGGCGGCGCAGCACGTCCGCGAGCAAGTGCAGGCTCACCGGCTTCGGTACGACGTTGCGCACGGTGGCCGGCGCGAACTGCTCCAGCTCGTCGAGTAGTCGCTGCGTCTCTGCCAGCCCGAGAAATTCGGCGGCGCGCGCGCGCAAGACGTCGCCCGTGGCGCGCTCGACGTGCGCGGCGATTGCATCGTCCTCGACGCTCGCCGGGATCGCCATGATCGCCGCTGGCACTTCGTGCACGGAGATCACGACGTGCCGCGCCGGCATGCCCGACGCCGTGCGCACGCGCGGCGCCGGAAGTGGCACGCCGAGCTCGCCGAACAACATGTCGCGAAGGCCGACCGATCGCGCGCGCAGACCAGCGCGTAGCTCGCCGGAGGCTGTCGCTGCGTCCTCGAGCGCCCACGCGATGTCTTCGCTGATCTCCACGCTCCACGGCACAACCATCGGCACGAACGCGGGGCCCCTTCGCTTTTCGGTCTGCGCCGGAGGCTCGGTCGCCGCTCGCTGATCGTCGCGCGCGAGCTTGCGCGTGCGCGCGCGGGCGACGACAAACAGCGCCGCCGAAATCACCGCAAACGGCGCTGTTGGCAGCCCAGGGATGGCCGCGAGCAGAAGCACAAACACGGCCGCGACGTTGAGCGCGCGAGGCGTGCCCAGCAGCTGGCGCGACAGCTCCTCGCCAAGGGGGGTGTCGGGCTCCTCGCTCGCGGTTCGGGTCACGAGCACGGCGGCTGCGGTCGACAACACGAGCGCGGGGATCTGGGAGACCAGCCCGTCGCCGATGGTGAGCAGTCCGTAGCGCTTGAGCGCGCCCACCGCGGGCATGCCCTTTTGCGCGACGCCGATCGCGAGTCCGCCGATGAGATTGACGAGCGTGATGATCAGCGAGGCGATGACGTCGCCTTTGACGAACTTCATCGCGCCGTCCATCGAGCCGTAAAACTGGCTCTCGCGCGAGAGTCCGCGCCTGCGCCTGCGGGCTTCGAGACCGTCGATCGTGCCGCTGCGCAGCTCGGCGTCGATCGCCATTTGCTTGCCGGGCATCGCGTCGAGCACGAAGCGCGCGCTGACCTCGGCCACGCGCTCGCCGCCCTTGGCGATCACGACGAATTGAATCACCGTGAGGATCACGAACACGACGCCGCCGACTACGTAGTTGCCGCGGACGACGAAATTTCCGAACGCGCGAATCACGTCGCCGGCGTCGGCCTGGAGCAAGATGAGGCGCGATGACGAGACGTTGAGCGCGAGCCGGAAGAGGGTCGTGAGCAGCAGCAACGTCGGGAAGGTCGCGATGGCGAGCGCGTCCGGAACGTAGAGCACCACCAGAAGGATCGCGACCGACACGCTCAGGTTGGTCGCGATGAGAACGTCGAGCAGCCAGGTCGGCAATGGCACGATCATCATCGCGACGACCGAAATCACGACCCCCGCGAGCGCGATGTCAGCGCCGCCGACGCCGGATTGTCTTCGAAGAATGCCCGAGAGACCCGCCTTGCTCACCCGGAAATCTTAACCGAAAGCGAAGCGCGGCTGGTCCGAGATCGTCGCCCCAGGAACGCGGTAGGCGACACCCGGCGAGATGCTCGATATGCTGATGACATCCCATGGCCAGTCGACGATCGAGCCAGAAAATCACGGCTGCAGGCGCCACCTACACGAAGCGCGGAGGCTTCGGTCTCACCGACGTAGGCCGGCGCCGTGCGGCCAACGAAGACGCGTTCTACATGGACGACGCGCTGGGGCTGTATGTCGTCGCAGACGGCATGGGCGGTCACGCAGCCGGCGAGGTCGCGAGCCAGGAGGCGGTCGACGCGGTTTACGGCATGGTGAAGCGCGGTAGCCGCGACCTCAGGCCGCTCTCGCTTCCGCTCGACGAAGCGTCGGCGCGGGCGACCTGCCGCATGATGGAAAGCGCCATTCAGAGCGCGACGTATATGGTGTTTTCGCTCGCCGAGCTCGATCAGGAGAAGAGCGGCATGGGCACGACCATCAGCGCGATGTTCGTGACGGGCGGCTTCGCGGTGACCGCGCAGGTGGGCGACAGCCGCATCTACCGCATCTCGAAGGGCGTGGTCGAGCAGCTGACCGAAGACCACACACTCATCGCGTGGCAGCTGAAACAAGGCCTGATCACCGAGGAAGAAGCGAAAGTATCGCCCCATCGCAACGTGATCACGCGCGCCGTGGGCAACCGCGAATACGTCGAGGTCGATACGCGCCTCGTGCCGATCGAGCCGGGTGACCGCTTTATGCTGTGCTCCGACGGGCTCCACGGTTACTTGCGGGAGACCGACGTCGCCCCCGTGATCAACCTCGGCGGTCGGGCAGCGGTGAAGCGTTTCATCGACCTCGCCAACGAGCGCGGCGGCAAGGACAACATCACCGCGATCCTCGTCGAGTTCGACTGACGACGAATTGTTTGCGCAAGAAGTTGGCCCGGTTCGGCGCCAGCTGATAGCCCCGAATGTGAGGCATGGCGACGACGCGTGTGTGTCAAACCACACGCGGCTTTGAGCACCTCGCGCGCGATCTCCCACACGTTTGGGCCCGCGCGCCTCGGCCTAAAAGTTGAAGTTGGAAGACTGGCGAACGCGCGGACATGAAGTCTCCGCGCTTCGATCTGGAGAGGACCCAATGAACAAGATGCGACGCGTGGGGGTTCTGATGGGCGGCATGAGCGCTGAGCGCGATGTGTCGCTTCGGACCGGCGAGGGCGTGGCACGCGCTCTCGAAGAGCGTGGCCACGATGTGGTGCGCATTTCGTTTGGCCCGGCGACGCGCGGCGTTGACGAGCTCGTTCGCGCCGCGAAGATCGACGTGGCGTTTCTCGCCCTCCATGGCAAGGGCGGAGAAGACGGCTGCATTCAGGGCTTGCTCGAGCTGATGGGCGTGCCCTACACGGGCTCCAGCGTGCTCGCCAGCGCGCTCGCCATGGACAAGCTCAAGGCGAAAGAGCTGTTCCGACTGCACAACGTGCCGACGCCCCCGTACTACGTCGCTTCGCGGAGCGATCTGGACGACCTCGAGGAGCTCCACGGCAGCTTCGGCTTCCCCGTGATCGTCAAGCCGCGCGCCGAAGGTTCGAGCGTTGGCGTCACCAAGGCCTGCAACCTCTCCGAGCTCCAAGCGGGCATCGCGACTGCCCTCGAGCACGACGACTCTGCGCTCGTCGAACGCTTCGTCACGGCGATGGAAGTGCACGTGGGCGTTCTCGACGGCCGCGTTCTCGGCGCGATCGAGGTCGTCCCGAAGAGCGGTCTGTACGACTACCACGCGAAATACACGCCCGGTATGACGGAATATGTCACACCTCCGCGCCTGCCTTCGGTGCGCGCTCGCGGCGTGATGAACCTCGCCGAGCGCGCCGTACGGGCGCTGGGCGTGACCGGCGCCTGCCGCGTCGACTTGCTCGTGACGGCGGGCGAAAATGAGTACGTGCTCGAGGTGAACACGCTGCCGGGCATGACGCCTACGTCGCTGCTGCCGAAGATCGCGCAGGGCGCCGGAATCGACTACGGGAGCCTGTGCGAGGTCATCCTCGAGGGAGCGAAGCTTCACGCTGGCCTGCCGGTCGCTCGTCGGAAGTCGAAGGACGCCAGCGCTCCGGCCCACGTCTCAGCGCTGCCGCTGTCGGCCATCAAGCGCGCCGCGGCCGGCTGATCAACCGCGGCGGCTCAATCGCGGCGCATCAATCGCGAAAGAGCGCCTCGGCCAGCTCTTCGAAGCGGGCTTCTTCCTCGTCGTCGCGCGCGCGTCCTCTGGCTGCGAGCGCGACGTGCTCTTTGTGCAGCGCCTCGAACGTGTCGTAGTCGAAGCGCGGCGTGTTGTTGCGCCCGAAGTAAACGTAGCGCTCGCGGTATTCGAGGAAGTGTTTGTGCGTCGTCGGGTCAGCCACGCGGGGCAGGTTAGTGCACCCCAGCGGCGCGCGCGAGCCTGCCGTGGCTTTGCATCGGCGCCCACTTCGCCTACAGCGGCTTGCGTCGTGCGCACCTGCCTCGCCTACGCTCTGGCCGCGACGGTGGTTGTCGCCGCCGGGACGGCGAGCGCCGACGCCATAACACCGCCCGTCATCGAGACTGCGGCGGGGCCCGTTTACGCGGCCGACTGCGAGGGGAGCGCGCGCGACGCCGACGTGATTGTGACGGTCGACGCCAGCGGGCTCGTCACCGACGCGACCCTCGTCGCGGCGGGCCGCGATGCGCTCGACGAGGTGGCGCTCGACGCGGCGCGCCGCTACCGGCTCCGTCCGGCGACGCGCGATGGCAAGGCGATCCGGAGCCGAATCAAGCTCAGGATCGCGCTCGCGTGCCCCCCGCGTGCGCCCGCGACTCCGCTGCCGCGCGAGCCCCCGGCTGCGCCGATCCTCCCGGCGCCGGTCGCCCCGGTCGCAGATCCCGAGGTCGTGCACGTCGCCGGCGACAAGGCCACGCAGAGCCCAACGCGTCGCACCCTCGATCACCGCGAAATCGAGACGATTCCGGGCACCGGAGGCGATGCGATTCGCACCGTCGAGGCGCTGCCCGGAGTCGCGCGCGCGCCTGCGTTCAGCGGTCTGATCATCCTGCGCGGCTCATCGCCGCAGGACTCGCAAGTCTTCATCGACGGAGCGAGCGTGCCGCTGGCGTTTCATTTCGGCGGCCTGTCGGCGATCGTCCCGACTGAGCTCGTCGAGCGACTCGACATCTACCCTGGCAACTATGACGTCTCCTTCGGGCGAGGCATCGGTGGAGTGATCGATCTCGGGTTGCGAAGCCCGACCCGCGAAGGCACCCACGCGGTGGCGAAGGTCGACTTGCTCGATGCCCGCGCGCTCGTCGAAACAGCGCTCGACCCGCACACGCGCGTCCTCGTCGCCGCGCGGCGCAGCTACATCGACGCGTGGTTTCCGCTGGTGGCCGACAAACTCGCGCTCGGCGTAACGGCCGCGCCTGTCTATTACGACTATCAGGCCATGATCGAGCGCGACCTGGGCGCTCACGCCAAGCTCCGCGCCACGTTCCTCGGCTCGGATGATCGGCTGGCGGTCATCCTGCCGCCGTCGTCGGGGACCGATCCCGGCTTCACCGGCGAGCTCCAAAACGCGACGGTGTTTTGGCGCGGCTCGGTGCGCGCAGACGGCAAGCTGCAGAGCGGTGCGCGCTGGCTCGCGCAGGCGTCGCTCGGACACGACGCAGTCTCTATCAGCCTCGGTCGCTTGCTCGACGGACACAACGATGTCTACCGCGCCGCGGCCAGAGCGCAGCTCGACGTTCCGCTCAGCCGTCGCCTGCGCCTCCTCACGGGCCTCGACGTCGAGGGCGGAAGCTACGAGCTGGGGCTCAGCTTCCCTGCGGTCCCCGCCGACGGCGAGCCCGACACCGGGCCGCTGTTCGGTCGCAAGCGCCTCGAACAACAGCGCACCTGGGGCTTCGTCAATCCCGCCGCATTTGCCAGCCTCGACGCGCGTCCCTCCTCGGCGCTGCAGCTCATCATCGGGCTTCGCGCAGAGTCCTTCAGCGACGTGCCGATCATCGCCGCTCAGCCTCGTGCCACCGCGCGTTACCTCGCGTCCGCAGATCCGAAGCTGTCGCTCAAGGCCTCTGCGGGGCTTTATTCGCAGCAGCCGCAAGTCTACGAAAACGATCCGCAGTTCGGCACGCCTGGCCTTCACCTCGCGCGCAGCGGACAGGTGTCGATGGGCGTCGAAGTAGAGCTCGCGCACCGCGTCGAGCTGTCGATCGAACCGTTTTACAAGCGCTTGTACGACCTCGTGTCGCGGAGGCCCGACGGCGCGGCTGCGAGCGGATTCCGTTATGGAAACGAGGGCGACGGATTCGCGTACGGCACCGAGCTTTTGCTGAAATACAGGGCGGATGCCAGTCTCATGGGGTGGCTGGCCTATACTGTCTCGCGCAGCGAGCGGCGCGCGTTGCCGGAGCTGCCGCTGGCCACCTTCACCTACGACCAGACGCACGTGCTGTCGGCCCTCGCCAGCTACCGCCTCGGGGCGGGGTGGGAGATCGGCGCCCGCGTGCGCTACGTCACCGGTAACCCATTTACGCCCGTTCTGGGAGGTGCGTTCGACGCGGACGCGGGCGACTATTCGCCCGTCGAACAGCGGCCGGTGCTGTCTGCGCGGATGCCAGCGTTCTTTTCAATGGACGTTCGCGTCGAGAAAAAATGGCGTCTCGGACGCGGCGCAAACGTGAGCGCCTATCTCGATGTCATGAACGCCACCAATCGTCGCAACGTAGAAGGATATGCGACAACCTACGACGACTCGGTGTCGATACCGGTAAAGGGACTGCCTATTTTGCCGAATTTTGGTCTGCGGGGTGAGCTGTGAGTTTGCGGCGATCGAGCGCGTTTTTGGCTATTTTTGCGGGCGGTTGCGTGGCGAGCAGCTACGATCCGCCGAGCTTGGTCAATACGCTGCGGGTGCTCGCCGTATCGGCCGACAAGCCGTTTGCCGAGCCTGGCGAATCGGTGCACCTCGAAATGCTCCTGGCCGATCCGAACGGTGACGGGCGACCCGTGCAGATCGCCTGGGGGCTGTGCGTGAATCCGGGGAGCGCCGAAATCGGCGCTTGTGCCGACTCGGTTATTTCGTTTCAAACGAGCGGAGAGTCTTTCGGCTTTACGGTTCCCGACAGCGCGCTCGACGCTGTCCCCCCCGAGGCGCCTGTCGGCTCCGTTGGCGTCGTGTTCGCGGCCTGCGCCGGCACGATCACGGCGCAGCGCACGCCGCTGTCGCCGGTGCGCTGTCAAAATAGCGCCGGAGCGGACGTGGGGCGCAGCGGCTTCGTCTGGGGCGAAAAGCGCGTCACCGTCGTGCGAGGGCTCCGAAACCACAACCCGCTGCTCGCGCGCTTGCGCGTCGACGGGGTGATCTGGCCGGCAGACGAAGTGCGGGCGCTCCGATCGTGCGACGCGGCTTCAGTGGCCGACTGCGGCGCCGAGGGGCAGCACGCCCTGCAGCTCGACGTGGCGGCGGCGAGCTTTGAGCAATACTTCGGACAAACCGAAGATCTCGTCGGATTCTTCTTCACTTCGCAGGGTCAACTGCGCGACGACTTCCAGCGTCCCGACGCCGACGGAACGCTGCTCACGGTGCTCGCGCTCGACAAGCGCGATGCGGCCCGCCCGGTTCTGCTTTGGTTCGTCGTGCGCGACGATCGCGGCGGCATGTCGTTCACCAGCCGTCGAGCGCGCTTGCAGTGATAACGTTCGAGCGGTGGATGTCCTCGCGACCCGCGCAGTCACCAGGCGATACGGGGCGACGCTTGCCGTAGACGCTGTCTCGACGTGCTTCGAGAGCGGGCGGCTGCACGCTGTGATCGGCGAGAACGGCGCGGGCAAGAGCACGCTCCTGAAGCTCGCCTGTGGGCTGGTCGCGCCTGACGCGGGCTCGGTTGCGATCGATGGCCAGCCGCTGTCGCCCCACACGCCGCGCGCCGCCATCGCGCGGGGCATCGGGATGGTGCAGCAGCACTTCGCGCTCGTCGAGGCGATGACCGTGCTCGAAAACGTGATGCTTGGCGCGGAGCCTCTTCGCGGCGGCCTGCTCGACGAGGCGGAGGCGCGCCGGCGGCTGGCGGAGGTCACCCGGGAGCTCGGCGTGACGCTCGACCCTGCGGCGCGGGTCCGCGAGCTGGGCATCGGTGACCGGCAGCGCCTCGAAATCGCGCGCGTGGTCTACAAAGGCGCGCGGGTCGTCGTGCTCGACGAGCCGACCGCCGTGCTTGTGCCGCGCGAGGCCGACGCCCTGTACGAGATGCTCGCGCGTCTGGTGGCGGCCGGCCGCACCGTTATCGTCGTGACACACAAGCTCGATGAAGTGGTCGCGCACGCGCAGACCGTGCGGGTCATGCGCCACGGTCAGCTCGTGCTGTCGCGCGATGTTGACCACGACGACGCGGAGCGCGAGCTTCGCGCGCTAGCCGCGGCGGTTATGGGGGAAGACGCTCCGGCGCAGCCCGCCGCGCCTCCGCGCGCGTGCGGGACGGTCGTGCTCGATCTGGACGACGTGCGACTCGGGCGCGCGCTGCGCGGCCTGACCTTGAAGGTGCACGCCGGTGAAATCGTGGGCGTCGCGGGCGTCGAAGGGAACGGCCAGCGCGAGCTGACGCGACTGATCGCCGGCCTCGAGCACGCGGATTCAGGGCGCGTCGACGTCGCCGCCGCCAGCGTGGTGCACGAAGATCGCCATCAGGAGGGGCTCGTGCTCGACGCTCCGGTAGCAGACAACCTTGTGCTCGGCGAGCACGCCGCGCTGAGCCGATTCGGCGTCCTCGATGCGTCTGCGCTTCGAGCGACAGCGCACGCGAGGTTGACCCTCGGAGCGGTCGAACCAGGCGATCCGTCGTTGCTCGCTCGCGGCCTCTCCGGCGGCAATCAACAGAAAGTCGTCGTCGCGCGCGCCCTCGCGCGCACCGGCGATCGGGCGAAGCTTCTGGTGGCCGCGCACCCGACGCGCGGGGTCGACATCGGCGCTGCACGTCTCATTCACGAGCGCATTCGGGCGGCCGCTTCGCGAGGCGTGGGCGTGCTTGTCATCAGTTCCGATCTGCACGAGCTGCGCGCGCTCTCCGATCGCATTGCCGTGATGGTGCGCGGCCGCATCGCCCAGCAAGTCGATCCCGGCGCCACGAACGAGCGACTCGGTGAGCTCATGCTCGGCGAAGAAGGGGCCGCATGAAGCGCGAACACGAGGCCGAGGCGCTCAGCGTCGTGACGGGCCTCGCCGCCGGGTGGCTCGCCTTCGCCGTGATCGTGTGGCTGCACGGTGAGTCGCCCCGCGAGATGGCCGGGCTGCTCGTTGGCGGAACATGGGGAACGGCGTACGGAGCGGGGCAGGTGATCTTCAAGGCGACGCCCATCCTGTTCTGCGGAATCGCGGTGCACATCGGGCTGCGCGCGGGGCTCTTCAACATCGGCGCAGAGGGGCAGATGACGATCGCGAGTCTCGTCATCGCCGCCGTGGGCGCTTCGCTCGGGGCGTCTACCCCTGCGCTGCTGGCTGTTCCTCTCATGCTCGGCTGCGCTGCAATCGCCGGGGCACTTTGGGCCGCCGTTCCGGCGCTTCTGCGCGCGAAGCTCGGCGCGCACGAGGTGATCTCCACGATTATGACCAACCGCATTGCCGACGCGCTCGTAGGCGTCGCGCTCGGGCTCGGTCTCGCCGAGAAGGGCACCGTTCGCTCCGCTGACATCGCGAAAGGCGCGCGCCTCCCGCGCCTCGAGGCGTTTTTGCCGAGCCTCCGCGGTAGCGCGGCGAACACCTCGGTCTTCGTGGCCCTCGTGGTCCTGCTTCTGGCGACGGTGCTCTGGCCCCGCAGCCGCGCGGGTCGCGAGCAGTGGCTCGTCGGGCTGAACCCTGTCGCCTGCGCCGCCGAGAAGATCTCCGTTCCGCGGCGCCTCGCGGAGGCGCTGATCGTCTCGGGCGCCGTCGCCGGTCTCGCCAGCGCAGCGACCGTGATGGGCTACAAGGGATACTATGAGGGCGGGCTCGGCGCGGGCGCCGGCTTCACCGGACTGGCGGTCGCGCTTCTCGGCCGCGGCCGCACGTCGGGGCTCATCCTGGCGGCGCTTCTCTTCGGTACGCTCGATCAGGGAGGCCTCGCGCTCAACGCTCACATTCCCCGCGAGTCGATGCAGGTCGTTCAGGCGGTCGTCATCGTCGCGGTCGCTCTCGGCGACGCGCGCGTGAGGGCCTTCATGGCACGCATGCCTCGGCCTGCGGCTGCGGCGAAGGCGCAACCGTGAGCGCGCTCGCGGCGATTTTCTCCGCTTCGATGCTCGCGCAGACGCTCGGCGCGAGCGTGCCCTACATCTGTGCGGCGCAAGGCGGGGTCGTGAGCGAGCGGAGCGGCGTGGTCAATATCGCGCTCGAAGGCACGCTCCTCTCTGGAGCGCTCGCCGCGGTCGCGGTCGCGCACGCGACAGGTAGCGCCTTGCTCGGCGTGCTGGGCGGCGCGGTCGCCGGCGGCGCGATCGGGATGCTTCACGCGCTGCTCGTCGTCAAGGGCCGCATCGACGCGATCGTCAGTGGCATCGCGCTCAATCTCGCCGCTGCCGGCGGCACGCGCGTCGTGCTTCGTGCGCTCTACGACTCGAGCTCCAACTCTCCGTCGATCGAGGGCTTTCGCTTCGGCGCGACCGGCGCAGGCGGTGGGGCGATGCTCGTGCGCGCAGTCGCGAGCCCCCTGTTTATCGCCTCTGTCGCTGCGTCGATCGCCGTCATGTTCGTGCTGGCGCGCACGCGTTTCGGGCTGCGCTTGCGGGCGTGCGGAGAGTCACCCTTCGCCGCCGCGAGCGCTGGCGTCGATGTCGATCGAACGCGCGTCGCCGCGGTCTGCCTTGGCGGTGCGCTCGCCGGCCTCGGCGGCGCTGCGCTGTCGTTCGAACAACACCAATTTCAGTCAGGCATGAGCGGCGGTCGGGGCTTCATCGCGCTTGCCGCGGTCATCGTCGCCGGATGGCGCCCCGGACGCGCCGCGCTCGCGTGCGTTGCGTTCGCCGCACTCGACGCACTCGAAGGCTCGCTCCAGGGCGAGTCGCGCGCCTTGCACGATGTCGTCGCCATGCTCCCTTACGCGGCGACGCTGTTTGCCCTCGCGGCGCTTTCGCTGCGCAAAGGCGCGTGGGTCGCGGCCCCGCCCGCAGGGCTCGGACGGCATCCCGACTGAGCCTGCTGCCGAAGTTCAGCGCGCTTGGCGGGCGCTTGCTACCGTTTGCAGGCAATGCCCTCCCTCGCTGCTGCCGTAACCGCGATCCGTCCGTCGATGTTCGCAGAGCTGGAGGCCGCGATCGCGTCGCGCCGGGCGGGTGGGGGCGATCTCGTGCCTCTGCACATCGGCGATACGCATCGGGCTCCGCCGGCAGCCGCCCGCTACGAGGCTCAGCTCGCCGGCGCGCGCGACGAAGACCTCTACGCTTACGGCGCCACAGTCGGACTCGCCGAGCTTCGTGACGCGCTGTGCGTCTACGCCGCGAGCAAGGGCAGGGGGTTTGCCGGAATGTCGGGCGCCGCAAACGTGCAGCTCGGGGTCGGCGCCACGCACGCCCTCTCGTGCGCCGCTCGCGTTGTGCTCGGGCCCGGCGATGACGCCTTGCTCGCCGCCCCCTACTGGCCGCTCGCTCACGGCATCGTCGCCAGCACCGGGGCGAGGGTTATCGAAGTGGTCCGGCGTGAAAGCGACGCCGATGCAGCCGAGGCCTTCGAGCGTGCGCTCACCCCGAAGACGCGTGCAATCTACATGATTACGCCCAACAACCCCGACGGGCGCGTGCTGTCGCGCAGCGATTTGGCCGCGATCGGCCGGCTCGCCGTCAAGCACGACTTGTGGGTGATCGCCGATGAAGTCTACGCAGACTATGCTTTCGCGAGCGACCACCATGCGCTGTCGCGTGAGGACGGCATGGCCGAGCGAACGATCAGCGCGTTTTCGTTCTCGAAGAGCCACGCGCTCGCCGGAGCGCGCGTCGGCTACGTGCTCGCGCCCGCTGGCGTCGTGTCTGCGATGCGGAAGCTCTCGACCCACTCGGTGTTCAACGTTCCGGTGCTCATGCAGCGGTCGGCGCTCGCAGCGCTCGGAGACGAGGCGTGGGTCGCCGAAGCGCGAGCCGACTACCTCCGGGCGCGCGACTCCGTGTCTGTCGCGTTCGAGGGCTCCGGCGCACGCTTCCGCCCGGCCGAAGGGGGCGTCTATTTGTTCGTGGATTTCTCTGAGCTGCTCGGCGGCAGGCCCCTTCGCCGCCTGCTCGAGCTGGCGGTTGCTCGCGGCGTTTTGCTCGCGCCCGGCGAGGCGTTCGGCGAAGCGTTCTCAACGAGCGCCCGGCTCTGCTACTCCTCGGCTCCGCTGCCGCGCGTCCTTGAGGGCGTTGCGCGCCTACGCGAGGCGATCGCGGATTTGTAGGTTCGCGATCGCGATCCCGTCGCGCAGCACGAGGCGGGCGCGTGAGGTGCCCCACGGCTGGGCGATGCAGGTCTCATGTGGGAGGTCCCAGGAGGTGAGGTCGGCAGGGCCTCCATTGCGCAGGGTGCCTGTTGCGCGCCCGCGGAGCGTAACCGCCGCGTTTCGTGTGGCGGCGATGAGCGCCTCGGCTGGGCTGAGACCGTAGTTGCGCACCGCGAGCGCGATCGCTAGTGGGAGGCTTTCGGTGGGCGCGGTCCCGGGATTTGCGTCGCTTGCGACGACGAGACGAACGCCCGCCTTGCGCAGCGCGGCTACAGGCGGCGGGGTCTGTCCGAGCGTGAAGCTGGCGACGGGCAGCAAGCAAGCGGCGACGTCCGCGCCGGCGAGCGCCTCGATGCCTCGCGCGCTGACGTGCTCAAGGTGATCGACGCTCAGCGCGCCAAGCTCCGCAGCCAGCTCGGCGCCGCCGATGTCACCGAACTGTCCCGCGTGCAGCCGCACGCCCAGGCCGCGCGCCAACGCAGCTTGTCCGAGCTTTCGAGCTTCGTGCACCGAAAACGCGTGCGGATCGACGTAAGCATCGACGAATCGCGCGAGCCCGCGCTCGGCAATCTCATCGACGAGCGCAACCGCGCTCGCGACGTAGTGGTCCCGTCCTCGGGTCCAACTCTTCGGGATCGCGTGCAGCGCGAGATAGGTTGCCTCAACCCTCGGCAGGTCGGCGCGCGCGCGTGCCGCTGCGATGGCCGTGAGCAGCTTGATTTCCTCGCGGGGTAGCAAGCCGTAGCCGCTCTTGATCTCCACGGTTGCCACGCCGAGCGACGCCATTCGCCGCAGGCGCGCCTCGAGTGTCGCGGAGATTTCGTCGACGCTCGCAGCTGCGACCG